>NZ_CAJHBI010000031.1 GCF_904846605.1 Psychrobacter sp. 72-O-c
GTTTATTTGACTCACCATGAGATATTGGCAATAATCTAGTCGGGTTACTTTGGGCTTTTTCATGACTTTATGCTACTACGTTATTCTTGAGGTTAGCAATACTTATTCGGTTTTGCGTAAGTCCTAATTATCTAAAGCTTGGGGGATATGTGAATATGTCATGACGCAGTCATTCAGATCAGTCAGTATATGCAGTAGTAAGCCCAAACCTACTAACTTATATGGCTTAGGTAAAAATAACATGCCCGCATATATCGCTACCTTATAAAGTTAGTAACCATCCAGCCACCCCGCAACTTATAACTACTAGCCAAGCAGGGAATTTCCAAAACATCAAGGCAACCAAAGCTATCAGAGCCAAACCAAAATCTTTTGCTTCAATAATAGCGCTTGTCCATACCGGCTGATAAAGCGCTGCAAGCAACAGACCGACGACCGCTGCATTAACACCAGACAAGGCTGCTCGTGTCCGCAAGTTTTGACGTAGACTCTCCCAAAATGGCAGTACACCGAGCACTAACAAAAACGAGGGAGCAAAAATCGCAACTAAGCAAATCATACCCCCTAACCAGCCACTAGGCACTTGGTTCATTGAACCACCTAAAAATGCGGCAAAGGTAAATAAAGGACCCGGCACTGCCTGCGCAGCACCGTAACCGGCTAAAAAAGTATCGTTACTAATCCAACCTGCTGGAATCACCTCAGCTTGTAGTAAAGGTAGCACCACATGCCCTCCACCAAACACCAGCGACCCTGCGCGAAAAAAAGTATCTATTATAGCGAGGGTATGACTTGGGTACAGTGCTGATAGCAATGGTAAGCCAATCAGTAATGCAAAAAACAAAATCAACCAGAACAAACCAACTCGGCGTCTGATAGTTATAGGTAGTGGGTCATGAGCGACTGTTTTCTCAGGTTTGAACAACACCAGTCCAATCAAGGCAGCGATGGTAATGACGCTAACTTGACCCAATGCAGAGGGGACTGAAAGTACAAAACAGGCGGCTATAGCCATGATGGTTACTCTTGTAACATCCGTACAGAGGTTTCTACCCATTCCCCATACCGCTTGTGCGACCACTGCTACCGCTGCAACTTTTAAACCATGCAGTACGCCCATTGGAATAATATCCCCATAACTAGTAATACCTATGGCAAATAGAATGAGCGCTATAGCAGAGGGCAAGGTAAAACCTATCCAAGCAGCGAGTGCGCCAGTATATCCTGCTCGAGTCAACCCTATGGCAATGCCGACTTGACTGCTTGCTGGTCCCGGTAAAAATTGACAAAGCGCAACTAAGTCGGCGTAGCTATTTTCGGTTAGCCATTTTCGGCGGATCACAAATTCATCATGAAAATAGCCTAAATGCGCGACAGGACCACCAAATGAAGTTAAACCCAATCTAAGGAAAATAACAAAAACGCTCCATGCCGATTTATTTTCAATACTTATATTTTCAACGCTATGACTATTAGGGTCCGTCATGACCAACTTTCCTTAGCAAGTTTTTAGAGAGCACATATTATCGTGTGTTTAACCAAACTACTGCAATCTATCTGACAACCACATGACAAGCTCACGAGCAGATGTATTATCTAAAGCTTGGGGGATATGTGAATATGTCATGACGCAGTCATTCAGATCAGTCAGTATATGCAGTAGTAAGCCCAAACTTACTAACTTATATGGCTTAGGTAAAAATAACATACTGCCATTGCATAATGAGTGTGGAGCGGATGGAAATTGATACTACAGCGATTAGGCTAGAAGATAGGAGTTGCTAGCAGATGATCCAAATCAACTAGCATAATTGTAAAAATGCATGCTGCTTCAAATCTTCCGGCTCTTTAGGTGTGCCCATTTCCCTTAAATATTCAGGACTTGCGCAGAGTACATGACGAATAGCGGTTAGGCGTTTGGCCTGTTATGTAAGAAGTAAACAGACGGCTGTAACCTTAGTTTTTACTGATTTATTTTTTGTTCAATACCAACAATAATACTAACAAGTTATTTATAGATTGGTTAATATAGAATATTCAGGCAATAAAAACCCGCTTTAATTAGCAGGTTTATTCAATCAGTATGAATCAGCAGATGGTTTCATTTTGCATGACCTCGCTAATCTTAATTGGCACAGCACATAACCACGGCATACCACCAGTACAATAGAAACTGCCGTTCTTAAACGATACGATATAAGCTGTAAAGTCATTACCATCATGAGCTATCATTGCTTGCTCGTCGCTCTCATCATCGATAGCACACCATACTTGTTTATCACCACGCTCTAGCATTGCGCGAGCTAAATTACTGCCTCTCAACTCATTACCCATTTTCATTTCCTAGTGATGGATTAACAAAGTTTCTAAGCTTGTATTTAGCGCCTAGATTACTTTCTTTTTCAGTTTTTTTAGATGAAAGGCTAAGTTTAGCGATAGGCTAAGTTTAGCGATAGGCTAAGTTTAGCGATAGGCTAAGTTTAGCGATAGGCTAAGTTTAGCGATAGGCTAAGTTTAGCGATAGGCTAAGTTTAGCGATAGGCTATCTAATTACCTTCATGGGGTTGTTTTCGAGAACCGTTTTTACCAGTCCGAAATGTCTTGTTTTTGGTGTGTGGCTCCTACAGTGGGAGTCACATGCAATAAAATCATAATCGCTATTGGTAGTTAGGCTCACTACAACATACTGAAAAACCTAATCGCAAGCACGACTGTTAATATAAAAATTAGACCGCTTATCCATAATGACTGTAAGATAAATTTTCTATCATCCATAATTAATCGCCTAATATCCGTTTTATTGAATATACACGTTAATTATCTTCTAATGTAAAAAATCACTCGAAATGCCACTAACAAGTACACTGTGATGTATACCAACAGAACCCATCAAAAAACATTACATTATAAACCAATAACTTAAATTTTGATGATGGTACCCACTACAGAAACTGAATATTTATTATCAAAGTTCTGCTAATTATCTCAATCAGAATGGATTGTTACGAATATATGAGGGACTATTAGCTAGTCTCGCTAAGCCATACCTTGAAAACGAACCTTGATTTGAAAAATATAACAATGAGTTTGCTATTACCTAGGGCGTTACGACTTAATCACGTCTCTTAAGCCTTTTCAGTCATCAACTCAATGCCCATTCCAATGAATACAATCCCACTTATTTTATTTGAAATAGTTTCAACTGATGGGTTTTTTCTTAAAATTTTACTTAACAGTGAAGCTAATAACGCCAAACACGAGCACCATATCAAACCTGTTATGGCAAAAGTTAGTCCTAAAATTAAAAATGATAGATTCACGGTCCATGCTTTTTTTAAACCCACTCAAAAACTCATCCACCTCAGCCGCCATAGGACTATCATTAGCCATTGGTGTATGCTGATGCGTTACCTGTCTTGACTGGGGTATTGTAAAAACAGCCCCATTCGCATGCTCATAGCATACTTCAGGATATAGTGGCTGCCAGCGTGTGACCAAGTCACATCTAAGTGGTCATTGTAAAAAACAGTAGAGTCATCATGAAGCCTATATTCTACAGACAAAAAAATCCCCAGTCGTTAAACTGGGGCTTTTAGAATCTGGTAGGCATAAGCAGACTCGAACTGCTGACCTCTACCATGTCAAGGTAGCGCTCTAACCAACTGAGCTATACGCCTATTTAGGACATGCATTTTAGCAAGTTTTTACAACTTTGCAAGTCTTTTTTATTAGAATGATGAGTTATTGTTCCAATAGACGCAGTGACTCATCCTAAAAGCAAAAAAATATGGCGGTACTAACAAAAGGTAACTAGATTTTGGCACGTAGCGCTGATGACAGTGCACGTTTCTTGTTGGTTGCCGAACACTCATAGATGAATCTGCCCCATGTGGTAGACTCTTTTTGACTAACACCAAAACTGACTTATTATAGGCTTTCAATAATTTTAATCATGGTAATTTTTGGATCAAACCAGCAATCAAAACTAAAATAAACAGGAGAACAACGTGGGCTTATTAGTTGACGGTCAATGGCAAAATAAATGGTATGACACAAAATCGAGCGGCGGCCGTTTTGAGCGTAAAGATTCTAGCTTTAGAAATTGGGTAACCGCAGATGGTAGTGCCGGACCCTCAGGTATTAGCGAGTTTAAAGCTGAGCCCAATCGTTACCACTTATACGTCTCTTTAGCGTGTCCTTGGGCGCATCGTACTATGATCTATCGTAAGCTAAAAGGCTTAGAAGATATGATTACTATGTCGGTGGTCAATGCCTTTATGGGTGATGAAGGCTGGACATTTAATCCTGGCAAAGGCGTTATCGCCGATCCGATTTTTAACGCTACTCATTTATATAATATTTATACCGCCGCTCAAGCCGATTATACCGGACGCGTTACCGTGCCTATTTTATGGGATAAAAAAACCAACACTATTGTTAGCAATGAATCGTCTGAGATTATTCGTATGTTTAATACGGCATTTGATGAGGTCGGCGCATTGGCAGGGAATTTTTCACCGCCAGAGTTGTTGGCAGAAATCGATGCATTAAATGAGTTCATTTATCCGGCGATTAATAACGGTGTGTATCGAGCTGGTTTTGCCACTACCCAAGACGCCTATGAAGAAGCAGTGGGTGAGGTATTTAATGCGTTGGATACTTTAGAAGTGCGTTTAAAGAATCAACGTTATTTAACAGGTAGCACTATTACCGAAGCGGATTGGCGACTGTTTACCACTTTAGTGCGTTTTGATGCGGTTTACGTAGGTCATTTTAAATGCAACTTACACCGTATCGTTGACTACCCTAATCTTTGGGGCTATCTGCGGGATTTATATCAGGTTCCGGGTATCGCCGACACCGTGGCAATAGAGTATATAAAAATGCATTATTACGGTAGCCACGACACCATTAATCCAACATTTATAATACCTGTTGGTCCTAATATTAACTTTAACACACCGCATGGTCGCGAGACTTTATCGACAATAAATTAACAATAGTGGTATTAATACAAAATAGATGACGTTTGACTATGGTAAATTACTCTTAGAGTAAGGATCAAAGATCTACTAGATGGCAATGCCTAAATATGAGTTCAATTTCTAATTAAATTAAATAGGTTTGAAAGTTTGTGTAGTGTAATAAGACACCGCACTTTACTATCAGTAAATTTTATAGAGATCAGATTAAACAAGTATTTTGGTTAACTTATCTTTATATATTAACTTATC
Organism: Psychrobacter sp. 72-O-c; assembly: GCF_904846605.1. Lineage (GTDB taxonomy): Bacteria > Pseudomonadota > Gammaproteobacteria > Pseudomonadales > Moraxellaceae > Psychrobacter. Next base: position 5,235 of record NZ_CAJHBI010000031.1, read on the forward strand.
TTTATATAATAGATGGCGCTATCTTGAACCCAGCTACGCCTACCAGATACAAGGAGCCCCAGTTATTAAACTGGGGCTTTTTAGTCACCTAGAGTTTGAGTAAAATTGAAACTCCACTTCATTTAATAACTTTTAACAGTTTTAATAACCTTCAATCATATAGATTAAGCTGTTGGCGCGTCAGGTTGTTTTGAAGGGTCAGCATCATCAAAAGCTTTAAGCAACCGGCAATGTTCATCAATAGCGACAATATTGGGATAAGGGGTTAAGTCTACTTTAAAGCGACGAGCGGAGGAGACCTGCGGTATTAAATAGCAGTCTGCAAACGTTGGACTGTCGCCATAACAGAATTTTCCACGCGATTTATCTGCTGCCAATAATTTTTCTAAAGCAGCAAAGCCCTCGTCCATCCAGTGCTGGCACCAGGTCATGACCTCATCTTTGCCAATCGTTAACTCGTTACGCAGATACTGTAAGATGCGACGATTATTAAGAGGATGGATATCACAGCCAATCATCGCGCTAAGTGCGCGTACCTGCATACGGCCTGCCGCATCTTTAGGCAATAGAGGATTTTGTGTATAAGTCTCCTCTAACCACTCTAAAATAGCGGGGCTTTGATAGAGCAATAAATCATCGGTCTGTAGGACGGGCACTAATCCTTGTGGATTGATAGATTTAAATGCTGACTCTAACTGTTTGTCTTTTGCCAAATTAACCGCGATATACTCATAATCTAAACCTTTAAGATTCATGGCAATACGAGTACGGTAAGAGGTAGTACTGCGAAAGTAATTATAAAGTTTCATCATCATTATTCTCCTTTTTGGGCAGGTATCAAACGCTCATCATTATGTATATAATCAGTCACAATCATAAATCTGCTAAAATTAACAAGGTGTTATGAGTCGTCGCAAGCTATTATTTTAAACAAATGCGCTTAAACTAATACCCTTAAAAGTGAAATCTAGCTTCTCTCAAACTGCTGGATATAAGCAGCAAGCATTATCTTTATTTAGTGGTATCTTTATTTAACTGAGCAAAAAACAGGCAACTGAGCAAATAATGTCATCATCAGATAACGCTTCAACCTTAAATAATTCTTTAACATCGAACAAAAACCAAGGTGGCGTGCAGTCACTTGAGATTGGGTTGTCGATATTAGATGTACTCATAGCCTATAACGAGCCTATGATGCTAAAAGACATTGCTCAAGCGATGCAGATGCATCCGGCAAAGTCCCATCGCTACTTGGTTAGCCTCATTCGTAAAGGCTATGCCCGTAAGCTCGATGATGGACGCTATGGGCTGGGCGAACGGATCGATGCTCTAGGGGCGCTGACAGCTTTGGGCCATACAGGCCTCAATCAAAATAACATCTTGCAGCGACTGACTACGGCCGCCAGCGCTATTAAAGACTCTCTAAACTGCGGGGTGCAAATCGCCAAGTGGTTTAGTGAAGGTCCCATTATTATTCAATCTGTTGAACCGGACAGCCCGATTAGTATCATCACGCGTATCGGCTCACGTATGCCGCTTACCACCTCAGCGACAGGGCAGTTGTTTGCCAGCTATCAACCAGATGCGGTCATCAAACCACTGGTAATTGCAGAATGGCAAGGCGAATCTGATACATTAAGCAGCGCTGAAATATCAGATAAATGGCTACACTTTACCCAGCTACAGGCCGATATTCGCACGCAAGGTTATGCGACGGTCACCGGGGATATGTTAATAGGCATTAATGCTATTACTATTCCGGTACTGTTGCCGCAATTGGCCAATGCTAAAGATGGCGCTACAGATGCTTTTGTTAAAGACCTACCATTAGACTATGGTATTACTATTATCGGCACTTCAGAGCAGCTACCCATGAGTAAGCAACACGAAGTGGCTGATAAAGTACGGGCGATCGCTCAACGTTATCAGATTGCTTAGCTGTTATGGTTGTATAAAACCCTGCTATTTTTGATCAAAATGCCATTTAACACGGCTAGTAAATTAAACTTTACAGGCAGCACTGGCTGCTTTGACTTTTTCATAAACCCCTTGAGCATCAAGTCCGGTAGCGCTCACTTCATCAAGATATTTTTGTGAGCCTTCTATTAGCGGGCCACTCCAGTTAGGATCATTAAGCGGGTCTGGAACCTCTATCATTACATCACCTTTTGCTCTAGCTTCGGCCATAATCTCGGCATTGGCCGTATCAAAAACCTTGGCAGCTTTAGCAGCCATCTCTTTTCCAGAATTATCATCAATCACTTTTTTTAGATCGTCAGGTAAGCTTTCGTATTTGTCTTTGTTCATGGTGACGACTAAAGCGGCACTATAAAAGGGAATGTTAGTATGCGTATTAACTAAGTCGTCCAAACGAAAAGCTCGAACTGGTTGCCAAGCAAAGCTGAGCCCATCAATGACCCCGCGCTGAAGTGCGGTATAGGTATCAGGTGCTGGCATACCTACTGGAGAAGCTCCTACCGCTTCTATAATATGACTGGCCACCGCAGAAGGTTGACGAATGCGCATGCCTTTCATATCTGCTGGAGTTCGGATAGGTTTATCAATAGTATGAAGGGCGCCTGGGCCTGTTCCTATCATATAGAGAAGGTGGGTATCTTCGTATTCGCTAGCAATGACCCCATCATCGTATAATTTATGAAGGATACAAGTCTGCCGTTTTGCTGTATTTGAAATACCTGGAAGCTCAACAATCTGACTTAACGGGAATCGTCCGGCAGTATAACCATGAGCTTGCATTCCAATATCTACCGTGCCTTTAGCAGTAGCATCATAGGTAGCGCCAGGCTTGCTTAAGGTAGCAGAAGGATAAATCTCGACTTTTAATCGACCATTTGAATCTTCTGCCACTTTTTTAGCCCAAGGTTCAAAAACTTGTTTATTAATTTCGTCAGTGGCTGGCATAAAGTGCGAAAATCGGAGTACCGTAACGTCGTCAGGATTGACAGAATCACCAGCGGTGGACGCTGTTTCATTTTTATCAGAGCAGCCAGAAATCGCAAGCAAACCAGCTAACGCTATTCCGAAAGATAATTTCTTTTTCATCATGAGATCCTTTCTTGATGGTTGGGTATTACTCTACTACAAATTTAATTTTTAAATTTATATATCAATAATAGGTTATCTTTCTTTTTTTGAAAACTACTGCTAATAACAAGCGACTCTTAATAAAAATCCATTTTTAATTAACAGCCACTCTTAATACTGTTTATAAGCTTTAAACACTGAAATTATTCCCCAACAGGAACATGCTCTTTGGCTTCGGCAAGCTCTTCAGCATGCAAAAAGTGAGTATGGCCTGGGGCACGTTTGGTACGCGACCATTCGTCAAGCATATCTTTCTTGATTTCTTCAGTAATCATCGAGACTTTTTCTTCTGAAGTAATATCATCGTAGGTGAGTTCCATGCGATGACCATTAGGATCGAAGAAATAGATAGAATGGAAAATACCATGATTGGTAACCCCGATAACATCAATACCGCCTTCTTCTAAATGCTTTTTGGCAGCTATTAAAGTATCACGGTCTTTTACTTTCATCGCTAGATGCTGCACCCAGTCTGGAGTATTGGGGTCGAAGCCCATCTCAGGTTGATTGGGTACTTCAAAAAATGCCAATACGTTACCGTTACCGGCATCTAAAAACACATGCATATAAGGGTCAAAGGCTTTGGTCGAAGGCACATGATCTTCAGCAAATGCCAAGATGAAGTCCATGTTAAGGTGTTTTTGATACCATTCGACGGTCTCTTTCGCGTCTTTACAACGGTAAGCGACGTGATGGATTTGTTCTATTTTAAAGGTCATTATCAATATCCTTTTGACAAATAATTAAAAGAGGGCAGTCACAGTAAATGCAATATAACTTTGCTGTGACTGGGCTTTTATTTATGAAACGGGTTGGTGCTTTAAATCTTTAACAATCCGATAATTATTCAGAAAAATTAAACTCTAAAGCAGGTAATACCGTACCGCGTACCTCACCGAAGCCCACACGGATGCCGTCTTTTTCGGCATGGCCTTTTAGGATTACGGTGTCGCCATCTTCAATAAAGCTGCGCGTTTCACCATTGTTAAGTTTAACTGGTTTAGTCGCGTTCCAAGCCAGCTCTAGCATTGAGCCGAAAGTGTCTGGCGTTGGCCCTGAAATCGTACCTGAACCCATCATGTCACCGACTTCTACTTTACAACCAGAGATGGTGTGGTGGGTAAGTTGCTGGGTCATTGACCAATACATATATTTAAAGTTACTTTCACAAAGAACCGTTGCGCTGTCATCATTGTTAGCGTTTGCTGGTAGCAGCTCTACTGACAAGTTGATATCGAAGCTGTTATCGCTCGTTTTCTCACGTAAGTAGGCCAGTGGCTGCGGGTCTTGAGTAGGGATTGATGTTTTAAAAGGTTGCAGGGCGTCTAAAGTAACAATCCAAGGTGAAATCTCAGAAGCAAAGGTTTTGGCATTAAACGGACCTAAGGGTACATATTCCCATTTTTGAATGTCACGAGCTGACCAGTCGTTAAATAACACCATGCCAAAGATATGATCCCAGGCGTTTTCAATAGCGATAGGTTGACCAATTTTGTTAGGTTGACCGACGATAAAGGCGGTCTCAAGTTCGAAATCGAGACGCTTACAAGGTGAGAAAATAGGACGCTCATCAGGGCTGGGTTTTAGCTGACCTGAAGGACGGACAATATCGGTACCGCTGACGATGACGGTGCTGGCGCGACCGTTATAAGCCACAGGCATCTCTTTCCAGTTAGGCAATAAGGCATTGTCAGGATCGCGGAACATGGTGCCGACGTTGGTGGCATGTTCTTTAGAAGAATAAAAATCAGTATAGCCGGGAACGCGTACTGGCAAATACATGGTGACGTCTGCTTGCTTAAACAGTGCTTTTTTCTGCAAGTCTTGGTTGTCACCTAAATCTTTGCTGTTGGCAGAGAGTAGGGTTTGGATAGTTTTACGCGCTTTCGTCCAGTTGTCGCGACCGGACTCGATAAAAGGGTTTAGCGTAGGCTGATCAAAATAGGGGCCACCCTCTAGCGTCAACAGGCCTTCGGTTTCAAGTACCGATAAGTCCAACACTTGATCGCCAATAGCGACACCAGCACGGCGTTTGCCGTCTTCAGTCTCACTGAAGATGCCATAAGGAAGGTTATGAATTGAGAAGTCAGAATCGCTAGCGATGTCGATAAATGAAGTGAGGTTTTTGTCAATCGTTGACATGAAATGCTCCTTGCTAAATTAGTATAAGTGGCTTAATTAAGGTAATAGTTGCTTAGTTAGTTTAATTGCTTAGCTTAGTTAATGTAGTAAGAGCCAGTGCAATAAATTACGCTATAGTTAACTGCTTACGAATAATGTAATTTATAACCAGTCATATTGCAAGGAGTTTTGGTAACTCTTTTGCTATTTGGTTTGCTGTTTGGTTTGCTATCTGGCTCGTATAAATCAGTATTTTTTCGTTAACTTATTACAGAATGGGTTGTTTTATAATAGCTTATTTCATAATGACTTATCTTAGAATAGGTTGCTTTAGAATGACTTATTCCAGAATAAGGTGCTGTGTAATAAAAACCTCGTTAAATAAAAAAGCTGAGCAATCGCCCAGCTTTTTTAAAATTAGATTTTTACTTAAAGCAATCTAGCGTTAGTCTTTTAAGACTTCTGCCATCGCATTGGCAACATAGTCAATATTACTGACATTGAGGCCTGCCACACACATGCGGGAGTTGGAGACCATGTAGATACCAAACTCGCTTTGTAGGCGTTCAACTTGCTCAGGCGTCAGTCCGGTAAAGCTAAACATGCCGTTTTGACGGGTAATATAGTCAAAGTCGTGTTCAGGAAGATTGGCTTCTAGCACTGATTTGAGCTTCATGCGCATGGCTTTGATACGGTCACGCATGCCATAAACTTCGCCAACCCATTGCTGGTGTAATTGCTCGTCATTCATAACGATATCGACCACACGTCCGCCATGTGATGGTGGGCTTGAATAGATACAACGGACTATAAAGTTGAGCTGACCAAAGACTCGCTCGGCTTCATCTGCGGTAGGACAAACGACTGAAAGACCACCAACCCGCTCGCCGTATAGCGATAAGTTTTTAGAAAATGAATTGCTGACGAACAAGGGTAGACCCATATCGACGGCTTTGCGAATGGCATAAGCGTCGCTGTCCATATCTTCGCCAAAACCTTGATAAGCGATGTCCATAAATGGGATCAGTTCACGCTGTTGAATGACCTCTAGCACTGTATCCCATTGCGCTTGGGTCAAATCCAAGCCGGTTGGGTTATGACAGCAAGGGTGTAATAACACCACATCATTTTTATTTAACTTTTCAAGAAAGCTGACCATGTCATCGAATCTGACACTACTGGTGGCTTTATCATAGTAAGGGTAGGTGCCAACTTCGACATCAGCGCCTTCAAAGATGGCAATGTGATTGCCCCAGGTAGGATCACTAACATAGCATTTGGACTGCGGGAACCACTGGTGAATAAACTCAGCGCCCACTTTTAATGCGCCAGATCCGCCAATAGTAGCGATGGTCGCGACCCGATTTTCTTGCAAGACGGGAGCGTCTTTACCAAATAATAGCTCCTGACAGCCTTTGCGATGCCCAGGCAGTCCCGCCATTGGCAGATAAGGTCTAGGGGAAATAGGATCGGCAATGCGCTGTTCGGCTGTTTTTACACAGTCGAGTACCGGTAATTCGCCAGCTTCATCATAATAAATACCAATGCCTAAATTTACTTTTTTAGGATTGCTGTCCGCCAAAAACTTTTCCATAAGCCCTAAAATTGGGTCACCAGCGTAATAGTCGATACGTTCAAACATGTTATTTCCCTTATTTTCTTATACAACAAAATATAAATTGAGCCGTCAAAAAGCATAGACCAGTTTGATTATTAACTCAACGTTAGATTTTTCCATAACCCGTTAATTCGTGCATTTAGCTATTAAAATATGTTTTAAATCTCTCTCAAAAACTCTGTAAATCGTTGAAATGGCTGTCAAAATAGGTTTGTAAAAACTGTTTAAAAATAATACTAGCAGGTGACAACCCTCGAGAGGAGCGCTGATAAATAAAAAATCGTCGCATTTTAACAGGTTGTGATAGCGTCCGCATTTGCAACCCATTTGCGCTCACCCAATCAATAACCTCAGGCATATAGGGCAGACATAAGGTGATGCCAAAGCCTTGACGGGTCATCTCAAGCGCAGTGGACATAAAGTTCACTTTATAGCGCGCCTGCTGTATATGGGTAGCAACGGCTTCATCCAGCTCAGCGGATACTTGCTCGTTAATAGGACCGTTTAGAGTAATTAGCGGGGTTCCTAGCAGCTGTTGCCAAGCTATCTCGCTATGATGCGCCAGTTCGTGATCATCAGGCATCACCACGCAAAACGGCAACTGATATAACAAATCGGCGCTAACGTCATCGTCTACCTCCATAAAGCTAAGCTCTACTCCTACCCCCAAATCTACCTCAATATTTTGAATGTGTTCAAGCACGTTTTCTGCTGAGCAATCTAACAAAGACACGCTAATATCGGGATATTCTTTGGTGAATTGTGCCACTACCGCAGGCATGGATGAGGCGGCAAATTGCGATACGGCTAATCGTACTTGACCTTGCGCTAGGCTAGTCAAGCTGCTCGCTTCATTGACAAACAAGTGCATTTCATTGAGGACTCTACGAGCTTGTGGCAGCAGATTTCGCCCCACCGTAGATAAAGACAGCTGCCGAGTAGTGCGATCAAACAACACGATTTCAAGATTGGTCTCTAATTCTTTGATCAATCCGCTAACAGCAGACTGGGTCAAATGCATCTGCTCACTGGCACGAGTAAAGCTGCCGTTGTCAGCGACTTTGATAAAAGCATCTAGCTGGCGAATACTAACATTCATAAGGAAACCTGATAAATAAATCATTAAATACAATTAGTCTTATAAATCAAGCTAATCTAATATAAACGCATCGTCAATAGGAATTATTGATTCAAGCTATTTTTTAGCATTATATTTTTATGGTTTTTATACCACCAATTGAAATTAAGGATGATTGCAATGGCAGATTTATTTGAAAACCCAATGGGTCTAAACGGTTTTGACTTCGTTGAATTCGCCTCACCTGAACCTGAAGCGGTATCCTCACTTTTTGAGCAGCTGGGTTTTACTCATGTTGCCAACCATAGATCTAAAGATGTCGCTTTATACCGTCAAGGTGACATCAACCTCATACTAAACCGTGAACCAAAAAGCCAAGCCAGCTATTTTGTTGAAGAGCATGGAGCAGGGGCGACTAGCATGGGCTTTCGCGTCAAAGATGCCAAGAAAGCTTATGAGCTCGCCATTGAAAATGGTGCTCAGCCAGTAGAGGTACCCACTGGTGTTATGGAGCTTAGACTACCCGCTATCAAAGGTATCGGCGGCTCACTCATCTATTTGATTGATCGTTTTGAAGATGGTGAATCTATCTATGATGTCGATTTTGAGTTTCTTCCAGAAGTTGACAAGCATCCTGTGGGTCATGGTTTTAAGGTCATCGATCATCTCACGCACAACGTTTACCGTGGTCGTATGGCCTATTGGGCTACCTTTTACGAGCGCATATTCAACTTCCGTGAAATTCGCTTCTTTGATATTAAAGGCGAACACACCGGTCTGACCAGTAAAGCGATGACCGCCCCTGATGGCAAAATCCGTATTCCATTGAATGAAGAGTCTAAGCAAGGCGGCGGACAAATCGAAGAGTATTTGATGCACTTTAATGGCGAAGGTATTCAGCATATTGCCTTAGCAAGTGATGACTTATTTGCCAGTATTGATAAGCTTAGAGACGCCGGTATTCCGTTAATGACAGCGCCAACTGATACTTATTATAAAATGCTTGATGAGCGCCTACCGGGACATGGTGAGAATATCTCCGACCTACAGATGCGCGGTATCTTGTTAGATGGTACAACAGAAGGGGGTACGCCACGCCTACTGCTACAGATTTTCTCTGAAACTATCCTTGGTAGCCCAGTATTCTTCGAATTTATCCAGCGTAAAGGCGATTATGAAGACGGCTTTGGTGAAGGTAACTTTAAAGCGCTATTTGAATCGATAGAACGCGACCAAATCAACCGCGGCGTTATTGGTCAAACTGAAACTGAATCACAGTAAATAGTTCAGTCAGTAACAGTAACGGGCAGGACAGAAAAGAGTTTGTCCTGCCCCTATTAAGGTATCGCTATCAAAATATTGCGAATAAAGCATCGCTAATAAACACCACCCAAAATTCAGAACAAAATAATAATGAGTTCAATATAAAACTACTACCAAAAAACCAAGCGAAGACGGTAACACTTAAACGTCTAGCGAAGATGGCATGGTAGTACAACTATACTGAACTGACTTCAGAAGGACAGCAGGCATGGAAAGCACAGCTTCTACTACTCAAACTCCCAATGCTAATAGCGGCGAGACTAGCAATGAAAAGCAACCCTATGTGTCGCATCAAATCGATGCCAATGGTCACATTGATTATAGTGACGATGAGCACGCTACGTGGGAAACGTTGCTTGACAGTCAGTCCAAGCAAATACCCAATCGTGCTTGCTCAGAGTATCTAATAGGGTTGGATAAGCTAAACCTACCTACGACCAAAATCCCACAACTTTATGATATTGACACGGTACTACAAGACACCACTGGCTGGCAGACTGCTGCCGTGCCTGCATTGATTAGCTTTGGTAAGTTTTTTAAACTCTTAGCCAATAAACGCTTCCCGGTAGCTACCTTTATCCGTCGTTCTGAGGATATGAACTATATCGAAGAACCTGATATTTTTCATGAAATTGTAGGGCATTGTCCTCTGCTTACTCACCCTGCTTTTGCTGCCTTTAACGAGACTTATGGCAAGCTGGGATTAAATGCCAGTAAAGAAGAGCGGATGTGTCTGGCCCGGTTATACTGGTTCACCATCGAGTTTGGTTTGGTTGGACAAAGCAGTGACCAAGGTAAGGAATCTCGTAGAATTTATGGCGGCGGTATATTAAGCTCTCCCTCTGAGACCGTATATGCCCTAAGCGACGAGCCGGACTGCCGGGAATTTGATTTGTTGGATGTTTTGCGCACCCCTTATCGTATTGATCACATCCAGCCCATCTATTACGCCATCGACGATTTAGATACGCTGTTTGATATTTTGAATAGCGACATCATGGGTTATGTCAAAAAGGCTATGAGCCTTGGGTTATTTGACGCTACTTATGCATAAAGATATTTATATATAGAGACGTTCTAGCTTTTATTAGCCTAGCTGTCATTAGCTTAACTGACATGAGTATTTATACCGCATACAATAAAGATCATAAGCATTAGTACGTTTTTGAGCTACTTTGTTCCTATCGTTGTCTATCACTTAAAATATTGCTTCTATAAATTAGTCATCAAATAAATTATCAATAGAATAAATTTAAACCAAGGAGATTATTATGTCCGAATTATCGCAAGCCAGCTGTGAAGTCTGCCGTATTGGCGCGCCAAAAGTCAGCGATGCAGAAGCAAGCGAGCTGTTAAAACAGATTCCTGATTGGTCATTGATTAATGTTGATGGCGTCAATCAATTGCAGCGTAAATATAAGTTTAAAAACTTCGTTACGGCTATGGCATTTGCCAATCGACTGGGAGATATTGCCGAAGAGGAAGGTCATCACCCTGGCATGTTAGTGGAATGGGGCAAAGTGACTGTTACGTGGTGGTCGCACAGCATTAAAGGCCTGCATAGTAATGACTTTATCATGGCAGCAAAAACCGATAAATTGCTCGATAAATAATCCTAGTCTCTAAATTATATTTTACAGGCTCTAAATCAATTAGAGCCTGTAAAGTATAGTGCGTACAATATAGCTCCTGAATTATAACAACTAAATAAAATTCTAAGAATCCAAACCAAATTGGCAACATAAGGATGTGTTATGCCTCCACAAGTACTTACCGAGCTATCTCCTAAGGTAGCTTTTATCATTGCTAGCGTTGTCATCGCGATTATGGGTGTCACCATGATTGGCTTTGGCTGGGTTCCGCACCTATCATTAATGCTTGCTATTGCTGTTTTGCTGGCCCTAGGTATGTTTAAGGGCTTAAGCTTTGAGAAGATGCAGGAACAAATGTCCTCAGGCGTCGCCAGTGGTATTGGTGCTATCTATTTATTATTCTTTATTGGATTGCTAGTCGCCGCTCTCATGATGTCGGGCGCTATTCCCACCGTTATGTATTATGGTTTTGAGCTGATATCTCCGCAGTATTATTATATCTCTGCCTTTGTCTTGACCTCAATTATCGGGGTAGCGCTGGGCAGTAGTTTGACCACGGCAGCGACTATAGGCGTGGCCTTTATTGGGATGAGTAATGCCTTCGATGCCAACGTAGCTATCGCTGCAGGTGCCATAGTCTCAGGCGCGTTCTTTGCCGACAAAATGTCCCCACTATCAGATACTTGTACGCTTGCTTCTTCTGTCGTGGGCATTGATTTGTTTGAGCATATTCGTAATATGATGTATACCACTGTGCCAGCTTGGCTCATCACTGCGGGGCTGTTTTGGTTCTTTTCTGGGCAGGCGGGTACCGGCGATTTAGGTCAAGTTACCCTGTTGCAGTCGCAGCTGGTTGATAGCGGCTTAGTGCATGGTTATTCAGTACTACCGTTTATTGTGCTAGTTGTCTTGGCGGTTTGCCGAGTGAATGCTATCTATACCATCATTTACACGATTGCTACCGCTTTAATCATTACCTATTTGCACAGTACCCCCAGTATCGGACAGTTAGGCGGCTACATGTTTGGCGGCTATGCTCCTGCCGAAAACTTAGAGCTAGGCGAAGTGGGCGGCATGATCTCACGCGGTGGTATGCAGAGCATGTTCTTTACACAGACTATTGTTATCTTGGCATTAAGTTTAGGTGGTCTGCTAAGCGCATTGGGTATCTTGCCTGCGCTGCTGTTAGGTATCAGAGATATGCTGACCAGTTCAGGTCGCGCTATCTTTGCCGCCGCTATGGCAGCCTTAAGTATCAACGTCCTAATCGGTGAGCAGTATTTAAGTATCCTATTATCAGGTACCGCTTTCCGTCCTACCTTTGAGCGCTTAAATCTACATCCTAAGAACTTATCTCGTACCATTGAAGATGCTGGCACGGTGATTAATCCACTGGTGCCTTGGAGTGTGTGTGGTGTATTTATCAGCCAAGCATTAGGCGTGCCAGTGCTTGAGTATCTGCCTTATGCCTTCTTCTGTTATCTGTCGCTGCTGCTGACGATATTATTTGGCTTTACTGGGTTTACTATTACTAAGGTAGATCCAGTTAAACAAGAAGTTAATGGTTAATACTTTTTAACTCATTAAACTTCTTAGACTCTTTTTATTGGAACGTTAGTCTTATTGGGTAGCACATACTAAAAGCAGTTAAATACGAAAGGCAGTTAAATATGAAAGGCAGTCAAGTTACTCTAACTTTGGCTGCCTTTTTTTGCGTTTTTTTTGGACTGATTCCTATCAAACGTTTAATGCGTTACTCCAGCTATTTTTAATCTGCGCTCTACTAAAGGGTTGATAAACAGGATCGAGAAATTACATGAAGCCATAGAAAAACCCTTTTATTGACTCAAAAAGCTATTTAATCGAATAATTTTGCTAGGTATATTATTTCTATCAAATAACAAATTATTTAGATAGGAGTAGAAGAAATGTTGGGCACTCATAAATCATCTTTGCTACGGCAATCCATTGATTTGACGTCTTATTTCAAAAATTAGAAGTTAAGAGAGATCAAGACAAACATAACTAACCCCTTTCATAAGTCAGAAAATTTTTATTAACATTTAATATATAGACTAGCCGCAAGACCTCATCTAAAATTTTATTATCATTCGCCAGCGAGAAGCCAGCATGTCTAACTTGACGTTAACAATCAATCAGCAGGATTATGAATTTGATAATCTTGATACGCGGACGACACTTCTTGATGTCTGTCGTCAGCACCTGCACATCACCGGACCAAAAAAAGGCTGTGACCATGGCCAATGTGGGGCTTGTACTATGCTCATCAATGGACGACGAGTTAACTCTTGCTTGACACTAGCAGTCATGCACGATGGCGATGATATTACGACGATTGAAGGCATTGGTATGCCTGAATCGCTGTCGGAGCTGCAGCAAGCGTTTAAAGACAACGATGCCTTTCAGTGTGGTTATTGCACGCCCGGCCAGATTTGTTCAGCGACGGCATTGATAGAAGAGGTCAAGCAACAGTGGCCAAGTCATGTGACTACTGACTTACAGACTCCTAATGGGTTGCTAGTACAAGAAATTGCTGAGCGTATGAGTGGCAATATTTGTCGCTGTTCGGCCTATCCCAACATCATCAAAGCCATCTCACAAGTGCTGGAGAGCCAAATAACAGAGCAGGCTACGAAATCTACTGATCAATCATCAGCCATAAGTGGCATTTGGTCGCCACCCCCGAGTGAGACGCAGCTGGGTAGTCTGTCAGCAAAAAACAAAAATAACACTGCCAGTAGCACATCAGGAGGTCGCTCATGAAGCGCTTTGAATATAGCCGTGCCAATACACCAGAGCAAGCAGCGAATTATGCCAGCCCTACCGATGCCTCATTTATTGCTGGTGGCACCAATTTACTAGATCTGATGAAGCTAGAGATTGAAACCCCACTCAAACTGGTCGATGTTACCCGATTAGAATTACAACAAGTTGAAACGGCCGCTGATGGTGGTCTACGTATCGGTACGCTCGTGACCAACAGTGATTTGGCAGCGCACCCTGACGTTATTAAAAATTACCCTGTATTATCACGGGCGATCTTGGCAGGGGCAACTGGACAGCTGCGTAACAGAGCCACGACAGGCGGTAATCTATTACAGCGCACCCGTTGCTATTACTTTTATCAAACCGACAGTCCTTGTAACAAGCGCGAGCCGGGTTCTGGCTGTCCAGCCATTAATGGTGAGAACCGCACGCTTGCCATCTTAGGGACGAGTGAGGCTTGTATTGCTCAGCATCCCTCTGACATGGCAGTTGCTATGCGTTTGCTAGGTGCCACTGTCGAGACTATAAAGGCCGATGGTTCTACTCGCGAGATTGCGATTGAAGATTTTTATTGTTTGCCAAAAGACACTCCGCATATTGAGACTGTCCTAGAGACCGGCGAGCTGATTACTCATGTTGTTCTACCAGCACCTATCAAAGGCATGCACACTTATGACAAAGTGCGCGACCGCGCGTCTTATGCGTTTGCATTGGTATCTTGTGCCGCAATAATAGATGCTGATGATAATGGTAGCTTGACGACAGTGCGATTGGCGTTTGGTGGTATCGGTACTGAGCCGTGGCGTAATGAAGACGTTGAGGCGCTATTAACCGATACCGATGGTAACAACGACGTTATCACGCAAGCCGCAGATTTATTGTTGAAAGAGGCTAAAGGCAGTGGCCAAAACGACTTCAAAATACCGTTAACACGTCGCCTACTAAAACAAGTCATTCAGCGCGCATTAGCGGGCGAGGGAGCATAATCATGGCACTATTTAATTCAGGAGTTCAGTCAGAACCTACCAAAAAGATGACCATGGATGAGCCTGTTGAATCCTTATTCAGTACGACGGCAAGTAAGTTGGTTGGTAAGCCAATCAACCGTGTCGATGGCTCACTAAAGGTCAGCGGTCAAGCGCCTTATACTGCTGAAATCCACTTAGACAACCAAGCTTATGGGGTGTTGGTCAGTGCTACAATCGCTAAAGGTCAAGTCGAAAATATCGATAGCAGCTCTTTAGAAGGCATTCCCAACATCATTAAAGTGGTTACAGACCCTGAACATTTTCTACGTAATTCTCAGCAAGGCGGGGCAAAGAAAGCACCAAAGCAAGGCGCGACTGAGATTTTCTATCATGGTCAGCCGATAGCTGTGGTGATTGCAGAGACTTTTGAGGCCGCTACAGAAGGCGCAAAAGCGCTAAAAGTTACTTATAAAGATGAGACCGACCAAGGAGCTCTAAACTTTACTAAAGAGTTGTCCAACGCTCATGACGTTGATGAGAAAAAAGGTTCGGATAAAAACTCTGTCCAAGGTAATCCAGAGCAGGGGCTTGTCGATTCTGAAGTGACCCTTGATCGTTTTTATCACACCCCAAGTCAGAACAGTTCTGCGATGGAACCTCATGCTACCTTGGCGCATTGGGAAGAGGACAAGCTAATCTTGTACACGTCTAACCAGATGATAGCTTCTTGCAAGCAGCAAGTTATGGACGCGTTGGACTTGAATAAAGACCAAGTACAACTGATTGCCTATTATGTCGGCGGTGGCTTTGGCAGTAAGCTAGGTATTGCGCCTGAATCAATTGCTGCAGCAATCGCGGCAAAAGAGCTTGGTCGTCCGGTATTGATTACTATGACCCGTCCGCAAGTGATGGAAGCCACGGTAAGACGCTCAAACACTCGTCAGCGTATCGCTATCGGCTGCGATAAAGATGGCGTTATCAATACTATGATTCATGACACTATTGCTAGCAATTTGCCAGGAGAAGCCTTCTTTGAGCCAACTGCTTTATCTACCCATTATTTATATCGTGGGGAAAATCGCCGAGTACATTATCAAATGGTAGATATGAATCAAGTGTTATCAGGTTCGATGCGCGCCCCTGGTGAGGCCGTTGGAATGATTGCAGTTGAATGTGCTATGGATGAATTGGCCTCTCAGTTGGAGATCGACCCTGTTGAGCTTCGCCGCCGCAATGAACCCGAACAGGATCCCAGCCAAGACATCCCCTTTTCGACACGGCAACTGATTGCTTGTATGGATCAAGGTGCCAAGCAGTTTGGCTGGGCCCAGCGTAATGCCAAACCTGCCAGTCAGTTAGAAGGCGATTGGTGGATAGGTACAGGCATGGCCGCTGCGGCACGTGGTAACCAGCTACAACAATCTGAAGCACGCGCAACCTTACAAGTCGATAGTTCAAAGGACCTTGGCGTCAAAGCCGTTATTGAAACAGATATGACTGACATCGGCACAGGGTCTTATACCGTATTCTCTCAAGTTGCTGCTGATTTATTAGGACTGCCCATAGATCATATCGAGATGAAATTGGGTGACAGTGCACTGCCACCGGCATCAGGTTCAGGGGGCAGTTGGGGCGCTGCTAGTGCAGGCAGTGGTGTCTATCTGGCTTGCGCACAACTGCGTGAAATGCTGGCGGACAAAGTCGGTCTCTATCCCGACACCATTCAATTGGATAAAGGGCAAATTAAGCAGGCAGGTGAGCATGATCCTACAGTTATAGAGACGGCGATGGAGACCAGTCAAGGTTTCGCTAACAGCGCTATCGATAAAATGGCCGAAACCGCAGGTTTACCACGGTCTAAGCAGACCGACTACGACTTTAGCGATTTCAAATCTTACTCATTAGCGGATATCATCGCTCAATACGATGAGCAAAAACTCAGTGCCAAAGGTCAAATCAAACCAGGTAAAAACGGTAAGAACTACCGCCAAGCTTCTTTTGGCGCCAACTTCGCTGAAGTTGCGGTACATAGAGTAACTGGCGAGATTCGGGTTAAGCGCATGACTGGCGCGTTCGCTGCAGGGCGTATCCTTAATCACAAAACGGCCACTTCGCAGTGCTATGGCGGCATGGTGTTTGGGATTGGCTCAGCGTTGATGGAGCAAGTTATCCATGATAAACGCGACGGCCGCCTATGCAACCATGACCTTGCTGAGTACCATGTGCCAGTCAATGCGGATGTACCGCAATTGGAGGTCATCTTAGTAGAAGAAGACGATCCTTATACCAACCCGATGCACATTAAAGGTATTGGTGAGACCGCTATCGCAGGCGCAGCGGCTGCTATTGCTAATGCTGTCTACAATGCGGTCGGCGTACGAGTTTATGACTTTCCAATTACCCTTGATAAATTGCTTTATGAGATGCCAGAGTAATTTTTCGATACACATTATTTTTATCTTAAAAACCCGCTACTTAGGCGGGTTTTTATAACCTTATAAGGGGTGTTATGAATCAAATTGCTGATATTCTCAAGCTTGCAAGCGAGGCACACGAGCAAAACATCGATGCGGTGTTGGCAACTGTAGTACGTACCGAAGGATCGGCTTATCGCCGTACCGGTGCTATGATGCTTATTTGCGCGGATGGACGTTCGGTAGGGATGATTAGCGGCGGTTGCTTAGAGCCGCATATTATCAAACGTGCGTTTTGGTTGACTCGGAACGGCGCGAATGTACAAGTCTATCAAACGGGCGATGAGCAGACAGATACAGAGGGTGACATTGAAGATGACGAAAATGATGACCTAGACATCGAGTTAAATTTTGGTTTGGGATGTAACGGACGCGTGCATGTCTTGTTTGAACGACTAGCGACAGCCAACCCTTGGTTAGATGTAATCCGTCAGGTACGTCGCACACAACAGCCAGTAATGATGGCGACTTTAATTAGATCCGATGATTATGAAAATAAAGATATTCAACATCGAATTGGCATGCGAATTGATTTGGATGCTTATATCAATAGAGGACAAATGACTGCAGTTGATGCTAATAGTGGTTTGAATCAAACGGTACCTTATGCTTCAGATACGTTATTCGCTATGGCTAAAGTATTATCAGAACATAAACTCAATAAAAAAGATGCCGAATACGTTGTCATAAAAAGTAAGGTAGAGCAGGGCTCAGCACAGGGCATTAAAGACAGAACTGTACAAACAGAATGGCTTGTACAACGACTGCAACCTCAAGTAAGGCTACTCATTTGCGGGGCAGGTAATGATGTGATGCCGCTTGTGACGATGGCGAAGTTACAAGATTGGCATGTCACGGTCATAGATAGCCGCTCGCAGTATGCAACGCGTACGCGTTTCCCTCAGGCGGATACGGTAATGTGCTTATCTTTAGACGATAGCGAGACGTTAATTGAGCTTAGCCAAAATGCTGCTGTAGCCTTGATGTCACACAGTCTCAGCCAAGACCGTGCTCGCCTTGCTGTATTATTAGAGCACTCTTCTCAGTATAAATATAAATACTTTGGACAATTAGGGCCCCGTTATCGCACTGAGCGCCTAATTAAAGAAATTAGTGCCGCAACCGCCAATCCTGCTGTATTAGCTGCAGGCATTACAAAATTGCATTATCCTATCGGCTATAAATTGGGTGGTGACGGACCTGAAGCATTGGCACTAAGCATCATGGCACAAATAAGTGCGGTGATTCACGATCAAACGTCGCCAGCAGTGCTTCTAGACAGCAAACCTAATGTGCAAGTATCCATTCAACAAACACCAATACAACCAGTAACCGAACATGCTTGTGTGAATGACTATGTGAATGGTTATGCCCATGATTAAAAGCCATGCGGTTATTATCTTAGCGAGCGGACTGAGTCAGCGTCTTGGGCAATCCAAGCAACTGCTAAGCAAGCAAGGCGAAGCGCTGGTTGGCTATATGACCAAACTGGTATTGGCCACTCAACCTTATACCGTCATCGTTATTATTCCTGATAATGATCCAGCGATCGCCAACGCGCTAGCGAAATTGATTATTGAAGAACCTAAGATTCATACTGTGGTCAATTCGGTACCTGAAACCGGTATGGCGCACAGTCTATCTCTAGGCATTGAAACACTAACCCATCTTAATAGCGTATCGATTGATCGGGTGTTAATTATGGGAGTCGACCAAGTCTTATTGGACAGAGATCATCTAATAGAATTGCTGGCAGGCAAGACCCTTGTGGTTGCGAGCAGCTATCAGCGTTTAAATGAAAACGAAATGGTCTCTGCCGATGAATACAAAGACAATATTGTCGGTTTACCCCTAGTAATTAGTTATGAGCTACTCAAACAGTGGCAGTCAGCGCTGATAGGGGATAAAGGTCTGCGTCACTTAATTAGGGAGTTGCCGTCCAATCAAATTAGTACCGTCATCAATCATCAACTCAGTCATGATGTTGATACGCCTGATCAACTTGCCTATGCGAAAAAACAGGGCTGGCTTGACTAATATATACTGAAAAGACCATAGACCTAAAACTGGTAAAATAAATTTGCGAACCGCATTGAGGTTGTCACTTTTATTGAAAGTAGTAAAGTTGACTATCAAATACAATTACCAAAGATGACGATACTATAGGCCAATGCCTAGGAATTAGAATAAGGAAAACAACACATGGATTGGGCAAGTATCTTTATTCATGACACGACTTGGACACTTGCCGCTGAAATCGTCGTACGCGTGGTTGTGATGTTCAGCATGATTATTTTATTTCTACGTTTCACCGGCAAGCGCGGCGTTCGCCAACTGTCAATTTTTGAGCTGACGATTATTTTATCACTGGGTTCTATCGCTGGTGATCCGATGTTTACCGAGGATTTACCGCTAATTCAAGCCCTACTGGTAATGGCGCTTGTCATTTCGCTATATCAGCTGTGCACTTGGCTAACCGTGAAATATCAGCCTTTTGAAGATCTTATAGAAGGAAAACCGATTTATATTGTAGAAGGAGGCCTATTAGTACTCGAGAAGATTGAAAAAGGAGAAATGTCACACGATGAATTTTTTGCTGAAATGCGTCAGCAAGGCATTGAACATCTGGGTCAGGTTCGGGTCGGGTTGCTAGAGACGGATGGTGAATTTAGTATATTATTATTTCCGCATGATGAAATACGTTACGGTCTACCTTTGTTTCCCCATCAGTATCAGGCAGTCAAGCAGATAGATTCGGGAACTTGCTATGCTTGTATGCATTGTGGCTATGTCGATTATATACCCAATCCCAATCAGCATTGTGTACGCTGCGAATGTAAAGACTGGGCTAAAGCTATGAACAACGAGGTTATCGAATGATTAGTTTCAATGACTTCTGTTTTTTCTTCAAAACTACTCAATAGACCCAAACATTGCATGCTTTCGAGAGCGTTCTTTAGAGTTAGAATCAAAGTTTGTTATCGTCACTAGATAATAGTCACATTCTGATTGTATAGCTGTCTGATTTCCACAAGCTTGATACTACTAATTGACAATAAAGTAACTGAATACTTTACTAATACTTGCAACAATAAGTCATCTATTGTCATGAATAAGGATTTATTATGAAATGTATTTCTAAAAATAAACGGCACTCATTGGTATCTTCTATCCATTATAACTCTAGTTGTAGCTGTACAAAATGTGGCTGTACCAGTCCTTCAACTTGTGAAAAATGTGATATGTGTTCGAAATGCTGTGAGTGCAGCTAAGCGTAATCAGACTCACTATATAACTTTCTAAAATATCAACAATAATTAAAAGGCAGCATCCTATATATTATCTAGGATGCTGCCTTTTTTGTGGATTTGAGATAGATAAGTAGCGACATATTTTGCTAGATAACTTTTATTGTGAGCTTTAATTTATTGTTAGCTCTAAAACGCGATCACATTATCCGTTCAAAAAACCACCACAAGGCAATGGCAATACTGATCAGAGAACCTGCATAAAATATGACTGATTTATAAAAACGCGTATGACGTAGTAACAGCGCTATCGGGAATACTAATGCGATGAAAACCAGCTGTCCCAGCTCTATTCCTATGTTGAAGCTCAATAGCGCTAGCACGCGCTCGCTTGTCGCTAGTGGTAAGTCTACTAGCACGTTGGCAAAACCAAAACCGTGAATCAGCCCAAAAACAAAGGCCAGATAGACGGCTCGAACTCGCAGCATTGGTACTAAGTTATTCAGAGCCGCGAAAGCTATAGATAGGGCGATTAAAGATTCGATAAAGCGGGGAGGGATACTGACGATCCCAAGAGCCGCTAAGCTCAAGGTAATTGAGTGTGCTAGCGTGAAGGAGGTTGCGATCCAAAAAACTTCAATTAATGCGGCTCGCGGTTTGGCAACGGCAATCAGTTGTTTTTGCTTGCGTATGTAAACCGCAGGGATTAGAAGGACAAACAAAAATAATAGATGATCCCAGCCAATCAGCAAGTGATGTATTCCACTTTTCAAAAAGTTTATCGCAGTAGAGAGCAAGCCAGAGTCTGCATCTGTACCTAGCGGATTTTGCCCTACGGCCAATACTTGAACAGGTATGTCACCACCGGCTTGAGTCAGGATCAAGCGGTGGTTGGCATCGATACCTGCTAGTATCTGGTAGTTCAACCCAGAAATAGGTGTTGCGCACTCCAGTTTAAAATTGGTGTATAAATAATTAAACCCACCGCGCGTATTGATTGCCAATGGCGCAAAATCTGTCATTTGGCAAGATTGAGTACCAGTTTTTAATGTCACTTGGGCTGCGATTAGCTGTTTTATAAGCGTCGTCTGTGACTTAACCTCCGCCCAACTGACCTGACTGTCTCGGTTTGGGTCTATATCTACCAGCAAAGCCAGATCTCGAAGCGACAACTCGTACTCGGCGTTGTAGACAATATCGGCTGCGCCTTCAGAGTCGCTCGGTTCTAGATTTAAGTAGGCTGTGCTAGATTCATGTGCCTGTATCGCCGTGCAAGTCATCGCTAGCAAGAGTAGCGTCAAGTAACGACAGGTGTGACTCCAAGTGAGCCTGTTAAATGCGCTCATGATGGGGTCTCCGCGCTTAGAGTTTGCGTGCTTGAACCACTGATTTTACCTAAGCGTAAATCACGCTCAAGTGCTGGGTATTCAAACTGAGTGTCTTGCATAAACTGGCGTATCTGTTTGATGTCTTTTTGGCTACCCGCCTTGATTGCTGCTGTCGCATAGATTAAGATGTCCGCCGTTTCGCGCTGCTCTTGCCAGTTCTCACGAGCCAACTGGAGCGCTGAGTCGGTCTGGTTGGCAAGCACGGCATAAGTGGCCTGCTCACGCATATGAGCATTTTCCTGGCGTACCTGCCATACCTCAATGCGTTCTTTCATAAGCGCTAAGTTTTGCTGGGCTTTAGGGTCATTCAGCTTAATTTGGGC
Organism: Psychrobacter sp. 72-O-c; assembly: GCF_904846605.1. GTDB lineage: Bacteria > Pseudomonadota > Gammaproteobacteria > Pseudomonadales > Moraxellaceae > Psychrobacter. The sequence continues at coordinate 27,260 of NZ_CAJHBI010000031.1, forward strand.
AGTGATAAGGCGCAGCAACAGCGCGTCTTTATCGGTGTGGTCTTCTAGCAGTTGACGCACTTCTTGATACTTTCCGTTTTTTAGTAGCCAATCAGCACGCGCCATAAGAGCGGGCACAGTTTGGTCGTCCATAACGCTAAAAACTTGTGCAGCAAGGGAAGCGTCTTGGCTGCGCAGTGCTGCGTCGGCCTGCATTAGGTAAATCCAGCGTGCAGTCGATGAGTCGAGCCCAGAAGCAATACTAGCTAGCCCGCTTAATTTTTGCTTTGCTTGGGTAAGTTCGCCGGACATGCTTTGGATTTGAGCCTCGCAGGCTAATTGATAGACGCGCAGTGAAGAATCAGTGAGTTTTTTACAGTAGTCCATGGCCTCATCAAATTGACCCTGAACCACTAACAAAGAAGATAGTGTCAATAGGGCGTCTGGATTAGCAGCATCTTTACTTAGAATCTGCTGCAACAGCTCTTTCGCTTTAGAGAATTGGTGATCTGATTGCAGTGCACGCGCTCGTAGCATGAGGGTTTCTACGCTTTGATCAGTGGTCTGATCGAGCTGCGCTCGTGCTTGACCTAGCGCACGTGGATCGCCCTGTAAGTAAGCGCGCTCTAAAAGCTGGCTGGTTTGCTCGGGGCTAACGGTACTCGTACTAGACGAAAAACTGTCTGAGTTGAGGTAGCGTGCAGGGGGTGAATCGGAGGGTAACGTCTCAAGAATTTGTTGGTCACTTTCTGGAACAAAAGGTGCGGCGTGAAGCAGTTGGCTGGTTATGAATAATAATGATAGCAATCTAATAGGCTGCTTAATCCAGTGCATAAAATCTCTCCATTTAAAACCTAAAGAAGCACCTGATCATTCGCATGATCAGGTGCTCTATTTAATTCACGTCAAACTATAGTGAAGAATTGGCGTCTGTTATGGCAACAGGCTCTGCCAAGTTGGCTTCTGGAAGTATAATCCCGTCAATGTCTTGCGGCTCATCGACATTTACGTTTTTACTGGTGTTGATCACGGCAGAAACTCTCTTAACTGCCAACTTCGCATTGGCCTGATCCACAGCTACGTCAGTATTAACTGGATCCCGTGTCTCAAAGTCGTTGTCATTATCATTGAAGCAACCAGATAGAGCCGCCGATCCAGTGACCAATACCGCTAAAAGTAGATAGCGCATGGTATTTCTCCTTTAGTTCTATTTACCATTATTGTGGTGCGGTTGCTTTTTTGGTACCGCCTGGGAAAGGACTAGTCAGATAAGGAAAGACTGAGTCAAAATCAGTAGCAATTTTAGGGGGGGCACCGTCAGTAAGTTTAGCTTTACCGGCAGGGGCATCAGAAGGAATGCCTGCTTCAGCATCACCGGGGACGCAAGTAACATCTGCGGGTAGACCGGCGTAACACAACGCACCCATAGCTACTCTTAATGAAACGTCAGTCACGTCGTCACCAGGTCGTCTACCGTTTGGAAATCCTGCAACATCGCCAGTTGCATTAGGCAGGCCATCATTATGAGCGGAAATGGTACCAATCACGCCTAAGTCATTTTGCATGTTAGCTGGTTTTGTAGGTGTAGAGGTATTTAGGCGCAGCATATCTGCAGGTACTTGATTTGGATTAGCTGGTTTGTTAATGGTTGGAACACCAGTCAAAAAGGCCGTTACTAAATCTTGACGTGGGAAATTGGTTGGCGCTGGCGCACTTGGGTACAGGGTCTCAATCAATTGAGGAAGCGTAGGGAAGAACACGTATTCCTTAAAGTTATCCACATCATTTTTTGGTTCTGAAGCGTTAAATTTGTCTTTGTCTTTAAGACCAATGACCACTTCGTTGACTAGTGGCATACCTAATCTAGAAACCTGAGTCCACGCGCCACCTTTTTTAGCGGTAGTACTAAGATTACTGGTAGCAGTTTTAGGTGAAGGATTCACTAAAGTAGCCTGACGTACACTAGCCGTGGTCCAAGCACCAATTACAGGATCCTTACCCATCATGCCATTACCTAAATTTACTTGAGCGGGGTTAAGCAAGCAATCCTTAGGAATTTCCAGTGCAATTGAGGTAATATTCTTATCGGCTAGGATGTTGTCACCGGCGTCACGGGCACCTAATGGGTTTAAGTTAATTAAATCGAACACTCTACCCAAATCGATCGCGAAACCTTCAGTGCGTTGGCCGACAAATACTCTACCCTTTTTGGTTCCAGCACAGCTGCCAAGTGGTAAGTCTGAGATGAAGCCATCTGCATAGCTTTTGTAGTCCGGAAAGGTTTTAGTACCAATATTGTCAAATGGCTTTTTATAAGTACCACCTAGCTGTTGGCGATTGTTACTGCGGCGATCATCTTTGACCATCGTCACTGTATAGCTTTCGTTGGTTTGCAGATTGGCTGCGACTGCGCCAGGTCCAGCATTAATTAAAGGAATAGCAACCTTTGACGGACCGCCTGAGGGTATTTCGATGCTATTTAGGTTTTGAGTAAAGTCAAATTGGAAAGTGATGTCTTCAACAGCGTCACCGTCGTTATCGATATGGATCTCGTACAATGCATCGTCATCTAATGCAAAATAGTTGGGCCCACCGTAAGCGTCTTGTAGCGGTAGGTAGTTAGCAATAATCGTGACGTAATCCTCTCGACCATCCTCATAACTGTTAAACATATAAAGGTCAGTTGCATCGACCTTAGGTGTTTTGGTAATTGAGGGGGCTTCACGGTGACTAGACGCCATAGCGCCTGCACTCATGCTTAAAGCCAGTGCCGCTGTTAGAGCGTGTACAGTGTATTTCTTCATACGAAATCCTTGTAAAGAAACTTTAGGGGTAGTGGTTTCTAAAAAATTTAGATTTATGTTATATACAATCCCTAATAACTTAAACTAAACTGTTCTCTTAGTAAGTTAAAGTAAACTACACGTACAGGCAAGTTTTTTATTCAGAAGTTACTGATTTATTAAAATATGGGCCATTTTTTCACAAAAAATTACCCTGTAGTAACAATTTGGACGTCAGAATTTATCGAACATAAAAACTAGTTTTAAAGATGATTTCAGACGATCATCCTAATAAAGTATTTAATACCCAAACCGCTAGTGGTTCTCGTAGATGGATCTACGGACGCTAAGCCAATGGCTTATACGCCCTTATCAAATTAATCTTGTTATAGATGCTGATTTAACGCAATATACGATGCAACTTGTGCCATTTATAATTTTGATTAAACCCTGTTCATGCTTGTTTCTAACCGGCTGCCTTATAAATTATTATGATACCAATTTCATTCAACCGTCCGAGCTGTTCCATTTGGCCTATCAATGCTGGGACAACTATTTTTGTCATTGTATTGCATAGCCTCGCTATATGGGCCTTGATGTCTATGGAAAGCCCAGAACGTCCCGAGATAGAGGTGATTGAGCCTGCAGCCATTCAGTTAGAATTAGTGACGTTAACAACTTCACCTGCTAAAAACCCTCATGCTGAAAACCCCCGTATAGCACCTCAATCTGTGCGCCAGCCAAAACCGCAAGTAAAGAAAATATCAGCTAAGCCAGTAGAGGCTAATTCAGTAGAAACAGTCAAGCCAGAGCCGGACCTTGTCGAACCACTAAAACCTATTGAACCGCTAAAACCCGAACCAAAAAAGGAACAACCAGAGCCCATAAAAGTGCAACCTGAGCCAAAAGAAAAAACCAAGACCACTGTATCGGCACAAGACAACATAACAAAAGAATCAGAAAAGTTAGCCAAAGAAATGGCTGAAGAAGAACAGGATCTTGTCGCGTTAGTTCAAGCTATGACAGGACAGTTCGATCCCGAACCAGCAGATATATCGGGGCAAGAGCTCGTCATAAAAGAATCAAAAAAGACAGTCAAGGCTACGTCTGAAGAAGAAATAGACTTAGCTGCGATGATCCGAGCGGTAACGGCACAATATAATCGCGACCAAGCTCGTCAGCGGCGAGAAGCCACAAAACAAGAGAATAGGAAACGTGCTGAACAAGATACATTACAAGCACAGGCTGATAAGGGTAATAAGAAACAAAAACAAGCTGATACGAGTGATAAACCTATCAATTTTGCGACAGAGCAGGCCAGTTGGCTTCCCGAACACGAGCCTAATACAAGTCTACCGTTACCAGTATGGCGTGAGACTACTGCCCGCTCGGGTGAGGTCTTTACTGTATTGTTAGAGCTACATGTCGATAAAGATGGCTATATCACTGAAGTACAACTGCTCCAGTCATCAGGCAATCAGATCATCGATGCCGTAGCAACGGTCCAAGTAAGAGCAGGCCAACTCAAGCCGTTGCAACAAAATGGGCTGCCCGTTAATGGCATTGTACCAATGTCATTAAGTTATGAGCGGCCTTAATCTAAGCAACTAGGTACCAGTAAAAAAAGAATAAACAAACATCAGTAACGAGACAAGAGAGGCCGCCTATCATCCTAAATTATCGAGCGATTAATTTAGCAAGCTGTTCACTGAGCTGTTAAGCGATTGATCACTTAAGGAAAAAAGCAGCCTATAGCGCTACTCAACTGCTTTAAGGAGTCTATATGGATTTTACAGATTATTGGCAATACACAGATATTATTACTAAGCTTTTGTTTTTTGCGCTAATTGCGTTATCGATCGCTTCTTGGGTTACGGGAATATTGCGACTACATTATAGCCGCCAGTTGGCCAAAACGGTCGTTGCTGACTTAGCGCAGCAAGTAGGCAGTCAGGTACCGCATACTTTGCAAGCCAGTCCAGAAGAGCGCAGGCTTCTAACCGAACAGACGTTGTTACAGCAGATCGGTCGCTACCGTTATCAGAGCGAGCAAGGGTTACCACTGCTCGGAACGACCGCTGCTATTGCGCCTTTTATTGGGCTATTTGGGACAGTGTGGGGAATATTTCATGCACTGCGTAGCATAGGCGCAAGCGGGCAGGCGGGACTTGCACAAGTGGCGGGTCCGGTAGGCGAAGCGCTTATTATGACTGGTCTCGGTCTGGCGGTAGCAATTCCCGCGGTAATCTTTTATAACATTATTACGCGTATGAATCGCCGAGTCCTGCACATGGCTAACGATATCGCACATGGTCTATTGGGTGAGTCGATGCGACCAGCCGTGACAGCAGACGTTAAAGCAGCCGATGCTAGAGTAGCCGATGTAAAAGCATAGACAATGGCAATCTACTCGCTACTCTAATTAATAAAGAAAAAAAGAAGGAGGCAGATATGGCGTTTCATCTAGGCGATGAAGAGACCCAAGGCATAAGTGGGATGAATCTAATTCCGCTCATCGATATTATGCTGGTGCTGATGATTATCTTTTTGGTCACGGCCACAGTGATGAATCCAACCGTACCTTTGGAGCTACCCGAGACCAGTGCTACGATTAGTGACTTGCCTGATGAGGTGTTGCAAGTCAGTATTGATAAGGATAGTGGCTTATTCTGGGATGAAGAGGCGCTGACGTTAGAGCAATTGCAAGTACGGTTTGAGCAAGCGTCAAAAGAGGGGCGTAATCCGAATATTCACCTGCGGGCGGATAAAGACACCCGTTACGATATGGTCGCGCAAGTGCTGGCTGCCGCGAGTAATGCGGGTCTGACTAAGATTGCTTTTGTAAATAAATAGGCTTTGCATAAGATACGGTCATGTTTAGCCGCTGTTTAATATCATTGTTTCACTTCCGTTAATACTATTAATTAGTGCCTATTAATTAGTGCCTATTAAGTGGTACTGAAAGCAAAATTTATACTGCTTTCGCTCAATAGTTAGCTCCCTTATTTATTGGTATATTGCCCCTATTACAACTGTGAAAATTTACGGTAGGGGTATTTACTATGCAAGCAAAAGAGCTACTTGAGCTGGAACGCCGAGAAATAAAAGCGCTTCACTATACGTGGATCGCTTTTTTTCTTACCTTCTATGTTTGGTTCAATATGGCGCCGCTAGCCACTTCTATGCTACAGACAGAAAGCTATTTGACGCCTGATCATATTAAGTTGTTCTTAATTGCAAACGTGGCTTTAACGATTCCTGGACGCGTAGTCGTCGGAATGGCATTAGATCGTTTCGGACCTAGACGAGTATTCTCGATATTAATGGTGGTCATGGCGATACCAACCTGGTTTTTTGCCTTTGGTACTTCTGCCATGCAACTGTTCGTTGCGCGATTATTTATGTCTATCGTCGGTGCCGGGTTTGTCGTTGGTATCCACATGACTGCCCTTTGGTTTAAGCCGAAAGATATTGGCTTTGCTGAAGGTTTTTATGCAGGGTGGGGCAACTTTGGCTCAGCAGCAGCGGCTATTACTATTCCGACGGTTGCGCTACAATTTTTCGGTGGCGATGATGGTTGGCGCTGGGCCATTGCATTGTCTGGCTTAATTATGGCCGTTTACGGTGTGGCCTATTGGTTTCTTATTACTGATGGACCAACGGCTGATACCCATAAAAAAGCACGTTCGGCTGGCGCTTTAGAGGTGTCTACTTGGAAAGATCTTTTATTATACTGTTTGTTTATTATTCCTTTATACGGAGTACTGTCATTACTAGTCTATCGTACTCAAGGAATGGGGTTTTTAGGCGCTACTGGCGCTTGGGTATGCTATGGCGTTATCGGGTTAATGGTGCTGTATCAAATTTATAAAGCCATTAGGGTTAACGTTCCTATTATTAAGGCGGGGATTCCTGAAGATGATAAGTACCCGTTTACCTCCGTTGCTGCTCTAAACGTGACTTACTTTGCTAACTTTGGCGCAGAGCTTGCGGTGGTATCTATGCTGCCGATGTTTTTTGCCGCGACATGGACCCTTGATCCTACGGTAGCCGGCCTGGTTGCCTCAACTTTTGCTTTTGTTAACTTATGGGCGCGCCCGCTAGGAGGATATATCTCCGATCGAGTAGGTAATCGCCGTCTGGTTATGTTGGTATATATGTTCGGCATTGGTATCGGATTTGCGCTAATGGGATTATTGAATGCAGAGTGGCCGTTGTTTATCGCGGTGGTCTTTACTATTTTATGCTCAGTGTTTGTACAAGGCGCAGAAGGGGCAACCTTTGGTGTGATCCCTTCCATTAAGCGACGTCTCACTGGTCAGATATCAGGCTTGGCAGGCGCTTATGGTAACGTAGGTGCAGTATTCTACTTGTTTGTATTTACCTTAGTTGAGCCCAACCAGTTCTTTTTCATTATCGCTATAGGCGCCTTTATTGCTTGGGTACTTTGTTTCTTCTGGTTAAAAGAACCTGAAGACGCCTTTGGTGATGAGTATAAAATGTCCTCTGTAGATATTCAGATTGCCAAAGAATATAACGGTTAGTATAGTCGGTACACTTTAAAACAGAGACAGTGTGGCTGGTAGAAATTTTTGCAGCCTCTGTCTGGCGAAGCGCACAGCACGCTAGAAAATTTTTACCAGCTGCAAGCATTTATTTACGTATCGCTTTTATTTAGCATTGACGATATTGTCTTTCTTATAACTGTTCTTCCTATAAAAAAAGCCACCTAACGATAAATTAGGTGGCTTTTCATTTATCAGTTTTGATAACAAGTTATTTCGACAAATGATTGACTGTCCAAACGGCAGCGTCCACCCGTGTACGCAGACCGGTCTTGTTAAGGATATGCTTCACATGTACTTTTACCGTGGACTCTGCAATATCAAGCTTATTGGCAATCATTTTATTACTGAGCCCTTCCGCTATCATTTGTATCACTTGTAACTCCCTACCCGTCAGGTTGCCTGCAATATCTTGAATACTGGGGGTACGTAAGGTTTGAGCCAATATTGACGCTAGGTTTGGACTGATAACCAGCTCGCCACGCAATATTTTTCTAATATCAATAATGATTAAATCAGGTTCCATATCTTTTAATAGATAGCCATCTACGCCTAACTTTAAGGCATCTTGTACATCTTCACCGCTATCAGAAACCGTAAATAGTACGGTTTTGGTCTTAATGTTTCTCGCTTTAATTTCTTTTAAAGTTTCCATGCCGGTTAGTACAGGCATCTTATGATCTAGTATGACCAAATCAACCTCATTATCCTCTAGAAAATCTAGCGCCTCTTATCCATTACTCGCTTCACCAACGACTTTGACATCGCTCTCAAGATTCAGTAATTCTGCTACGCCTCGACGTAACATAGGATGATCATCTACTAATAACAACCGAGCAGGGGACGCGGAGGTATAAACTTTGGTACTCATAACATACTCACATATTAAAAATGCTACAAAATAAGCGTTCTAAATCTTAAAAAACGATAAGCTAACAGGTTACACGGGTTATTTTTACTAAATTAGGACTTACGCAACTATCAGTTCAGGCGAGCGCAGCTGCTCGCAGAGGTAGTTATCAAGTAAGCCATGTTTTAACTGATATACCGTTTTCTTTGTTTGCTTAGCAATACGGGTCAAGCATATCCAAACCAATATAGAACAACAAATATGGTTGCGCTGTATCCGAGCTTTGCGGCACTGATTAGACTCTATACCCGTTAACTGTTTAATCTCTCTATGAAACTGCTCAATCTTCCAGCGTATGGCGCACACCTGTTGTACGTCATTACGATTAGCTTGAGTGGTATCGTTGGTGACGACCCAATCCGTGCGGTGAGTACTCA
>NZ_CAJHBI010000032.1 GCF_904846605.1 Psychrobacter sp. 72-O-c
ATGCCTTGCTTGTAGGCAGTGTTGGTCTCATGGCTGACTATTTTGTAATATAAGACCGCTTTAGTACTGTTGTCGATAAATACCATGAGACCAAATTGTCTGCCAAAGTAAGTAGTATCCATGACAATATTAGCCTGATGGGGCAGCTGAATCTTGTATTGGATTTTAACGTTATCCAACCGCCTTTGAATGGTCTTAATACTGCATTGATGTTTGTCAGCCAGTTGTTTGTAAGTTTGTTTGCCTTGCGTGTATTCTTGCCAAAGCAGGGGATTATTTAGTCTTTTACCCCCTAAAAACTGCCGTTTACAGGCTAAGCATTGGTACTGCTGTTTGCCTAGTTTGTGGCCGTTCTTCTTGGTGTGTTTTTCACCACAAAAAGGGCAGTTTTTTGATTCATGGCTTTGATTCCTTGCAAATACAGACAGTATATAGCTTTAACCTATACGACAGCATGAATTTTGTCCATTACACCAGATTAGACGACAATGGCTGACGCCTGATATCCACGCCCTAGAAGTGACGTGGTTTTACGGCGCTATTTGATTAGACGATAAAAACACCCATAAAATAAAACGCTACCCTAAAGATGGCATGAAAGCCTGCTTCAGGATAGCGTTGACTGACGACGGAGACTTACCAGTAGAACCTAGCAGCTGACTATTAATTCTATCTAATGCGATTAGTTGGGAAGCAAAATATGCTTGCTCTGTTGATAAGCTGACAGACCATCCTTGCCCAGCTCGCGGCCAATGCCACTTTGCTTAAATCCGCCCCAGCCTGCTTCAGGAAGGACGATTTGTTGCTCATTAATCCAAATATGTCCGGCCTGAATTTGCAATGCCATCTCTAACGCTGCTTGTTCATCAGCGCTAACAATGGTCGCTGCCAATGCAAATTTGCTGTCGTTTGCCATGCGAATGGCTTCGGCATCATCTTTAAAGATTGTACTGACAAGTACCGGTCCAAATATTTCTTCTTGCCATAACTGACTGTCTGTTGATACATTTATATAGATTGTTGGACTAGCAAAATAGCCTTGTTTATCCAATGCGTTACCACTGGTCAGACATTCAAGGTTTTCTATCGTTGCGATATCCAGATATTTTTGTACTTGCGTGAGTTGCTGCTGACTGACTAGTGGCCCCATTTGCGTATCAGGATCAAAACCATCACCCACTTGCAGGCTGTGTGTTTTAATCTTTAACTGTGCAAACAGTTTCTGAACGATATCATAATGAACTAATAGCCTTGAGGTTGCAGAGCATATCTGACCGGCATTGGTAAATATACCCCCAATGATTAGATCACAGGCATGGTCTATGTCGGCATCAGCGCGAACGATAATGGCGGACTTGCCACCAAGCTCCAGACTGATATCTTTTATACCTTTGGCCGCTTGGATCATAACCTTCTCGCCAACCCCATTACTGCCCGTGAAAGAAACTTTATCAATCAGTGGGTGGCTGGTCATCGCGGTTCCTACTTCGGCAGCGCCTGGAAGGATGTTGACCACCCCTTTTGGTAAGCCGATAGCAGACAATATATTGCCCAGCATTAATTCTGGTAATAATGTCACCTCAGACGGTTTTAAAATTACCGTACAGCCAGCAGCCAGAGCGGGCGCTAGTTTCCAAGAGGTCGTTACCATAGGAAAGTTCCAAGGTACGATGAGTGCACAGACGCCAATAGGTGCTAATGTTTTGAGTAATCGAATGCCCGATTCATTGATGGTGACCTCAGTCAAGGTTGATTGACTGACAATCAGATTGGCATAGTACCGATAGCAAGCGATGGCATCGCCGACATCTATTTTTGCTTCTTCGATTGGTTTACCGCTATTTAAAACTGACAACCCGACCAACTTATTAAACTGTTGCTCCATAACGGCCGCAATAGCGTTTAAATAGTCAGCACGCTCGCTTACTGTGGTTTGTGACCATGACAGTAATGCTTTAGACGCGGCAGTAGCAGCAGCATCTACCTGCGATTTGCTACACAATTGAGTGGTGGCGATGACTTCGGCTGAGCTTGGATCATACAAAGAATGGTGACTGGCTTCTTCACCACTGGCGGATAACGGGACAATATCTATCCATTCACCATCTATATAGGCAGAATTTAGTACCACCTCATTTTGAGCCGTCTTTTTTGCTGCAGCTCTTGTTATATCTTCAGGGTTTGTGATTGCCATGGCTGGATGCTACCTCTAATTATTTTTAATAGAATATTCTGTTCGTCATTAAAGTTAATATATTAGTAACCGGTCTAACTTTATGATTTATAAAATTAGATCGATTTTATTGAGGCTAGCTTCTATTGATGTGATCGCGATTGTATCAATAGTAGTGCGCTAATAATTAATACAGCAAATGTGCAATTGAGGTAATAACCACTAAGCTGATTAGCGTACGGATAATAAAGATGATAAACAGCTCTAATACATTAAGCTTAATATTTGACTTTAAAATTAGCGCGCCCACTTCAGACATATAAATAATTTGGGTGATAGATGCCGCCCCAACAATAAATCGGGTCATCTCACTTTCAATACTCTGGCCAACCAAAGCTGGCAGATACATATCAGCAAAGCCCATAATCATAGCAGGCGCCGCATCAGCAGCTTCTGGAATTCTTAATAACTCAAGCAGCGGTACTAAAGGTGTGGCCAACCAATCAAAGACAGGGGTGTATTCTGCCAACCCTAAACCAAGTACACCGATAGCAAAAATGACCGGAATAAGTCCAAAATAAATATCAAACAAGTTCTTTAAGCTATTTTTGAATACACTACCTAAACTCGGCATAGAATGTGCGCGTGTCACGGCGCGATTGATGGCCCATTGATAGGTACTATACTGAGCAGGAATCTCTTCATCCAACATACACTTACCAGAATGGTAGGTATCAGGTTTTAATGACAGCGGTGGTATACGTGGCATGATAATAGCCGCTATAAAACCGGTCAGAGCTATAGTTAGATAAAAGAAGACAAAGTTATTATCCACGCCGATTGTTTTGGCCACCACATAAGTAAAGGCTATCGAAGTCACTGAAAAGGTAGTGGCAATAATGGCCGCTTCACGTTGGCTATAGAAGCTTTTGTCATACTCTTGCATCGTGACCAGCAAACCAATTGAGGCTGCCCCAAACCAAGAAGACATCGCGTCAACGGCTGAGCGTCCCGGTAGTTTGAATAATTTGACAAACATTTTACTGGCTAATGTTCCTAAAAATTCCATCAAACCAAAATCGGTCAAGAATGGTAAAGATAAAATCGCAAAAAAGAACAACGGAATCAAAATTGGAACTAGATCTTCAAAAATAACCCCACCGGTATTACGATTAATAATGAATTCAGGACCTATTTGTAAAAAGATCATCCAAATAAATAGCGTCCCTAAAAAGCGCGCTGCTAGCCAGAACCAATCGACGTCGAACATACTTTTTAATAGAGAATCTTCAGGCAAGTTAGGTCGCAATACTTTCATCGCTAGTGCCCCTACAAAGGAGGTCGTCACTATTCCCAGCACGACATAAGCAACATAACCGCCTATCAGTCCTTGTAAGGTATCCGTTAACACCCCGAGTAGGATTGTGACCTTGCCATCCCATTGAAAGGGAATGATAAATAGCGCGATACCCAGCGCTGAAAATAACATAAACTTCCACATCGACGCTCGCCATTTCTCTCCTTGTGGCGTTCTTGGGTCGACAGCATTAGTACCTAACACTGGCTGCTGCGATTTTGTGATATTAACCGTCATTTTATTCCTCCATGAAAGGCGTTGAGCGCCAATTCTTCCATTTAGCTGTCTGACCAATCCCTGGATTCAGCGAATTAGTCGGATCTAGTTTTTTATAAAAAGTATTTAATGCAGACTTAGCACTATAAATATGACCCACATTGTGCTCAGCGGGATATTCGATCTGGCGCTGGTCATAAAAATTCAGTAGTTCTTCCTTGAACATTTTTGCGTCGACATTAGGGTGCAAGAGATAATCTTGATGCATAACATGACAAAAAAAATGTCCCAGATAAAAACAGTTTTTAACTTGTTGTTGTAAATCCCTTGGTAACGTCTCATCCCAATCTATGGCATTTCTAGGCAAAGCGATATCTGTAGAGACCAGCTCGCCAAAATCTTTATGGTTTAGATTGTGATAGCGAAACATGGCAGCCGTTGCGGCACTGCGAAATACCAACAACGCTGCTCCCTCTTTCGGGGTACACGTGTGTAATGCCCCGTCATAGTGCTGCATATGAGACTGCAAAAATGCTTGAGCGGCATCAATATTGTCATCAGCCACTTTGATAATTAGATGGTATTTATAAGCACGAGACTGATTGGCAAGCGGTTTAGGTAACGAAGCTGGCATAAAGGTAGACGCCAGTTGTAGCAGACGATCTGGCAAAGTCTGTAGCAGATGCCATTTCTCCAAATAATAGCCAATTTTAGCTTGCAGTCGATACAAGGCGCCTATTTTACTAGCCGGCAATTGACTCATACTGAGGCAAGTATCTCGCCCATAGCGCAAAGTGATGTCGTTATAACCTTTATGCATATACTCTGCCAAGACCGGCAAGCTCAATTCACTCTTAAGCCACTTTCGTCTTAGCGTGGTTAAAGCTTCGGTCTGGTCAGTAGAGATGTAAAAAGTTTGCTCTTGAGTGGTTTTAGCAAATGTTGCCACTCTGACGGCAAATACAATCAACTTCCCTGCTGAGCCAGATGCTTCGAATAGACCACTAGGATCATTGTTATATCTTGCAGGTGTAGAGGACTCGCAATCGCGGACCTTATTCTGATAGTGATGGTTTGCGCAAGCTCTATCAGCTGTAGCGCTGTCTAGGCTTTTATCAATTTGACTGTCAACCTGATCGACCTCACCAAATTGGCCTGACTGCAAATTATTTAGCATATCTTCTGGCGTATCGCCGAGCGCTAACCCTAAATGATTGATAAGCTCAAACGTCCCTGATGCGCTGCGTCTTGCGTATAAGGCCATCTCGGTATAAGCAGGACCGCGCTGAACCAACATACCGCCTGAGCTATTGCAAATGCCACCAATCACTGACGCACCGACACAGCTAGAGCCTAATACTGAATGCGGCTCACGACCCATAGGGGCTAAGGTAGAATCTAATTGTTGTAGGGTGGCAGCAGGTAAGGCAATCGCCTCTGTAGCATCGTTAAGAAGATGAATACCCCCTAATAACTGCATGGATATCACTACCACCGGCCGATCATAGTCGCCAAAAGGTGTTGATCCTCCGGTAAGCCCAGTATTAGCGGCTTGAGCAACAATGATGGCATCAGCCGCTGCACAGATATTAATAACGCGCCACAGCGCTACTAACGAATGCGGAACGATTACTGCCAGCACTTGAGGCGCGGCGTCATCATTAATTATTCCGTGAACGTAAGCTTGTTGTTGGCTCAGTTTTGTCAGCACGTTTTTGCGCCCAATCGCTTCTATAAAATCAGCTATAAGGTCAGCTAATAAGCGAGACGAGTTTTTAGAATGTGACACTATAGACGCTCTCCCTTGATCGACTAAATCTCAGCGCATTTAGCTAAAATAAGTAAAGGTCTTACCCATCTCAGCAATGAAGTCATCGGCTTCATCGACTTCATAAATAATCGGTTGCTGTCCTTTAATATCCTGTTGCAGAGCTTCTATTAACTGCTGTTTCCCAGTAATTCTGCGATAGCCGGCTCCAAAGCCTGCAGCTAATGGCTCAAAGTTGGGGGTTTTAATATTGACCCCAATTGACGGCAGCCCCCGCTCTTCCATATATCGACGAATCTCTCCATAGCCTTGGTTATTCCACACTAATACAATCAATGGCAGCTCAAGCTCTGTGGCACAGATGAGCTCAGCTATCGTAAACTGAATACCGCCATCGCCTATTAGACTAATCACCGGATCATCTGTCGCTAGCATGGCACCGATAGCGGCAGGTAAGCCATAACCCAACGTGCCAAACCCGGTCGATGAATTAAACCACTTGCGAGTACCTAAAGCCTCAAAGCCATGATTGCCGCTATAGACAGGCTGTGTCGAGTCACCAACGATAATGACGTCTTTTACCTCATCTCGAATCAGCTTAAGTAAGCCATTTTGACCGGCAAAGCTTGCTGGCATAGACTCTATCAGTGCCTGTTTTACCTGTGCTACTTGCTCTTTGGCTTTATGATCTAAACCTTTATTTTCTAAGCGCTCGCACAATCCAGTAATCGCCATTTGAGCATCAGACAATACAGCAATATCAGCTCTAAACGGACGTTGTAGCTGCTGCGCATCGCAGTCAATACGAATGAGCGTGCCATTAATACGAAAGCCCCCATCAAACACTACATCGTAATCGGTTTCGCCAAGTTCAGTACCAATTGCTAATACTAAATCTGCCTCAGCGATGAGCGCTCGACCTGCTTCCAACGACTGATTGCTACCCAAACTTAAAGGATGATCCGGTGGCAATAGACCTTTGCCATTAATGGTCAAAAATGTCGGGGCATCTATGAGCTCTGCTAGTTTCTGAGCATCATCGTCCACAGCAACGCAGCCGCCACCATAAAGTAAGACCGGATTTTTTGCGGTCTTTAGACACTCAATAATTAAATCCATTTGCCCTGGATTGGGAAGTGGTCTCATTACCTGAGGCAACATTAAATTATTTGAGTCGGTGTCATTTTTTGCAGGTGGCTTGGCTACATGACTGGCATCTGCTGTGATTACATCAATAGGCAACTGAATATGGACCGGACCTGGACGCGCACCATTAAATAAGGCAAAGGCCTCAGCGATGACTTTAGGCAAAGCTTCAGGTTGCCAAATGGTTTTGCTAAACAGTGCAACTTTACTTACCATGCCTTGCTGATCATGCAGTTCGTGCAAGTGTCCTTCGCCGCTGCCCGTATTATCAATTTTATTGACACTAGAAATTACTAGCATCGGTATAGAGTCAGCCGCTGCTTGCGCCATGGCGGTCATGATATTGGTCATACCAGGGCCAGTAATAATAAAGCAAACCCCAATTTTGCCAGAAGCGCGATAATAGCCATCGGCCATGAATCCAGCACCTTGCTCATGACGCGGCGTAACGTGACGAATATTGGTATTCGGTAAGCCACGATATAGCTCTACGGTATGTACGCCAGGAATACCAAATACGGTCTCTACCCCGTAATATTGCAGCCACTCTACTAATAGCTCTCCGCAAGTCAGCGATGGAATAGTTGGCGGCGTGGCCGCTGTTGGCGTCTGTATCGGTTGCGTCATAAGTAAGTCGTCCTAAAAAATTCACTGAATGTTTAATTAATTATTAGTTTTTAATAGTTATTAAATACTAAGCCTAAACGAACCTTTAAAAGGGTTCTAAAGGTTCGTTCTGTTTTATTTTGGTCATCATAATGACGAGCAGCTACCAACCAAACGGTTCTTAATAAATAGCCTTAACCTTTTCGTCATAGCGCACACCTGGCAAAATACACAGCATCTCGAACAGTAAGTTTGCCGCTAGCACATAGATTGGATCATAAGTCATGATGTCGTAGCCAATCATCAATCATGATATTTAGACGTTTACCTGAAAAACTAGGAAAATGACCACCATGAACGATACGAACAGGTAATGCATTTAAGCGCCGCATGCTACGAGCATAGTCAGATAGATTGCTATGCCAAGTATCTTCAATTAATGGACCATCGTAAATTAGATCGCCAGAGATTAAAGTTTTACTAGCTGCCTCCCATAGGGCAATACCACCAGGTGAATGTCCTGGTGTATGAATCACCTCAAATTGCCGGTTTCCTAGGTCAATCATGTCGCCATCTTCGAGTTTCATGATCTTCGCTGGTGCGGGAATTCGATAGCCACAATGCGCATAGGGCGCTGGGGGTAAGCCGTCAAACATCTCGTCATTTACAAACATATCAGCTAAGGTGCGAGCATTATCTGGTGCAGCAAGAATATCGGCCTCAGCAGAATGGATGTGACAGCAATCAAATTCGCTCGCTGCACCAATATGATCGAAATGGGTGTGACTCGCTACGCCAATTATTTCGCGTTCAGTTAGCAGAGCGACATGACGACGTAAGGGTACAGCACCTAAACCGAAGTCTACTAGTAAATCGCATTTGCTCCCTCGTACGTGCCAGAGATTACAGCGAAAAAACGGTTTGATCCATGGTTCGTCAATTAGTGTAATACCGTCGCTCATATTTTGGGTTCGATACCATTTTTCCGGTTCAATACGCGGTAGAGAACTCTCATTCATGAGCTAGCTCCATTAAGGTTATGTAGATCTTTGAGGTAGTCTTGATGACTGCGACTCTCGTTGATTCGGGCTAGGTCGATATCTACTATCAAGATACCAGAATCAATGCCAAGTCTCCCTAATACCTCACCATCAGGGCCAGCAACGAGACTGTTTCCGCAGTAATGCAGATTGCCTTCTATACCGGAGCGATTAATACAAGCGACGAAGCATTGATTGTCCATTGCTCGGGCACGAATTTGGAGTATTTGGCGCTCCGCATTTGGTATCATATTAGCGGTAGGCGACAGTATAATCTCTGCACCTTCTTGAACAAGCTCTCTCGCTACTTCTGGAAATTCGTTATCGTAACAGATCATTAATCCCAATCGTCCAAGTCGGGTGTCGACTACGCAGCATTTTTTACCAGCAGTAAAGCATTCATGTTCGCGGCCCCATAGCTGACGCTTATGATAAGTGGCGAGACGCTTGCCACTGCCGTCTAACAAAATAGCAGAGTTGGTCAACTGCCCATCAGAGTGACGTTCAGCAAGACCGAACAGTAAATGTAAATTGTACTTAATAGCGAGTTTGGCAACTTGGGTGACGATAGGCCCGTCTACTGATTCAGCCAAGGTATCAAGGCGCTCAAAGATATTGTAGCCAGTCAATGCCAGCTCTGGCATTACCAATAGATCTACTTTTGCGGCTACTGCTAATTGGCAAAGGTCCTCAAAGGCCTCTAGATTGGCAGATGGGTCAGCCCGTACGGGATTAGTTTGCGCAAGCATCAATCTCATGATAAGGGTTCCTCTTGAGCTGATTTGATAGAAGCATTAGGCCGAGTAAGTAATCTAGCTCCTAACCAGTAAAGTCCACCAGTGATGATAAAGACCGGTAATGAAGCGCCAAAAGGTGGCGGAGAAATTAACGCCCAGTAAGCAGCGAGGGCCGCGCCAATTAGATAAGCGCCGACTGCAATCTTTGCAGTAGGACGTCCTAGTTGACGACTAGAATCAAGAAGCTTGGCCGTATACCCTTCTTGACCGATGAGATAGTAATCAACAATCATTACTGAAAATGCAGGAATAAAGAGTGCGCCTACTAATAATAAGAAATTTTGAAACTGATCTAAAATACCTGGAATCAACGCGCCAAAAATAGTAACTAAGCCGATTATCAATGCAGGTTTCCAAAAACTCATGCTAGGGGCGACATTCATACATGACAAAGTGGCGCTATAGACTGCCATAACATTGGTTGTCATTACTGAAAAGAAAATAACTAATGCGGCAGGCAAACCAAAGCCAAATTCTGCAAGCAAGCGCGTTGGATCATAAGTCTGTTCCAACCCGTTTAATATTGAAAGTCCTGAAATCGTAGCACCTAAGCCCATAGCAACTATAGCTGCTATGATATAACCAAAATAGGTGGCCCATATTGCAATGCGTGAGGTCTTACAGTTGCGGTTGTAGTCCGCTGCCGAAGACATCCAAGAAAATGCAGTAGCAATAACGATATCAAAGGCTATACCTAAAGTAATTCCATTGCGAGACTCAATCGGCATGTCAAAGAGTGCCGATACATCATAATGTTGATAAAGTTGATAGAGTACTATGACAGTTAATCCTGCCATGGCCAGTGCTGCCCAGCGCTCGACAAGTTCAATACCGAGATGACCTCGTAATACAATTAGTACTACGACGGTCTCACATAAGATAACAAACAGGGGCAGATTACTATAGCCGGTAGTGGCCTCAATAGCATAGTTGAGACTCATGCCGGCAAGCAGAGCTTGAATACAACTCCAAGCAATCAGCACTCCCATGTTCACCAATGAGATCATTTTACTACCGAGCGGCCCATAAGCTCTGCGAGTCAGTGCCATCGAAGGCAGTCCTGTGCGTTGACCCATGAGACCAACTAACAGCAATGGAATCGCACCGATCAATGAGCCAATTAGTACAATCGTTATAGCAGTGGTAAACCGTAAGTCGGGTACTAATAACATGCCGGTTAGAATAGTAGTAACGACTATATTAGCGCCGAACCATAAAGCGAACGTACCAAGCGACCCTAGACTATGTCCAGTGTTATCTGGGGACAACGTGTCTTGGCCAAAAAATGAAGATGATTTGCTCATTACGGTCTTCCTTAACCGAATTACGTATTAATACCAGTAAATTGAATGCACTGGTGACGATAGAACTATCCATGGATGTACCGAATTGGGAAACTATAATATGCTATAAAGCTAGCCAATAGGATGCTATCGATAACCCTTTCCAACTTTTATTTAGTAATATTAAACTTCTTATAATAGTATAATTTTTCTGGGTTTCATTAACGCAGCTACAAGGACTAGCGATAATTTATGCAAGGAAAACTAAGCCCAAACGAACCTTTAAAAGGGTTCTAAAGGTTCGTTCTATCTTGTCTTTGGCATTGTAATAACGAGCAGCTACCAACCAAACGGTTCTTAGTAAATAGCCTTAACCTTTTCGTCATAGCGCACACCTGGCAAGATACACAGCATCTCGAACAGTAAGTTTGCCGCTAGCACAGAGGTGTTACCAAATGGATCATAAGGTGGTGATACTTCTACTAAGTCGCAGCCAACCACATCTAATCCACGCATACCGCGAATAATTTCTATCGCTTGGGTTGATGTCAGGCCACCTATTTCAGCCGTTCCGGTGCCAGGAGCAAATGCCGGATCAATACCATCAATATCGAAGCTTAAATAGACCGGACCATCCCCTAATTTTTCTCTCACTTCTGCCATCAAGGGTGCCAGTGACTTGTACCAGCATTCCTCAGCAGGTACGACGCGAAAGCCTTGCTGAGTTGACCAATCAAACTCTTCAGCGCTGTAACCGGTACCACGCAAACCAATCTGTACTACCCGATTTCCATCAAGCAAATTTTCTTCAACAGCACGGCGAAATGGTGTGCCATGAGCAATTTTTTCACCGAACATATCATCGTTAATATCAGCGTGGGCATCTATGTGTACCATGCCTACAGGGCCGTGTTTTTTGGCCAGTGCCCGTAAAATCGGTAACGCAATCGTATGATCGCCGCCCAAGGTCATTGGGATGGCGTCATGACTGACAATTTTATCGGTATAAAATTTCTCGATAATATCGATACTTTTTAGTAAGTTAAACGTATTGATAGGCACATCACCAATATCGGCGACTTGTAACGATTCAAATGGGGCTGCGCGAGTAGCGACGTTGTAAGGGCGTATCATTCTAGATTCATCACGAATTTGTCTAGGGCCCAATCTTGCCCCGCTACGGTTTGAGGCGCCAATATCCATAGGTACACCTACAAAAGCGGCATCTAATCCTTGGGCATCAGTCTGAGTTGGCAGGCGCATCATAGTAGCAAAACCGCCAAATCTTGGCATCTCGTTACCGCTTAGCGGTTGATTAAATTTCATAGATCACATCCTTGATTGTATTTATCGTACCGTTTATTGGAATAAACAATCCTTTTACATACCTTCACAATACCTAAATATAAGCACTCAAACCATGTTAAAATTCAGAAGTAAACTTCTAATATTTCGTAGTAAGTGATAGTCATTACTTATATTCAGAAGTATATTAACTGTCAAATGACCAGAACACCTCTAGACAAAGGTATTGATAGTTTAAAAAACAATGTAACTACTTGATTTAAAAATTATACATTTTTTATTAAGTAACTCTTTAACTGGCTCTTCATTAGCATATACAGTATGAGAGTCTTAGAGACATCTAAAGTACGGATTGAAAACACGGATTAAACCCAATAGTTTCTCTTTTTTAATAAATTTATTCTTTTATATAGCGTGAGTAGTTATGTTCGATGAATTAATAAAAATAGACATTAAAACCCTACGTAGCTTTATGGCTATCGTGGAATGTCAGGGCGTGACTGCTGCCCAATCTCGATTAAATATTACACTCTCCGTTATCAGTGGCCATCTCTCGCATTTAGAGGATCGACTAGGAATGACGTTATGCCATCGTGGCCGTGGCGGTTTTAAACTTACAGAAGATGGTATTGCCGTTTATGAGGCCTGCTTAAGCTTTCAAGAAGCGGTCGCAAATTTCGAGCACCAGCTACATTATATTCGTCAATTGGATTCAGTGCGTGGTGGTCATATTCGATTGTGTTTGGCAGACCAGCTGCCCACATCTTTTTATGAGGCTTTACGTCAATGTCTTTCAGCAAGTTACCGTAAAAATCCTCTCATACACTTTTCTATTGACGTGCAGAGTCCAGAAAGCATGTTAGAGAACCTAATTGGCAATGAAAGTGACATTGGGGTTGGTTATTTTGGTAGCTTTCCGCCTTTGCTGACTTTTAAACCAGCGTTTATTGAAAAGCAAGTGGTGTGCTGTGGACGGGAGCATGAGCTATTCCATCAAACGGATGTATTAACTTTTGAGGCATTAGAACAACAATACTCTTGGGTCAAAAGAGGCTATATCGTAGATCATAAGATTAATCATATTCGTCCTAGGAAGTTAACTGCCACCACTTACCATATGGAGGCCACCGCACAGCTTATTCTTGCCGGCCATCACGTCGGCTATCTACCCAACGACTTGGCAAAGCATTATGAAGGAATGGGACTTATTAAAATTTTATTGCCTGAAGAAGCAAGCTACGATGTGAAGCACCATTGGGCATATAGAGAAAATTTGCATAAACACGTGGGAGATTTTTTAGCTCAGATGACTGATTTATTATTTGAACAGACGCAAAATGATTAATGGGTATCAATTATAGAGACCACACTAAAGGCTGTTAAACATTGAGATATTATTGTAGATAAATAGTGGCAGTTGTTCTTGGCGTAAGTTATACGTGTGCTGCGGTAAGCGTAATACTGTTTGTAAGGCTCGTCAGCAATAGTTTGGCATTAGTAATACAGTATCTAAATACTTCTTACATAATGATAATAGATTGCATCTAAAGTCATCTTTATTGTAATACTCTGAATTGATAGTCTATGCGTCACGAACAGTTTCGAACAGAGGAAGAAAGAAGACATGATAAATACTGGTGATAAATTAGTATGTACTCAAGGCAATGACTTTTACTTGGAAGGTAAAACCTACACCGTAGGCAAGATCGTTAATGACAAGTATTTTCAGGTATTAACGGCCAGTAATGATGACCATTGGTATGCAACCTTAGATGATAATGGTATATATGTGAGCTTTGACTCTATGACAGCCAAGAGCAGTAAAGCTCGGTTTGATGAAATATCTGATAAAAGTATCGTGTGAAGTAAGATTTTTAATTAGGATACAACAATTGAGTCGTTATAAAACATAGCTTCTTAGTTACTAGTTAGCCTTTATCAAGTGATGGCTTATGGCCATTTTTATGTTTGGAAACTGCTCTTTATATCTACGACTTAACTGTCATTATTTAAACAAAAACGCTAGACAAAAAATTAGCAGACTTAAGTTATTTCTTAAGCTGCTAATTTTTGTAGCTGATCTTTATATTAACTCAATACCGCTTTGATATGATCTGCCAAATCATTGGCCATCACATCGCATTCTATTTCATCATCTGACTCGACCATCACCCGAATCATGGGCTCAGTACCTGATTGGCGAATAAGCAGACGTCCACGTCCCTCTAAAAGGGCCTGCGCTTTATCAAAAGCTAAAACTAACTCTTCATGCGCATAAGGATCTTGCATCTGAGCTAGGCGTATATTAACCAGCTTTTGCGGCAATACTTCAAAGCCTTCGGTTAGGTCGCTGAGTGCTTTATTTCGTTCTTGCATTACTGCCAGTACCTGCAAGCCTGCAATGATAGCGTCACCGGTGCGGCTCTTATCTAAACAGAGAATGTGTCCTGACGGTTCACCGCCTAAGATCCAACCCTTGGCTTCAAGCTCTTGCATCACATAGCGATCCCCTACTTTTGCACGAACAAAATCAATACCTTTTGCTTTTAATGCCAACTCTAAACCCATATTGCTCATTAGCGTACCGGCCACGCCAGTTGCGGGCGTTTGACCTTGAGTGGCAAGTACATATAAGATGCCGTCGCCATCGACTAGCTTGCCCGTTTCATCAACTAACACAATACGATCGCCATCACCATCCAGCGCAATACCAATATCAGCATCATGATCTAAGACTGCCTGTTGCAGACCTGCAGGATGAGTGGAGCCGCAGTCGGCATTAATATTGAGACCATCAGGTGTGTTATTAATAGCAATCACCGTGGCGCCCAACTCACGCATAACTCTTGGTGCCACACTGTAGCCGGCTCCGTTTGCACAATCTAATACTATCTTTAACTGACTTAAATCGTATTGATAAGGAAAACTGCCTTTACAGAACTCGATATAGCGGCCTTTGGCATCTCCGATTCGATAATTTTTACCCAACTGTGCCGGATCAAGTATAGGCATTAATAAACTATCACCTTCATCGTCCGCCGCACTCATAATAATTTGTAGCTTATCGTTGATTGCGTTTTGCATCTGATCAGTCAGCTTTTTACCGTCCGCTGAAAAGAACTTGATACCATTATCATAATAGGGATTATGCGACGCTGAGATGACCACGCCAGCATCCGCATGAAAGCTGCGGGTCAAATGAGCAATAGCGGGTGTCGGCAAAGGTCCTAGCAAATGTACATCTACGCCTGCCGCATTAAAGCCGGCTTGTAGTGCCCCTTCAATCACATAGCCTGAAAGCCGAGTATCTTTACCGATGACTACACTGGGTTTGCGCTCAGGATTATCGTTATTTGCTATTAGCACCTGTCCAGTCGCATAGCCTAATTTTAAAATGAAATCGGGCGTAATAGGCATCTTGCCAAACTTGCCGCGAATACCATCGGTGCCAAAGTAGCTCATTATTAATAATCCTTATGTTAAAAGTGAAAGGCCAGACGTGCTCGCAGGCTAGAGTATCTACTGCTGTCTTATTTTACAAAAAAAACAGCCAACAATGAACGAGCATTGTGGGCTGTTTGTATCTTAAAATCTCTGAAATATAAAGATTCACGCTTTTACCACTGTTATTTAGTCGACTCGGTAGTTTGGTGCTTCTTTGGTAATTTGAACGTCATGGACATGCGATTCTTTCATGCCAGCCGAGGTGACTTTGATAAACTGAGGTTTGCTACGCATCTCTTCAATAGTCGCACAGCCAGTATAGCCCATTGACGAGCGCAAGCCGCCAACCAATTGGTTAACGATACCTGCCACTGGACCTTTATAAGGAACGCGACCTTCAATGCCTTCTGGGACGAGTTTTTCGACCCCATCTTTGGCATCTTGGAAGTAGCGATCTGATGAGCCGTTCTGACCTGACATCGCACCTAAGCTGCCCATACCGCGATAGGCTTTGTAATAGCGGCCTTGGAACAGCTCAACTTCACCTGGCGCTTCTTCTGTACCTGCCATTAGTGAACCAACCATGATGCACGAGGCGCCAGCAGCGATAGCTTTTGCCATATCCCCTGAATAGCGAATGCCGCCATCAGCAATCAGTGGAATGCTGTCTTGCAATGCACTAGCTACGCTATCGATAGCTGATATTTGTGGCACACCAATACCAGCGATAATACGGGTAGTACAAATAGATCCTGGACCGATACCAACTTTAACGGCATCAGCACCAGCGTCACGTAGGGCTTTTGCCGCATCACCCGTTGCGATATTGCCACCGATGACTTGAACATGTGGAAAGTTCTTTTTAATCCAAGATACTTTATCAATCACGCCTTTTGAATGTCCGTGCGCCGTATCAACAACAATAACATCTACATCAGCAGCGATTAATGCTTCAACGCGCGCTTGGGTGTCTGCGCCAGTACCGACGGCCGCGCCAACACGCAAGCGACCATGATCATCTTTACAAGCATTTGGGTTGTTTTCAGCTTTAGCAAAGTCATTAACGGTAATCAGACCGCGCAGACGAAAGTCATCATCAATAACAATGACTTTTTCGATGCGGTGTTCATGCAGTAGTTTCTTAATATTCTCGTTACTTTCACCTTCATGAACGGTGACCAGCTGTTCTTTTGGGGTCATGATATGGCTGACCGGTAATGATAGATTGGTTTCAAAACGCCAGTCACGATGGGTAACGATACCGACAACTTTATCAGTACCCTTCTCTACTACAGGCACACCCGAGATATTATTATCTTGGGTCAATCTTAATAGCTCACCAATAGTCATCTCTGGATGGACAGTGATAGGATCAACTACTGTACCCGCTTCGAATTTTTTGACGCGGCGCACTTGAGTAGCTTGCTTATCGATATCCATGCTTTTATGCAAGATACCCAACCCACCTAACTGTGCCATAGTAATGGCCATTTCAGACTCAGTAACCGTATCCATAGCAGCAGAAATTAGCGGTAAATTCAAAGTGATACTTTTAGTCAGGCGAGTAGACAGATCGGCAGTTTTTGGCAGAACTTCAGAATAGGCTGGTAACAATAAAACGTCATCAAAGGTGAAGGCTTCATGGACAATACGTAACATACATACCCCTAGCGGTGGTTATTTTGATGGGTGGGAGCTCAGTATTAAGGACCTCAATCAACAGTATGGCAGTCAGCAAACGCTAAATACAGATTCTAGGTATAGGCGCTTACTAGAGTCAAAGGCTGTTTCAATTAATGATCAGTAACGCGGTAATGCAAATGTAGCATCGACCGCTTCTTAATGACTCAGTTATCCCTTAAAAATAACGCCACATTATAACAAATAAGCCCGCCTTTCGCATAATAGTTTTGTCAGCTTACTTTACAACGGCGTACCTGTATTCTGATATTTTATACTCAATCGACATTTAAATAGTCAAGGTCTATAACTCGTGCTACTAAAACAACTTTTGGGATAATGACTATTAAAAATGTGTCTACTAATGACTGTCTTTGAGGGTAAAACGCTCCGTTGGCAGATACTCTTTTTGTTCCTGATGAATATAGCTGAGCATCTTCTCACGCACGCCACTTGCTAATACCCAAGCATTGTAAGGGCTATTGGCGGCCTGACTGCCCCTTATTTTGATGCTATTTTCACTGACTGATACTACAAATAATTCAGGCTCCGACTCTCCATCCCATAACTCGTTCGCCTTGACCACTTCAATATACTTTTGCCGAATGGCATCAATATCAGCACCATAATCAATATACAAATACACCACACCAGTCTGATGCACTTCGGTATGTGTCCAGTTTTCTATAATTTCGGTAATAAGATTGCGCATCGGGACAATTAAGCGGCGCTCATCCCAGGTCTTTAGCACTGCATAGGTATAGCGTAGATCCTCAACCGTACACCAGTTGTCCTCCATCATCACCGTATCGCCAATCCGTACCGGTTGGGTAATCGCTACCTGTATGCCCGCGATAATATTGCCCAAGCTAGGCTGCGCGGCAATACCAATAACCACACCAGCAATACCTGCTGAGGTCAATAAGGTTTTACCAAGCCCATCAATATTGGTAAATTCACTGAGGCCAATCCAAATACTGCTTAGAATCATCACAAAAATAAACATGCGCCGAAATACTGACGCATAAGTACGACGACGACGCACTTTATCGAACTGCTCAACGCCTAGATTTTCAATTTGTAAGTCTTGATAACGATTGGCAAAGAAGTTGATGACTCGTATTCCGAGCCACAGCGTGCTGAATACCAAGCCAATCCAAATAATCAGACGGGTGGAGGACGCCACGGCATCTAAATAAGGAAAGCCACCGGAGACTAGAGTGAATACTAAAGAAAAACTGACGGTAAACGTCAACGGCACGGTCAACTTACTGACTAAGTCCGCCACACTATTGCTACTGCCAACATAGATAGTGTAGCTTTTATCGGCTGCAAACCGGTTGATAATTTTTTCGGTTCCTTTACTCAGTAACCAACCCACGCCCAGAGTAAATGAGAAAAATAAAACGAGCGCTAAAAATTCCCATACTGCAATACTAAAAAACCGCAGCCCCATCCAAGTAGGTAAATAACGCTCAAACTGCGTGGGTTGATACTGATCGTAAAGACTGTCGATATTACCGACCGTTTGCGCAGAAAACACCCAAATCGGCGCATCATCCTCAACGCGCACACGCTGTAAATATATCGGTACGCGGCGCTCACGGTATTCCATGTATCCGAGCTGAATAGAACGTCTGGGAATGCCTGTCACGCTATTATTACTACCAAGAGGTGGTTCAATCAAACCATCGGGGCGATCGGGCAACTTATCAAACACATAAAGCTTCTTTTTGGTTAATAAAAAATCTAGACGCTTAGACAACTCAAGCGATCGACTAAGCTGCACCTCACTATCAATCAGGTTCATATTTAGTGCATAAGCGGCCAAATCAAATTGTTGCTTCATAACCGCTGACTGAAAAAACTCCAAAGTGGCAAGTGGGGTTTCTAAGTTAGGGGGTTCAGATAATAGCGGCAAACCACTATTGAGTTTGGTTAAAGGATAGTAACTTTCGTTATATTCTCCAGTAAGAGCACTATCCCCTTGCATTTGCCCTGCTTGCTGTACCGCAGTTTGTTCAACTGGATTCATCGTTTCACGAGCTATCTCAGAGAGATCAATATCTTTGTTTTTAATAGTTTCAATTTTTTGCTTGGTATAATCAGCAAAATTATCTGGCTTAGCAGTTACTGTCGCTTGCGAGTTGCTTGGTTGATTAACAGTTTGTTGAGAAGTCTCACTAGTAGCATCGGCAGCACTAGCAAAACTGGCAGGCACATAAAAAATACTGAACAATGCTATTAAAAAGCCAATCAATAACTTTATACCACGGCCATTATTATTAATAAGATCATTAATGTGGCAAGCATAAAGGTTACTATCCGCTACTTTTAATTCAGCATGATGCGTACAGGGATGACCAGTTTTAGTATTGATAAGCTTACGATGGGTTTTCATAGCATTGAATTTATTGACCTAAATATTAAGCCAATTTAAAACAGTCCACAAAAAAAAGCCAGCGTAAGCTGACTTAATTTATTAGTATTCGTATTTAATAGCGAAAAATAGCTTTTATAATCACGATAACAACACCTTTAAGCCCGACGCCACGTGGTTCCAGTACGGCTATCCTCTAGCTCAATGCCAGCGTCTTTTAGCAGCACACGAATCTCATCGGCACGAGCGAAGTTTTTATCGGCCTTGGCATCGGCGCGTTCAATAATTAAGTTATCAATAGACGCATCAGTAAAGCCTGAATCCTGCTCATCACCAATCACCGCTTGTAAGAACTGCGTTACCGGTTGCTGTAATATATTGAGTACCTCTGCCAGAGCTTTTAGCCGCTGCGCCAATTGCCACGCACTTTCCACGTCTTCTGCTTTAATAGCTTTATTGATATCGCGTGCCAGCTCAAATAAGACACTGATAGCAGCTGAGCTATTAAAATCATCGTTCATGCCGGCAATAAAGTCTTGCCCTGCGGCGCTGGCATAGGCCTCATTAATAACAGTATTGTTAACAGAAGTATCATTAATCGTTAAGGTCTCACCTTTTTGCTGCTCAGCTATTTTTAGAGCATGGTACAATCTACTTAGGCTATTATGTGCTTCATCTAGTGATACATCTGAGAAATTTACTTGGCTGCGATAATGGCTGGATAGTAGAAAGTAACGTACGGTTTCAGGGTGGTATTTTGCCATTACATCGCGAATGGTAAAGAAGTTACCCAAAGACTTGGACATTTTTTCGCCATCGACATTGATAAAGCCCACATGCATCCAGTTGCGTGCATATTCACAACCCGTACTGGCTTCTGACTGCGCAATCTCATTCTCGTGATGCGGAAACTGTAAATCATGACCGCCACCATGAATATCAAAGGTATTGCCCAAGCATTTGGTCGACATCGCTGAACACTCGATATGCCAGCCAGGACGACCTTGACCCCAAGGTGACGCCCATTGCGGCTCGTCAGGTTTAGCTGCTTTCCATAAGACAAAGTCAAATGGATTGCGCTTAACGGTTTCAACCTCTACCCGCGATCCAGCCTGCATCTCATCTAAGTTGCGCTTGGACAATTTGCCATAGTCAGCAAAGCTATCGACGGCATAATAGACATCGCCATTATCAGCAGGATAGGCATAATCACCGGTGACTAGGGTCTCAATCATCTGCTGCATCTCATCAATATGATCAGTCGCGCGTGGTTCCGCATCAGGGGTTAAGCAACCAAGAGCAGCGGCGTCTTCATGCATCGCTTCGATAAAACGCTGAGTTAGTACGCTAATATCCTCGCCATTTTCTGCGGCACGGGTGATGATTTTGTCATCGATATCGGTAATATTACGGATATAATTGACCTCATAACCCAACTGCGTGAGCCAACGTACGGCCAAATCAAAAGCAACCAGCACTCGCGCATGACCAATATGACAATAATCATAAACGGTCATGCCGCACACATACATGCCCACCTTGGCGGCGTTAAGCGGTGTGAACGTCTGCTTGCGTCCTGTCATCGAATCATAAATGGACAGCTGCGGCATGGCATCGGCAAGAGGTGTGGTCATCATAAAATAGCCTTGTAAGTAAAAAATTATTAATAACAATGTTAATAGTAATAAAAAGTAAAGTATTCGAAGTTTGCTATAACATCGTCAACCAGACAATATTTGCGCCAACTTATTAATGGCTTAATAGCCGACGCCCTATTTTAACAAAAATCTATCTTAGCGAAAACAGCCGTAAAATACTACAATGGTCCTACCAATCGTAAGTGCTCACTTATAAATACTGAATGCTAACCACTTATCTTTCTACATAAGCCGCACTATAAATAACTGTAAAACAAATAAGGAATAATAATGGGCAATCGCTTAACTAAAATATATACCCGTACCGGAGACGATGGCAGCACCGGTATGGCCGATGGTAGCCGCGTCAGTAAGGCTGATAATTTATTCAGCGTGATGGGTGATATTGATGAGCTTAACTCGCATATCGGACTGGTACGCGCCCACTTCTCGCAAGCCCTAGTGGCGTCTGATGCTAGTATGCAAAAGCTGCCTGAACGTCTACAGCAACAAGCAGATACGGATTTTTCCCAAGCATTGGTTATTATTCAGCATTTATTATTTAATGTCGGTGGTGAGCTTGCGATGCCAGAATATGAAGCGGTGCACGCCAGCCATATAGAATGGTTGGAGCAGCAGATCGATGCCATGAATACCACTTTACCGCCGTTGAAAGATTTTATCTTACCGACAGGCTCAGTGCTGGTCAGCCAACTACACGTCGCGCGTTGTGTCTGCCGCCGTGCCGAACGTCAAGCGGTGTTATTACAGCAACAACGCCCAGAGGCGATCCGTAGTACTGCGGTTGGCTTAGTCAACCGCTTATCTGACTGGTTATTTGTAGCAGCGCGATTCTGTACTGACCCTGAACAGGTCTCTGAAGTACTATGGGACAGCAAAGTTTTGCAAGATTTTGTGGAAACTGATGCGGATACTAGTGCGGATACTAAAAAATAACGGGCTAAAACTCAGTCATTTAAATGTGAAACGCTCGCAACCTTTATAAGGCTGCGGGCGTTTTATTTTTATACCATTTTTTAAATCAAAATTAGGTTTTTAGATCAAAAGCAGACTAAGTATTTAGTAAGTGGCGCTCTCATCTTCAATGATCACCATATCAATACTGTCATCTTTAGGAACAGATGCTGGTGCTGCAGGCGTAGCCAGTTCTTTAGCATCAGTACTCGGCGTCACAGCATTTTGAGGTTCACTCGGACTGCTGCTTTGATTGCTGTTTTGATTAATAGTAGGCGGCGTTGCAGGCTGAGCAGGTGCAGATGGCGTCGCAGGTTTAGGCTGACGAATAGTCTGGTTTTCGTTATTATTCTGAGCAGCTTCACGGCGACGTTCAGCTTCTTGAGCTGAGCGCTGCGCCCGCTGGCTCTCCATAGCGGACTTCAGTACTGAGCCTGCCATAACATCTGATACTACCGTAATCAGTGCTGGCTGTCCGGCAATACGTATTCCTACTTGACCACCTTGGGTGCCAACGACATAAGTAAAGGTATCATCAACGAGCATATTATTATTAATACGGATGTTGTCTTGGGCTAGTCGAGTCTGTAGGCTGGGCTGATTGTTCGCTGCCTGTAATTGACTGGCTTGATACAAGTCTTCGCTAGGCAAGGTCATGCTGACGCTCGCCTGACAAGTTGTCAGTCCATTATCATTGGCTTCTTGTAATATTGCCGCATTTTGCACATCGATTAAGATGCCGTTTATTTTGCCACTAACTGTAGCACTGCTTAGGCTAATTTCTGCATCATTAGCATAGCTGGCAGCTAAAACTTGCGCTTGCTGATTGAGCGTGTTCCTGAGAGTATTTTTGAGGCGATCTTGTACCATCGGGTCATCACAATTGATGACAGGCGCTACCGCGCTATCATTAGCCGCTGGCTCAGTAGTCGCATCTATGGTTTCAGCATCGTCAACTTCATCTGAGCGGCTACACCCGGCAACGGCTATGCCACATATCAGACTGATACCAACCACTTGTGGCCATTTGATCCATTTTTTATTCGCTGCACTCATACTCAATTTGCTCCCGATTTACTTATCCATACCACTCTCAATGGACAGTATTTGTCATTCATACCGCAACAATAGCCGCGATAGCTTTGAAAATCACGCTATTATACGGGGTTTGAATGAGATGGTCATTAGTGTAGCCCATTGATATACAAATAAAATCTATCAATGACCCCAAAACCTGTCTTTAGTTGCAAAAACATAACAAACCTCAGGGTAGAAGTTGCTTATAACGACACAATCAATAGTTAAGCTTGTTACTTAGCCTTTGAACTTGCTATTAAATGCTCAGGCCAATGCTAAATAACCCATAACTACGTACATTTTCCACAAAAATTTATAAAATGATTCTTATAAAATACATTAAAAATATTAAATAAAACTGTCGATAATAATAGCCTATGATAAATTTTAAAAACACCCGTCTCGTTGGTCATCGTGGCGCTCGTAGTGAAGTGCTAGAGAACACCTTATCCGGCTTTGAACATGCGCACCGTTTACAACCGCGCGGTTTGGCAGGGATCGAGTTTGATGTACAGCTGACCTCTGATGGGCATTTAGTTATTTTTCATGATGAGACCCTACAGCGGTTATGCGGTCTACCATCCCGCATTGATCAGCTTAACCTTATTGAGATTCAGCGTCACCTGCAGTCAGGCCATCAAATCATTACCTTAGATAAGTTATCGCAGGCACTGAGCACATCTGCTGACAGACCATCCGTTTTGAAGTCATCTGCTTCACAAGTGTTGTCAACAGCACAGAGACGCGCGCAAAATAATTTATTGGGTTTGCCTAATAAGCCTTCTCTAACCGAGACCACCGATTTGAAGCTACCCACTCATGCGTTGACTGAGTTTACTCATATTGAGCTGGAGATAAAAACCCACAACCGCACTGACTATCCAAAATTAATTAAAGCGTTGAAGCGCTACTTAATAGACAGTCCACTTGCCGGCCTACCTATTGTACTCACCAGCTTCGATGTGCAGCTCCTCGCTCAGCTACAACGCGATAGATTATTGACTCATATCCCGCGTGGCTTGCTGACACGCACACCAGAATTATTGGTGACCGCACCCAATACCGCATTGCAACTTGGCTGTACCCAAATTGGTATCTATTATCCGCTACTTAGTCAGTCAGTGATTGAGCATTGTCATCGTTATAATTTGCCAGTAAGTGCGTGGACCGTCAACGATATTGAAGTGATTAAACAACTGATAACGTGGCAAGTCGATGTAATCATTACTGATATTCCAAGCCAGTTATTGTGAATGGCTAGGGCGTGCTAGCTTAGTTATAACTACTTAATTAACGCCAAATTCTGACAGAAAAACCAATCATTATTACTATGCTAAACCTCTTATATTTACTCCTCAATATGGTCTTAAGAAACCAACATATCCCCAATGTTACTTACACTTTTGCTTAATGCCTGATAGGTAACGAGATATTTACGGAAATATATTCTATAATCCATACAAGTTATTGTTATTTAGCAAGATTTTTATAGTGTATAGGTGTTCACTTTAGTATCTTTTTACTGTAATATAGAGGCTTAAATTAATACCGTTAGGGATATTATATGATTGCAAAAAAAGCACTTGGCTTACCGCTTAAAGGCTTACGTTTCGCTATCAAATCTGGTAACACGCTGGTACAAACTGCCACCACTCAGGTGACACGTTTTAAGACACGCTTCGATGTTAATAAATCGGATAGCGCACTTCATGGGGAGCGCGCTGCGACGAGCAACTATGTCAATAATGCGTCTGCATCTAACAAGAATAGCGACGTGTCTATGAATGGGGCAATCGATATTCGTGAGCTCGAGTTCACAAAAGCGCCGATTAACTGGATACCCGCAACTATTTTGGTAGCGACGCCGATTGCTGCTGCAGTCATTACCCCGTGGTACCTAATGACTCACCAAGTCAGCGCTCCCGTTTGGGGCGTATTTGGCGCCTTTATGGTGTGGACAGGTATCAGCATTACTGCAGGCTATCACCGTCTGTTGGCCCATCGTGCCTATAAAGCACATCCCATAGTCAAAAACTTTCTATTGC
Source organism: Psychrobacter sp. 72-O-c (assembly GCF_904846605.1). Classification (GTDB taxonomy): domain Bacteria; phylum Pseudomonadota; class Gammaproteobacteria; order Pseudomonadales; family Moraxellaceae; genus Psychrobacter. Next base: position 24,930 of record NZ_CAJHBI010000032.1, read on the forward strand.
TTGGCTCTACGCTAGCGGTACAGGGCTCGGCGTTTGACTGGGTGTCTGGTCACCGTAGCCATCATCGTCATGTTGATCACCGCTTAGATGATCCGTATTCGGCGCAACGCGGCTTTTGGTTTAGCCACGTAGGTTGGATGCTACGCAACTATCCCAGTGGTAAGTTTGACTATAAGAATATCCCTGATTTGACCAAAGATAAAGTATTACAAATTCAGCATAAATATTATGGTTTGTGGGTATTGGCGACCAACGTCGGCTTAGTAGCTGCCATTGGTTGGCTACTTGGTGATGTGTGGGGTGCTTTGGTCCTCGTCGGTTTGCTACGTTTGGTGCTGACCCATCACTTTACCTTCTTTATTAACTCCTTTTGTCATATGTTTGGCACGCGGCCTTATACCGATACCAATAGTGCCCGCGACAACTTTATGTTAGCAATCTTCACGTGGGGCGAGGGTTATCACAATTATCATCACTTCTTCCAATACGACTATCGTAACGGTGTGAAATGGTGGCAATACGACCCAACCAAATGGCTGATTGCCGGTTTATCAAAAGTGGGTTTAACAACTGAATTACGTACCATTGATGATACGACTATCAAGCATGCTGAAGTGCAAATGCAGTTTAAAAAAGCGCAGCAACAAATCGACACCGTTAATGCGATTGGTCTTGATACTCCTCATGCGATGCAAAGCTTCCAAGATCGTATTAAGTTTGAATACGATGCCTTTACGCAGACCGTAGAAGAATGGCAAGCGCTAAAAGCAAAATCTGTTGAGCTTAAAAAGACTGAATTTGCAGATCGCTTACATGAAGCTGATGAAAAGCTTAAGCTTGAATATGCCAAGATTGAACAGAAAATATTTGAGCATAACGATAACTTAAAAATAGCGTTTCGCTCTATTGGCCACAGCAGTAAAGCCGCTTAAATCTATATAAAGTTAACTAAGCACCTTTATTATGAGCTTTCTCCTTCCCCTTGTCTTTTATAGATAGGGGGATTTTTTTACGCTTCATTTCCTTGCGTGCTGTTTGCAAACGGGACAGAGATTACAAAAAATTCATTTCAGTAGGCCAGTAACATCGAATTGTTTTTGAATTGGATTAACCATAGAACAAGCTAAGCAAAAATAGATTACAAGACGCGGACAGAGCAAACAGGTGCAGCACTGATGCTATGCTATAGTAGTTTTATTACCTTCTCATATATCAATACTCATAAATCAACACCTGTATATCAATACTTATACTTTAATAGGAATCGCTTATATGCGCTATCAAAATACCTATGGCAAATTAGATCCTCGCCTCTATCACAAGCAGCCACCGACGCCACTTAATAACCCACGTGTTGGTCATTTTAATACGCAAGTCGCGCAGCAATTAGGCTGGACAGAAGATAGCGATTTAATGGCGCTCTGGGTTGACATTGTCGGTGGTCATTATGTGCCTGCCGAGTTTGAACCGTTGGCCATGGCCTATGCCGGTCATCAGTTCGGACAGTGGGCTGGACAATTGGGTGATGGCCGCGGCTTATTGATGGCACAAGTCCTCGATAATAATGATCAATTGCAAGATTTGCATCTAAAAGGCTGTGGTCTGACGCCCTACTCACGAATGGGTGATGGAAGAGCAGTATTACGAAGCACAATCCGTGAGTATCTATGTGGTCATGCGCTAACTCAGCTCGATATCCCCTCCTCTAATGCGCTTGGCTTCGTGGTATCTGATACGCCTATACGTCGTGAGAGTATGGAAGCTGGTGCCGCATTGATGCGCGTCGCTGACAGCCATATTCGCCTCGGTCATGTCGAGTGGATTGCCAGCTTTGCCCCTGATTTACTGGGTGAATTTACCGATTATATGATTGATGCTTATTATCCAGAGTGCCGTAACAGTGAAAAACCGGTATTGGCGTTTTTGCAAGCAGTGGTAGAACGTACAGCTCGAATGATTGCTGACTGGCAGCTGATTGGCTTTGCCCATGGAGTAATGAATACCGATAACTTGTCTATTACTGGCAGCACTTTGGACTTTGGCCCGTTTGGCTTTATGGAGCGCTTTAATCCGGCTTGGGTCAACAATCATTCTGATCATACGGGACGTTATGCGTACCAAAATCAACCAGCTATCGGACATTGGAACCTTAATGTTTGGCTACCTCACTTTATGCGCTTAACCCAAGCTGGCGTTACTCGTGACAGTTTGGCCGAGTGCTTAGCCCCTTATGAGCCCACCTTTATGCAGCATTATCAGCAAGGACTGTGCCGCAAGCTCGGACTACCGCATCAGCCTGAAAGTTTAAAGTTAGCCTTTGAATGGTTAACTTTATTAGAAGATAACTTGCTCGACTATACCAACAGCTTTCGGGCGCTACTCGGTTTGATCGCCCCCAATGACCATCCTTATGAGCAGCAGCTACTTACCACGATGATCACTGAGCTTGACGGTGAGCCGCTACAAGTATGGCAAGACTGGAGTGCTCGCTACCTTGCACAGATTGAGCAGCTGGACCATTTATCAAGCGAACAAGTATCAAACGACCAAGTTGTTAACGAGCTACAGACAAATAACCCGGTTTATATCTTGCGGAATAGTATGGCTCAGCACGCTATAGACGCGGCAGAACAAGGACAATTTGAGGAAGTGGACCGTTTATATACCTTGCTCGCCAGCCCTTACAATGTACAAGATATTGCCACCGAACTTGACAGCAGACCGCCTGCTCCTAATGCGCCGCAAATGCCAATTAGCTGTTCATCGTAAAGTCGGTGGCAGCTGTTCCTCATACATCGATAATAATTATTTGACTTAGCTTATTGATGACGACTTAGAAACACATTTTTTAGCATTATCAACTGGCTAAATAATGAATATCAATTTATTATATAACTTGCATCTTTAATCTTGCTTGACTAGCCAGTGAATTGTTAAAAGTGCTAGAATAACTATTTTGCAAGATTGCTTTTTTTACGCTGATGTCTATTGACTGAGCGGCACACTGCACTACCTTATTAACTTAACGATACCCTTTAGATAGAAGCCCTCTGATCATCATATTCAACAATTATTTTGAGGCCTAAATGTTTTTGAGATAGGGGCATTTTTGAAGCATAAACGTTAGTTTTTTTACCACCATTTGCTTTATTCCAATTTATTCCAACCATGGCAATTACTATGAATGACGATACCAATTTGAATACGGATAACCCTAATACCGAAAAAGAGCAGTTTGAACAAGCGGCTCTGCATTATCATTCACACCCACGACCGGGTAAAATCTCAGTCACGCCTATCAAGCAGCTGGCCAACCAACGTGACCTAGCACTGGCCTATTCGCCAGGCGTTGCAGTACCTTGTCTTGAGATTCAAAGAGACCCTACTTTAGCGGCTAAATATACGGCACGTAGCAATCTGGTTGGCGTTATCACTAATGGTACTGCGGTATTGGGTTTGGGTAATATCGGTCCCTTGGCATCAAAGCCGGTGATGGAAGGTAAAGGGGTTTTATTCAAAAAATTCGCTGGTATTGATGTTTTTGATATTGAAATTGCCCAAAATGATCCAGACAAATTCATCGAAGCCGTTGCTGCTCTTGAGCCCACGTTTGGTGGTATTAACCTAGAAGATATTAAAGCCCCAGAATGTTTCAAAATCGAGCGCGAATTGCGCAAACGTATGAACATTCCTGTTTTTCATGATGACCAACACGGTACCTCAATCATTGTTGCTGCCGCGATGCTCAATGCTTTATTGCTTACTGGCAAAAAAATTGAAGATTTAAAAGTCATTTGTTCAGGTGCAGGCGCAGCGGCTATTTCATGCCTAAATATTATTTGCGCGCTGGGTGTTCAAAAAGACAATATCTTTGTTTCGGATTCACGCGGTATTATTACTACCAGCCGTGAAAACCTTGATGAATCAAAGCAGCTCTACGCCCGTGATACTGAGGCCAGCACTATTGATGAGCTCATAGATGACGTGGATATGTTCCTAGGGTTATCTATGCCTGGCACTTTGACCGGTGATATGGTTCGCCGTATGGCTAAAGACCCTATCATCTTTGCATTGGCCAACCCAACGCCCGAAATTATGCCTGAAGTGGCGCACTCTGTACGTTCAGATGTCATTATGGCAACCGGTCGTTCAGACTATCCGAACCAAGTAAATAACGCTTTATGCTTCCCTTATATCTTCCGCGGTGCGTTAGATGTCGGCGCTACAACCGTTAACGAAGAGATGAAAATTGCCTGTGTACGTGCTATTGCTGCTATGGCGCATGTTGAGGCGACCCCCACTAAAAACGTCAAAGACATTGAAAGCATGCAAAGCTTTGGCCGAGACTACCTAATCCCAGGTCCACTTGAGCCAAACCTTATCATTGAAATCGCGCCTGCCGTCGCCAAAGCCGCTATGGATTCAGGTGTTGCAACGTTACCTATTGAAGATCTTGATGTCTATCGTCAGAGTCTATCAGAGTTTGTCTATAACTCAGCGTTTGTGATGAAGCCTATCTTTGCTCGCGCTAAATCAGATCCAAAACGTATCGTTTATTGCGAAGGTGAAGACAGTAATGTATTGCTAGCCGTACAAGTCGTCGTCGATGAACAGCTGGCCCAACCAATCTTAGTAGGCCGTCCTTCCGTCATCGAAAACAACATCGAAAAGCTAGGGTTACGTTTAAAGGATGGCGTAAATATCACTATTGTTAACATTGATGATGATCCACGCTACAAAGACTACTGGCAGGGCTATTACAATAAAAACAAACGTAATGGGGTCAGTGTCGAGCTTGCCCGTCGTGATGTGCGACGCAAAACCTCTTTGATTGGCTCACTACTGGTCGAAAATGGCCATGCTGATGGTATGATTTGTGGTACGTTTGGTCACTATCAACTTCATTTAAAATACGTTCAAAACGTTATTGGTAAAAAAGAAGGTGTTAGCAATTTTTACGCAATGAATGCCGTCTTAATGCAAGACCGCAATATCTTTATTGCGGATACTTATATTCATGAAGACCCTACTGCCGAGCAATTGGCCGAAATGACGGTATTAGCCGCTGATCAATTACGCCGCTTTAGCATTACCCCACGGGTTGCTTTAGTCTCACATTCAAACTTCGGTACTTCTGATCGTGCCAGCGCTGTCAAAATGCGCAAAGTGTATCAGTTACTGACCGATATGAATGTCGATTTTGATTTTGACGGTGAGATGCAAGGCGATGCGGCTCTTGACGAACGTATTCGTATAGAAGACTTGCCATCAAGTCAATTTAAGGGCGCTGCGAACCTACTCATTTTGCCAACGCTTGATGCGGCGAACATTGCCTTTAACCTGCTCAAGACAGCAACGGGCAGCGCGTCTATTGGTCCTATCTTGTTAGGCGCCAACAAACCTGTGCATATCTTAACGCCGTCAGCGACAGCGCGTCGTGTGGTCAATATGACCGCTCTTGCCGTGACTGAAGCACAAGATTTAGAAGACGAAGCAGCATCGGCCAATAATGTATAATCTAACAGTATAAGTAACATGCTGATTGGCTACTATTATTAATTAATGGTAGCAGTCTGTTATACTAAAACCAGTCAATGCCACTGTAATAAGGGCGCTGACTGGTTTTTTTTGGGCCAATAATTAGCGTAGCAAGAAATTAGTATATCAAAATTTTCTAAAACTAATTCATAACAGTAAATAAAAGAGGTTACGATGCAAGTCTATCTCGTTGGTGGTGCAGTGCGTGATCAGCTGTTAGGGCGTCCTATCAAGGATAAAGACTTTGTAGTAGTTGGTACGACCGTTGCCGAGATGCTAGCAGCAGGCTTTCATCAAGTAGGCGCAGACTTCCCAGTGTTTTTGCATCCAACCAGTAAGGAAGAATATGCGCTGGCGCGTACTGAGCGTAAACTTGGCCATGGTTATCAGGGCTTTAGTGTCCATGCCAGCCCAGAAGTCAGCTTAGCGGACGACTTGCAACGCCGTGATTTAACCGTCAATGCGATGGCCATTGAAGTAATTAGCCTCACGGACGATACGCCTATTAACGGTGAAGTAATTGATTATTATGATGGACTAGAAGACATTAATAGCAGAACATTGCGCCATGTATCAAGTGCTTTTAGCGAAGACCCGCTAAGGGTTCTTAGAACGGCGCGCTTTTATGGACGCTATTATGACTTAGGGTTTACCATCGCTGATGAGACCTTAACTTTAATGCGGCAATTGGTAAGCTCTGGTGAGCTTGCGCATTTGAGTGCTGAGCGTATTTGGCAAGAGTCAAGCCGGGCCATGATGCAGACCTCCCCTCATGTCTATTGGCAGCAACTGTTTGAGAGCGGCGTATTAACCGTTTGTTTTGCCTCTCTACATCAGGCTTGGGGCAATAGACAAGTACGAGAGACGGTTCAAACCGCGCTCTATTTCGCCGGTCAAATGCGCTTAAATTTATCACAGCGTTGGTCACTATTGATGGCGAGTCTTGATCAGTCGTTATTCCATTTAGAAAGTACTATTGATGACACTATTAAGAAAACGAATTCGGCCGCCAAAAATATTGCTAGTATAGGCAACACTGCTAAGGTACCTAAAGCGCAAACCCAGCTTGCTACCCTATTCGTTCAGCAAGCCGCAAAACTAAGCGCAATAAATGATCTGACAGCGGCACAAAAAGTTGATCTTATGCAAGCGTGTGGCGCCCATAAAGAGCCGGATAGACTCTCGCAGCTATTAGTGACTAGCCATGTATTACAACTGTCACAGCAACACCGTCAGATGATGTTAGCACTCAATAGCTTTCATGCCATTAGTATGGGCGACATTGCACCCAATCTTGAAGGACCAGCTATTGGAGCGGCTCTACGTCAAGCGCGAATTGAGCATTTACAAGCACAGAGCACAACCAAAAACAAACCATAGAAAATAACTCATAAATAAGAGTGTATAAAATAATATTGAATTGAATAAAGTAATCTTGAATAACTTGAATAACTTGAATAAGTAGTATCGTTATGAATCAGCTATCCAACCATTCCGAATCAATCAACACGCTAGCGCCGGTCATGCTCGTCACCGGTAGCGCCAAGCGTATTGGTGCGGCTATTATTCGTGCCGCACATCATCAAGGCTATCGCGTCATCATTCATTATCATCATAGCCAGTTAGAGGCCAATGCGCTGGCAGATGCGCTTAATCAGATTCACGCCGACAGTGCTACCGTAATCACCGCCGATTTAGCAATTGTCAATGATTGCGATGCTTTGAATCAATTTACCGAAACCGTAATGGAGGCTTTTGGTCAGCTTGATGTATTGGTACATAACGCCTCGCGTTTTTATCCCACTCCACTTGGCAACATTGATTATGAGCAATGGGATGAGCTTTTTCTGACTAATGCCAAAGTACCCTTGCTCCTCAGCCAAGCATTACACCCCTATTTGCAGATTCAGGGTGGTAGTATTATTAGCTTACTTGATATTCATGCTCATGATAAACCGTTTAGCAATTATGCCGTATACAATATGGCAAAAGCCGCGCACCGGATGATGGTAAAATCTCTCGCGCTGGATATGGCACCTCTTGTTCGCGTCAATGGGGTCGCCCCTGGGGTAAATATATTACCGGAAACTGATAGTGATCAAGCGCTTGATAACAGTCAGAAAGAAAACATAATCTCCTCCATCCCTATGCAGCGGATAGGAACGCCTGATGATATTGCACATAGTGTGCTCTATTTAGCACAGGCCAGTTATATCACTGGTGAGATTATCACTGTTGATGGTGGTCGCAGTCTGACTTTGGCTGGTAGTAATATTTAAGGAGCAGGTGATCATATTTGCACAAAATACTAACTACTTAATATCTTTTACTTGAAAAACTAAAAAAATCAGGTATCATGATGCGTCTACCGTTAGGGCCCATAGCTCAGTTGGTTAGAGCAGAGGACTCATAATCCTTTGGTCGTAGGTTCGAGTCCTACTGGGCCCACCAAATTTAAACCCTTACGGCCATTGGCTTGTAAGGGTTTTTTATTGCTTAAATTCTAGTAAAATACAATTATATAAAAATTATTTGATACTATCTTGATACTTTGACACCCTTAGCAAATCAAGTATGATGAATACTGTTATCACAGTTATTAATCATACTTTGGGTGAGATATGAAGGTAAAACTTACAAAGAAATTTATCGATTCAGTAGACTATACCACCAAAGGTACTGATATCTACATGGACGATGTATTAACTGGTTTTGCGCTACGTGTTGGTAAGCAATCTAAACGCTATACATTACATAAACGCATTAATGGAAAACTATATAGAGATGAGGTAGAAGAAACTCATCTAATTACGCTAACCGAAGCACGTGAAAAAGCTAGCATAATGATGGCGAATTGACCCCTGCCGTCAAATCCGTACAAACAAACTTGGGAGATTTTAGTTACGCAGCCTGACGATAAAAGTCAAACCACATCTGTCTTGGCGTTTTATAGCCCAAACCCTTTTGAATCCTAGTCCCACTGCGAGCACAGCTCTTGCCTTGCGTCGCTACAAAGCAGTGCTTTACTAATCACTCTTCATTGTAATATAGCTCAATATATCCAATAATGTCACTGATGGCTGAAAATCTTGTTTTATAGTCTTGGTGATACACCAACTCATTCTTCAATATGCCCCAGAAGCTCTCTATCGGCGCGTTATCAAAGCAGTTGCCACGTCGTGACATGGAACCTTTGAACTTATGCTGTTTGATAATTTTATGATAAGCATGACTGCAATACTGGCTGCCTCTGTCAGAGTGAACAATTAAATCTCTACTGGGTCGTTTGTTCTTAATTGCCATATTGAGTGCCTTGCAAACTAAATCAGCCGTCATGCGCTTATTGATGGCGTAGCCGACCAGCTCTTTAGTGTACAAGTCTTTAACGCCTGCTAAGTACAACCAGCTTTCATTTGTCCAAATATAGGTGATGTCACTGACCCACGCCTCGTTAGGACACTTAGCATCAAACTTCTGATCAAGTACGTTTGGATAAACCAGTTTGTTGTGATTGGAGTCAGTAGTAACTTTAAAGCGCTTATGACGGCGGCATTTAATATCATGTTCCTCTTTAATACTCCTGACCATGTATTGGCTGATATCATGGCCTTGCTTACTTAGGTGAGCTTGCAGGCGATCAACGCCATAGCGCTGCTTGGTCTCATCGTGAGCCACACGAACCAGGAGCTCACACTGGTTGCGATGTATTTGCTGACCACTGAGACCGCGGCTCACCCAATCGTAGTAGCTTGACGGCTTAACGTTTAATACTTTGCACATGCGAGTGATACTAAAGATTCTTTGGTTAGCTTCGATAAAGGCGTACTTCACTAACTGTCACTGCGGGCATAGCCCTTTGACTTGCGTCACTAACGAAGTTTATCAAGCTAGTTATCACCATAAGCCGGTTTAAGCGGCTTTTAATTTATCCTGTTTCTGCTCTTTTACTGGGTTCAATGTCGTCGGCCCAACTGGTGAGCAATTTCTCACCGCTTGTTTACCC
>NZ_CAJHBI010000033.1 GCF_904846605.1 Psychrobacter sp. 72-O-c
CTATCTTCTTAACGGCTTCTGCTTTAAATTCTGTGCTATAAGTTCTGATTTTCTTGGTCATGGTAAACTCCTCATTGAGTCGTTAGTTTACCAAGTTTACCTCTACGGTTTCTTCAGCATAGCTCAAACAGAATGCTATAAAATCAATGCCCGAGGCGATATTTTAGATAGCAAGGTGACTATTCGCCAGCCTACTAAGTATGGTAATAAAACGATAGTTTTTACCAGTAAGTAATAAGTCTAAGGTTATTAGAAGCTTAATTGGTTTGCAATTGTCACTTAAGCTTTTGATGACCCCTAGCCTTTCCCCATAGTCATCGCACCTTGCAAGGATACCGTTTTTAATCAAATGTGAGGACGTCACAGCTCAGTGGCTCAATAAAAAGCATGGAAAGAATAACTACTAGCAAGCAGCGGTGTTTATTGCCAGTGAAGTCATAAAAGCCAATCAATCGTGGCAGATGAGCTTTGACATGCTATACCACCAATATTAATCAACTCCCAAAAGTGGACTAAATAACCGTCAAAATAATCGGTAAGCTTACAGACGAAGGCGAGACGGTATTGCTGTCTTTATATAGTAATAAAGTAAAAGCTGGCAATGAAAGAGAGGTACAACGCTAATATAGAGGTATGGTATTAACGGATGTTTACTCGATATTCTTAGCTATTATTAATAGGACTTAAAGTTACTTTATAAACGACAGCAATACAACCAAATAAATATCCACTTCTTTATTACCTAATAAGCTGTTATATTACCTATTCCGAATATATATAAAGTTAAGAGCTGTTGGTTAGAAATATGTTTTACCCTGAATCTAGAAACTGAAGTAGCGCTATGATATTTCAAACCTTTTGATACCTAGTCATCAAAAAGGTGAAGGAGGAAAATATGATGAGGACTGGTGATAAACTGATATGTACGGGTGGTAACGTTTGTTATATACAAGGAGAAACCTACACAGTAGGCAAACTTGTGAACGAAAAATATTTTGAATTGATGACAGGCTCTACTGATGAGCATTGGTATGTAACCAAAGATAATGAAGGTATATACGTCCGCTTCAGTTCTATGAAAGATGAATATAGCGATGCTTGGTTCATTCAGGTAGGCATCAAGAGCTATTGTGCTTGAACTAAGATTTTTAATGCTGGTATTACTATAAATCTGTCAACCCAAACCGTTGTCATTTTACTACTCCTGTGTAGCCTCATTCAGGAAGAATACGAGCATTTAAACAGCCTGAATTATGGCTATTAATCGCTATCATCTAATGTTTAGCATAAGTTTTGTCTATTACACTACAAAATAGATTAACAGAGTAAATTGATAAATAGGTAGAGGATCAAATCTATGGTCATTAATGCACAACTGGCGTTCCTTCGGTACTAAACGCAAAGGCTTTGTTGCTAAAATTACCGACCATGACCGCTTCAATGACTGGCGTAACCGTATCATCTATGCCTTCCACTTCAATAATGAAGTTTGCGCCTGAGCCGCCCTTATCTTCTTCCTTCTCCACAATATAATTTAGGGTACCCATTGCTGGTAGCTCAATAGTATTTTTTAAATATGATTTTACAAAGTTGCCAGCAGTATCGTAATAGTCGATTTTATTGATATAGAGTGATTTTTTTAGCGTGGTATTACGTACGCTTAAGGTCGCTGATAATAGGACTTTGCGATTGTCTCTATCAGTATAGATATCTGAATAGATCGGTACATAGAAAGTTTGTTTATAGCGAAATTGGCTACGATCAACCACTGATTTTATCTCAAGCTCTTTGATCGGGTCTTGATGCTTCTCTGAATACATTGTATTCGGGTCTTGTATCGATTGATCACAGCCTGACAATAGTGCCAAAACTGCTATACATAGGACGGATAGGCGGCGCTTATTCATAGTCTTCCCCTTCATCATTTCATGTATATACTATTTCAAATAGCGGCCAGTTAGTTTTTTAACCCGCTAATGTACTTTAACCCCAACACTACGCAAGAACTGATTGATATGTTTATTGGCGCCATAGACTACCAGCACATCTTTGTCTTGCAGCACTTGTTCAGGCTCGGCTAAGCCTTGAATGTTGGGCTTACTTTGAGCGCGCCCAAAGCTGTCTTCATAATGCTCATAACGCATAGTACTCAGTAGCTTGATATTAAACTTATCTTCCAGCTGTAAGGCAGCCACTGTTTTACCAATTAAAGCGTCTGGAATACTAATCTCAACAATACTAAAGCTATCAGTCAAGGAAAAAGAGTCGACGAAATAACGTAGCGATAGCCTTTTTGCCCAGCGCTTTGCCGATTCTTTCTCAGGATGAAAAATATCATCGACCCCAATCGCTTGTAGCACTTTTTCGTGCAGTGGGTTGATACTGCGGCTGATTAAACGCTTTGCTTTTAAGGTCTTAAATAGCGCGGTCGCCATGACATTAGCGCCTTGGTCTTCACCAATTGCCACCACCACAATATCCGTATCGATAATCGGTAGTCCATTGACCGTATACTCATCGGTCGCATCCATACAAATAGTGTGCGAGATAACTTCTTTATAAGTCTCAACTTTTCGCATACTGCTATCAATAGCAATCACCTCATGGCCTTGGCTGGTGAGCGCTATCCCTAGTGATGAGCCAAAACTTCCTAAACCTGCAATGATGTATTTCATAACTTTCCTTTAAGAAAAATCTTTTATAACCTTTATTCAACGACCGGATAATAATTCAGCAGGCTTTAGTTAATAGTAATCTCTTCCGTCGGATAACGATAGTTACGTTGACGCATATTTTTGAGTAACGCAATAAAGAGGGTCAACATACCTACCCGCCCAACGAACATAATGACTGAGACCACCAGCTTGCTAAAATCTGACAGCTCAGTCGTCAGATTCAAGCTTAATCCCACTGTGCTATAGGCAGAAAAACACTCAAAAACCACTTTAATAAAATCAAGCTCAGGTTGATCGTAGCTAATTAGTGTCACACCCAATCCAATGACTAATAACGATAACCACATGATCGAAAATGCTCGGCGAATGGAGATGTCCGCAATTTCACGTTTGAATACTTCAACCTTAGTCTGGCCTCGTGCGAGGCTTAAAGTATTTAATACCGCAATGGCAAAAGTGCTGGTCTTGATACCGCCACCCGTTGAATTGGGAGACGCGCCAATCCACATCAAAAATATCGTCAGCATGATAGTTGGAAATGCCAGCGCATCCATATCAACAATATTAAACCCTGCAGTTCGCGGGGTAGCTGCCGTGAATAATCCCGTTATTAATTTGCCATACCAGCTACTATGCTCAGCAAGGATACCCTGGTATTCAAACATCATCACCCCAATTAGCCCGATTAATAATAAAGCGCCAGAGGTAATTAGAGTGATACGACTGTTAATATTGAGCAGCCACGGTTGATAGGTATAGCGCGGATCATTATGGTAAAGCACCCTTTGGGTACGGTGACGCAAATAGCGCAGCAGATTGACCACAATAACAAAGCCCATGCCGCCAAATAAGAAGGTGGCACCAATAATCAGTTGTAATGGATAATTAAAGCGTAGCGCCTCATCGTATAAACCGGCACTAAAGGTAGAAAATCCTGCGTTACAAAACGCAGATACGGCATGAAACACCGAAAAGAATAGCCGCTCAGATATGCTCATCGCTGGCAAATCATAAATACTGATATAAATCAGTGCAGCAGCCAGTGCCTCCACACCAAAAGTCACGTATAAAATAGACTTAAGGGTGGTGACCATATCGCCCATACGCGGCGAGTGCGTCATCTCACCTATACTCAGCTGAGTCTCATAGCTGACACCGCCTTTAAAAAAATAGCTAAAATAAGTCACAAAGGTCAGGATACCTAAGCCACCAATTTGGATAAGACCTATAATAATAATTTGCCCAAAGGTGGTAAAACGGGTCGCAGTATCCACCACAATAAGTCCAGTCACACAGACGGCACTGGTGGCAGTAAATAGCGCATCAATAAAAGAGATGGGCTGAGTGGTAGCATTGGGCATCATCAATAACAACGCCCCAACCAACACCACTGATAAGAAACTCAAGATAAAAAACTGTGCTGGATTTAAAAAAGCGCGGTTAAGGCTGAAATTATTATCAGATATTTCACGAATAAAGGTGACAAATACGGCAACCTTAATCGCAATAAAACCATCTACCGACATCGATAGCCCTGATTGCCATAAGGCCGTGAAATGGACCACCAGCAGCATGACAATCGCCATACCGGTCAGCAAATCAAAAATTGCTACCTTGTTCACGATTAGTGGCAATTTTCGACGAATATAACGCCCTACCGTGGCAACAAACCCTAGTAAAATAATCGCCAAATAGAAAATATGAAAAAGGTGCTGTAGCCACGTTGATAGTGTAAAACCACTATCGACTAAAGCGACTCCCACCCCAATAATGCTGACGACAATAGTAAATTTATTCAACAACCGATACGGTAGAGCTGGGTGCATAGCCTGAATCCATTAAAGGGATAATTAATTCCAACCATATTTTTGCGATAGTATGAGTTTTCGAATAGAACGATTAGAGTCGTCCTGCCTACGTCAATTACACTGCCACTTATACTCCTTTTTTTAACCATCTACTAAGACTGATTTTAGAGAATCGTAACCAATTATGAGGCGATTCATGACGAGATTTTGTGAGCGAATGTGAGTGTTGCTCTTGAGCTATGTGCTCAAATGAAGCGCGCCGTGACAGCTCAAGCACACAATATGGCAGAGTACGTTATAATCAATAAGTAAGTCTAGTAATGACCTCATATAATCTTACCGTCGTAAGTGACTTTGTATAAAAACAATAACAATAGGCTACCCTTATGGCGATGAATATCCTGCTAACCATTCATTTTATATTACTGCTAATCATCTCCTTACGAGTGTTAGCGCGCCACGATTTGACTTCATCGGCACGGCTAGCATGGCTAGTAGTGCTATTTGTGCTGCCTTATATGGGCGTGCTGGTCTATTGGATGTTCGGTGAGATACATTTGGGCCGTAACTTTGCGCGTAAGCATCACGAGATTATTAATAATTTACATACGCACAATCCTGAAGTGCTCGGCAGTGAAGCGGCGTTAATGGATAATATTCAACCAGAATACCAAGCGGCTTTTGCGTATTCGGCTGCGGTTACTGGCTTTCAAACTACAGTAGGCAATCGAGCTGAGCTAATGGCGGATGCTGCTGAAACTCAGTCGCGGATGATTGCAGATTTCGATGCGGCGACCGACCATATCCATGTGCTGTACTACATTTGGCTAATCGATGGAATGGGTATTGATACCGCGCAAGCGCTAATACGGGCAGCCAAACGTGGTGTCACTTGCCGAGCGATGGTTGATGGCATGGGCTCACGTAAAATGGTGGGTTCTAAAATATGGCAGGAGATGAAAGATGCTGGCGTGCAAGTCAGTGTGGCATTGCCGATTCGCAACATTATAAAAGTGTTATTGTTTAGTCGTATTGATCTGCGCAATCACCGCAAAATCACGGTCATTGATGGCAAGATTGGCTATTGTGGCAGTCGCAATTGCGCCGATCCTGAGTTTCGCGTCAAGCCGAAGTACGCGCCGTGGGTAGATATTATGCTGCGGGTTGAAGGACCCGTAGTGGCACAAAACCAAATGCTATTTGCTAGCGATTGGCTGACTGAGAATCCTGACACGCCTACAGAAAGTTTTTATTACGATACCGAAGAAAAGCCTGATGGCTTTGCTGCGCAAGTATTTTCTGATGGCCCAACCCAGCGCAGCGGTGCAACCCCGCAGTTCTTAAGCACGCTTATCAGTCAGGCTCAGCACACTCTAATTATCTCAACCCCGTATTTTGTCCCTGACTATACTTTGGTAAATACGTTGTGTGCGACTGCTTATCGTGGCGTTAAGGTCACGATGATTTTCCCTAAAAATAACGACTCTTTGATAGTGGCGGCCACCAGTCACAGTTATTACTGGCAATTACTTGAAGCAGGGGTCAAAATTTATGAGTATAAACCAGGCTTGCTACATGCTAAGACTTTGACCATTGATGGTGAAATCAGTTTAATCGGCTCGACCAACTTAGACTTGCGTAGCTTTGATTTGAACTATGAAAACAATGTAGTGATGAGCGATAAGGCGTTAACCGCTGACATTATCGAGCGGCAATATCAATATATCGCAGACTCCGATGAAGTGCAGCGTGAGCAGGTCGAAAACTGGTCGCTACCCTATAAAATCTGGAACAATATCATCGCCACTATGGGGCCCGTCCTATAGTCAGAACCATACGCTATTTATCAGCCGTTTTTTGCAAAACATAAACTACGAATTTTGCCTCAGTCACAAACGGCTCAGTCTCAGCACTTGCTAGCAGAGCTTGCCGACTCTCAGCACGAGCGCGATAAGCATAAGGAGTCATGGTTAATAAATCAGCTAGCGCCTCGGCTGACAAGCTCAACTCGGAGCTAATATGATGAGTGTCTACAAGGGTAAAATACGGTGCTAAAGTAGGTAAAAACTTCTCAGAATCATGCTCTCGCACGCTATCAAATAACGCCTCACGTACAGTTGCTAAATGACCCATATCTGGCTTAGCAATCACTAAATAGCCACCTTCTTGTAGGACATCAGCAAATGCTTCCGGCAAGATAGGACTAAAAATACTGCTGATACCGGTCATGCTATACGCGCGTAATGGCAAATGCGCTGCACTGGTCACCAGTGGGTAAATGGCAGCCATCTTAATCGAGTCTTTTACTTCCTCAACGTTTGGCTGATACCACAGACGATTTGCAGCCTTGCTAGCTTTAGCCAGTTCAATCAGCGCCGGCTTACTAATATCAGCCGCTATTAATTCATCAATGCCCACGCTTATTGCTGTACCAATTTGCGCCATTGCTTGGGTGTAATACCCTTCTCCGCAACCAATATCTAACCAGCGTATTTCGGGCCTATCGTTTTTACCATGTTCATCATCATTAGGTGCTGTTTTTTCTTGCGCCAATAATTGCTCCATTTGCTGACAAATAAGCGTTTGCAAAGGTTGATAATATCCTGCCGCCAAAAACCGTTGCCGCGCCGAGATAGAATCCTGACTATCACCGGGGTTTTTAGATTTTTTTTGTTGTACGGGCAACAGATTGATATAGCCTTGCCGCGCCACATCAAAGGGATGGCAGGTTTGCTTAGGGTGTAAGCTACCATCACAGCGCCAAGTATCTGCTGCTGGCTGTAGTGGCGACTGACAAATAGGACAAATAAATAAGGACACAAGCATCTCAAGGTCATACAAATATGGATAACATTTTAGCAAAATTTACGCTCAGCAAGTGACAAAAAAAATGACAAAAGAAGCGACAAAAAAGCCATCTCAGTACTGACCGAGATGGCTTTTTTAATAATAACTATTTTAATAACAACTATAATGAACGGAGTTTGGTCTTAACGCAGTTTTAGCGTCATCAGCCCCAGTATCACGAGTATGATGGCAATAATCCAAAATCTCACGACCACTTGGGTTTCTTTCCAACCAATCTCTTCAAAATGATGATGTAGCGGTGCCATACGAAAGACGCGTTTTTTGCGTAGCTTATACGAGCCTACTTGTAGCATGACCGATACCGCTTCAGCGACAAACAGCCCGCCCATAATGGCAAAAGCAATCTCTTGGCGAGTCATTACCGCAATAGTACCGAGCATCGCGCCCAATGCTAACGCCCCAACATCACCCATAAATACTTGGGCGGGATGAGCATTAAACCATAAGAACCCGAGACCGGCGCCAACCATAGCGCCGCAAACAATAATCACCTCAGAATTATAAGCAATATAGGGCACATGCAAATATTCAGCAAACCTTACGTCACCCGACACATAAGCCATTGCGCCCAAACCTGCCGCTACCAAGACTACAGGTAAAATAGCCAAGCCATCTAAACCATCGGTTAAGTTAACCGCATTGGAGGCGCCATTAATCACAAAATAGGTAAAGATAATAAAGCCGATGCCAAAAGGGACTGCCGAGAATGGAATCATCCAATCTTTAAAAATGGGCAGTAATAAATCCTGCATCTCGCGGGTAGTATTGATATCAGGCTGTAGGGTGGCGATATAATATAAAGATATCCCCACGAATAATGCACCCATTGATAGCCAAAAGTACTTTTTTCGGGCGATTAATCCTTTAGGATCTTTGTATTTAATCTTTAGCCAATCATCTGCCCAACCTACTGCACCAAAGATAATCATCACAATGAGCAGAATCCAAACGTAGGGATTACCAAGCCGTGCCCACAGTAAGGTCGATACCCCGATAGCGCTTAGAATTAACACCCCGCCCATAGTAGGCGTGCCCGTTTTGACCAGATGCGATTGTGGGCCATCACTACGAATAGCCTGTCCATATCTAAGCGCGCGCAAATGTCGAATGACCCGCCCGCCTAAAAACATACTAAAAACAAGCGCAGTAATGACCGCGAGTAACGCCCGCAGTGTCAACGAAGAAACCGCAGAAAACGGCGTATAGTACTGACCCAACCATTCAAACAACCAAACTAACACCGCCTACTCCTTTACTAACGCATCAATAAGTGTTTCCATTTCCATGGAACGAGAGCCTTTGAACAACACGGTACAAGGCTGTGCTTGCTGCGCCTGCAAATACGGCTGTAAATACTGTAATAGACTGTCTTTATCCTCAAAAGCATGGGCTGTGATACCACCAATCTCATTCGCACCAGCCACACTATAGGTGGCATACTCGCCAACACAAAGCAGCGCATCAATGCCCGTACCGGCAATAGTACGACCCAAACTTTGATGTTCGCTCACAGCGGCATCGCCTAACTCCGCAATGTCACCCAATACCATCACTTGAATGCCCGTTTGCGCCGCCAATACTTTCGTGGCTGCTCTCACTGCATGCGGATTGGCATTGTAAGTGTCATCAATAAGACGATGTAATCCTAACATTTGGCTGTTTAAGCGGCCTTTCGCCGGACGTGCATTTTCAAGTCCAATGACAATATCTTCAATATTAATATCCAATGCATGAGCACAAGCTGCAGCAGCAAGGGCGTTATTTACATTATGCTCGCCTGCCAGCGGTAAATTAATATCATGGACATGGGTGCCGATATGTAATTTAAACTCACTGCGCTCAGGCTCAACGTCAAGGTGGCTGGCACTGACATCGGTGTTACCGAACCCAATCACATGCGGCGTATGGGTTTCAGCAATCCGGCGCAGCTGATTGGTAAAATCATCTTTATCAGGAACAATCGCAAACTGGCTATCATTTAAGGTGTGGTAAATTTCCGCCTTAGTCTGACAAATACCCTCGCGGTTACCGAACTCGCCTAAATGTGCCGTACCGATATTTAGAATACAGGCCACATCAGGACGGACAATCTCTGTGGTATAGGCAATCTCACCGATATGGTTGGCACCCAGCTCTAAGATGGCATAACGATGATGGTCAGACAGCTCGAGCAGCATCATCGGCACGCCTAAATCATTATTTAGGTTGCCCCGAGTGATGAGCGTTGGTGCTAGTCGACCAAAGATACTGCCAAGCATTTCTTTACAAGTGGTCTTACCACTAGAACCAGTGATAGCGATAACGGTCAGATTGTGATGTTGCTGGCGGCGATAAGCGGCCAGTTGTCCTAATGCCAAGCGGGTATCACTAACGACTAATTGCGGGATTTGATTGCCAATAGGCATCGAAATCGGACGCGATACGATAGCCGCTATTGCGCCTTGGGCAACAGCGACATTGATATAATCATGTCCATCGAAGTTATCGCCGCTCAGTGCCAAAAAGATATCACCCATTTTAATAGTGCGAGTGTCGGTAGCGATACGATTGCTGGTGACGCCATTATCTTTATCTGTCTGTCCCTCAGGTAGCTGCCAATGACCATCAAGTGTCGCGGTCGCCGTCAGCAAATTATCCGTTTGCCAGACGTACAGCCTTTGCGATTGAATGGTGTTATTGTTGTCAGCTGTCATAGTAATTACCTTGTATGTTGGCTACCTTATATGGCGGCTACTTTATTTTCTATTCTCTTATTTAACTAAATGCTGTCTTTTAAATCGAGCACGCTAGCGCTTGAAAAATCAAATTATCTATAGCCGTCCGGCTCTCTATAGAGCCTGCTGCAAAGCTTGTTGCAAGGCCTGTTGTAAAACTATGCTGTCATCAAAATCATGACGCACGCCATTAATTTCTTGATAAGTTTCGTGCCCTTTACCAGCGATAACCACAATATCATTGGGGCTGGCATGAGTGACCGCATATTCAATCGCCTTTTGGCGAGCCGGCTCGATATGAGTACGCTGATATTGCTCGGCACTCATACCCACTTGCATGTCCTTTAAAATGATATTGGGATCTTCAGTGCGTGGATTGTCCGCCGTTAATATGACTTGATCCGCACCTGATAATCCTGCCTGCGCCATTAGTGGGCGTTTGCCCGCATCGCGATCTCCGCCGCAACCAAACACTGCCCATAGCTTGCCGTGACAATGCGTTCTAAGACTGTCAAGCACTTGCACCAAAGCATCAGGCGTATGGGCATAATCAACGATAAAGCAGCCCTCTGTTGACGGAACTCTCTGCATACGCCCGTTGGCACCTTGTAGCTGCGGCACTACTGCTGCAATGCGCTCAAGATTTATCCCTAATGCCACCGTTGCCGCAACCGCTGCCAGCAGATTTGACACATTAAAGCGACCGAGTAGCGGGCTGACAATATTAATATCGCTACGTTTCTTATTATCGAGCTCAGTATTATTAAGCTCATCACCAACCACACTACGCAAAGCAATCTCAACACCTTGTAAGCTCGGTGCGATATTGGCGGCCACAAAGTTAGCGTCTGACATCGCATCCAAACTATACGTCCACACTATCAAGTTGCTAGCGTGTGCGGTATCGAGCATTATTTGCGCATACTCATCATCACTATTAATAATGGCGTGAGTCAAAGTTGGAAAATATTTTTTGTCAAATAGCTTGGCTTTGGCGGCGACATATTCTGCCATATCGGCATGATAATCTAAGTGATCGCGGCTCAGATTGGTATAAATAGCGACGGTAACTGGCATCCCTTGCAAGCGTTGCTGATCAAGTCCATGCGAGCTGGCCTCAAGCGCTAGTAAATCTATTTCTTCTTCACCCATTTGATATAAAAACTGCTGGACGGCTAAGGCATCACCGGTAGTATGACTGGCCTGAATCAGCGCGCCCAACTTACCATTGCCTGCCGTCCCCATAATCGCGCTGCTCATCCCTGTTAGTTGCACTAATTGCGCTACTAATTGGCTAATAGTCGTTTTGCCATTAGTGCCCGTAACTGCCACCACTGTTGGTAAAGCAGTCAGCTGCTGATATTGTAGATACGTTTGGATCAAATCGCCTAAAAACTCACGGATATTGGGCACATAAAGCACTGGACAGGGCAGAGATGCAAGTTGCTTTTGCGCTGAAGACTGGTTGTTAGTGGCAAGCTGATCATCGTTAATTTGAGTATCGCTAAGCTGAATGTTAGCATTTGGCGGAACGTTAGCTGGGGTAAGCAGCGCTATAGGATCGATTTCTGACAAGATAAAAGCGGCTTTTTTGGCGGCCTGTAATAGATAATCGCGGCTCTTTTGACAGTTGGGTGTCTGACTTTTTAACAAAATAAATACATCATTAGCAGCGACTTGACGGCTATCTAAATAAAAGTGCTGAAAGGGAATACTTCCGACCGAATTTGGATTGCCTACTGCCTGTATCATCGCTACCAATTGCTGTTGTAGCCTAGGGTTGCTGGCGTTGGCTTCAATAAGCTGCTGCAAGGTAACAGTAACGCTGCTTGGCGATGATACGGGCGTGGTCATGGGCAAGTCCTAAACATATAAAAATGAACAATGGTTTGAAAGTTAAACAGTAAGAAGCTAAAGTGAATCCAATATAGTGAACTAACGCCATACTGTTTAACGTCTACTCTTCCTCAGTCTGTAATGGCTTATCTAAAGGCACGTTATACAAACGTAACGCCTCTTTCATAACATTATGAAATACGGGTGCTGCGGTCAGCCCCGCATAAATCTGTCCGCGTGGATCTTCAATTAAGATGACACCCACTAATTTTGGGTTGGACGCTGGTACCATACCAGCAAAGACGTTGCGATACTGATCGGTATGATAGCCACCGTCGGGGTTAATCCGGCGTGACGTCCCAGTTTTGCCAGCCACGCGATAACCATCAATAGCCGCCGCTTTAGCCGTTCCACCTTGCTCGGTGACCGCCTCTAACATTTGTACGATCGACATCGCTTGTTCCTGTGCCATAATCCGCTTACTTGGCGCTGCTTTGTCGTTTTTGATCAAGCTTAATGGGTGCATTATCCCGCCAGCTGCCAGTGCCGAATAAGCCTGTGCCACCTGTGCAAGCGTCACTTGTAGACCATAACCATAACTGACAGTCGCTCGCCGCGCGGTCTCTTTTTCTTTAGGAGTAACCACTAAGCCACTGCCCTCACCCGGGAACTGTAGCGGGGTTTTTGTCCCAAAGCCAAATTGCTTTTGCATATTGGTAATGGCATCAGGCGGTAAGGATAATGCGATTTTAGTAGAGGCGACGTTACTTGATTTTTGTAGTAGCGTTGCAAGATTAATTATCCCTAGATTATCATGGTCGCGGATAGTGTAGCCTCTGACCCGAATAGAGCCAGGATTGGTATCAATCAAAGATGTCGAGGTGTATTTACCTGAGTCTAGGGCAGCGGCAACGGTAAAGGGCTTCATTACCGAACCGGGCTCAAAGACATCAAGTACCGCGCGATTACGCTGGTTTTCACCCGTCATCTCATTGAGATTATTAGAGTTAAAAGACGGCCATGTGGATAACGCTAGCACCTCGCCATTTTGCACATCCACTACCATCCCCGTAGCCCAGCGTGCTTGTTGCAGACGCCCTGCTTTTTCCAACTCTTTATAGAGTAAATACTGTAAGCGTGAGTCAATAGTTAGCGCCACATTTTGTCCAGCTATTTCCGGCTCAAGCTGTTTGATTTCTTTTAAGCTGTTTTGTTTGGCATCTTTTAATACCAAAACTTTACCATCGTCACCGGCCAGCGCTTTTTCATATTGGCGCTCAATACCGGCACGCCCTTCGTAGCCACCCTCAGGATCATTAGCATTTTGGCCCATAAAACCTAACAACTGCGAGTTAGGCTGCGGCTGAGGATAATAGCGTTGAAAGAAATTCTTTTCGTATACGCCTGGGAAGTCCAGTGAGCTGACACTTTGAGCAATCTCAGGGGTAACTTTATTAAGTAGCGGTAGATAATGGGAACCTGCACCTGATGGCAACGCCGCTTTTACCGCTTCTTCATCAGTGACATCGATACTGTCATCGAGAGCAGTGGCTTTTTGTAATTCAGTTACCGCTATATTAGCGGCAGCCGCAAGCGTGGTCAGATCCATATTATCGAGGCGATTTTGCATGCGCGCTTGCAGCTGCGGGCTTTCAGGATTGGTAAGCTTGACCCGTTTAAGCTCATAGTATTCACGCGCATAATCATGCGGGCTAAAAGACACGGTTGCTAACGGTGCACTGACCGCTAGTGGCAGGTTGTTGCGATCGGTAATCATACCGCGATAAGACTTTTGCGTACGCACGCTGGTTATCAGCTCGTCACCCTTATCCTGATAGAACTGAGCATTGGCCACTTGTACATAATAAGCACGCGATATAAGGAGCACTAACATAATGATAGCAACGCCCCAAACGGTACGGAAACGGTTTTTATCATTTTCAAAGCCGCCGCGCGATGAGGCCCCAGAAGCTCTATTAAAAGCGATTTTTTTACGGTTTTTGACACTAGTATACGCGCCTTGTTTCTCGCTCTTTTTTAGGCGACCAAACAGCGTAGTAGAGCGTTTTTTTGGACTGTTTTTTGAAGAATCAGCTTTTGAGGAATTAGATTTTGTATTTTTAGCAGTGGCAGACTGACTGTCCGCTTGAGCAGATTTGGCAGCATTAGCGCGGCGTAAAGGTTTGATTACCTTACCACTGGCTGGTTTTTTACTGGTGTTTTTTGCTGAGCTTTTGTCGTTAGTTGAGCTGGGCTTTTTATCGCTCATTGTCCGGCCTCCATTACTGCGGAGTCAGTTGCAGAGACATCATTTACCGAGCTATTAGGTTCAGCTATAGCCACACCTGGCTGAATAATTAGCTTATCTTTAAGAGTGGGCGTATACATACTTAGCTCAGCGACCGCGCGGCTGGCTATCTGCGGGGTGGCACTAAAGGTTTGCTGCTCAATCAACAGACGTTGGTGCTCGACTTGCAGCTTGCGTTCTTGTTTTTTCATATCTTGCAAGGTTTTATAGTCCTGATGATATTGTTGAACGCCTTCGGCAGTTTTGACTCCACTCCACACAATGGCGGCTGCTAGTAGTAATAACACCACCACATAGATACTCACCACCCCAAAACGCCGGGCGAATAATTCTCCGACATCGGTAGTGTTGTTCGATGCTCTGTTGCGACGGTTTGCAGCTTGGTCAGATATTGCCATGACGATCTCAGAAAAATAAACTCAAATATAAAAGAGGGATTAGGGCTACGGTTTTTAAACGACCCACTTCCCACCAAAACCATCAATAAAGAACACTCACTATAGCCAGAACTAAAAAAGCCAAACAAAAATGCAACTGCCGAGCCTAGCAGACAATATTTACAGCTTTTTAACAGTTACGTAGTCATTACTACATTAACATTAATTCAATATGCAAAATGCCTGCTAACAGCTGTTGATATTTGTGCCGTACTAATTATTTACGATGAAGCAGACGTTTTCAGTTGGTTATCATTTTCAATGAGATTCTGGCTGATAATCTGTATCCGTACGAGTTGCGGTCCGTAACCACGCACTGCGCGAGCGCGGGTTTCCGGCTACTTCCGCTTTACTAGGTCCAATGCGTTTGGGTTTACTAAAGTAACGCGGGCGATTGGGCGGCATCGGTGATTGCTCATCTTCAGGATATTGCCCTTTACTATGACGTTGCAAAAATTGCTTAATACGTCGATCTTCTAACGAATGAAAGCTAATCACAGCCAGCTGCCCGCCAGCTTTAATAATAGGAAGGCTTTGCTCTAAAAAGCTATCAACATCGCCAAGCTCATTATTAATAAAAATACGCATGGCTTGAAAACTTTGAGTGGCCGGATGCTTGCCTCTTTGCCAATTAGGATGTGCAACCTTAATGACTTCTGCCAGCTCTAAGGTAGAAGTATAACGGCTCATCTCTTTAATCGCTCGCGCAATTCGGCGACTGTGACGCTCCTCACCAAATTCGTATAATACGTTGGCTAAGGTTTCATCATCGACCTGCTCAAGCCATTCAGCAACGGATTGACCGCGAGTGGTATCCATGCGCATGTCTATCGCGCCATCACGCATAAAGCTAAAACCGCGACTGCCATCGTCAATCTGCGGTGAGGAAACGCCCAAATCCGCCATTAGCCCATCCACTTGCGTGATACCCATCGCCGCTAAGCTGTCGGTTAAATGGGCAAAGCTATCATGAATAACCTGCACGCGGCTGTCTTTGCTTGCCAATTCTCGGGCAACAGTAATGGCAGTGGGGTCTTTATCGATAACGATAAGCTGTGCATCATCAGCCAGCTGTGATAATAACAATCGGCTATGACCGCCGCGCCCAAAGGTTGCATCGACATAGACACCGCTAGCTTGCAAGCTATTTTGACCATCTGGGTCATTCTCTGGTGACGATTTGACGCCTAGCACTGCGGCAACCGCTTCTTGTAATAATACCGCATCATGCGCGAAGCTTAATTCGTCGGGTGTGGTAGGGTTTTGGGTAGATGGATTGTCCATAGTAGAAGGGCCATCCGGCATAGCGGAAGCATCCGCAACAGATGAAGGACTGGCTTTCGAATTTGGCTTAGAATTTAGCTTAGATTTCGATATTGACACAAATAACTCAGTAAATGACGACCAATGAGGCCATTAATAATAAAAAATTAGATAAAAATAAACAAGTTAGGACTTACCTAACATTATTATCGCAAGGATACATCTGTAGTCAAGCACCATCTGGCCTTTTCAGCAAAAATATTACTTATCCCTGTTATAATAGCGCTATATTTTACGCTATATAGCACTATAACGGCTCCTTTTCCTTAAATTTTTTAACTGACGCTTTTTAATTAACAATAATTATTTTGAGACCATTATGACTCCAACCACAGCTTCTGCTAATAATAGTACCCACAATAACCGTCCCGTACGTACTCGAATTGCCCCCTCGCCTACTGGTTTCCCTCATGTGGGCACCGCTTATATCGCGCTATTTAATTTAGCTTTTGCTAAGGCGCACGGCGGTGAATTTATTCTACGTATCGAAGATACCGACCAAGTCCGCTCCACTGAGCAATCTGAACAGATGATTTTAGACGCGCTACGCTGGGTAGGCCTTGATTGGGCGGAAGGTCCTGACGTCGGTGGCCCGCATGCCCCGTATCGTCAAAGTGAACGCGCTGACATCTATAAAGATCATGCGCAGCAGCTATTGGATAGCAATCATGCTTTTCGCTGTTTTTGTACCAGCGAGGAGCTAGACGCCATGCGCGCTGAGCAAATGGCCAATGGCGAGAGCCCTCGCTATGACGGCCGCTATGCTAATTTGTCACGTGAAGAATCCGATAAAATGGTCGCCGATGGCATGCCCTATGTAATTCGTATGCGCGTACCCTCTGGAGGCGTCTGCCGTGTTGAAGACATGCTACGCGGAACAGTTGAAATTCCTTGGGCACAAGTCGATATGCAAGTATTGCTCAAAACCGATGGCTTGCCGACTTATCATCTTGCCAACGTCGTCGATGACCATTTGATGGAAATCAGCCACGTATTGCGCGGTGAAGAATGGCTCAACTCTGCACCTAAACATCAATTGCTATATGAATATTTTGGCTGGGAAATGCCAGTGCTGTGCCACATGCCCCTACTACGTAACCCTGACAAATCAAAACTGTCTAAACGTAAAAATCCCACCTCTATCACTTACTACCGTGATGCTGGCGTTTTGCCCGAAGCCTTACTCAACTATTTAGGTCGTATGGGTTATTCTATGCCTGATGAGGCCGAACAGTTTACTTTAGAGGAAATGATCGCCAGTTTTGATATTCAACGGGTCTCCCTTGGCGGCCCTATTTTTGATATTGAAAAGCTTAATTGGCTGAATGCGGAATGGCTACGCGCGTTAACGCCAGCAGAGCTGAAAAATAAAATCCTCGCATGGGCAAATGATAGCGATAAATTGACCGCTATGGCTGCAGCCATTCAACCACGTATTGAGCTACTCTCCGATGCGGTTAATTGGGGAGCCTTTTATTTCCAAAACCTACCAGATGTCACGGCTGAAAGCTTTGCTCATAAGTCGCTGACTCCTGAACAAATTATGGAAATGTTGCAACTGACTATTTGGCAGCTTGAAGCGCTACCCACTTGGTCTGAAGAGAACATCTACGCAACTATAAAAGGTCTCTCTGCTGAACTCGATATCAAAATGCGCGACTTTATTGCGCCCTTCTTTATCGCTATTGCAGGTAGCACGTCATCGACGCCAGTGATGAACTCTATGGCTATTATTGGTGCGGATATGACGCTTATACGTCTGCGTCATGGTGTTAACGTGCTTGGCGGCTTGGGTAAAAAGAAGCTTAAGAAGCTTGAGAAGCAAGCGGCTGACTTGCCAGACTTTTTGGCTGCTGATGATGGTGAGAACCGTTAAAACTTTTGTTCTTGAAAAATCATCACAATTTTCGGCTCGCAAAGAAAATTATTTAAGTAGGATTCCCTACGGAATTTATTAAAAAAAGACCGGTCAGGCTATCCCTGACCGGTCTTACATTAAAACTGATATTTTACTGAACTTATCGATTGGAAATGAATATGGCAGCTAAAACCGTCACTATAGAAAATAAAGACTATGTCTTTAACACGCTCAAAGAAGCGCAGAAATACTATGATGTAATCGTAAAAGAACTTTATGATGCCAAGCTAACCCTAACGACTGGTCAAGACTTTGATGACTTAAAATGGATATACACCACTTACTGTGATTATACCAATCATAATCTAGATCAATTAAGCGAGTTGGACATCACTGGCTTTAAAGGTATAAGAACTGTCAGAGAAAAAGGCGGTCAATACATCCCCACTGAATGTTGTGTAATCATTTTTTCTAATGGCACCGAAGAAGAGTTTTTTACCGATAAAGCCATTAAAGAAATTGCCATTAAGCAAAACCCACGCTAATTCGTACTAGTGATTCAAATGAAACCGCTTTGGGCGCCTCTTTTAGAAAATTTATTGCCTATTTATTAAAATAGCGGTTGACAACCCTTCTCTACTTACCTAAAATACGCACACTCTTAGCGAGGGGCTATAGCTCAGTTGGTAGAGCACTTGCATGGCATGCAAGGGGTCAACGGTTCGACTCCGTTTAGCTCCACCACGCTATTTATGGTAAAGTGCAGCACTACTAAGCTTTATTATAAGTACCTTGCTAATAGTACAGCATCACCTAGGCACCGCTTATTTTTTAAGCAATCTGATGTTGTTGATTACCGTTATAGCACTATGGACTATAGTATCTATGACAACTCTATGCGTCCCCATCGTCTAGAGGCCTAGGACACCGCCCTTTCACGGCGGTAACGGGGGTTCGAACCCCCCTGGGGACGCCACTATTCGGCGTCACTTATTAGCACTTTTGCGAAGCTGCATAAGATTAGACTAATAAGCGTAGCACCAAAAAGCCCAATCATCTCGATTGGGCTTTTTTTCGTCCATTTTTTATGATAACTGTTTATCAACGGCCTTTTTACAATAGATGTCTAGGACATATCGTTGACTATAAAAAAGTTTTCTCTAGTAAGAATATCTCCTATTAAACTAACGAAAAAATTACGTGAACTTACATTAGCCCATTTCATTGACATAGTGTAACGCCTTTATACACAATGTTAGCGTTTTCCTACTTAAAAGTATTATTAATTCATCGCTTTATTTCTTATCATGTTGTTTTATTCATTGAACTTATAAGTAGTCTTACAGAAATTATTTATAAGATCTGAATTAAACAGCTTATATCATACTGAGAAAAAGCTATCAAAATAATCTACTATTAAGGAATGTCTATGTCACCTACCTATTCGCTTCAACGTCGTCCATCGTGGCGCGGTGTGCTAGCAGGTCTCGTCATGGGACTGATAGTTGTCATGGCGATGATTGCCCTTGCTCTGGTTCTCAGCTCATTTTTACCTTTCGATTTAAAAGGTACTAGTATTGCCGCTGGTATTTATGCAGCAATTACTGCAATAGTCAGTGCTTTTGTGGCAGGCTATTTTGCGATTAAGTTTTCAGCGCCTGAAGCATTATTCGGCGATGGTACAGATATTGATCCAAAGGATGCCAGCTTAACGGGTATGTTAACTGCTGCATTGATTGTATTACTCACTACGTTTTTTGCGATGAGTAGTGCCACTAGTATTTTAGCAACCGCAGGTAATGCTGTTGGTGGTACGGTTAGTACTGTAGCTAAAACCACAGCAGCTACAGCGTCAGCAGTAGGCACAGCAGCGGCATCTGTGCCAGAAGGCACTGTACAACAAGTGCAACAACAAGCGCAGGAAGTTTACCAAAAAGTATCTGGTGAAATTAGCCAAGAAGACGTGCGCGAAATGATTGCTAAGAACACGCAGAATTTAAATGAACAACAGCTTGAAGCCAGTGGTAATGTGCTTTATGAGATGGTAAACGAAACTGAAAATGAAGTCGCCAATATGGATTTCACTAGTATCGATACATGGCGCAACATTGATGACTATGCCAAACAGCGCATGGCATCTATCGAACAAACCTTACAAGGTCCTGAGCTTATTACTCGCTTAGAATCAGAAGGCCTAACTGAAGCACAAGCTATCGAAGTTCGTAGTGAAGTTACTCAGTCATTTAATGAATATAAAATGCAAACTGAGCAATACATCGCTCAAGCTCAACAAACCGTTGATCAAGGTCTAGACCAAGCTGAAGATGTTGCTCGTAAAGCAGCTTTATATACTGGTTTATTCTGGTTAATCAGTGCATTGCTAACCTTTATCGCTAGTACCTTTGGTGCTAAAAGTGCAGCAGCAAATTATCGTTTAGATAAGCCTATCGTAACTCTAGGTGATAACGTTAGATAAGCAGCAGTATTGAATAAAAAATGATGTTAAACATATCTCTAAAACAGAAAGCCCAATCGTAAAGATTGGGCTTTTTTGTGTTTGTTTCTATTGGCACAAGCTGTTTATTTAACGGGGCAAACCGATACCGCTTGGGAATGGTGTCGTCCCTTAGCAAAAGGGTCAAGGGTGTCAAATTTTTGATGGACAAGTCATTTGATAAACAAGCTTAATTAATGGACTAGTTTCTTTAAAGATAAATTTAAAGATAAGTACGTGCCAATCAATATCACAACTGAGCCAATGATAGCCCCTATATCCAATGCTTCGCCAAGTAACACATAACCAAAGAATATCGCAAAAATAGGAATGACTAAGGTAATGCTAGTCGCGCGCATAGCGCCAATATTTTTAATAAGTCGGTTCATAAAGATTAGTGCGATAGCCGTCGAAAACACCCCGATGCAAATTACGGATACCCAGGCTTTAAGACTAATGCTTTTGCCATACGGAAATTCATACACGGCAATGGGTAGCATGACCAAGCTGGCAATGATTAGCGAGCCTGCCGTGATCGCAATCGGCGAAAGGTCTTCTAAATAGTTTCTGGTGATATTGGCCCCTGTCGCATAACCGACACAGGCCAATAAGGCGTAGCCCATAGGCAGCAACCCTGTACCTAAGTCTAAAACTTGTCCCTGCTCACCAAACAAGCGCTCACTCATTAAAATACCGACACCAACGACACCGATAACCAACCCTAAGGTTTGTTTTTTAGCCAGTTTATCGTTAAAAAACTTACTGGCAATAAACCCACTCATCATGGGCACGGAGGCATTGAGCACAGCCAATACCCCCGCATTCACTGACTGTGCTGAAAAAGAAAACAGCACAAATGGAATCGCAGCGGAGAACAAACCGACTACTGCCAGCACTTTGAAATTTTCACGAATACCTTCTCGACTTTTTGGATATAGCACCACAAAAATAAGCATGGTTAGTCCTGCAAATATCACACGCAGGCTTGCAAATGCCAATGAGCCAAACTCAGGGACACCCACTCGATAAAATATAAAAGATAGCGACCACATAAAGGACAGCGTAAAAAAGATAATAAGGTCGCGTCTGGTCATTTGTTAACTCAATTTGTCTGGCTGTTTAATTAGCGGTTTAGACTGCATTTGCTAAGTCATTAAAAATGTCGTGATGATAACTTTTTAATGGCGTCAAAGGTGGGGTTTTTATGTGTTTATAGGCAACCACACTATAAACATTCAATCACCCAATAAAAAACCCAACGTGACGTTGGGTTTTTTTTGACTCAAATAATGGATTACTTAAGCAGCGTCTTTGTTCTCACTAGCCAGTTGACGCAGTACATAGTGCAATACACCACCATGACGGACGTATTCGCGCTCTTTTGGCGTCTGTAGCACTACGTGAACATTAAAGGTCTCGATTGAGCCATCAGCGCGTGTTGCGGTAACAGTGGCCATTTCACTCTCGCCGTTTTTAAGACCTGTGATACTCAGTACTTCTGATCCGTCAAGTTTGTGAGATTGAGCACTCTCGCCATCTTTAAAGGTTAAGGGCAGTACACCCATTCCTACGAGGTTAGAGCGGTGAATACGCTCAAACGAACCGGTAAGTACCGCCTTTACACCCAGTAGAATCGTACCTTTAGCAGCCCAGTCACGGCTAGAGCCAGAACCATATTCCTCACCGCCGAGAACGACTAGCGAACGACCTTCTTCTTTATACTTCATTGCGGCATCATAGATGGGCAACTGCTCGCCATCTTTGAGGGTAGCCTTATCCCCTTTGAGGTAATAAGTATAACCGCCCTCTTTACCATCCATCATCAAGTTTTTGATACGGATGTTGGCAAAAGTACCACGGGTCATGACCGCATCATTACCACGGCGTGAGCCATAGCTGTTGAAATCGGCTTCCATCACTCCGCGACCTTTTAAGTACTTACCAGCCGGCGAATCGGCATCAATGTTGCCAGCAGGTGAGATATGATCGGTAGTAATAGAGTCACCGAACAAGCCCAATATGCGTGCATTCTCAATATCAGGAATACCTTGTGGTTCCATAGTCATATCATCAAAGAAAGGTGGGTTCTTGATGTACGTTGATTCCTCACTCCATGGATATAACTGGCTGTCTGAAGACGAAATGGAATTCCATTCATCACTACCATCAAATACTTCGCCGTAGTTTTTATGGAACATCTCAGCATCAATATTATTAGCGATTAGCTCATTAATCTCTGCTGAGGTTGGCCAAATATCTTTAAGGAAGACATCATTGCCTTCTTGGTCTTGTCCCAGCGGATGGGTAGTCATATCGATATCAACGGTACCCGCCAGCGCATATGCCACTACTAATGGCGGTGAGGCCAAATAGTTGGCTTTTACATGGGAGTGGATACGACCTTCGAAGTTACGGTTGCCGGATAGCACAGCGGCAGCGACCAAATCATTGTCTTCAATGCCTTTTTCTATGCTCTCAAGCAGTGGTCCTGAGTTACCGATACAAGTAGTACAACCATAGCCGACTAGATAAAAGCCAATTTTTTCCAGCTCAGGCATCAGTTCCGTTTTGTCAAGATAATCGGTTACGACTTTCGAGCCAGGCGCAAAAGAGGTTTTTACCCACGGCTTAGCCATCAGTCCTTTTGCCGCTGCGTTTCTGGCGACCAATCCTGCCCCGATCATTACCGCAGGGTTTGAAGTATTGGTACAGGAGGTAATCGCTGCAATGACCACAGCACCGTCACGTAGCTTGTGCTCGTTGTCCTCTATCTTAACGTTAGAGAAGACAGTGTTAGCAGCATGTCTAACGTCACTAACATCAAACTGCGTATCCTGTGCTGAATTAGGCTGGGCCGCTAGTTTATCAGCTTGCTTTTGCTCACCACCCTCTTGAGCAAAGCGATCTTTACCTTTAACTTCCGCTTTACGATCTTTAGTCATCGTATGCAAGGTCTTGCCAAAGCTATCATACATACCTGATAGAGAAATGCGCTGATGCGGCAATTTTGGACCGGCAAGCGAGGGTTCAACAGTGGCTAAATCAAGATGCAAGTTACTGGAATAAGTGGCGTTTGGCGTATCGGCATCATGCCATAAACCTTGCGCCTTAGCGTACTTCTCAACCAATTCAATTTGTACTTCATCACGACCTGATAAACGCAAATAATCAATCGACATTTGGTCAATCGGGAAAATACCACAAGTTGCGCCATATTCTGGTGACATATTGGCAATGGTTGCACGATCAGCCAGCGGCATACTGTTTAGGCCTTCACCGTAAAATTCTACGAACTTACCAACCACTCCATGAGCCCGTAGCATTTCAACCACGCGTAGTACCAAGTCAGTTGCAGTAACGCCTTCGGACAGCTCACCGCTCATCTCAAAGCCAACGACTTGCGGTATCAGCATTGATGACGGTTGTCCAAGCATAGCAGCTTCTGCTTCAATACCACCAACGCCCCAACCAAGTACACCAATACCATTAATCATCGTGGTGTGGCTGTCGGTACCAAAAACAGTATCAGGATAAGCGGTCAGCTCGCCATCAACTTCAGCGGTCATCACCACCCGCGCTAAATACTCTAAGTTTACTTGATGCACAATCCCAGTGGCAGGCGGTACCACGACAAAGTTTTCAAACGCTTGTTTGCCCCAATGCAGAAATTCATAGCGCTCATTATTACGTTCAAATTCAATTTTCTTGTTTAAATCAAGCGCATCTTCGCGACCATAGACATCGACTTGCACCGAATGGTCAACGACCAATTCACTTGGGATAAAGGGATTAATTTGCTCCGCTTTACCGCCAAGCTTGACTACCGCATCCCGCATTGCGGCCAAATCGACTACTGATGGCACACCGGTGAAATCTTGCAGCACCACACGAGCTGGCATAAAGGCAATCTCTTGGGCGGGCTCAGCTCCGGCGTCCCAATTAGCAACGGCTTCAATATGGTTTTTGCCTACTGATTGGCCACCATCTTCTTTTCGCAGCAAGTTCTCAAGCACAATTTTCATGCAAAATGGTAGTTTGTCTATATTGCCGTAGGTTTTGGTCAAGGTAGGCAGGCTATAGTAGGCATAATCCTTGCCATCGACTGAAAGGGTGTCTTTTACGTTGAGAATATCACTCATGGTAGCTTCCTTATTTATGCTATTGATTATTATAGGCTGGTTATAACAGGTGGCTAAGTGCGTTAATTAAATATGTTTTTTGTTTGAGATATTGATTATAGTTGTTGAAAAAATAGCTATCTTCTTATTAAAAACTCTGCATTTTTAGACAGTTTGTAGCCAAAAAGCTACGAAGTTTTAAATGCTATAAAGCGTGTGATTTGAAAAGCGATTGGTAAAAGTACCGCAAACAATAGCAACCAAGCGAAAAACAAAAGTTGCTATTAACAATAACCTGCTATAACCATAACAAACAAGCATAGACTTGTTAACGCTGATTGGTTAACGAATCGTGGCATAATCGTAACTGCCACAGAGGTTTAGCCAATTACGTATAACCACTTAATAGTAGCTATTTAAAAACAACTACTTAATCATAATGCATTTGCTCACAATTTTCTGCGGCGACCGCTACGAAAGACACGGCTGTCATTATAAAATTCGGGATCAGCATTTTCAGGCCAAAAATGCGGCACTCCTAAAATAGGCAGTGGTGAAAGTTTGCGCGGCGTCACTTCAGCTTGTGATAGCAATTGATTCATGTACTCAGCCAGCTTGCCATCTATATAAGCCATCCGTTCAGGCAACGATAACGTAAAAAATTCTGGCATGACGTTAATCACTACACTGTGTGCACATAAAGGTTTTCGCGGCTGTATCAACTGCTCAAGTAGCGCGTGACCAAAGATATAAACCGCCACCTGAGCATAGTCGCGAGGTTTGTAAGGGTGATCCCATTTATCACGCGGCGTCACTAAACTTTCTTGCCAATCAAAGTCAATTAACGCCTTGCCAATACTAGGCTCAGAGGTTACCAGTATCGCGCCATTTTCATCAAATACAGTAATGGTATCGCGGACACGTCCCCGACTCTCATCAGTGCTCTGCCCATTAATTTTCTTAGAAATTTCAAGCATATGATGATAATTTAGCAGCGCCTTAGTTTTAGGAAAGGTCAGCCAAATACTGCCATTAAATAAATCGTGCAAATTCTCACGGGTAGGAATATTACTGGTAGTGGCGATAAAGCTTTCATACGCCTCACCTTCTGGTAATGCGTCTTGGGAGACAAACGTTAAACTATGAGCTTGATTGTTTTGGGTAGGTTTAGTTTGCGGTAATGGTTTTTGCAAATCTTCAGCATGCTGAGTCATCGCTGTATTTAACAGCTCAGCGATGATAGTGGTGCTATGACTAGAATTGTCTTTAGCCTTAGCGTCTACCTCATCTGAACATTGCGCCTGTCTACTTAAATTCTCTACCGTTTGACTGAGACAGTCTAACTGACTCAGATGACATAACCATGGTGCTTGCCAGTTGATAGCGGCAAAGCTTGAGTCTAATAAAGCCGTAACTGAGGGTGAGGATTTAGGCAGCAAAGCACTAGCAGTCATGATGAGAATCTCTATAGTACGTGTGGCTTATATTATGCGAAACGCGATGAGTTTGGCGTGGTAGCTCATGGTATCATAGGGCGCTTTTTTACCGCTAGGGCAACCCTTTTATGGCAAATTTTAACACCCACTTAAACGGCGCATTTGCGGTAAGTGGTGCGATGGGCTTAACCGTTTATAAAGCCGGTCTGTTGAATGACTCAGGGTTTTTAATATGCGTGGCGCTCGGCACGATAGGCGGACTG
Source organism: Psychrobacter sp. 72-O-c (assembly GCF_904846605.1). Taxonomy (GTDB): domain Bacteria; phylum Pseudomonadota; class Gammaproteobacteria; order Pseudomonadales; family Moraxellaceae; genus Psychrobacter. The sequence continues at coordinate 26,139 of NZ_CAJHBI010000033.1, forward strand.
CTGCCTGATCTAGACTCTGATAACTCGACCCCGATTAAACTGGGCTTTAACATTGCATCCTTTATCTTTGCCTTTGGGCTGGTGATGCATTGGCGCAGTGAGCTAAGCTTACTGGCCTTAATAGCGCTCTGGCTGGCGGGTTACGGTTTTATGCGTTATGTGGTCTTTCAGATATTTACTAGCATGACTGTGCATCGCGGTGTTATTCACTCGGTTCCCTATATGGCAATACTAGGGCTAGGGCTGACATATTTGAGCTATTATGCAGTACACAATCCGCTAACGGCCAGCTGGTTTTACGGTCTATTCTTATTCGGTGGCGCAATGGTACATTTGCTACTAGATGAGATGTACAGCGTGAATCTATCAGGGATGACCATGAAGCGCTCGTCCGGTACGGCGATGAAATTCTATCAACACAAAGACCGCTGGTGGTATCTAATATTATATGCACTACTGGCGTTACTGGTATTCGCCGCCCCGCCTTTTGCACCGTTTTGGGAACAGCTGCGCGATCCTGCCCCTTGGGCAAAGCTCAAAGTCGGCATGCTACCTACCTTTATAAAAAACTTGTTATCTTGAAAGTATTATTTATTAATCATTAGAGTACCCTATGCCACTTTCTAAAAAAAATTGCCCTTGCCAAATCAATCCGTCATTAGAAACAATAAGCACACCATTAGCTTATGAAGACTGCTGTCAGCCTTATCATAACAATATTGATAAAGCTGAAGGCGTTCAAGCTGAGAGCGCTGAACGGCTGATGCGCACTCGTTATAGCGCGTTTGTATTGGTAAAAGCGGATTATATTGTCAAGACCACTGTGCCCGCGCAGCAGGCTTTTCTTGATATCAACGCTATTGAGTCATGGGCAAAAGAAACGGATTGGGCAGGGTTAGAGATCGTAGAACACACACCAAAACTTGGCAAACGTCATGCTCAGGTTGAGTTTAAAGCTTATTATAATACTGAAGATGGATTACAGGCGCATCATGAGTTATCTAGCTTTGTAAAAGTGACAGACAAGACTGCTTCTGAAAATAAAGAACGCTGGTATTTCCTTGACCCAACCGTATCAATGTCGGTGAGCCAAAAGCAGCCGTGTATTTGCGGATCTGGTGAGAAGTTTAAGCGGTGTTGTGGGGTTTATTTAGCTAATTAAAGCGCTTGATAACGATTATATAATTCTTCTATTTGCCCAATATGTTTGTCATTAGATAATAATTCTATCCCGTTTATCTTGGCAGTTGCGAAATGAAAAACATCAAGTTTTCGTTTCTCTAAATTCTTTGATATGCCTTTGTTCTCAGATTCATACTTGTCTAAACGATATAAATTAGTAGCTAAATCTGTCACGTCTTTACTGATATCTAGCCAAGTAAATTCCTCAACAGCCGCTTTAAGCTTAACAAAGTCTTCACTTTCAGTTTGCCATCCGAACTTTCTTAGAAACTCATACCTCAGCAATGGCGTAATAACCAATTCGACATTGTCATCATTGACTAATGCCAATAAATCCGTCAGCCGTTCAATAAGATTGGCATCGTTTTCGTCAATGTTTTTACCTTCTAAAAGATAGGTTAGGAAATTTGAGTCCAGTAGTTTAGCAATCTCTATATCCATTATTATTGCGTTCCTTCTTTGAGCTCATTAATCCGTTTTTCTAACAGTTCAGACAACATTTTCTTAGCATTCTTTTGCTGTGGTGCATTATCACGCTCTAGCTTAAGACGATTGATATCGATATCAAAGGCATCTTTCAATAAGTCTACAAAGGCTGCATTATTAGGATGCTCTATCAGCTCAGTTTTTACTACGCCATCCTCTTTATCTCTGTACAGCTCATAGGCTTCACCATGTTGCAATTGGCTAAGCACGATAGCGGAATGGGTCGTAATATAAAAGGTAGTATTAGGAAATAGACGTTTTAGAGTGGGAATAATAGTCGCTTGCCATTTGGTATGTAGGTGGCTTTCAATTTCATCTATAAAGACCACGCCTTTTACGTGAGCGATGTTGGTTTCGTTAGTGAAATAGCTGTAGCCAGCAATAATAGATTGCATAATTTTGAGTAAGGAAGCGAAACCACTAGATAGCTCTGATAGTTCGGTTTTCTTATTAGCGACTTTTATAAACACGCGATTATTGCCTGAAATTTCTAAAAACTCTGGATCAACACGCTCATCCACTTTGCTGAGCAAACTTAATAACACCTTTATTTCTAATTCTCTATTATCTTCTTTTGCTTGATAAGGATTAGCAGATTGAGCGCGTTGAATAACCCATTCATGAATATCAATATCCATGTTAACGGACTGGAATTTCTTCTCACTAGTAAATATTTTTGCTAAGTATTTATAATAATTCAACCTTCTATCTTCATAACTTCCAATTTCATTGATACTTTTTCGTTCTATCTTCATATCACCACGACCTTGCGCTCCTACAAAAACTGAAGGTATCGTATGAGGTTTTGTCGATAAATTGAAATTAAGCTGTGATGCAAAATTACTCTTATGTATAAAACTCTCTTTAGTTATATTAGATAAATCTAAGAAGTAGCTTTTAGAATTTAGCGATTTAAATAATTTATTTTCAAAATTAAAACCTATATCACTTTTGATAAAAAAATCATTATGAAGAAATAGAGTAATAAACAACGCTTCCAAACACTTAGTCTTGCCAATACCATTTTCACCAATTAGACAATATACTCTCTGCTCAGGTTGAAAGCTAAGATGCACATCCCCTACCCCTACCAGCTTTTTTATTTGAATATCATTGCCTAACATGGCTACACCTAATATTGAGTTGAATGCTACTTTAATAATGGAACACTTGGTTTAAGAGTACAAGTAAACTATCCGCCCTTAAATACTCGCCCCAACTGACCGCGCAATCGCAACCCCTTCGTCAATAGTCAAAAACTTCCGCTGACTTGGACTGTCTTTATATAGAATCTCGCCATCTTGGAAGATAAGGCATTCATTGACAGCTAATTGCTGCCATTTTTCATTGTTAGTCAGTGGAACGGTCACTAGAATGGTCACTTTATCTTTGTCTGTAGTCACGTCACCAAAATTAATCGCTAGATCATCATCTGCCAATTTTGCTTCACCGAATGGTGCTTGGCGAGTCAAATAAAACAGTAAACTACCGGCATAAGCCAATTGCCATCTGCCATTCGATATCAGACAGTTAAAGAGACCATTCGCGGACAGATAACGACATTGGGTGGTCAGAAAGTTAAACAACGTTTGGTCATCAGGACGCGACTTGAAGCTACTTTTGAGTCGGTTAACTAAGTAACAAAATGCCATCTCAGAGTCCGTCGAGCCAACTGGTTGGCAGTGCGAGGCATTACCATTGTCTTGCAGACGCTGACAGCGTTTAATAAATTCACTATTCATCTGGCCGTTATGCGCAAACACCCACTGCTCGCCCCATACTTCACGGACAAAGGGATGAGTGTTAGCCAAGCAGTTTTGACCTTGGGTAGCCTTTCGGATATGGGCAATGACATTCATGGCTTTAATAGGATAATTATTTACTAAGTCCGCGACTGGGGATAGATGACTGGGGCGATTGTCATGAAACAAGCGCAAACCAGTTGAAACACTTTCTGAGTCCGCATTAATATTGCAGTCACTACGCTCAAAAAACGCAATACCGAAGCCATCTTCATGACTGTCCGTCATACCGCCACGCCGACGAAATCCTGCAAAGCTAAAACCGATATCCGTTGGCGTATTACAGTTCATTCCTAAGAGTTGGCACATCTATGTTTTACCGCCTTTATGATCTGGTGTGGTACGATTTATCTGAGTATCTGACACAATTCCAAGTTCGGCATCGCTCATTTTATCCAGCAGCATCTCACCATCGGTATCGGCAACAGTAGTGCTTAAGATACGTTGAGCTTGCTCCAGATCCGTATCTTGTACCCAGAGTACAATGCCGGAGTTCATACCTGGGATGGCGCTAAGTGCTTGTAGAGAGACAGTAATACCGTTATTACGGAGCAAGTTGGCGTGGAGCTCGCCTTGCATATTGGTATCGTAGCGTACCAGTTTGTGCCAGTTATCGACTTGATCGGTCATGAGGCCGCCTTTAGGAATTGAGGAATGAATGATTCAGTAATAAAAAGAATATTTATGACAATTGATCTAGTGTGTATTTTTTGATTTCAAAATTACTGTCAGTATTTAAATGCTCTTGTGCTTGTTGGGCTTGGGTCTCGCTGCTAAAAACACCTTTTATCTGACTGTCTGTCTTATCAGTATCTAGAAGTACAAAGACCACATTTTGCTCTTTTTCGACATGTGACCAATGATAAGCGGCCAATCGTTTCATCAGGTCAGGATTTTTGACCATGATATTATCGCCAGTGCGTCCTTCAGTACGGTTATAATGAATAACGTTGAGACGTAGTAGCCAGAATATCACAGCCGCTTTTGCCAGCATCACTGGCAATGCTTTCTTCTCATCTTCCCCAAGCGCTCTTTTTGATTCATAACCTTGTAGAAAGGTGGCCATTTTACTGCGGTCAAAATCGACCGATTCGCCTTGTTCAGCGCCACCCCACGTGGTACAAAAATCATTAATAGTAATCGCTATGTCCATCAAATAATGATCGACACTGACTTCAGTAAAGTCTAACAGACCCGTAAGACGCTCGTTGCCTTTTTGGCTGTTATTTGATAGCAAGTCCCACAAGGTATTATCAGCAAACATATCTAAATGACACAGTCCTGTTGGCAGTGTTGCCAGTGGCAATTCAGTGTAAGAGTGCCAAATATCGCTCATCAGCTTGGCTTCATCGCTTGGCATAAATTGCATTTCGCGATCACGCACTTCCGCCCACGGATATAGTGGCACGCCATAATCTTCGGCAGGTTGCAGCTCTTGTAGAGTTGCATGTAATACCGCCAGCGACTCGCCTATTTTATGACACATGCTTTGGGTGGTTTGCTCAGGATGTGTGCCTGCCAGACAGGGCACTACCGTAATCGCTTTGTCTTCATAGTGAATGACATAGCGTTTATCATCACTCAAATTATCGTCGTTATCAGCCCCTGACTCAATACCTGAATCAAGCAGTGCCAGCGGTGCCGCAACCGGTAATTTGCCATTTAGCTTGTTTAAAATGACCGCCATTTTTTCAATATCAGCAGGTGGGCGTTCTTCAAATAAAGTAAATACGTAAGAGTGCTCGCCATCTGCATCGTCAGTCGTTTGAATAAACCAGTTAGAGTTTTTTATCCCTTGGGTAATAGGAATGGCACGGGCAAATTGGACACCAAAACTTTGACAAAATGCGGCAAACTGATCATCGGTTAACTGGGTATAAACGGACATGACAACTCACTTATGACAATTAAGTAGAAAATTAAATTGGGACAGATTCAAATAGTGATAGCAACAATTACACCACGAATGAAAGAACTTTGATAAAAAGCGCATTAATCTTGCGAAAATATGCCTGATATGGCGGTGATTTTGCTAGACTAGCACTTACGAAAGAATTGATTATAAGGTGAAAGTCCCTATGTTAGCAAAGCGTATCATTCCTTGCTTGGACGTTGATAATGGCCGCGTGGTTAAAGGCGTGCAATTTGTCGATATTAAAGATGCTGGCGATCCAGTCGAAGTGGCAAAGCGCTACAACGAACAAGGTGCTGATGAGATTACCTTTTTGGACATTACCGCTACCAGTGATGAGCGCGATACTACTTATTATACGGTCGAACGTATGGCGGAAACGGTATTCGTGCCGCTAACGGTCGGCGGCGGCGTGCGTAAAATAGCTGATATTCGCAACCTGCTCAATGCGGGCGCAGATAAAGTGGCGATTAATTCAGCAGCGGTATTCACTCCTGAGTTTGTCGGTGAAGCCTCACAAAAATTCGGCAACCAATGTATCGTCGTCGCCATTGATGCCAAGCGCGTTGCTGATATTAACGTCGATGGCATTATAATCCCGCGTTGGGAGATTTTCACCCACGGTGGACGCAAACCAACCGGCATTGATGCGGTCGCTTGGGCAATCAAAATGGCCGAGCTGGGTGCTGGTGAGCTATTGGTCACCTCCATGGATGGTGATGGCACTAAAAAAGGCTATGATTTAGAGCTGATGAAGCAGATTACTCGGCAAGTAAACGTCCCGGTCATTGCGTCAGGTGGCGTTGGTAACTTGCAGCATTTAGCCGACGGCGTACTTGAAGGTGGTGTGGATGCGGTACTTGCGGCTAGTATTTTTCACTTTGGTGAGCATACCGTTCTTGAGGCAAAGCAATACATGGCAGCGCAAGGAATACAAATGCGTCTGTAAAAAAATGCTATTATAGTGCTAACTATTTATATTCATTTGTCTGATTTTAATATATCCATAAAACCTATTATTCAACTCAATTAAAAATCTAGGTGGTGTATCAAAAAGTATGCTGAGTAAATAAAGGAGGGGTGCCAGCCAAAGCAAAGATGCTATATTTGAGGTTATGAAGACACAAATAGAGATTAATTGCCCCGACTGCCACAGTCCTAGTCTT
>NZ_CAJHBI010000034.1 GCF_904846605.1 Psychrobacter sp. 72-O-c
AATATTAAAGTCTTGGGCAACGCGGCGTACCGTTTGCCCTGCTGCAATCTTGCTTAATACGAGTTGTCGAAAATCATTTGAGTAGGTCATTTAGGTATTGTAGTTCTTTTTTGGTTTATTGACTATAACCGCTAATGTTAATAGAATGAAATAACAAAAATTAAAAACCCCGCATCATAACGATGCGGGGTTTTTTGTGTGGCGAACGTTAGCAATTAAAGTCAGAGTTGGCTTTTACTTTACTTACCCTGATAAACCGGCTTACGCTTTTCCATAAAGGCCGTAATCCCTTCTTTGAAGTCGTCCGTTTTTGCCATCATCACTTGCTGCTCAACTTCTAGATCGAGCGCCTCACTCAGTCCAGAATAAGCATGAACATTAAGCATGTGCTTCATCGATGCCAGCGCTTTTGCGGGTAGCTGACTTAGACGAGTCGCTAAAGCATTAACACTTGCATCTATCTCATCCGCGCTAACCACTGTATTAACTAAGTTTAAGCGTGCCATATCTTCCACTTTGATTTTATCGCCGAGCATGACTAACTCTGTAGTCTTCGCTGCACCGATTAACTGATTAAGCAAATAAATACCGCCAGCATCGGGTATCAGACCGATATTGACAAAGGCTTGTACAAATTTTGCATTATCAGCGGCGATTCGAAAGTCACAAGTTAGCGCTAGGTTCATACCTGCGCCTGCGACCGCGCCTTCTAGTTTGGCAATAATAGGCTTGTGAATAGCCCGCAACTTTAAGCTAACTTCAGCAACTTCCCTCAACATAAAATCAAGCTTAGCCACTAGAGCCTCAGACTCCATGCCATTCTCAAGCATCTCACCAATATGACCGCCACTAGAGAAGTTATTACCGCCGCCTTGTAAGACGATGACTCGCACCTGATCATCTTTATCCGCTTTATCGAGTGCCTCCATAATAGCCCCCTTCAATGGAGTGCTAAAAGCATTAAGAGTCTTAGGGTCATTCATAGTGATAGTGGCAATATGCTGCTCGGTTTGGTACTCGACTAAAGGTTGCGACATGGTATTTCCTTTATCTATAGTTTCTATGCAATGGATGGTTCAACGTCCATTACTATAGCAGTTTGAGATTGTTATAAAAGTTGATTTTGTGCGCGCCTCAGACACGGCCAGAGCACAACGAAATGATGTCTTATTGCTTTGTCTCTATCAACCCGTCCACAATAAAACTTCCCATTCAAAAATAATACTATTAAACAAATGACTTGTACACTATGCTAAAAGGCCAATACGAGTTTCAGGGATATGCTCGTTGATGAGTATATGTCCACTTATATCAAATAAATCTGTCAGACAAGGACGTGGTTATGCCAAAAATTAAGATTAATAACGCCGATATCTACTATCAAGATAGCGCACCTGATGATCATAACAAGCCAGTGATGGTGTTTGCGCATGGTCTGTTATGGAGCTCGAAGATGTATGATAAGCAGGTCGCCCATTTTCAAGACCAGTATCGCTGTATCGCGTTTGATTTTCGCGGGCAAGGGCAGTCGCAGATTACCAAGTCTGGCTATGATATGGATACCTTAACTGAAGATACTCTCGAACTACTATCGACACTTAATATAGATAAGTGTCACTTTGTAGGGCTATCAATGGGGGGCTTTGTAGCGCAGCGTATAGCAATTAAACATCCTGAGTTATTGCTGTCACTGACACTGTTAGAGACATCATCTGACCCTGAAGATCCGAAACTTGCACCGCAATATCGTAAATTGATGACGGCCATTCGTTGGTTAGGAATGAAGCGAGTCAGCAACAAGGTGATGCCCATTATGTTTGGCAGTACTTTCTTAGGAGATAAATCGCGTAAAGCCGAAAATAAAGAATGGCTACTGATGCTACAAGGCAATCGTAAAGGCGGTGTGACTAAAGCGACAACGGGTGTGATTGAGCGTAAAGGGACTTATGAGCAGCTTGGCGATATCAGCACACCGACGCTGATTATAGTGGGTGATCAAGATGCAGCCACGCCTTATCCAAAATCTGAGCGAATGCACTTTGCCATTAAAGGCTCTAAGCTTGTAGTGATTAAAGGTGCCGGTCATACTTCGACTGTAGAGGAACCTGAGCAGGTTAATACAGCCATCAGTAACTTCTTAGAGTGCTGTGTTTAGTGCCCATGTTTAACTGAAAAAAGCCGTTATCGGGTTAATGATAGCGGCTTTTTTATTTTGAGTATTGATTGTGAGACTGCTTCTACTTTAAAGCAGCGGTTTATAGTCGCTATTGCCATCATTGATAGTGCCAAATACTTCTGATCGATTGACCACTTCATGTGCCCAAGCGCGATGAGTGGCTGGCTCTAGCATGGTATTATTATACTTAAATACCGCTTTGGCCTCGCTATGTAGTATGGCTTGTGCCTCATCAAGCATGCTCAATGGCACGCAGTAAGCCTGTTGCACCAAAGCAATTTGACTGGGGTGAATGACCGTTTTGCCTACCAATCCTAAGCTCACATCACGGGTCAGCTCTTTCATAAATAGCATCGGCTGATCTAAATACTCAAATACGGGCGCGGTCAAATAAAACCCATGTGGCACAAAGCAGCCCAGCAGCTGATAAATGAGTGTGCCAATCGGTGTATCATAAATAATACTGTCTTTTGGACGACGTAGACGCAATGCGGCAAATAAGTCGTTGCCACCGATACGTAGCGCAAATATAGGCTGGCTAAAGGCTTCTTTAAAAGCGATTGCCAGCTCTTGATTGTGATGCGGATTAAATAGGGCAGCAGTCTCTAAAGTTGGCATCAACAGCTGATCGGTACTTAAGTTCTGACAGGCCATGCGCCAGTTAGATAAACTATACATATCGACCTTGGGCATCACGAAGCCATCAAGCAAATCAATATGTTCAAAGTCTGCCAATTCTTGCAGCATCATCGGATTGCGCGGACGCACAAATACTAAGGGGCGCGTCGGTTGCTGGGTCTGAATGTCTGCTTGGTTTGAGGGCTCATTGATGCTATTGACATGTGACGCCCACATATTGAGCAGTGCCTGCAATCGTGTCAGCGCTAAATCCACATCACTATGACTAACGGCATCTTCTAAACAAATAATAATACTATCAATAGTCGGTAACTTGTCTCGCTTAATGACCTGCCAAATATCTTGCCGTGTCGCTGGCATATATAGGCTTGCCCCCAACTGATAGGGATGATGGGTGCATGGCTTGATCATCGCGTGGCGCTCAGTAATGAGATGCGCGTAAGACTGGGTATGATTGTAAAGGCTGGACGATTTATCTGGCATAGTCGACGTCATAAATAGTGGTGAATGAGAATACAGAGGAATAATAGTGTAACAAAGGTGCTGTTTTGTTCAAAAAATGCTTGGCTCTATTATTCGCAAGCGTTTATAGAAGCTTGTTTATTTTTATTAGACCGTATATACGTTAAACCCTATATACAGGACCAAAGCCTTTCTCGTATTGTTAAGACTAAGTATGGGTAGTCCGTTGCTTAATAAGCGTAACGGCTTGATAAGGTAATATTTTAGCACCTAATATTGTGATATCGATATGATATTCAGTACATAAATGGCGTAACAATGCGGTATCGGGATGATCAGAAGATGCTAGCAAGACGCGCTCAGGTTCTCGGCGTAATATCGCCCGTGTTGCCTCGGCGATGGTTGGCTTGATACGGTTGCGATTGGTAATTTGATAGCGCGCAGCCAGCGTATCAATGATGGTCTTGGTATCATAACGCGGCTGAGTAAAAGTCGGTAACTGCGACGGCGCCGTGGTCAGTTGCTGCCTAGCTGTATCGATATGATCGATAAACGCAAGGCTATGATCAACCTCTATTAAGTTATCATAAAACACACTGCGATGTAGACCCTCTTGCGGCGCGGTATATAAACTGCGCGAAATCAACCCTGATACCGTACTGTTTAACAAGCCTGACGGAATGAGCCAATCATCGCTACTAGCGGCAAGCCAAGCAACCCCAGCAGGATCGGCGAGTGTGAGCAGCGGAATCGCATCTGCTCCTTGATGAAAAATATTAGTAAAATTTGGATGAGTAGGCTTACTAAAGGTTTCAAGGCTATGCGCTAACTCTTGATAAATCGCCCCTTTACCTGTCCAACCATCGACAAATACGATTGGACTATTGGGATAAGCCTCTAATAAAATTTCTAATGCCAGTGGATCTAAACCACGGTCACGAATGATACTGATACCATAATGAACGCTTGGTAATGAATATAGGCTATCAGTATCTGCTAATGCACGCTGTAATAATACGCCAACGGGCAATCCTGCCCGCACTAAGCTAACCAATACTAGCGGGCCTTCACTATCAACAGTGTTATGAAAGTTCTGATGCAACGCATAGGCAAGATTGGCAATATCAGTGGCAGTACGTTGGGTGCCTTGTGCTAACGCTTGAGTGTATAGTTGCTCGTGCATTGCACTTGGTGCGTGTTCTAAGGTCAGCATATCTGAATAATGGCGTTGACCGCTCTGAATTAGCGCTTCCTTTTGCGTGACGGGCACATCAGCGACCGCCTCTTTATCGACGATATCTAATAGCACAGTGACATCGCTGGCAAGATAACTGCCCGAGCCATAGCTTGCTAAATGACGGTCTTTTAACTTAGTGCTTTCTAAATTATCGTTACGCACTTTTTCTGCTTTTGCATTAGACTTATTTGTTGTCATAGTAGAATGATTCGCGCTCATTATGATTGCCATGTCTATAGTTGAGAGTGAAGTTGCGCTTGTAGCTCTGAGTGCAATTGACCGTGATTGGGCATGCCATACCAATCTAGCAATTGTAGAAATGGTAAATCTGCCATACTATCGCCAAAGCCAAAACTAGGACGCTGGTTATCCAAATAATTTTCTAATAAAAACTGTACCGCGTGCTGTTTATGGATAGCATGGGGCAGTATTGCTAGATTATTAGCATTCACGTGTACATAAAAATGCTGATTAAAGTCTGGCATTAATGTCGGTAGCTGCTGGGCTAAATCTGCCAAGACTTGATGGTCTTTTTGTGCGTGTTTGATAGCAAAATAAATGGTTAATTCAGTATCGTTAAAGGTATCAGTATGCGGCGTGAATACCAAATCATTGTGACAACGGTCGCTTTGTGCACTATAGTTATTGATGTGCGCGACGAGCTGGGTAAGCGGGTCTTGTAGCGGAACCAGCTTATCATACATTTTTTGCTGCCAAACACTAAGCAGTTGACCATCGGGCATTAAGATTATTGCACCATGGGTTAGAACCTGCCAGCTACTAAAGGACAGTTTTACGCGCTTAATTTCGCTACGATCACGTGCAGTGACCGCAATCAGCTCGGTGCTGGCCAGTAACCAATTAAAGAATACCGATTGACGCTGACTCATCATGCTCAATGGCTCGTTACTCTTGTTCACCGTAGCACAAACCAGTTTATCTTGTTCAGTCGTAGGCAAGTCCCATGCCTCAATCTTACGTTGGGTCTGGAATAAAGTGTCGTCTAAATCCATTAGGGCATAGGGTTTGATGATATCAGGGCTAGGCTGGAAGAATGGGGTGGTCATAGAGCAATCCGTAGGCGATGTATTTTAATGGTATAAAGCAATTTAAAGCGTAGGACTCACGATCAATACATTATCTAAACCTTTCCACATCTCATCAACACTATCAGCGGATGTTTCCACGCACAGCACAATCAAATCCCAGTCATCAGGATTGACATTATAAATAAAATTAGTCATACCAAGCCCGTAATTATCGGTAAAGCTCAGCATCGTAGTAATCGCAGCACCTGTTGCTATTGGTGAACGCGTTAATGCGCTAAATTTGACGATAGATGCCTCTTCAGTATTCTGGCCTTGCGCTTGCCTTGTTGCTTGACTTTCTAACCATTCAGCCAACAAGAACGGCAACCAAACAAACTCATTACTGCCCAACACTAAGATTTTTTTTGGCAAGTTGGTACTAGCGAATGCCGCTTGCCCTTCAAAAGATGTAAATCTCTGTTGGAACTGCGCCAAATAATCAGCAAAGCCATCTGTGCTATCGAGGGTTGGGAAGCGTCCCCAATTGCCAGTATGACCTAATGGCTGGCTGCCCGCAGCGGTACTGTCGACCGATGGCATAGTAATGGGTTCAGGGTTGGGTGCATCCGTCCATTGCCATGCACCAGCTAACAGATGATGACGAGAAAAGTCGATATCTGGCAGGCGTTCAGCCAAGGTGTCGTCCATACCAGTTTGACCCAATGACCAATCTACTAATGTCGTCAAATGGACCTGTTCTAATTGTGTGAGTCCTGCATTACGTAAGGCACTGACCACATTCATGCAGGTATTGCCTGTTGAAGCTTCATCATCGACCATAATCAAGGTTTTACTCGCACGCAACTGTGCTTGGGTAACGTGATTGCTACTCTGATAGATCAAATGCTGGCTGGCGTGACTGTGGTCTTCGCTAAAGGTCGTCAGCAAAGTGTCCTTGCTACTGTCATCGTGCTGCGCGTGACGAGTAGAGTTAAGCAGTAACGCCTTGGGATAGCGCGTTTGTAGCGCTTGATGCACACCTGCCGATAGCCCAACTGCCGTCTCTGCCATACCGATGACCAAAATAGGCTCAGGCAATCCATCAGGTACTAGAGTAGCTAGATCGGTAAAGCTACGGCGCATAATACGGGGTGCGATCGGAATATGACGACCCAAAACCTTTGAGACAAACAAAAAAGCCCGTTTCGGATTGATGCGCTGAGCAAAACCCAGTAAGTCATCGAGTTGGTAAGGGCTATGTTTATTACCTGCGGCATTATTGATTTGGTAGGTCAGCTCAAGTGTGCCACGGGGTAAGGTGATGGTCGTGTTGTGTTGCTTATCAAGCATTCATATTCCTTAACGTACTTCTATTAAAGTAACTATTTTATAGTTCATGTTTTGTGCCTGCTCATGATTGAGGCTGGAGGTTACCATGCCTATGATTTCACCAGTTGGTAATAGTCGAGGACTACCGCTAGAACCGGGTTGAATGGGCGCAGTGCACTGCGCTTGAGCGATAACGGTATTGGCTCCCAAAACTAATGTAGTCTGTGCTGTCATCGTGCCGTCCGCCCTCTAATCAATCGCATGCCGTATGGTGATAGAAGTTCTTAAATATCTATTATATTTAGCACCATCGCTAATATAAGATTGTGTTTACTTATTCTAAAGGTTTTATAGAGAGTTTGGGTTGGTATTTTACTCAATAAATTCTTCCTCAATTTTTACACTCGTCACAATAGAGCGCACCTGACACGGGATAATCTGCTGAGTGATGTCTGCTAAGTTTGGTTTGTTTGTCAGGCCAAGCCAGTAGGCAAATCCTATTTGGGTTAAGTCCACGCCGCTGTGAGCGGTGTAGCCGATGCCACCTGAGGGGCGACTGTTAATCTCAAGGACGCGGTGCTTACCCTCATCATCCGCCTTGGTCTGCACACTGACGATACCATCGCAGCCAAAAGCTTTAATTAGTGGGATAACCACGTCCATAACCGACTCATCGTAGCCAATATGTTGAACTTTGCCAGTTTTATGGCGAGTGATAGCCGCCAGTACCTCGCCGTATTCACAGACCACATCGATGGAGTATTCTTGGCCTGAGAGAAAAGGCATCAGCAGCATTGGAATAGGACGCGCTTGTATCATATCGCTATTGGCATAGGCATTGATAAATTGTTCAATATTGATCTTTTTACTCTCAGTAAAATAAAGATGCTCAAAGCTGTCCCAATGCGAGCGCTTGCCGTCATTCATACCAGTATCCAAACGCCAGAACCCTTGCGCAAAAATACCAGTGACGGGCTTCACGCATAACGGCTGATGAGCGTGTTCGGCCAGTAAGGAGTTAAGCTCATCGGTATTATCAAAACGCCAGCTTTCCACTACTGGGATGTTATGCGCGTGACACTGCTGCATAAAGGCAAATTTATCATCAATCGTTGCCAGTGCCGATACGCTGGTTGCACCTGTTAATAAGCGTATACCAGCGGCGCTAAACGCCTTGCGTTGCGCTTCATAATCAGTGCCGTTACGTCCTGTAAGTAATACTTTGACGTTATTCTGCTTGGCATGGTCTAACACAAACTGCCAACGTGGTGCCGTTATTTCAGTTGCTGTTTGATCGTCGTTAGAGTCTATATTTTCAGAATCTGCATTGTCAAGATCTATGCTATCAGGGTCTGTGTCGCTAGAATTTATATTATCAGTCGGCTCACAGTAAACTTCATCAGCAAATTCAAAAATTTCTGGGCGGTTCTGCCGATGCGAGGCAATGACGGACAGCGGAGTGGCAGTTTTGGTTTTTAATGTTTGTAAGCTTGCTAGCATATCGCGCTGGCTTGACTGACCCTCAGCCAACCAAGCAGCTGGCGGCGCGGTATGATTGCTACTATTAACTATAGTATTACTACTGTTATTGTTAATACGGTTGTCCATAATATTCTCAGCGCTATCGTTGGCTTTATTCAGAGTTGAGTAATTCAAGATTGTGATTATGCTGTTGTAGTCATTGTAGAATCATTAACATTGTTGGCAATATACGCTATTGGCAAGCCACATTGCTGATAAGAGACATTTTGATAAAGCCGTATTGGTAAGTTGCGACCACACCGCAATACTATTTATTTTATACTATCTATAGTCGGTTCAAAGTAAAAGAGAGACACTTATAGCAACGTGCTAGTGGTATAAATTTTTCTGGCGTGCTGTTCGCCAGCGTGACAGAGGCTGCAAAACGTTTGTTAAAGTAGCATCCCAGTAGCACTGTACCGTTTCCAAATTGGA
The DNA here is from genome assembly GCF_904846605.1 of Psychrobacter sp. 72-O-c. Lineage (GTDB taxonomy): Bacteria > Pseudomonadota > Gammaproteobacteria > Pseudomonadales > Moraxellaceae > Psychrobacter. The sequence continues at coordinate 8,828 of NZ_CAJHBI010000034.1, forward strand.
TTAACTATCATTTACGCCACAGCCATTATATACAAATGTCACTACATATAAATACCTGCGTTATCAATACTCGTGACAAAACAACGCTTAGTAATATTTGTGACTGGTTATCTGTCGTATTATTTATGTCGTCCTGTGCTATCGATTGTAAGGTCTTGCTGCTATTTATGACTGTTTTCAAAGAGGGGTGCTGATTAAGCGTCCAGCCCCATTTATGCTACTATATAGCGATAACTAAAATAGTGATAATCTGTCAGAAGTCACTTAAACTGTGCACTTAAACGTATGCCAGCTTGATGCTGTTTTACGCGGCCTTTTTACATGGTAGTTTACACAACAAATTATAATTAATCTTAAGGACATATTATGAGTCAAACCTTGATTGCCGGTGCCAATGCGCCGCTACCCAATGATAATATTAGCATTCGTATTTTGAGTCAAAATTCTATTGACTGCGCTGCTTATCAGGTAACCACGGCGGGCAAAGTGCGTGGTGATGGCGATATGATTTTTTATGGTCAGACACGTAGTGATGATGGTAGCGTCAGCTTTCGCGGTCATGATAGCGATGGATTTTTTGATATCAATTTGCCTGTGCAGCCGGCAAATATTGATAAGATTGCCTTAGCCTTTTCTAGTGGACAGACTCTAGCACAAGTTGGTGATGTCGATATCCAAGTCTTACAAGGCAGCCAAGTATTGCTCACTTGTCAGCTGAATGCGACTGGTCGTCCTGAAAAAGCCATTATCCTAGCAGAATGTTACCGTCGGCAGGGCAGTTGGAAGTTCCGCTTTATTGCCCAAGGCTTTAACGGCGGGTTGAAGCCTTTATCCGAGCATTTCGGCGTTGAGATTGCCGATGATGTTCCAGCTCAAGCCCAATCGCCAGCTAACCCTTCTTCAACCAACAATGCTTCAACTAATAATCCGCCATCTTCTATCAATACGCAGAAGCCGATCAATACGCAAAGAGCAGGGAACTCAGGTCAGTCGAATCAAACCAGCACTCCACCACCGATTCCTGCTAATAATGCGCCTGCAAAACCGTCTATCAATCTGAGTAAAATCACTTTAACTAAGAACCAGTCCAGCATTAACCTAAGTAAGCGTGATGATTTCGGTAAAATATCTATTAACCTTAACTGGAACCAGCGTCCAAATACCGACAAGCAAGCACCCAAAAAAGGTCTATTAGGGGATTTGTTTAAGCAACATAAGGCTGGCGGAATTGACCTCGATGTTGGTGCGATGATTCATCTTAAAAATGGTGAAAAAACCCTTATTCAAGCGTTAGGTAATCGCTTTGGTAGCCTGCAGTCTGCGCCTTACGTTTGCTTACGTGCTGATGATAGAACTGGACAAACTACTGGCGGTGAGTGGCTTGATATCAATGGTCAGCAGTGGTCACAGATTGAGGAAGTGTTTATTTTTGCTTTCATCTATGAGGGCGCACCCAATTGGGGGCAAACGGACGGGGTAGTAACTATTCATGCGCCTGACCAGCCACCGATTGAGACTCGATTGACAGAAGGCGCGGGCAATCTGCCGATGTGCGCGATTGCGCGTTTGGTCAACCAGCAAGGTAGCATTAACGTTGAGCGCATCAACCAATACTTTAAAGGTCATCAAGAAATGGATAAAGCCTTTGATTGGGGCTTTAGCTGGAAACGTGGCCGTAAATAAAAATTTTAAGGTTAGGGCGTAAGATTAAAAAAATCAGCCCCTCCATTATAAAATAATAGAGGGGCTGATTGGTTTTTAACTGAGTAATTCTAAGTTACCCAAAATCTCAACTAACTAAGCATGCGGTGTGATAGCAGGCATCAAATCATGAAAAGTGCGACCAGAAGCGGTTTCGCCGATAGCGTGCATTTTCCACTCATCATTATGACGATAAACTTTTGCCATAATCATTGCCGTATGAGTACCTTGTGACGATAAGTTATAACGCGCCACTTCAGTGTTGTTATTGGCATTCACGATGCGGCAAAACGCATTTTCTACGGTTTCAAAGGTCTGACCAGTGAAGCTATTGACCGTAAATACCAGTGATACTACACTAGCAGGTACTTTTGAGAGATCAACATTGATCACTTCATCGTCGCCTTCACCGTCACCGGTACGGTTATCACCAGTATGGACAACACTGCCATCTTTTGACTTCAGCTGACTGAACCAAATGGCATCAACTGCTTGCTTGTTGCTATCGAACATAATGCACGACGCATCCAAGTCAATAGAATCGCCGCCGCTACCGCCACCAAATAACTTACCTAAGAAGCCGCCTTTTTTATCTTGTGGTGCTTGTGCAACATCCCAACCAAGACCTAACTTAACTTGGGTGAGCGTACCACCCGCTTCTTTGCTTAAGGATATTTTTTGTCCCTTTTGTAGACTGATTGCCATACGATAATCCTTTTATTATTTATTAATAGAGCGATGAATAAAAATTGATGTTTATAGAATTTACTACTATTACCATCTAAAAATATGGTCTATAAAATATTTCCTAAAAAGCCATTGCTACCGCCGCGGCCTCCTGAGTTTGAGCCTAGGATACTTTGTAACCAGCCTTGATAGCTTTCACGATTGCGCGAACAGATAATAACTTTACCAGTGCCAGAGAAGTTTAAGACCATGCCTTCGCCACTAGTAACGGAATTGATAATATTACCCATGAAGCCTTTTTTCTTACTGGTTGCGACCGATAGGTTATATTCGAGACGCGAGTCCCAGCAAACTACATGACCATTATCAATGATAACGTCTTTACCAGGAGTCACCTCAATCTCAAACAGTGAGCCAAAGCCTGATACGACCACTTGGCCATTACCTTGGGTTTGCATCACCATAAAGCCTCCAGTATCACCAAATACGGCACCGCCCAGATTACGCTGAATACTGGCTTTGATATTGACCCCAGTCTGCGCCGCAACAAAGGCACCATCACTTAAAGTATATTGCCGCGTGCCGACATCGATGATTTGCATATCGCCATCAAGTGTTGGCGCAAGTAAACAATCGCCTTCACCATTGACCGCTTCGATCTGTTGCTGAAACAGGGATTCATCATTGGCAAAACGCCGCATCAATGACTGTACCAATCCGCCTTGCAGCTTACCTTTGAGCTCAAGATTGGACTCTAGCATTACCATCGCGTTGGCTTCGCAATATATCGAATCGCCTTTTTTAAGGTTGCAATGTAAAAACGGTTCAATCGTGCCGATTAGACTAAATGTGGCGGCCATGGGATGCAAATCCTTGTCTTCGTTCTTGTAGATTCTTTAACAGAGACTTCTTTACAAACATATTTTAATTAATATTTTTTTAGATCTTAAATATAATTTTTCGGTATTTTATTAATTTTAAAGCCATCAAATGTGATTAAAAAGTCACACTTGATAGCTTATAAGGCACAACCAGTTGTCTGATTGATATCTTTATGTGTTAGATACTTTGGTTAAGTTTTAACTTAAACATTAACACCATAAGAACCTGCTAATGGACCTAGACCACCACTGAAGCCTTGGCCAACGGCACGGAATTTCCAGTCACTGTTATGGCGATATAACTCACCAAAAATCATAGCGGTTTCAGTGCTACCATCTTCTGATAGGTCATAACGAGCAATTTCAGCAGCGCCAGTGTCGTTTACGACACGGATATAAGCGTCGCCAACTTGACCGAAGTTTTGGTTGCGGCCTTGGCCTTCATAGATAATAGCACAGAGCGCTATTTTACTAACGTCAGCTGGAATGTTAGCTAGATTTACTTTAATCGCTTCATCATCGCCGTCGCCTTCGCCAGTACGGTTATCACCGGTGTGCTCGACCGCGCCGTTATCTGATTTTAGGTTATTAAAGAAGATAAAGTCTTGATCGTTACGGACTTTACCTGATTCATCAACCAAAAAGCCAATGGCATCTAAATCAAAATCTTTACCGTCAGTTGCGCGTGGATCCCAGCCTAGACCTACCGTAATATTGGTTAAGCCTGGTGCTTCTTTTGATAAGTTTACGTTGCCGCCTTTCGTTAAGCTAATAGCCATATCAGTGTCCTTTGGTTTAATTGTTGAGAGATGAATTGATTGATCCGTTCATAAAATATGAACTAAAAATAATACAGCACTGTGTCATATTAAGCTCGCTAGCACAACATATCGATGTTGCTACTGGCACGCTGTGTCCTGCATATCGTTACGTTTTACTATACTAAGCACATCGTCACTAAGCAAGGCGTATTTTGTGAGCTTACCTTATATGCTTACTAAGGCACATAATAACCCTGTATGTCTGATACTTCTTTAACACGTTTGACAACAGTAGATAAGGTATTGTTATTAAAAAATAAGTTGAGTCGTGTGTATAAACAGTAGGTGAGAAAGCGTGATGAAATATTGAATGGTTGGATGGCGGTATGAGATAAAAAAATACTAAAAATTCGCTTATAAAACAAAAACAGGTTATATCAAAAACCTTGATATAACCTGTAATAAATACGATGCTACTTTCAACCTAACGTCTTACACTTAATATTAAGTGAGGTGTTTAGCTGCTTCTTGTTTGGCTTCTTGTTTACGATGCTTAAGCGATGCGAGCAATGCCCACGCAATAAAGGTAATACCGATAAGACCAGTAATTAACTCAGGAACATGGAACTTCACCGACAATAACATAATGATAGAAAGTGCACCGATGGCATAATGCGCACCATGCTCTAAGTAAATGAACTCATCGAGCGTACCTTTGTCCACCAAAAATATGGTCATAGAACGTACGAACATCGCACCAATGGCCAGACCTAACATAATCACAATGACATCATTAGTAATGGCAAAAGCACCAATTACTCCATCAAAACTGAAAGAAGCGTCAAGGACTTCTAAGTATAAGAAGCCGATAATACCCCCTCTCATGATTGCGCTAGTTGCAGCACCAGTACTATTACCCTGATCATCTAGCTGTTCTTCAAGGTCGCCCTCGAGCATGCCAGATACCACTTGCACGCCTAAATAGACCAAAATACCCCAAACGCCAGCTATTAAGACAGCAGAGGCCTGTTCAGCTGTGGCCCATGTCACCGCAATCATCAAGACGATAAGCGCAATGAAGACGCTCATGGCATCGACTTTGCCAAGCTTGGCCAAACGGCTTTCAAGCCATTCAAACCAATGCACGTCTTTATCATCGAATACAAAGTTTAAGAATACCAATAGTAAGAAAATACCACCGAATGCTGAAATTTCAGCATGATGGGCCATTAATCTTGCTGAGTATTCTTTTGGATCGTTTAACGCCAAGTTGATAACTTCCATCATGCCCAAGTCAGCGGTAACCGCGACGATGACGATAGGGAAGACCAAGCGCATACCAAACACCGCGATTAAAATACCCACGGTTAAGAAAATCATTTTCCAGAATTCGTCCCAGCCTTTAAGTACTGAGGCGTTGACCACTGCGTTATCAAAAGATAACGAGATTTCCATGACGGCCAAAATAGCGGTAATCGATAGCGTGGCTATCAGCCCGCCCATACCACCGTGTGAATATCCCCACCACGCTGCCACCATTAAGGCAATAGCCGTGAAGATAAAGTCTAAATAAAAATGTCTCATGACATATCCTGTCTGGTTGCGTAAAGCTAAGGTCGACCTACTATAGAATCAAGCATAAAAAAGTGGCTATTGCTAACCACTTCTTAGGCATAAATTTAAATGAAACATAAAGCATTATTGGTCGTTTGGCTATAGCAAATTGTGACTATTTTGCAACTGTTTGTGCTTTACTTTTTAGACGTGCCATAAATATAAGTAGCCGTTTAAATGTCAACGCCATATTGCTGACACATAGCTTGCAGACCGCCCGAGTAGCCTTGGCCCACTGCGCGAAATTTCCATTCAGCGTTATGGCGATAGACTTCGCCGAATACCATGGCAGTCTCAACAGAATAGTCTTCTGCTAAGTCAAAACGTACCACTTCAGCGCCGGTTTCTTCATTTACAACACGGATAAAGGCGTTGTCAACTTGACCGAAGTTTTGGCTACGGGTAGTGGCATCATGAATAGTAACGGTTACGACGATTTTATCGACATCCGCAGGAACTTGAGTGAGGTTTACTTTAACCGCTTCATCGTCACCATCGCCTTCGCCAGTACGATTGTCACCAGTATGCTCAACGGCACCGTTATCAGATTTTAGCTGATTATAAAAAATAAAATCGTGGTCGCCGCGTACTTTACCGGCCGTGCTTAGTAAGAAAATACTGGCATCAAGATCAAATTCGGCACCTGAAGTCGCGCGCTCATCCCAGCCCAGACCGATAACTAGCTTAGTTAGGTTAGGATCCGTTTTAGTTAGCGATAAATTACCGCCTTTATTAAGAGATAAAGCCATGGGGTAGTCCTTGTTATTAGAGTGAGGTAAAGTTATTAGAATAAAATAAACCGTAATATTAAAACGATTGCTTAGTAACACCCTATCATAACAACAAAAAATGACCCAATCAAAGCTGATGAGGTCATTATGCTTTTTGATACAAATCTAAACTGTTTGCTCGGCTATTACGCAGCGTTAATAATGATTCCGTTCGATTGTGAGGAACGGAATCACAGTTAATATTATCTCTAGTATTGAGCACTCTGACTGTGACGAATCTCAAAACTTTGATGGATGGGTTTTTTGACATTAAAATCAAAGCCAATGGTTTGTGGAGTAATGTCAATAATGTCATAACGTTCAGTCAGCTGCTCATCAAGCTCAAAACGAGTAAAGTTGTTCGAAAAATACAGTACCCCGTCAGCCGTCAAGCGGTTCATAGCGCGATTGATTAACGCCGCATGGTCACGCTGAACATCAAAGGTACCTTGGAATTTTTTCGAGTTCGAAAAGGTCGGTGGATCAATAAAGACAATATCGTATTGCTCAGTATTGTCTTTAATCCATTCAAAGATATCAGCGGCCACAAATTCATACTTACGACGGCTGACATCAAGCCCATTGAGCACAAAGTTCTGTTTGCCCCAGTCTAGATAATTCTGCGATAAATCAACACTAGTCACATTTTTCGCACCTGCCAAAGCTGCATGCACACTGGCGGTACAAGTATAAGCAAATAAATTCAATACCGCTTTACCGCGGCTATTCGCTTTGATGCGGGCGCGCATATTACGGTGATCAATAAACAAACCGGTATCGAGATAGTCAGTAAAGTTGACGTAAAAATAAGCGCCATCTTCACGGGCGACGTAAAATTTACCCCGTTTTTCTGTTTGACCTTGCTTGCTATATTGATCGTTGCCAGACTGGCGTGCCCGAGTTTTGATAAAGATTTGTTCACGGTTAATACCGAAGACTTCGCGGATACCCATCAAAGCTAAGTTAAAGCGTTTTCTAGCGGTCTCAGGTGGAATAGTTTTGGGCGGCGCATATTCTTGCACATGCACATAGTCGCCATATAAATCGATAGCGACTTTAAAATCGGGCAAATCGGCGTTGTAAACCCGTAGATTACTGACATTTTCTTTAGCGGCTTGTTTTTTGAGGCGCGCCAGATTTTTTTGCAAGCGATTGATAAAATCTTGACCTTCCTCAGACTCAATCTCACGCTTTTCAAAGCGACTCATTAAATGTCCTACTTGCCCAGCAATCAAATGACCGTGGCGGAAATAAACGGTAATCGCACCATTATGACAACGCAAGGTTTTTGGGTCTTTGATCGGCAAGATATCGACTTGTTCAACATTGGCGGCAAGGATGCCCAGCATAGGGTCAATACCGCTACCGGCAAAGCTGTCTTGTAGAATAAGGCCTATCGCTTGATAAAGCGGTTTAATCATCTCTTCATCACCCAAACGCTCACCATAAGGTGGATTGGTGATGATTAGTGGGTTACTCAATCTACCGTCATTGACCATCGGACGTAGCGTGTTACTGAGTTGGTCGAGTGCTCGGGTTTCCAGATCTATAAGTGGTAGCAAGTCGTGCAGGCCGGCAGCAATCAAGTTCTTTTCCGTCGCGACAATCGCACCACTATCGGCATCAAAACCTAAGATAAGCGGTAGCGTGTCCGGTTGCTCACAGGCAATCGCTAAGCTCTCTCGAAAGCGTGTCTGTGCCTCATCAACCATCGCTAGCCATAACGTTTCATCATGATGTTGCCATTGATAGAAGCCAAATTGATTGGCTGCTTTATCAATGCCCACCGCATAATCACAATGCATTAGTAACGCTTCGATAATGAAGGTCCCTGAGCCGCACATTGGATCGACTAGAGCATTGTAGAAAGGTGCATTGCCTGCTTCATTTTTCTGGTGCCAACCGGCGCTATAGAGCAGGGCGGCCGCTAAGTTCTCTTTGAGTGGCGCATCGGTCATTGCTACGCGATACCCACGGCGGTGCAAGCTGGTACCGGATAAATCCAAATATAGCTCAGCTTGCTTGTCATTCACGGTCGCAAAAATAGCGAAATCTGGATTTTTACTGTCTACATTAGGACGACTGTCATGAACTTCATTAAAGGTATCGGCAATGGCATCTTTGATACGTAGCATGGCAAATTGCTGACTGACTGCCACGCGCTTATCAACAGACAGACGAATAGCAAAGGTCTGCTCTAAGCTGAATTGCTCAGTCCAATTGACCGATTTAGCCAAGCCATACAGCTGCTCTGCCACATCATACTCGGCATTGATGTTCTTACGTTTAATCAGCATTAGTACCCGCGAGGCCACCCGTGACCAAAGACAAATCGTGTATAAGTCACGCAGCGTTCCGGTGACGGTAAGACGGCCCGTACTTTTGATCTCGCTGGCAATACCGAAGCTGGTCAGCTCAGTCTGTAGCGGTGCCTCAAGCCCATCGGCACAGGTGATAATGAGGTCGAGCGACAATGCTAGTGAAGATGCGGGTAAGGTTTGTTCGGTCATACGGATACCTATGGGCTATTGTGTAAACTAAATGTATGTAAACTAAGCGTGCTAAATGGATTGCGCGAATAATGGAACGAGGTGTTCAACCGGTAATTTTACCATAATTTAAGAGCCTATTGTTGAGTGCACTTGCGCTTAAAGTGTGATAGTCAATTGCAGTGTATTCAGATAGGTTTTTAAAAACAATAGCAAAACAACTATAGGAAAAAGGTGATAAGCGTTGGCGGGTTAATGAGCTAATAATCGGTTTATAAGAGACTAAAGACCCAAAGTCACACTATAGCCGTGGCTTTGGGTCTTTAGTCAAGGAAATATTTGATGGATTGTCTGCGGTTACCAACTGAGTAGTAGTCGCAAACGGCTTAGTAGCAATAGGATAATCGACGTCTTTCGGCATCAGCAAGCGCATATGTGGGTAGGGGGTAGATATATTGGCGGCATCAAAGGCGCGTTTAATATCCTCCTGTAAGCCTTCTTTAATTTTGGGCATGCGAGCAACGGACGCTGGCTTGACCCAAAAGCGTACGATAAAGAAAATACCATATTCACCAATTTCCGCTACTGTCGCTGAAGATTCAGGGCGTCTCAATACGGTTTCACTATCAGTGAGTACCTGTAATATCACTTCTCGTGCGTTAGCGATATCATCTTCAAAGGCGATGCGCATGCGTATATCAAAGCGGATAAAGTTCTTGGAAGTTAAATTAGTGACCTCAGAGGAGGCGACAGTGGAGTTTGGAACAATAACCGTAATGTTGTCACGAGTTAAAATATGGGTAGTACGTAGCGAGATAACCACCACGCGCCCTTCATTATTGTTGATATTAATCCAATCACCAACCTCAAATGATTGCTCAAGTAAAATGGTGATACCAGCAATAAAGTTAGCAAGCGTTGATTGCGCGGCAAAGCCCACTGCCAAACCGACAATACCCAAACCTGCAATTAAGGAGACAATATCGAAGCCAAATTGCGCCATGACACTGGCAATACCAAGCGTCCAAATTAGTACTGATAGGATGTTCTTTAAGAGCTGCTCGATAGAGGCGTTAAGACCGTAATGCTGAAGTATCTTATGGATGATATGGCCGGATGATGTCCACAGCACATAATAGATGCCTGCCCAAATACTGGCTTTCGCAGTCGCTTTGACGGTACTGGGCTCAAAGTTAATCTGACTCATTATTGCAATCAAACTAGCAACAACCCACACATAACGCAATATAGAACGGGCAATTTTGGCGCGGCGATCATTAAGGTGAAAACGTGCTTTATTGTGTTCGATAATATAAGTGGTCAGCCAATAAAAAAATCCCAACACCGCAAGCAGTATGAGGATTTTAATACCGGTGCTAACGAGCTCTACAGTATAGGATGACCAATCAATAGACTCTTCTTCTACTGAGCCACCAATCGCAAGGTAAAGACTGGTATGTAGATCACGAATAATCTCTTGGAAAAAATCAGTAATACCAGCGATTGCCATTATCTCATCCATGGGGGTTTTAGTATTAATACTGCTTTAAGCTTTAAAAGTGTAACTGAGCCATCGCCTAAAAGCTATGTTCCTGTGTTGACTGAGGTTGATGAGGAATAGTCATCTTATCTTGGACCTCACGTAGCGCGGTACGCAGTCCTTCAAGAATGGTCGGATGATAAAAAGGCATTTCTAGCACAGATTCGATGCACAATTCGTTAGTAATCGCCAGCGCCAAGATATGAGCAATATACTCGGCATCCGGTCCTACCATACTGGCGCCTAGAACTTTATTGGTCTCTTTGCAACCATAAACATGCAACAGTCCGCAGTTAACCCCCATAATGCGGCTACGGCCTTGATTGTCAAAGCTGACTTTGCCAGTGACCTGTTGGCGCTCTGATTGTTCAATCTCTGGCATTGACATGCCGATAGTGGCAATTTGCGGCTCACAAAAGACAATAGACAATGGAATAGAAGGCGGGCGTATATAGGCAGCGGTGTTATCAGTGCAAATGTCACTACCTGCGCTAAAGCCTTCATCGCTAGCGACGTGAAGTAGGGGGATATGAGCATTGGCATCACCAACAATATAAACATCCAAGTCGCCAATCTGACCAGTGTTTATATCTAAGTCTTTCGGGCGATTTTTATCGTCCAGCTCAACGCCTAGATTTTCGATACCCAGCTGTGCAATATTATTGCGGCGTCCGGTCGCCACAATGACGTAATCGCCTTGCCACTGTTGCGCTTTGCCATCGCTGTCTTTATATTTAATAAAGGCTGTTAGGGGTCCGTCATCAGTTTGTGTATCGGCTATATGAGTACCAACATCTTCAACTTCGCTGTTTAGCTGCATAGTCAGCTCATGACCCAAACACTCGATCGCTTTTTTGTTAATATCGTCATCTTGTAGACCGCCGACCCGATTGGCGCGGTTGAATAAAGTCACTGCCACGCCTAGACGAGTAAATGCTTGTGCGAGCTCTAAGCCAACCGCCCCTGCACCAATCACCGCCATTGATGCCGGCAAATCTGTCAGTTCAAAAACAATATCGGAGGTTAGTAGGGTATTACCTAGTTTGTCCGCCCAGCCCTCTGGAATGAATGGCAAACTGCCCGTTGCCACAATGATTTTATCGGCTTTAATCAGCTCATCATTGACTTCAATCAGACCTTGCTCATTAATATGGGCGCGTCCTGATATTTTTTTATCCTCAGGCCAGCTCTCGACTTGCTGTTCGAGGAAACTGGCAAAGCGGTTGCGCTCTGACTGAACGCGAGCCATTACTTGTTTGCCGTCTATTCTTACATCGGCATGGATACCAAACTGGTTAGAGTTCTTGGCCTCATGAGCACGAGCGGCAGCAGCAATCAGTAGCTTACTTGGCATACAGCCGACAGTCGCGCAAGTGGTGGTCCAAAAGCCATCATTAATAATGACAAGATCTTCAGTGGTTTTACTGGCTTGGGTAAAGGCGTTTTGTCCTGCCGTGCCTGCCCCAATGATGGCGACAGAGACTTTACGAGTAACCTTATTGGACGTGCTATCAGATTGTTCAGTCATATTATTCCCAACTATTGAGTTATTAGTATTTGATATTTTAATAAGCAGTAATTTTGACAACAGGATCTGATAATAAAGTATCACTACAAATTACGCAGCAGGATAAGCGTAGCAAGCTGTTGCAAAAATGTGTAACCCTAACCGTACTTAAAGTCGATAACTGACCTTACAATGCTAGATTAAAGCAACGCCACAGTGAGTTATCACGGAGCTAGTATTGCTAAGAGGTACTAAAGGTTACTCAGAGACTATTAAGGATTACTAAGGGGCCAATGTGGTCAACAGGCGCTCGGCATAATCTTTTGCACGCAGGTTACGCTGCGCATGGGTAAGCACACCATTTTTATCAAATACAAATGCGGAGCGTACCAGTCCAATAGTCGTCTTACCGTACATATTTTTTTCTTTAATCACTTCAAAATACTGGCATAGTTTTTCATCGCCATCACTGATAAGTGGAATTTGTAAATCGTGTTTAGCAATGAACTTTTCATGCAATTCAACGCTGTCACGTGATACCCCAATAATATCGTAACCTAAGTCGTCAAAGGCATTGATACTGGCGGTAAAGTCGATAGCTTGGGTGGTGCAGCCGGGAGTATTGTCTTTTGGATAAAAATATAGAATCAATCCTTTATTCGTATTCTGAACCAGCTCTTTTAGGCTAATGTCATCATGGATGAAATTGCCATCTAACTCACGTACTATCGTGACTGGAAAATCGGGTAATGCAAGCACTTCAGTAGTGGGTTTGGCCATGATAAATTCCTTGTTGTGTTTATATTTATGTTTCTCTTATTCGTTAGTCGTGGCTGCTAATAACCAGTAGATTCTAAGTCTTACACTTTACCCCGGTATTGGCAACTACCGGCAACAAAAAAAGACTGACGATTGTCAGTCTTTCTTATTGTATCTTGTTTGTCGGACTGCTTTACTAATCGATTTAAGCGGGCTTTTGTGGCTGTTTGAGATCCAGCCCCACAGTACATTGCTGCAAGTCTTTCTGCATCTTTTTCACGTATGGTAGCGAAGAAGGATCTTTTTTGTCTTGCGCGTAGCTTTCGATTTCCCACATTTGACCGATGGTCATTTTGCTGCGGACACCAATGGTACAGCTACATAGCTTGGTGGCTGTATTTTGGTCAGCGACTTTATACTTTACGGCGCCACTGACACAAGTGTTAATGTTGTTTTGTTTAATGTCGATAGCGTTTGCTTGCGGCATGGCGATAAAACCAATTAGCGCTAAGGGTAGTATTTGTAATAACTTCATAAATATCCTCTTACGGGCAGTGTCAATAAAATAAAAAATTAAAACAATGATAAAAATTGATAAATAAAAAACGATGTCATGTCATTAAGTATTTTTTGTCTAATGATATGTATTTCTCGATTAATATTAAATAGTATCAGTCCAGTAAGACCAAAATAACCGCACCTACCATAACAAGTATACCTGCTAAAGAAAACCGCGCGCGTGCTGTGATGATGCAAGTGAATGTTACGCTTATATTTATTTATTTCATGCTAATTAGGCGCTAAGCAGTATTTAACATCATCAATTCTAAATAATATGTGACTATGTACACCGTGATATATCGTGGCTGGAAAATCTTACTTACTTATTGCAGCCTCTCTTCAGAGGCAGGATAAGTTTCTTTCAGCGATTAGTAATAGATGCAAGGTGTCATATTCTTACAAAGTTAGTGCTAAGTTTTAGAAAGTTGACAATAAGCTTTATAAAATCAATATTGAGGCTGATAATGAGTCGGATCAGCGATACCTACTTGCTTAAAGCCTTGACGGCGTAGCGCGCAGCTGTCACACATACCGCACGCACGACCTTGACTGTCGGCTTGGTAGCAAGAGATGGTTTGTCCATAATCAACCCCAAGTGTTAAACCAAGCTCAATGGTTTGCGCCTTTGATAACTGTTGTAATGGGGTTTGAATACTTAAATGATGACCGGTGACGCCAGCTTTGGTGGCTAGATTGGCCATGTGTTCAAAGGCTGCGATATATTCAGGACGGCAGTCGGGGTAGCCGGAGTAATCGACTGAGCTGACCCCAATGACGATATGATTGGCATCTGCTACTTCAGCGACCGCGAGGGCATAAGATAAAAATATGGTATTACGCGCTGGCACATAAGTATTCGGGATGGCATCGTTATCGATCTCGTCACGTTTTTTGTTAGGGAACTTATCGGCATCACCGTCAGGTACGATCATGCTATGGTCTGTCAATGAGGAGCCGCCCAGTTGAGCGATATCAATATCAATAATACGGTGGGTAACGCCTGCGGTCTCCGCAATGGTTTTTGCGGCAACAAGCTCGCTATTATGACGCTGACCATAGTCAAAGCTAACCGCAGTCACAGCAGCATAACGCGCCTTTGCCCAATACAGGCAAGTGACAGAGTCGAGCCCACCAGATAGCAGCACGACAGCGTTTTGGTTTTTCTCAAAATCAGTAGAGGTAGAGTTAGTTACTTGGTTAGACGAGGTAGACTGCAGCGTATCTTCGATCATGGGGGTCATAGTAGGGTCTGTTATCAATTGGCTTAAAAGGTCTATTTTAGCAAAATTACCGCTATTACAAAACCATCAAAGCTATTAACGCTATCAAAAAATACGATACAGACTAGGTTGTCAGTATTTCAGTTATATCTAAGTAGGGTATTTGCACACTACAGCATTTAATTTGATAATTTAATGCCATTTTTCAATATGTTAGCAAGTTTTGTTATAATGCCGCGACTTGTAGTCCTATCTTTGGCGCTGCTGTACGCTTAACTGCACAGCACTAACCGCCTTATAGCAAAATCACTATTGTAAAAAAGATGAGTAATTTATGACCGCAGCCACCTTGTTTACGCCAAAAATTGCGCCACGGCCTGATATACCGTCTGCTGAATCTGACCTGCATACCCAATCTTTAGAGGCTAACTCTTTGGAAGCTAATTTTTTCAATAATGATTCTTTAGAGACTGAAAAGTATAGTATTGAAGAGGGTAGTGATGAAGGTAGTGATGAAGACAGCACTGAGCAGAACGCTGGCGAACCGTCTGCTAACGAGCAAAAAGTTACTAAGTCAGCTCGATTCCTCAAATTACAGAAAAAGATACGCAGACAAGTCTCATGGGCAATTCGTGATTTCAACATGATCGAGGATGGTGACGTGGTGATGGTCTGTGTCTCAGGCGGTAAA
The DNA here is from genome assembly GCF_904846605.1 of Psychrobacter sp. 72-O-c. GTDB lineage: Bacteria > Pseudomonadota > Gammaproteobacteria > Pseudomonadales > Moraxellaceae > Psychrobacter. The sequence continues at coordinate 24,009 of NZ_CAJHBI010000034.1, forward strand.
GACAGTTATACCTTGCTTGATATTTTGCTATTATTAAAGCGTATTGCCCCGATTCATTTCGACATAGTGGCGGTTAATCTGGATCAAAAACAGCCTGATTATCCGGAAGACGTATTGCCTGAATACTTAAATAAACAAGGGATTGCGCATTACATTTTAGAAAAAGACACTTATAGTATTGTCAAAAGTGTGGTGCCAGAAGGTAAGACTTATTGCTCTGTATGTTCGCGTTTGCGTCGTGGCTCGCTATATAGCTTTGCCCAACAGATTGGTGCAACCAAAATCGCTTTGGGCCACCATCGTGATGATATCTTAGCCACTTTCTTCTTGAACCTTTTTCACGGTGGCGCGCTCAAAGCCATGCCGCCAAAGCTACTGAGCGATGACCAACAGAATATATTAATTCGTCCTTTAGCTTACGTTGAAGAAAAAAACATCATTGAGTATGCGCGCTTAAAGGAATTCCCGATTATCCCATGTAATTTATGCGGTAGCCAAACCAATTTACAACGCGGCATCATTAATGACATGTTACGAGATTGGGATGACGCTCATCCGCAACGTTTGGCCTCTATTTTCAAGGCCATGCAAAATGTCGCACCGTCGCAATTGGCCGATCGTGAGCTATTTGATTTTGAAAATCTAAGTTTGAATCGTGATGCAAATGGTAAGGAGCGGTTATTTGAAGGAGGTAATATTCAGGCAGGGCAGACTGACAGTTTAGCTGAAATTGGTTTACCGGTTGCTCCAAAACCCAAGACATCTAATCCAAAATTTGCTAATAGTAGTCATCAGTCTATAGACGCGGTAAATAAAGCACCTGTCAATAATAGTACCTCTAGCCCCTCGCAAAAACAGAAGATCCCGACAATCAATCCAGTTATCTGACTGGCTCATAAAAGCAACTGACTTACCGTTTGACTAACCAAAAAAAACCAGCTCGTTGATAGCTGGTTTTTTTATTGATGAGGATTATTCACTCAATTTCTAAAACGTGCTTGTTGATGGCTATAGATTTTTAGCAAAAACAGGCAGAGGATCGAAGCTCACCTTTGAGCGCGGTAATTTTGCCACATCCTGCATGCGCCAATCATCTTTACCTTCATTGCTGACCTGTAAGTAATATTTAGCTTTAACACCTTCTAAGCTCACTTGCGCGCTGTACTTATTACCGCTTTGGTATTGCAGCACCACATCACGATCTTTTTTGATATCGGTCGCGTGTGAGATAGATAAATCGAGGGTATCAGGATAGGTCAGGGGCGTACCGTTAAGTAGCTTACCCGTTTGCAAACTTTGCTCAGGATAATTCAAATAAAAAGTAATATCGCCATTATCTGAAAACTGTAAATCACCATGCAAGTCTAAATCATAAGTTAGCTTATCGCGCGATACATCGTGGTATAAGGTTTTGCCGTCCATATACCAGTCATCACGAACCACGCTATCGCGAATTTGGTAAGAGTAATATACAAACCAAATGCAGGCAATAACCACGAAAGCCGGCATACCAATCACGAAGATAATTACCATGTAGTTCTTATACCACGGCTGACTGTCTTGATGTTTAAAGTTCGGTGATGGAGTAGGAGTAGACATAAAATACCTATTAGTGAAGTCTCTATTGAACGTATCAACTGATAAAGCTGACTCTTAAATGTAGCCACTTTAATGACAATCAGCAATCGCAGTCAGTATAGCTTGATTTTTCAGGTACTGCATCTGCTAAGTGCCTGATAAATTTAAATGTTTAATATTTATAAATATTCCATAAACAAGTCTATAGCGGTATAAGCTAATAATATCGTCAAATACTTACTGACCTTGAGTGGTAAAGACGTTCTGCTTACTAACTTTATATTTACCACCTTCACTAACCACATTTAAAGTAATTGGCGTCCGGCCTTCGTCGACAACTTTAGGGTCACCGTAAATACTTACTGACATATCGAAGCTTTCACCAGGATCTAATGGCACATCATTAAAAGTCAAATGCAAGCTTAGACCTTCTTTTGGCGCTAAGGTAATAGTATAAGTGTGCTCGTCTTGAGTTTTATTGGTTAGCTTGACGATATAACTGTTTTCAATCATCCCTTGCGTGTTGAGCGAGGACAGCTGATTACGGTCACGGCGAATATCAATCTCTAACGGTACGCGATCGGTCAAGGCATAAACTAGACCACCACATAAAATGACAATGACTGCCAGATAAGCAAAGAACCGCAGGCTAAATACTTGACTTTTTTCTTTTTCTACTAACTGACGCTCAGTGGTATAGCGAATCAGACCACGTGGATAACCTACCTTGTCCATGACTTCATTACAAGCATCGACACAGGCGGCGCACTGGATACAGGCCACTTGCAAACCATCACGAATATCGATACCGGTGGGGCAGACCTGCACACACATTTGACACTCAATACAATCGCCTAAATCGTCAGGGTTGGTGCCTTTCTTGCGCGCGCCGCGAGGCTCACCGCGTTCATAATCGTAGGAGACGATAAGGGTATCTTTATCAAACATGACACTTTGAAAACGGCCATAAGGACAAATTTGAACACACATCTGCTCCCGCATATAGCCGGCATTAACGTAGGTAGAAAACGCAAAAATAAATACTGAAACCCATATCCATGTTGACCAATCAGGAAAGGGTATAAATCCTATCATTTGCCAACTTTGATATAGGGCGTCTGTCCCCGATACATAACTGACGAAAGTAGTGGCTGTAATCATCGAAAACACGAACCAAATAAAATAAACTAAAAAGCGCTTAAAAGCTTTACTGACGCTCATCGGTTGTTTATCGAACTTAATACGTTTGTTGCGGTCACCAATAACCCACTTCTCAACATATTGGTATAGATGTGTCCAAATCGTCTGCGGACACGCATACCCACACCACACCCGTCCCGCATAAACGGTCACCATAAATAAAGTAAAAGCCGCAATAAGCGCAAATGCTGCGATAAAGTAGAAATCTTGGGTCAAAAAGGTCATGCCAAAAATATAGTAATGCTGAGAGGGGACATCAAACCAAATTGCCTGCCTATCGTTATAGCGCAGCCACGGTAAAATCAAAAACAGTGCCAAAAACGCATACATACTGATGACACGAATGTTTTGATAAAAGCCCGTGACAAATCGGGGATGGATACGATGTTTTGTCGCATCAAGATCGATTTGCTGTATAGGGATTTTATTAGGTTGTTGTGCTGACATAAACTTGCCTCTTTAAAAAAAGAATCAGTCTGCTGGCATGGGTAACAAACACCTATTATAAAAATAAGATGTGTGAGCTTACGCTGTTATCAATGTCAGTAAGTAGGGGAGGTTTTGTGCATAATAAATGCTAATTTTGTCCCAACTACTGAATGGGTGATTATAAGTAACGGGTTATAATACTGATTTATAGCGCTAATTTATGGTAAAAATTATTTTGCCATTCCCCTTATTATAAATGGGGATATAATCTAAAAAAACAATCACTATATAAGAATAAATATCGATATGAAGGCCATATAGTGCGTGCTATCACGCTAAAAAATATCAAAAAAATGACTTCTAAATTTTTTTATTAATAATTAAGAAAAAGTACTGATCAAAAATATTTAACTTAAAATTTTGAATGAAATTGTTTAAATAAAAAAGGAGAACCGCAATGACAGTTCTCCTTTTTTTAAATATCATTATCCTATGATATGGCAATCTAACGAAGCGCTCTTAATTAGCAGTAGCCGCTGCGGGCGCTGCTGCTTTAGGCGCAGTAGCATTGGCAGGTATTGATGCTTTAGCTGTCAGCGCACCTCGGTCTGATAACGAATAAATATAAGCAGCTACTAGCATAATACGCTCGTTACCTAGCTTAGTTTCCCATTGTGGCATAACGCCTGCACGACCGTAACGTAAAGTATTACGTACCGTTTCACGCTCGCCACCATACAACCAAATAGTATCGGTTAAGTTTGGCGCACCTGCTGAAATCATACCCTTACCGTCTTTGTCATGGCACAACGCACAATTTTGCTGAAAGATTGCACTACCTTCAGCGACCAGAGTCTTATCAAGCTTACCATTACCTTTATCACCGTTGTTAGATGATAATGACAACACATACTCTGACGCTGCACGTACGCCTTCTTCACCGATTTGATCACGCCAAGCGGGCATACCACCAACACGACCATTATGTAGCGTCGTTAAGATATTGGTAGCTTCGCCGCCATACAACCAGTCATTATCGGTTAAGTTAGGGTAGCCTGTGGCACCTTTAGCATTAGAGCCATGACAAACCGAGCAGTTTTGTAAGTACAGGCGACTACCCACTTTTAGAGCATTTGGATTTTCAGCAAGCTTCTCAACTGCCGGTGCAAGTTCTGCAATCTTATCATCAATCTTAGTTTGCAGATCAGCCGGCGGCGCCTCACTACGACGCATAGTCGCTTGCATCTCATTTAAAGTGTCTAATGTCTGCGCTGCGCCAGTGGCATTCGCTTTTACCAAAATACTTTTTTCAAAGTTATCAGTAAATACTTTATTGTTGCTCTCAAGTTCATTAGCCAGCTCATTATGAGAGGTCCAAGGTACAGTTTCGCCATCGACTTCTACCGTTGCGATACCTTCCCACTTTGATGGGAAAATACCAGGGAAGAACACCCAGTAGGCAACCCCCCAGACGATGGAACCAAAAAATATCACCAACCACCACTTAGGCAGTGGCTTATCGTATTCTCGGATACCGTCGTAGTCATGACCTGTTGTGCCGTCTTCTTCTACTTCTGGTTTATACTTTAATACCATTAGTAACACAGCAAGAATACCAGCCCAACACATGATACTGAGTATGGTGATCCAAGAACTCCAAAAAAATGTCATCATTTATCCTTATTGCGCTGCTCGTCAGATAAGGGTTCTTTATCCTCATCATCAAGCGCAAGTTGTGCATCTTCTTCGAAGCGTTTTTTGTTTTTTGGCGAATACGCCCACCATGCAACGCCTACGAAGGCAACAAAGGCAGAAACGGTCGCAATTGTTTGTAATTCACCAATACCCATTAGCGCTGTCCTTCCATTGCGGTACCTAACTGTTGAAGATAGGCAACCAAAGCATCAAGCTCAGTGGCACCAAGAACCGCATCAGGAGCACCATTGATATCTTCTTCAGTATAAGGAACGCCGAAACGGTCACGGAATAGACGCATTTTTTCTTGAATATCTGAGCCATCGACTTCATTTTCAGCAAGCCAAGGGAAACCAGGCATAACCGATTCAGGCACCAAAGAGCGTGGATCCATCAGATGTTGTTTTTGCCAATCTTCAGAGTAGCGTCCGCCAACACGTGCTAAATCAGGTCCCGTACGTTTTGATCCCCACAAGAATGGGTGATCCCACGTTGACTCAGCAGCCCGTGAATAGGGTCCATAACGCTCAACTTCTGCGCGTAGTGGACGAATCATTTGGGTGTGACAAACGTGACACCCTTCACGAATATAGATATCACGGCCCTCAAATTCAAGCGCGGTCCAAGGCTCCATAGAGGGAAGGGGAGCGTTCACCCCACCATCTTCAGGGCCCTTATTGTCATATATCAGCGGCACAATCTCAACTAGCGTTGCAAAGCTAATGGCAATAACGATACCGATGACCAACAAGCCTGTATTTTTTTCAATAATCTCATGCGGTGTACCAGCCATGATCGCTCCTTATACGTTGGCTGTCGAGGTTTCATCGACACTAGGTTCATGATCGGTCGGATCAGCGACATCTACCGGCTTACCTTCTGGCATCTGAAGCGTTTTGTAGCAGTTATATGCCATAACGAACATACCTGATACATAGAGCAGACCACCGAAAGCACGACCAATATACGGGTAATGCGAGAACTCAACGGTATCAACGAAGCTGTATACTAATGTACCGTCGGGGTTAGTAGCGAGCCACATCATGCCCTGACCAATACCTGAGATCCACATTGATACGATATAGAATATAGTACCCGCCGTTGCCAGCCAGAAATGGGTAGTAATCAAGCTGATTGAATACATTTTTGGCTTGTTATAGATACGCGGTAATAATACGTACAATGAACCAATGGTAATCATACCTACCCAGCCAAGTGCACCTGAGTGTACGTGTCCAATGGTCCAGTCAGTGTTGTGCGATAACGCGTTGACCGTCTTAATCGACATCATTGGACCTTCGAAGGTTGACATCGCATAGAACGACAATGCCACAATCATAAAGCGAATGATCGGATCGGTACGCAGCTTATCCCAGCTACCTGATAAAGTAAGAACCCCGTTAATCATACCGCCCCACGATGGCGCGAATAGGATAATAGAGAACACCATTGCTAATGACTGCGTCCAATCTGGCAGCGCTGAATAATGCAAATGGTGACCACCGGCCCACATGTAAGAAGCAATCAATGCCCAAAAGTGAACAATAGACAAACGGTAAGAATAAATAGGACGGCCAATCTGTACTGGGACGAAGTAATACATCATCCCTAAGAATGCCGCCGTCAGATAAAAGCCTACTGCATTGTGCCCATACCACCACTGCACCATGGCATCAGTTGCACCGCCAAATAATGAATAAGACTTAAACGCACTAACAGGAATGGCCATACTGTTTACGATGTGTAGTAGCGCAATCGTAATAATAAAGGCAGCAAAGAACCAGTTAGCCACATAAATATGTGAGGTTTTACGTTTGATGAGCGTACCGAAGAAAACAATGGCATAAGAAATCCATACCAATGCAATCAAAATATCGATCGGCCACTCAAGCTCAGCATATTCTTTGGTCGAGGTCAAACCCAACGGAAGGGTGATCACGGCAGATACGATGACCGCTTGCCAACCCCAGAAGGTAAACCAAGCCAAGTAAGGAGCAAATAACCGCGTCTTACAAGTACGCTGGACAATGTAGTAAGACGTTGCGAACAAGGCACAACCACCAAACGCAAAAATAACGGCGTTAGTATGCAGTGGTCTTAGACGACTGAACGTCAGCCACGGAATGTCGAAGTTGAGTGCTGGCCATGCCAACTGTGAAGCAAGGAACACTCCAAGACTCATGCCGACGATGCCCCATACTATGGCCATGATCGTAAAGAATCTTACGACAGTGATTTCATATTCACGGTCAACTGGGGCGACTGCTGTGTTTTGTAAACTCATTGGATGATTCCTTTACAGCCCGAATTATCAACAGAATTAACTAACTCTCCGCGGCATCTGGGTTATAAAAAGAGTGCTATAACCAGATAATGACTGCGGTACCTGCTGGTGTCTGACTTGCTTACTACCGTAACGGTTCATTAACTATCAAGCTAGGCCTTCGCTAGACAGCAGCGAGTGCTGATGGGTAGAGGACGGCGCTAAAAAGGCACTGGGCTCACAGCTAGTCGATAGTAGGATTGTTAATATATCGTTCAAGTTAATAAGAAAGTACGCCGTCTTTGAGCATCAAACATCTAATAGTACTAAATAGCTGTCTTTATTTTTACTAATATTACTATTAACGAAGTCAGTAGCTATAAGTTAGTAGTTGTAAATTAGCACGTATAATTAGTACTTATAAAACTAGGATACTGACATAAATTTGGTAACAAAAAACTCATGAATCATAGATGTATGCTAGCGGCGGCTGACAAAAAACAGGTTTACGTAACGTTTAGTTAAAACTCCCGACTCTGTTTAAGGGTATTGTAACGCAATACTAAGCAAATATCATCAGAACTATGCGCCAAAATACAAACTCTTTGGTAAATAGTTTAGCAGACAACTTATTATGACAACAACATAAATGCATTTTAGATGCCGCTTGGCTGTCGCCTAAGGGTTCTATAGTCAATTCAAAATAAAAGTGTTATGTCCAGGATTAATATCGTAAAACAATTTAGATAAGTCATTTTCCATCCAACCTTGGCGTAGAAACTTTACTTGTGCCCACTTTTTCTCAATAGGATTTAGATCAGGACTGTATGGCGGTAGAAATAATAGGCGATGACCATGCCTATTAAGCAATCTTTGAACTCGCTTATGAAAGCTTGCGTTGTCCATCACAATCACGCACTTGGTTTTGAGGCTTGGGATTAGTGTGTATTTGCACCAGTCATAGAATATGTCACCGTTAATGTTTTTCTCAAAGTAATCAAGCGCGAATAATACTTTCTCGTATAAGGCACCAATAACGTTGGTTCGTTTTTTACCTTGCCAATTATAGCTGTCGATGCAAGGGCTTCCAATGGGTGCATAGCCGTAAGGGCGAATGGTTTCGCTCTCAAATCCACTCTCATCCATGTATACAATAGCAAAACCTTGAGCGATGTAGTCGTTAAGTTTGCTTAGATAGTTAACCTCAGTTCGGGATAAGCGAAGAAAAAGATAAAAAAAGAAGTCCTAATACGCTAAAGTAAGTTTACCAAGACAAACGACAGCAAAAAGGACTTCTTACATGGATAACCTAACCGAATTATACT
>NZ_CAJHBI010000035.1 GCF_904846605.1 Psychrobacter sp. 72-O-c
TGGTAAGGAGTTTGCTGAGCATAAAGAGGTGAAAGAACGCCTCTACAGTATGTTCTACTTCGCTGATACTTATGCGTCATGGCAAAGAGGAACAAACGAGAATACCAATGGTCTAATCAGAGAGTACTTGCCTAAAGGCTGTGATTTCAGACAAGTATCTGATGATGAGGTACAAGCCATTGAGGACAGATTAAATAGCAGACCAAGAAAACGATTGGGATTCAAAACACCGAATCAGATATTCTATAACATCATTTAGCGTTGCACTTGGTGTGTTAATCTAAGAATAGAAAAAAATTAATAGTAGAACCTTATTGCGATGAGCTAAGATTATTTAGAAATAGTATGACTCTTAGATCAGAATAATCACAATTAATCATTATTGTTTAATAACAACCAAGAGTAATTTTTCGTTTAAATTTAATTCATGGAAAAATCGGAGTATTTGATGCCTCTTCAAATGGCAAGCGAACTTAGGTTCCCTATGGGTGCAACGACACCTTTAAGTGACAACACTGTAAATGATTTCACGTCATTGATTAGAAAAGTATCAGGTCCAATGGGTCATCAGCAGGTAATAGAGGTATTTAAACAACATTTTTGCAAAGTTTCTAACGATTATTATTCACGTAGTTCTTCTCTAGAATGGGCAGAATCTGATATGGTTACTCAAGCATATAATGCCGCAAAAGATACACCCAATTTTATAGCGGCTGTATATGAGGCTCTAGAAGAACTAAGACATAAAAATGCTACTGTACCAACAGTACAACATATTAATCAAATATTGAAAAACAACCATGTTCAATATGAAATTGTTGGCGATCAACTAATTCAAAATGTAGGTAGTGTAGCTACTCCAGAATTGAGTGAATCCGTTTCGACTACAGTAATGAGGGCTTTAGGTGATGCAAAGGCTTTGATAGGTACTGTAGATTCATCAAGTGCAATAGACCGTGCTCATACTGCGCTTCACGGTTACTTAGTTCAACTGTGTGCAGATAACGATATTGATTTACCAAATAAGCCTACAGTATCCACCGCATTCAAACAGCTTAGGAACTACCATCCAGTGTTAATAGCTTCTGGTAATCGATCAGAAGAAATTACTAGAGTTTTACAATCTTTTGCTAACTCTATTGATGCTTTTTCTACATTAAGAAATAACGCTAGTCTTTCGCATGTGAATGAACTTCTAGACGTTCCAGAAGCGACAGCCACAGTTAATGCAATGTATACTATATTTAAATATATACAGGATTCGATGCACAGAAAAAATATTAAACTTATTTAATAGTAAAAGTAGATGTCACAACCAAAAAAAGCACCCAACCAAGTTGAGTGCTTTTTTTATTTAAAGCTAACTAAATATTAAACAGGATTTTACTCCCACTCAATAGTAGCCGGTGGCTTGCTCGACACATCATAAGTCACGCGTGATACCTCGGCAATCTCATTCATAATGCGATTCGATACCGTTTCAATCAAATCATACGGCAGATGCGCAAAGCTCGCAGTCATAAAGTCCACAGTCTCAACCGCACGTAGCGCAATTTAAGTATTGACAGCGCTCATACATCACCCCATTACTTCTTCTTTTTCTCTGCACGTTTTTTCTCAATTAAGGCTTGCGCGGTAGCGTTATCCTCCCACCATTCACCCATGTCCTCCCAGTAAAGATAAGCCTGCTCTTTACCACCAATTTCTATACCTTGATTAGAACTATGCAGACCGCGAGGTCTAGTATGACGTTTTTTAAGGATTTCATGAGCGATATTAGGCAAGTTTTTCTGTGCTATATCCCAAGCTTTTTCTGCTTTGTCTAGCTTATCTTGATAGCAATAAGCCAGTACTTTACCAAAAGCAATATTGGCGAGCATATCCTCAGGATAGCTGTCACAGAGTTGAATGATTTTTTGGTATTGCTCGGTCAGTATATATAGCTCTACCAAGCGTTCGCGTATGCCTAGATTGTCATTAGGGCACACTTGTAGTAGCTTTTCACCTTCCGCGCAGGCCAGCTCAAAATTACCGTTGTCTGCATATACATTGGTTAATTGAAACAACGCACGCAAAAAGGCACGGTTTTCCATGATGCCCCAAGGCAGCTTACTTTTTTGCCAATTGAACTTTTGCGGAAAATATCGTAAATACAGACGCATACATTCGCGGCTACTCAGCAAGGCCAAAAAGCTATCGCCATGCTCCTCGCATAAAAACGCTAAGTTAAAATAAGCATCAGGGTCATCTATATTTTCTAATACCAAAAACTCTGCCACATCACGAGCTGCTTCATAACCATTTTGCTCCAAAGTCATCCGAATTACTTGAAACGAGGTAGGCGGCTGTTCACCGACCTCTTGCATGATTTCATTTTGAAACTTGGTCATGACCTCATTCATGATGTCATTAATATCACGACCCTTTTTTACCTCTGTCTCAACAAAAGCTTTGACTCTTATATTAAGAGCACTACCAGCACTGTCAGCATCTGACTTATTACTCGCTGATTCTTTGTTAGGAAAATCAATAACCGAATCTTCAAACATCCATTCATCTTGACCGACATGAATTAATTTCATAGCTTATTGCTCCTTTTTTATACCACTCTAAAATATATTGTTCTAACATATATCGTTTTGAAGCTAAAGATTAACTAAGAAACTTATTCCCACTCAATAGTAGCCGGTGGCTTGCTCGACACATCATAAGTCACCCGTGATACCTCGGCTATTTCATTCATAATGCGATTTGACACGGTCTCAATCAAGTCATACGGCAGATGCGCAAAGCGCGCAGTCATAAAGTCCACAGTTTCAACGGCACGTAGCGCAATCACCCACGCATAGCGGCGGGCATCACCAACCACGCCGACCGATTTAATCGGTTGGAATACGGCAAACGCTTGCGCTGTCTTCTCATACCAGCCTGATTTTTCTAACTCTTCCATAAAGATGGCATCAGCAGCACGTAAGATATCAGCAAATTCTTTGGTGACTTCGCCTAAGATACGCACACCCAAACCGGGTCCTGGGAACGGATGACGGTTAATCATCTTCGCCGGTAATCCTAGGGTAAGACCCAATTTACGCACTTCATCTTTAAACAAATCACGTAACGGCTCAACCAATTCAAACGCTAAATCATCCGGCAAGCCACCAACATTATGATGGCTCTTAATGACATGTGCTTTACCTTGATGCGACTTTGCCGACTCAATCACGTCAGGATAAATCGTGCCTTGCGCTAAGAACTCAACGACTTTACCATCGCTTTGCTCGCTCACTTGACGAGCGCTATCTGCGAATACATCAATGAAGGTCTTACCAATGATTTTACGTTTGGCTTCAGGGTCAGATTCACCAGCCAACGCCGTTAAGAACAATTCTTCGGCATCGACGCGAATAACTTTTACGCCCATATTCTCAGCGAATACTTGCATCACTTGGTCACCTTCGTGCAAACGTAGCAGACCAGTATCGACAAACACACAAGTCAGCTGATCACCTATGGCTTTATGCAATAATGCCGCCACTACTGAGCTGTCCACACCGCCTGATAATCCGAGCAATACTTGCTTGTCACCGATTTGCTTTTGCAATTGTGCAATACGCATATCGATAATATTATCGGGTATCCAGTCGCCAGCACAATCACAAATCTGATGCACAAAACGACCCAGTAACGCCTGCCCTTGCAGAGTATGCGTGGTTTCAGGATGGAACTGGAGACCATAATAATGGCGCGTGTCATCGGCCATAATTGCAATCGGGCAACTTGGGGTACTGGCGACAATATCGAAGCCTTCTGGCGCATCAATTACTTTATCGCCATGACTCATCCAGACATTAAGCTTACCCGCTGCGTCTTCGATACCATCTATAAGGTCAGATTTGCCATCGATATTGATAGTCGATGCGCCAAACTCATGCACATCACTGGTGTGAACTTTTCCACCAAATCGCTCTGCCATCGCTTGCATACCGTAGCAAATACCCAATACCGGCACGCCTAAGTCAAATACGGCATCATTAATGCGCGGGCTGTTCTCTGCGTGTACGCTCTCAGGGCCACCCGATAGGATAATGCCTTTTGCGCCAAAATCAAGGATGCGCTGGGTGTCGATATCATAGGGAAACATCTCGCAAAATACGCCAGAATCGCGCACCCGGCGGGCGATTAGCTGGCTGTACTGCGAGCCAAAATCGAGGATTAAGATGCGGTCTTCTTTAATTGCGGGAGTGGCGGCTACAGTGGTCATAAACGGAGTGTCCATCAAGAAGTAATTTGGTGGCCTATTTTAACAAGTTTAAGCAGGATAATGGCGATTAGAGTGACGATTAATTATGACTATTTTTGTTTTATCTCACTAATGTCTAGTCTATATAAAATAGTTGCTTGTATTGTGATATGCTAAAAAATTAGCACTGCATCTTAGTATTGTATCTTTTTATAGTTAGCTTTGTATTTCTTCATAGAAAGTCAGACTTTTAAAAAGTTAAAAGCACTTATTAGAATACCAATATTAGACTATCAAAGCATGTCTAGAGCTGCGCTATATTGTTATAGCTCTAATAGAGACTATTTACGGATTACATTCACCACTTAGCTTTCAGCAGGTTTACCAGCAAGAAAATTGCTCCCTACATTGTTCAAATCCCAATTATAATAAATAGCTATGATAAATAGTTATAATAAATCGACAGGTTATATCCTCTATGAGCAAAATTAAATCTCTTATTCGTAAAACCTCTAAGCCTGCCTCTGCTGTAGTAACGTCTACTACTCAGAATACTAACAGTACCGATATAGATACCGCCTCAAAAAGCAATACGCCCGTCAATACACCCATAGAGCAGACCCGCTGGAATGGCTGGGGCAATGTGAATATCAATAAAAAAGTATCGACACACGGTGCGAAATTGATTAAATCACACATCGGCAAAACCAAAAAACTATCGTCTGTTAGCCTACAAGAGGTGCTCAAAAAGGTACCCAAATCACGCTTGCCCGCTGCCATCACTAACCTCGACATGGTCTCTATCGATAATGAAGATAGACTCAGACACGCCCGTGGGCAAAGCTTTCCTGACTGGATAGCCATGCATGGCGGCGAATTCAAGGTATTCCCTGATGGGGTAGCAATGCCCCAAAGCACCAGCGATGTCGAGACCTTGCTGCAATTGGCACGCGAACACGATCTTATCGTTATCCCTTATGGTGGCGGCACTTCAGTGGTCGGGCATATCAATCCACCAAAGGATTCACGCCCCGTATTGACAGTAGCGATGAGCAAAATGGATCAGCTCATCGACTTGGATTTTGAGAGCCAAATTGCCACCTTTGGCGCAGGCTCGCAGGGGCCAGCAGTTGAGGCGCAACTGGACGAGCACGGCTATCGGTTGGGGCATTACCCGCAGTCTTGGGAGCTATCGACACTCGGCGGCTGGGTTGCTGCCCGCTCTAGTGGTCAGCAGTCATTAGGCTATGGGCGTATCGAGCAAATGTTTGCTGGTGGTACTTTGGTGACGCCGCAAGGGGTGCTGAATATCGCTGATATCCCAGCTTCATCAGCAGGTCCTGACCTGCGTGAGATGGTGATGGGCACTGAAGGTCGCGCAGGTATTTTTACTGAAGTCAAAATGCGCGTTCAGCCTCAGCCTGAAGAAGAGCTATTCAAAGTTGTATTTTTGCCCAACTGGAAAGCGGGTAAGGCCGTGCTAAGACAAGCGGTACAAAAAAATATCCGCCTCTCTATGCTACGTTTGAGCAATGCTGTCGAGACCGACGCCCATCTACACTTGGGTACGAGTCCCAGTCAGTTTTTGGCCATTAGCACTTATCTAAAAGCACGCGGGCTAGACTCGCAAAAAGTAATGCTCACTTATGGGGTAACGGGCGATAAAGCGCAGAATAAATTGGCACTTAATCAGTTCAAACAGCTATTAAAGCAGCAAAATAGTGTCACCGGTAAAATAACCGATATCATGGGTAGTGTGTGGGCACATGGACGCTTCAAATTCCCTTATTTGCGCGGCACATTGTGGGAAAAAGGCATCATGGTCGATACCTTTGAGACCGCGACCAACTGGAATAATATCGACGAACAGATGCAACAGATGCAAGAAGCGGTGCAAACTTCTCTGTCAGATGAAGGCGAAGAAGTGATGGTATTCACTCATATCTCGCATGTCTATAAGCAAGGCGCTAGTCTTTATACCACCTACTTTTTTAGAGCTGGCAAAGACCACACTAGTACGCTCACCCGCTGGCAAAAAATCAAACATGCCGCCAGTTTAAGTCTGGCCAATGGCACAGCCACGATATCGCATCAACATGGCGTTGGCCGTGATCACGCCCCTTACCTTGCTGCCGAAAAGGGCGAGCTTGGTATTCAGGTGACCAAAGATATGCTCAAAAGCTTAGATCCCGAAAAGCGTATGAATCCGGGCGCTTTGCTCGAAGACTAGCACTGCTGTTTGGTTAAAGCTGCTTGGCTAAATTGGTTGGTTTGACTAAATTGGCCGAGCTAATCCAAGTTAAGCCAAACCTATATCACCCTTTGATCGTTAGCGCACCACCATTAGGCGTCTTGAGATGAGTAGTTTATGAACCAAACCAAACAATACCAACAGCGCCAGCAAGCATTAACTCCCCTATCACGCGCTAAACCATGGGATATGCTGATCATCGGTGGCGGTATTACTGGTGCTGGGATTGCTCGAGAAGCCGTGCGACAAGGCTTAGCCGTTTTATTAATTGAGCAAAAAGACTTTGCTTGGGGCACCTCCAGCCGCTCTAGTAAGATGGTACATGGCGGGCTACGCTATATTGCATCAGGCGACTTCAAGACTACCTTGCTCAGCGTACGCGAGCGTGAACGAATGCTCAACGAGGCCGGCGGCTTGGTTGAAGAAATGCACTTCATCATGCCGCATTATAAAGGTAAGTTTCCACCACCGTGGATATTTAATAACCTACTAAGGTTATACGATAAGCTGGCTGGCCAGCGCTATTTCAAGTATTTTAAAAAAGACGCTTTTTCAAGTTTTGATCCTGGTATCAAGCAACATAATTTTTTGGGTGCCAGTCAGTTTAGTGACGCGGTGACCGATGACTCACGCCTTGTAATGCGCGTGCTAGACGAAGCTATTCATGAAGGCGCTTGCGCTATTAACTACCTTAAGGCTGAGTCGTTAATTACGGATGATCAAGGCTTGGTCGTGGGCGCTAACCTAGCAGACACCTCTTCTCAAAATAACAGTCATACTTACGAGGTCCATGCAAAAGTGGTGGTCAGTGCTACTGGTGCTTGGGCAGACAATCTACGGATGCAAGCTACCAACCAGACTGAGCAAACATTTCACAAGCAAATTCGTCCGTCTCGGGGCAGTCATTTGGTGGTCAGTCAAGAGCGCCTTCCTATCAAGCAAGCCTATACCTTATTGCACCCGGTCGATAAAAGGGCATTTTTTGTCTTTCCATGGGAGACCCGATCGGTCATTGGTACTACCGACTTGGACCATCCAACATTAGGGGATGAAGAGGTCGGAATCACTAGCGCAGAGCTGGATTATTTATTGATAGGGGCAAACGATCTCTTTAATAATGCCAACCTGACCAAAGATGATGTGATCAGCACTTGGGCGGGGGTGCGTCCGCTTATTTCAGAGGGCGGCGATGGCAAGCGAGTCAGCCCCAGTAAAGAAAAGCGCGACCATAGCGTGTGGCTGGATAATAACTTAGTGACCGTTAGTGGTGGCAAGCTTACGACCTTCCGCCTTATCGCACTTGATGTGCTTAAGATTTGCCAAAAGGTTCTGGCACTCGATCCTGAGACGATTGAGAAGGTTAATAATGACAATGTTATTAATGATAAAGTCTTTAGCAACCAAGCCCCAACCAGTGCCAAGTTTGCAACGCTACCCCAACCGCTACGTGAGCGCTTGCCAGGGTTTTATGGCCGACAGCTTGACACCTTACTTGAGCTGGCGCATGAAGATGATTTGGCTTATGTTGCCGACAGCAATACCATCTGGGCAGAAGTCCGCTTTGCCGCCAGTCATGAGCAGGTCATTCATTTAGACGATTTGTTATTGCGGCGTACTCGCTTGGGTCTCATCTTAATCAATGGGGCGATGACCCCGTCAGTTAGTGATAGGCTTGAGCAAATATGTCAGCAAGAGCTGGGCTGGGATGAGAAAAATTGGCAGCAAGAAGTTCTGCGCTATAAAGACATATGGCAACGCTACTATCATCTGCCTGCGGCCTAGCACTTTTTTATATGATATTAATAGACAAGTGCTACTGGTATAAGTTTTCCGCAGCCTCTGTCTGCGTAGACACAGCAAGCAAGGAACACTTATACCAGTAGCACGCTATAATCATAGTATTTTTAGTGAGCTATATATCTATTTCCACATAGTAAAGGACTACTATGACCAACAACCTTGATGCCCCTATTTATTTCTTAGCCATCGACAATGGCACCCAAAGCGTTAGAGCGCTTATCTTTGATCAATTCGGCAAGGAGATCGCCAAAGCACGCGTTCCTATCGAGCCATATTTTTCAACTCAAGCCAGCTTTGCTGAGCAGCATGCCGACTATTATTGGCAAAAGTTAAGCGAGGCCTGCCAGCAGTTGTGGCAAACTTGCGACATCACCCCAGCGCAAATTGCGGGCGTCAGTCTCGCAACCCAGCGCTATACCATGATATGTTTGGATAAGGATAAACAGCCGCTACGCCCAGCCATTGTTTGGATGGATTTTCGCCAAGGGGAACCGAATGATTTAGGCTTTCTCAGCCCCCTTACTAAGTTAATTGGCATGGGCGAGCTGGTAGAAGAAGCCCAGCATAAAGCGCGCTGTAACTGGCTTTCCCATCATGAGCCAGAGATTTGGGCGAAAACGGCGCATTATGTTAATTTATCGGCGTACCTAACCTATCAGCTCACCGATCAATTGGCCGATTCCACCGGTCATGCCCTAGGCTATCTGCCTTATGACTACAAGGCGCAAGCGTGGTTTAAGCCCAACAATCTCAAGTGGCGATTGTTTAGTTGCCGACTAGAGCAGATGCCCAAGCTCGTTCCGCCAGGCCAGCAGCTCGGGTGTATTACTGCCAAAGCCGCAGCAGCCACAGGTATTCTTGAGGGCACGCCAATGATAGCGGCCGCCAGCGATAAGGCTTGTGAAGCATTGGGATCAGCGGGTCTAGCAGCCGACACCGCTTGCTTAAGCTTTGGCACCACTGCCACTATCAATACTACTTCAACGAATTACGTCGAGATACTCAAGCACATGCCCTCATATACGGCAGCCGCGCCGAACTACTACAATCATGAGTATATGATATATCGCGGATTTTGGATGGTCAGTTGGTTCAAAGAGCAGTTTGCCCATTACGAGGAGCTGCTTGCTAAGACTCAGGGTATCGATACCGAAAAGCTACTAGATCAGGCAGTCAAAGATATTCCGGCAGGATGTATGGGACTGATGATGCAACCGTATTGGTCGCCAGGCGTGCGGCATCCTGGTCTTGAGGCCAAAGGCGCACTCATTGGCTTTGGCGATGTACACACTCGGGCGCACGTCTACCGCGCTATCTTAGAGGGGCTTGCCTATGAGCTCAAGCTTGGCTTTGACAAGATTGAGAAGCGCACTCGCAAACCCATTAAACACTTGCGCGTCTCCGGTGGCGGCTCACAAAGTGACTCGGCCATGCAGCTCACGGCAGATATCTTTGGCATGCCCGCTTACCGTCCGCATACTTATGATGCAACAGGGTTAGGCGCTGCCATTAATTGCGCGGTTGGTCTCGGCATCTATCCCGACCATTTAGCAGCGACTAAAGCGATGACCCATTTGGGCGATGAGTTCTTGCCCATTGACGCCAATGTTCAGCTCTACAAGCGCTTGTATAATGAAGTTTATCTCAAAATGTATGACCGCTTGCAGCCCTTGTATCACAGCATTCAAGACATCACCGGTTACCCGGCTAAATAACACTAAACATCTGTGTCAGCCTAGCCTTAATGCTGATTAGGCGTTGTGGCTTTCATTACTGTTTAATGTCATCGTTATTTAAGGCGGTATGAATACGATTTAACCCTTCCATCAGTACCTCTGTCGGACAGGCTACGTTGAGGCGCATTTTAAGATGCCCCTCATTACCGTATTGAATACCCGCACTTAGCTCAACTTTAGCCTTTCTCAGCTGGTCATAAAGCCTTTGATCCTCTTGCGCATATGCCGAGCAATCAAGCCATATCAAATATGAAGCTTCTGGGCGCATCACCTTAATTTTGGGAAGATGCTGAGCCAAAAAGTGCAGGGTTAATTCAATATTGGCTTCGATATAAGTTAACGCCTGCGCCAACCACTCACCGCCTTGCTCATAAGCACTAGCCATCACTTCATAAGCAAATAAGTTAAGATCATGCTCGTCACTTAAGCGCTGCTGTTGGCCAATTTTTTTAATCAATCCCTGATCTTTGGCAAAGATCATTGAGCCTTTAATACCTGCCACATTGAAGCTTTTGGTCATTGAGGTGATACTCACTACCTTGTGCTCATAGCCTTTTGCTACGCGTAAAAAGGGAATAAACTCATGACCGCTCAAGGTTAAATCTTGATGAATCTCATCACTTACAATCGCTACATCGTGCTTTTTGCAAATCGAAAACAGCGCCTCAAGCTCATCTGCCGTCCACACACGTCCGCCCGGGTTGTGCGGATTACACAGTAAAAAAAGCTTAACCTCATGCTCGATAATCTTGGCTTCAATATCAACCAAATCCAAATGATATTTGCCCTCGACCTCCTTTAGAGCAGAAGTCACAAGCTTGCGGCCATTGTCCAAAACTTTTGTCATAAAAGGCGTATAAATAGGATCATTGATTAGTATCGCCTCACCCGCCTCAGTAAATACTCTTAACATCAGCGCCAAACTTGGTATCACGCCGTGGGAAAACAGGATGTGTTGTTTATCCAGTGCTAAACCATAACGACTGCCATGCCAGTTAATAATCGCTTGATATAAAGCCGCAGAGGGTTTGGTGTAGCCCAATACGCCATGATGCAGCACTCGTTCAATGGTGTTTAGAATAGGCTGTGCCGCTCTAAAATCCATATCCGCCACCCAAAGCGCGATGGTATCATCGGTATGATGCCATTTAAGCGACCCGGTATGATGTCTGTCGATTATTTCATCAAAGTTGTACAACACTGTATTCTCCAGAATCAGAAAAAATAATGGTTTAGGGTACAACATGAATAGCATCATCGCCAATCGCTTTATGGCGTTTGCATAGACGCGCTATGAGATTAACGCTAGAAGATTGATGTTGTGAAATAATAGAAAGGAGATTTAACGGTTTGATTAGAGTGGGGTGTGTGAGTAGCCAATCCTGCCATCCGCTATTATCTGCTTATCTAGGCGTGGCGAGGCTACGGTTTGGGTCATTCCTGTTTGGTCACGATATTGTCCCAAAACCTAGCCTTCGCAACACGCCTATTCAAGCAGGATAGCCTTAAGAAACTCTCATTTAAGAGAGTTTCACTTGCAAGCCTAAAATTGCAGTGCAATTTTTTTACGGCTCTCATGTCAGGGCTAAAACGCGCCTCAAGGCGGATATAATTGAATTAAAAACTTAGCGAATCAAGCTAGATCGAATCAATATTAATAGGCAACTGTTTTCTTACTCATAAGTACAGAAATTAATGCTATTATCTATTTAGCTCTAAATAACGCAAACAATTTAACAAATTGTAAGGTTGTTATTGATGAGCTTGTCACACCATATGACAGCTATATGACGTACTGTTTCAAACGTGCGCTATATTTAAGTGGCGACATTGTTCAACGCTTAAGAAAGCTTGCTCATAGATTGCGTGTAGCACTCTTGCCCTTGCTATCTGGTACTCAAGAGGATGAAATTACATCAAATGGTGATGACATGGTAAACATATCGAAAATAGATTTCCTGTTAAATAAACTCATTGAGCCGCTATTGTGGCTCGAAAGAGCGGTACTGATAAACGGCGCACTATCGCCAACAGCCCCATTTGCGACAAAGGCATACATATTTGTAGCAGTATTGATAACAATTGCACACGCTTTTGTGTTAATATATAACAGTGAAATAATCCGTAAGAAAATCGCAGAACTGGTGGGTACGGCTCTAAATGACGTTAACAATTTAACTGATTGTAAGGTTGTTGTAGATGAGCTTATCATTCCATATGACAGCTATATGACGTACCGTTTCAAACGTGCGCTATATTTAAGTGGCGACATTGTTCAACGCTTAAGAAAGCTTGCTCATAGATTGCGTGTAGCACTCCACCTTCGTCATGGTTATCTAGTGAATAGACCTTTTGCATAAACTCTTTATTTCGTTAGTAATACTTAATATATGAATTTTTGCAAAAGGTTTGTTAAATAGAAGCAAGGGAGATAGCCATGACAGATAAGGTTAAATTCTCGTCCTATGTGAATGAGAATTTCAAATCCACTCTTAATAATCTCGCTAAAAACAAGTCGAAAGCGGACAACTCCTATCATACTAAATACATCACAGTTAATGACTATCTAAACAACTTTAGTGACAAAGTTTTAGATGATGTTTGTAAAAGAATATCAAATCTTAAGTATAACTGTGACTATCTAACCCCTATTATTCTACCTAAAACAAACTGTCTTAAACACGATGTAATGACGTTAGATAATACTCGTTTGGTTTGTGTCCCCTCAGTACAAGATAGAGTCCTTCAAAAGCTATTTTTAGATTATCTCAAAAAACATTATGATAAAATCTATAATAGATTTTGTGAATATGACCATGCCTTGAACAAAGATATTCATAAGAAAGAAATAGATACGATAAATAAAGATGGTCAACTAACTAAGAAAACCATACATGGTATCCGTAAAGCCTTAGATGACGTTATAGAATATCGGAGCAAGTATAAATACGTTATCAAAGCAGATATTGTTAAATTTTTCGATAATATAAATAGAGAAATCGCTGTAAAGAAATTTGAAAACGAGTTTATTGGTTTAAATGAAGATAAAGAGCTGATTGCTATTTTTAAAAGCTTTGTTTACTGCGATGCTGAGTTGGATTATGGCGATCTAAAGTACAACAAACTGATAGGAGCATATCTAAAAGAACTTAAGGGCAAGGGCGTTCGCCAAGGTATGCCTATAGCATCATTATGCTCTTCGATGTATTTATACGAGTTTGACAATTTAATGATTAAGAACAGCATACCGTATATACGTTACGCAGACGACTTTCTAATTTTTGATGACTCTTATGACAATGCTAAAAAACTAAAAGATCACATTCAAGAAAATCTTAAAAATATTGGTTTAGATATCGAAAAATTAGTTGGTGAACAAAAAACAAAGATATATGGTGCTAAAGACAACTTCACTTATTTAGGTTTTGATATAATTTATAACTCCAGACTACAAACTTACCAACGGCGAATTCCAAACCCAGTCTTTGATAAAGCTATAGGACGAATAGATAGCTTTCAATCAATGACTAAGGTTAAGCGAGAGTGTGGTAATTATGTCGATTTCAGTTTATATCTCAGAATACTCATCTCAGGATACACAAACTTCTATAGTGAAGACCTAGCTATTAATGGCAAAGAGTTTAAAAGAGATTTGATAGCAGCATCTAAAGATGTCAGGAAAAAACTGATTACCGATAATTTAAATATAGATTTTGAAGACATTGGCTCAGCAAATAAAAGAATGTTCTTTTTTGGTATCAAATAATTGATTAAACTCTTTATTTGAGGTTCATTTAGCAAGCTCCTACCTTCCCTTAAACTCAGCCGCCCGCCGCTCAACCATCGCTATCGCACCTTCTTTAGCATCTTCTGAATGAAACAAGTGCGGCAGATAGCTATGGATATTAGCCAATGCCACATTTGCGCCATTACGACTCGCATCTTGTGCTGAGGACAGTAGCGCTTGCACACCAAGCGGAGCTGCCGTGCAAATCTCTTTGGCAATAGTAAGCGCACGCTCATATTCCATGCCATTAGCGACGACTTCACTAACCAAATTCAGCTTATCCGCAGTTTGCGAATCGAATGGCTTGCCTGTTAACAGATACGGCATCGCTTTTTGCCAGCCAGCGGCTTTTACGAAGCGTACAGTCGCGCCGCCAAACGGCATGATACCGCGTTGGACTTCCATTTGGGCAAAGTTGCAATTATCACTAGCGATGACTACATCACTATTTAACATCAGCTCAATCCCAGCGGTAAAGCAAGTGCCTTGTACCGCCACCACGATAGGTTTCGACCGCAGTTTACCACCAATGCCCCACGGATCAATTTGGCTGTTATCAAACTCAAACGCGCCTTTATCCCATTTATCTTGTAGCTCCATCAAATCCAGCCCAGCGGTAAAGTGCTCACCATGTGCGAATATTAATGCACAGCGTAGATTATCGTCATTATCGTAACGGGTCAGCGCGTCAGACAACTGCGCTATCATATGGCTATCGAAAGCGTTGCGTTTATCCGCACGATTTAACCCAATCAGGCAAATATAATCTTGGATTTCATAAGTGATTCGATTGTCTATGCTGTTAGTACTTTCCGTAGTCATGGTCTTATCCTTGTCAGAATTATAGTTATCGTATCGTCAGTCGTAATAAGCTTACTTTTAATATAGACACCCATTTGCCATAACACAAGCCGAAAAGCGCTGATTCGTAAAGGTCACCATCATTAAAGCGGGCATTAATATAAGTTGACCTCGTTTGCGATAAGTGAAACTATTATGCAAATTAAAGTATTACTCAGAGCACTTTATGGAATTTTGGCACGGTTTTTTGCTTATCACCAGCGTCCATCTACTCGCTGCCGCCTCACCTGGCCCTGATTTTGTATTGGTCTCGCAGCAGACTTTAGCAAAAGGTCGACGCACTGGTTTGATCTGTAGCTTCGGTATTACCTTGGGTTTAGCCGTTCACATTATCTACTCGGTATTAGGACTGGCGACGGTAATCGCCCATTCGCAGCCATTACTGACCGCTATCAAATGGTTGGGCGGCAGTTATCTTATTTATTTAGGGTGGCAAGGCATTCAAGCCAAACCTAAAAAGCCATTAGACTCAGCAAATTCAGCAGACCCAACAGATTCAGTCGTTAGCGTTTCACAAGCCGCGCCTACTGAGCAAGGTCAGCCACTTTCTAATAAAAGCATCTCTACAAAAAAACCTTTTGCTAAAGAACTCTCTACTAAAGAGCCTTCTACTAAAGAAATGTCTCTTAAAAAATCTTCTAGCAATACGGAATCTACAAGCGCCATTCTGCGCCGTGGCTTTTTTTGCAATGTATTTAATCCGAAAGCGCCGGTGTATTTTGTGGCGATATTTACTCTCGTATTATCACCAGACATACCTCTTTGGCAGTTGGCAATTTATGGCGTATGGATGATGGTCTTGCAGATGGCATGGTTTAGCACAGTGGTGATGTTGCTATCCATCCCTGCGATTCATCGCCGCTTTCAGCGCTTTGAGCATTGGATAGACCGCGTATTGGGTACAGCGATGATAGTATTGGGATTAAACCTGATTTTACGTAGCCGATAACACATTAGTTAGCCACAAAATCTGCTAAAATGGCTGATTATATCCATACATCGTAAGCCCCACACTATGACCAGTAGACCCATCACCAGTAATCACAGAAATAGATCTCCAGCTTCAATTCAAAAACTAGGCAAGCTGCATCCGCGCAATCCCCATCAAGGTCGCTATGACTTTGCCGTATTGACTCGCGCATTGCCTGAACTTGCTGACCATACCATTACCAATCCTAATGGCGAGCCGACCATTAACTTCTCTGACCATCAAGCCGTACGCGTGCTCAATCAGGCATTGTTGGCTCATTATTATGGTGTCAAGTTTTGGGACATTCCAGCAGGTTATCTGTGTCCACCTATTCCGGGACGTGCGGATTATATTCACTATATTGCTGATCTGCTCGCGCAAACGACGCATATTAATGAAGACAATACCCCACCAACGGGCAAGCAAATCCATGCTCTCGATATTGGTACTGGTGCCAGTGCCATTTACCCTATTGTTGGTAGCCAAAGTTATGGTTGGCGCTTTACTGCCACTGATATTGACCCTATTTCGGTTAATACGGCAGCGCTCATTTGTGATGCTAATCCCAAGCTAAAGAGCGCGGTTAAAGTAAAACTACAGCCTGAGCCTAAGCGCATTTTTGCTAATATCATTGGTCGCCAAGATTACTTTGATATGGTTATTTGCAACCCTCCCTTTCATGCCTCTCTTGAAGAAGCCATGGAATCGAATAGTCGTAAGCAAAACAATCTACAGAAGCACCGTGCGAAGAATGACAAAGTAAATCAAAGCTCGTCCAAATCTGGCGATGCCGCACAAAACCTAAATTTTGGTGGTCAGCATAAAGAATTATGGAGTGAGGGCGGAGAGATTGCCTTTTTGACTAAGATGGTAAAAGAGAGTCAAAACTTCGCTGAGCATGTCGGCTGGTTTACCACTTTGGTATCAAAATCTGAAAACATTAAGCCTTTGCAGCTATTATTAAAGCAGCTCGATGTCACACAAATGCGCATCATTGAGATGAGTCAGGGACAAAAAAACACTCGTATATTGGCATGGCGTTTTGATACTGACGAAGAGTAACCCCTACAATTAAAAACAGTCAAAGTTTCACGTGAAACAAAAACACCGCTTTGATATTCAAAGCGGTGTTTTTTTATATGCCATAGTTAAGCCACTTTAAAACGAATACAGTATGGCTAGGAGAAGTTTTCGAAGCCTCGAAAAGTGACGCAGTCGCACAGCAAGCTAGAAAAACTTTACCCGCTATACGAATCAGATGTATATCCATTTTATTTGGTACGGACTATATAACATTAAAGATGGCGTCTAATTAACTAAGGAACGTGATTCTTGAACCAATGGCTATTAATACTATTCCACCTTATGCCTCAGCCTTATCCTCTAACCAAGTGCCCGATCGCCAGCCTAAATAGACTCCAATAGCCAAATCCAGCGGTTACTACCGCGATGATTAAACACGCCAACCGCGCATTCAATGCCAATAAATTTAGCGTGAATCCTGCTGCCATCGCATCAATACTGGTAGCAATAGCAAGCGTCAACATAGTACGATGATTGATACCTTTTCGTGTGCTATGAGCATTACCAGTTCTACTATCGAGATCCTGAATAGCCTCATCTACTGTCTCTTGAACGTCAGATCTTAAGGCTTCGTACAGCATTTTCCACCTAGCGCGATAAGAATAAACCCACCGATCCATGGGGCAGCGGACGCCAACCAACCCAACATCGCAGCACCTAAAAAATAGCCGATGAGCGGCATAATCCCTTGCGCAATCCCAAAGTACAGCGCGGCATAGAATGCCAAGCGTAGCACGTAAGAATGGCTGGGCTTTTGGGTTTTAGCACCCAATCCAATTGCCACTGCAAACGCATCCATTGCTAGGGCAATAGCGAGTAGGATTACTTCAATCATTTACTCGTTCCCAAAAACTGCGTTTTTTGCCATGTTTTTGTGTGAGGCTGCTCATATAGTCTTGATGCGAGTCTAAGCCACTATAATTATTAACAGCGTTGCTAATGCTAATATCAAGCTGAGCCAATCTTTTAAAGTAGCGGGCGGCATGACCGTAAGCTTTACTGCGGGCACTATCCAAAATATCATTCAGCAAACTGCGATAAATAATTACTTGGATGAAATGAGTGCCCACGGGTAACTCCTTTAGCAATTGGGTCAAAGCAGTATAATGCACATCCGCAAACTCAGTATGACGAGCGACCGCTATTTGATTCGCCAGTGCCGTCTCGCCAATCTCTAACAGCAGTGACGTCGCCATCATAATATTTTCTTGTTGCCCTGCCAACTTATGAGCTTCTTTGCGCCAATACGCTTGCTCGGCTGGAGTGGCAACAGACATGATTGCTTTTAGTCGGGCAGGAGACGCTTGCAGCTCAAACGCTTCGCCCAATACCGCCATTGATGCTTCGGTATTGTCTTGCTTATTATATATCTCACTCAGCCAATCCAAGCGCTTTACTTGATCTGCCACTGTCCTACTACGCCAGTCATCACGCAAATAACGCTGAGCCACATCGTGAGCATTGTTATCTACTAAAAAGCGAAGTAGTTCTTGGAGTTGCCGCGAATGCAGTGGCCGTGCAGTGTAGATGTTAAGATAAATCTCTTCAAACAAGGTTACATCACCCAGCGCACCCGCTAAATTTTTGAGCGTTCTCTCAATATTCATCTTTTCATAGATAAGCGTGTGATCCATATCATAGGCCGATTTCTTCTTATCAACCTGATCTGTTAGGGATTTCTTAGCACGCACCTCTTCGTAATACTGCTGATAATCAAGGATTAAACCACGTATCTCAGACTCTGATAAAAGCTGATTAACCCCCAACAAAATGTCATCTTTAGTGCCGTAGTTATTATCACTAATCATGGCTTTTACTTTTTCTTGCCATGCTTGGCTTAGTATATCTTGCTCATCTATAGGCAAACTGCTTTTTTCTTGCTCATAGCAAGTACTAGCAACCGTTAACCAAGATTGTGCTAAATCACTATATACGCCACCGACCTCACCGTTAGAATCATCACAACGCTTCAGACTGCTATTGGTCGATGAGATAAACAACTCTATTAATTCTAAACATTTACTTGGCTGTTCAGGATAAAGGCTCATGACATCGCTAGCTAAATGATGAAGCTCAGTGGCAAATTCACTCGACTCCCAATAATCAATAAATTTACGCCGTCTTTTGAGACCTTTTAGCGTTGTGGTCAATTTTTTTATGAGCTTAGGTTTGTCTGACTGAAGCAGCAGACGTTCAATTTTTTTATCTAATAGCTTGTCTACACCATATATATCAGCTACAAAGTTAACTAGCGTTGTGTTTGATAATTGCGCTAAAAGCTGCTTTTGTTCTGAATTCAACATGATATCCTTCCTACTAATATTTTATTATCATAATGTTTCATGTGAAACAAAAAAGTCACCCTGCTAACAGGATGACTTTATAGAATTAGTAGATGAATTTCAAATATTAAATATCTAAATTAGACACCGTTAAGGCGTTTTCTTCGATGAAGATACGGCGCGGCTCGACATGATCACCCATTAGACAGGTAAACATATGGTCAGCAGCAATAGCATCTTCAATCGTCACGCGTAGCATGCGGCGATTTTCAGGATCCATAGTGGTATCCCAAAGCTGATCAGCGTTCATCTCGCCTAGCCCTTTATAGCGTTGAACCGAGAGACCACGACGCGCTTCTAGCATCATTTGTTGCCATAGATAGTCAAAATCACGTACCGGAATATCCTTACTAGTTCCTGACGTAGCTTCGCGGCGGATAAAGGCACCCTCTTCTAACAAGGTATTCCATTCGGCTGATAAACGTAGCAGCTTGCTATACTCGCCTGAATTAATAAAGCTAGCATCGAGTAGATAATGATGCGCCAACTGATGCACATAAACGGTTATGCGTGGTAACCACTGTGCTTTAGTCGATAGCATTTCGCTATTTTCTGCCACTTCAATCTCGTTTTCAGTACCCGTTTCAGTATTAATATCAGCATCAGTATCAAGCTCAGCTTCTACTGGTTGCGGCTTCATACCGAGCAGATCTGCAGTTACTGCATCCATTACCTTAGGTGCAGGCGCATGAATATTGACCAGTTCAATCTCAGGATACAACTCACTACCGAAGTGATCAAGCTGGGTCTGTAGTGTGTCTTTCCATGCTTGCATAGCAGACAAATCGTACGTCATGTCAGTCGTAAGCTTCGGCGTATGGGTCAACGCATCTAACAACACCGCAGGATAACGAATTTGCAAACGCGCTTTGATCAGCTGGGTTTGGTTGTAGTCGTTTAGCAAAATCTCTAACGCTTGGCCAGTAATCGCAGGCGCCTCATCATTGATATGTAGCTTAGTATTATCAATAGTTGATGATAATAAATAAGCTTTCAATGCTTCATCGTCTTTTAGATATAGCTCTTGACGACCTTTTTTGACTTTATATAGCGGTGGCTGAGCAATATAAATATAACCACGTTCAATCAGCTCAGGCGTTTGACGGAAAAAGAAGGTCAGTAGCAAGGTTCTAATGTGCGACCCATCAACGTCCGCATCGGTCATAATGATAATTTTATGATAGCGTACTTTATCAGGATTATATTCATCAGGACCGATACCACAGCCTAGCGCTGTAATCAGGTTACCGACTTCAGCAGACGACAACATCTTGTCAAAGCGCGCACGCTCAACGTTGAGGATTTTACCTTTTAGTGGCAAAATTGCCTGCGTTTTACGACTGCGACCTTGCTTGGCTGAACCGCCAGCAGAGTCCCCTTCCACAATGTATAATTCTGATAATGCTGGATCTTTTTCTTGGCAATCAGCAAGCTTACCCGGTAAACCAGCGATATCTAAAGTGGTTTTACGACGGGTCATCTCACGCGCTTTACGAGCGGCATCACGCGCACGCGCAGCATCAATGATTTTGCCAGCGATAGCTTTACCCGCACTTGGGTTCTCTTGCAGATAATCGTTAAATTTATCATGCATTGCTGATTCAACAGCCGGTTTCACTTCACTTGATACTAGTTTGTCTTTAGTTTGGCTAGAAAACTTTGGATCAGGCACTTTAACCGATACGATCGCCGTTAGGCCTTCCCGCGCATCATCACCCGTGGCGACAACTTTTTCTTTTTTAAATAAATTTTCGCGGTCCATATAAGTATTTAGGCAACGCGTTAATGCCGAGCGGAAGCCTGATAAATGAGCTCCACCATCACGCTGTGGAATGTTATTGGTAAAACACAATACTTTTTCGTTATAAGTATCCGTCCACTGTAACGCTACTTCGACACTGATACCATCATCTTGGTTACTAATAAAATGGAACACATCGTTGATGCCATCTTTGCCAGCATTAATATAGCTGACAAATTCAGACAAGCCACCTTTATGCTCAAACTCATGACGCTTATCAATGCGTTCATCAGTCAAGATAATACGTACACCTGAGTTTAAAAACGACAACTCACGTAAACGTTTGGCCAAAATATCATACTCAAAAACAGTACCTGTGAAGACATCAGTGCTAGGATAAAAGCGGATTTGGGTACCTGTCTTGTCGGTGGCTTCCATTGGCTGAATATCGGCATCTGGTACGCCATCACTGTAGGTTTGCTGATAGTGATACCCTTCACGCCAGATGTTCATCTCAAGCTTTTTAGACAAGGCATTGACTACAGAGACCCCCACACCATGCAGGCCGCCTGAAACTTTATAACTGTTGTCATCAAACTTACCACCGGCATGCAATACAGTCATGATGACCTGCGCGGCTGATACGCCTTCTTCTGGATGGATATCTACAGGCACGCCGCGACCATTATCACTGACACTCACTGACTCATCTTCATGAATAATGATGTCAATTCGGTCACAGTGACCGGCGAGCGCCTCATCGATAGAGTTATCTACCACCTCAAAAACCATATGATGTAGACCAGTACCATCATCGGTATCACCAATATACATCCCAGGACGCACGCGCACCGCTTCTAATCCACGCAATACGCGAATATCTTTGGAGCTATAATCGGACTGGTTGCTTTCAGTAACAACATCAGGGGCGATGGTCTGAACAGCGATATCTGACGTCATCTGTTCATTATCAGTAGGTAATGACTCACTCATGTGCATTCCTTAATCTAGCTATAGTCAGCTATTTATCATCAGCTCACCACTACGGTGACCTATCATGACATTATCTGAGACTTAATTTATTCGCGTTAAACGTTTTAGTCAAAAGGTTTCAGTTAAAACATTTAATTAAAACCTAATGGCAGCGTATAAAAGATGAAAACCGTTGAATTATTAAACTAACCACAATCTTCGTTTTGTTCAAGACATTATTAAAGGGATGATTATTAAATAAAACCACTAATTATCAAACACTTAGCGCTTTATAGCCATCAATAACAAACGATGTAAAGCTATCAGATAATTTGCTGAAAACAGGACAAAAATAAAGCCTTATTTTAGCATTTTTTTGCCTCTAAGTCACTGTTTACTGGCTGTTTTATCCCTACCGATGCAGTAAGTCGTGATTGTGAAAATCTACTGAAAATAACTGCACATATGAGTATGGATAACGGCAAATATAGTCGATACAGAAAGAATATTAGATAGGATTGATAAAGGTAATAGAATTAAGAAATTAAAATAAATACAGCAATAGATAAATAAGGATTAATAAGGTGAAAGTACGCCATGTTTCACGTGAAACACGTTTGATGTTGACCAGTATTTTTCAATAAGTGGTAAAACATCAGCGGTCAAACTGGTCATTATGACCTGACAAGGCAGCTGCGCTAAAGTTGATAATAGAATATCTATCGCCCTATCATCTAGCTCTGCAGTGATGTCATCGAGCAAGACCACAGGGGTGGCATTGGCATGATTAGAAATTTGTGCAGCACCTGCTCCCTCTGTACTATTGGGTAGCTCTGAGCTATTGAGTAGCAAAGGTAATTGCGACAAACGCAGCGCGGTGATCAACAGTTTTTTTTCACCGCGGGACAGTATATTTGCTGCTTGTTCTTTTATTGTGGGTAGCTTAACTGCAGTGGATACGGGAGACTCTTTTTCCATCGCGGTAGCAGTCACGGATTGGCTATTATTTTCAGAACGCCAATGGACATGAATATCAGCACGGTGGCTGCCGATACGGGTATAACCCAATTGCAAATCTTGTGTTAAGCGCTCTGCTAGCTGTTCATCAAGAGGAATACTAGCATCATAACCAGCATTATAGCTTAAGCTCAGCTGCTGGGCATAAGACGGTAACAGTTGCTGAATACTTTCTTCAAAATAAGGCTGCCATGCCTCAAAAATACGCACGCGGTAATGGTGAATTAGCGCGGCGTGACTGGCTAGCCCCTTATCCCATGCTTTTAGCTCTGCATGCTGGCTCTGAGATAGATGCTTGGTTTGTTTAAGCAGACTGTTGCGCTGCTTTAATAAACGCTGGTACGCTACCCATTGTGGATGAAAGCCTTGTTTCATGTGAAACACTAACCAGTCTAATAGTTGGCGACGACTGGCACTGCCCTGCTCTAACATATCCATCGTTGATGGGTCTATCAATAGCGTTGGCAGCTGCTCCGTTAAGATGCTTTGATTATAAACAGTGGTTTTATTCAGACGTAGAACAGTCGTCGCATCCGTTTGTTTTTGAATGGCTAAGGTACTACCATCGGTAAGCTCAGCATGTACTATTGCTGCTGGCTGATGATGTTGGACGTAGCGTTTGGGCTGACTGTGACGGAAGCTTTTACCGCGCGACAGTAAGAATATGGCTTCCAGAAGCGAGGTTTTACCACTACCATTGGCGCCAATAATGACATTACAGGCAGCCGTCTGTAGGTTAACTTGACTAAGGTTACGCAGATGCGAGACTTGTAGACGTTCAATCATAATACTTACAACCGTCCGTTTATATTGCCTATCATCGTATGAATAAGTTGCGGTAATTGAGTAAAACTGGCTAAGTAACTCATTTAAATAGCTTAGTTAACTAGCTCAATCAAGTAGATTTAGTAATAAATACTAATCACTATATGCGCATTGGCATAATCACATACTGATGTAAGTCATCATTAAGCTGATTAACCAGTACTGAGGCATTGGATTGGCTCATATGCATCTGTAGATCACCTTGGATAACGCCAAGCACGTCTTGCAGATAAGCAGCATTAAACGACAGCTCCATCGGCTCACCTTCATACTTAGCTTGTATCATCTCAACCGCTTCATCTTGTTCAGCATTATTAGCGCGTACTTCCACCATACCGTCGCTGGCGAAATTAAATACCACACCGCGAGACTTCTCATTACTTAAAATAGCCACACGGCGCAGTACATCAGTCATTTTTTCTTGATTAAATAATGCTAATTTATCGGTACTGCTAGGCATAACACGACGATAGTCAGGAAATTTACCATCAATAAGGCGCGCAGTGAACGTCACCATTAAATCTTGGCTGACTTGTCCTGTGCTATCCACATCGCCAAACGGTAAGCTCACTTGCAAAAACTCACGACCGAAACTTAACGTCACCGCGTTGTCTTGATCGCTGAGCATTTTTCCCAACTCAGTGGTTAAACGCTCAAGCTCAATCACCGCTTTGCGCGGTAAGATAGCCTGCATATTTAGATCCGCGCTAACATCAATGACACTACGAGCTAAGGCCAATCTATGACCGTCGGTAGCAACGGTCGTTAGTTGCTGCTGAGAGACATCAAACAGCATACCAGTTAAATAATAACGCACATCTTGAATTGCCATCGCAAACTGAGTTTTATGTATTAAGTCAGTCAGACGGCTACGGCTGATAGTAAGTGGCGTAATATTTTCAGGATTGCCCAAGCTTGGATAGTCCTCGCTTGGTAGCGTTCCTAGTGTGAATCGGCTTTTGCCACTAGTGAGTAGACAGCGCTCGTTTTCTTGGGTCGCAAGATTGACTTGTGCTTGGCCAGGTAATGACTTGCAAATATCTTTTAGTTTCATCGCCGGTAAGGTAGTCGTACCAGGCTCAATACAAGCGCCCGCCGTTAATTTAAGAGTTGACGTCAGCTCTACTTCTAAGTCAGAAGCGGTTAATATCAGCTCAGATTCAGACAGCTGTAGCTTGATATTGCCTAAGATAACCATGTTATGGCGTTTATCGGCAGCCTTGGCGATTAAATTAATGGCTTTTAGTAACGACTCTCGATTAATCGATAATTGCATGCTGAGTTACTCTTATTTGAATGACTATTATTTTACTGAGTTTTATTTCAATGTCTTTAAGCTAAATTAGCGACTCTTAGTTATATAGATATAAGCATATAAAGTGACAGTTAATATAATTGCTAACAAGACGATATTTATGAGCGAACATGTTTTGTTTTGAACCATTATAAACCATATTTACGGGCTAAAACACACTAGTAATACTGACCTTTATTATGCTTGTAGCATCATCGCTAACGACTTATAATCCTTATCAAACGCAGGATCTGCCGCTCGCAGTTGCGCCACTTTGTCACAGCCATGCATCACCGTTGTGTGATCGCGACCTCCAAATGACTGTCCGATATCTGGATAACTATCACCAGTGAGCTCGCGCGATAATGCCATAGCGATCTGGCGCGGGCGGGCAATACTGCGTGTACGTTTGCGACCCATCAAGTCCTTGACGCTTACATCATAATACTCAGCGACTACTTTACGGATATTATCCATATTAACGGCTTGTACACGCATAGCAACAATATCTTTTAGCGCATATTGCACCATCTCAAGCGTGATCGGCGCACCCGTTAAGTTAGCGTTAGCAAACACTTGATTTAACGCGCCCTCCAAACGTCTGACATTAGAGACCACATTTTGGGCAATAAATAACGCACAGTCTTTGGGCAATGTCATCCCATACCAAGCTGCTTTTTTCTGTAATATCTGCACACGTGTATCAATTTCAGGGGGATCAACAGCTACCGTTAAACCCCAAGAAAAACGCGAGCGAAAGCGTTCATCAAACTCAGTCATTTGTGAAGGATGACGGTCAGAAGCTAAAATAAGCTGCTTATCACCACTGGTAAAATCAGCAAATAATGTTAAGAATTCATTGCTACTTTTAGTCTTACCAGCCAATACATGAATATCATCAACAATTAACAAATCTACTTTTTTTATTTTCTTTTTAAAATCTTCTATTTTATTATTTCTTAATGAATATACTAATTGATTAATAAATTTTTCAGAAGTAAAATAATAAAAACTTCTATTATTTTTTAAATAGCGATGTGCTACCGAATGCATTAAATGCGTTTTTCCCAAGCCAGAAGGCCCGTATATAAACAGAGGATTGTGTCTATTTTTTGACTGACGCTTACTTAACTCATAACAGGCCTTATAGGCGAGGTTATTAGATTTACCAGTGACAAAAGTTTCGAAGGTAAAGTCGGGGTTCAGATAGCTTAACGACTTGGCATCAGCAGCCTCAACAAGCGCAGCGTGCTGCATATTGCCATCACTATCTGCCTGATTGTTTGAGTTGCTGTTTAAGTTATTATTTGAATAATTATTTGAATGACTGTCTGCATTCCTATTACTGGTTTTTGATGCTTGAGACCCTAGGGGAGGGGAGAGGCTATCTTCACCAAATAAAGAACCTGATGCTTGAGACTCACTATCTGCAGTCTCATGACTGGTATCACTATGATTGGCATTATCGACTCGGACAATAACCTCTTCAATGCTACCTTGGCTATGCTTAGCTACCAATTCCTGAATATCATGCAAATGGTTTTTTTTGATGTAAGAAACAAAATAATCATTAGGGGCACGAATGACTAGTGTTTGTGCTTCCTGATGTGCCGACAGGGGTCTCAACCACATAGTGAATACGTTATCTTTGACATGATAGCGTAAGTCATCTAAGCATTTATCCCAAAGTGTAGCAGTGTCTATCATGAAAGATACTAACCTTATAACCTAATGTAATTCGATTATTTGAGCGCTCATATCATCTCTCTAAAAACTAGTATAGAGTCTGCGAGTCACCCAAAATTAAGTGGCGCAAAACAGCCGTTTGCGCTGGATGCCAATCTAACATAAACACCTGTGGATAACATCTTATTTTTTGTGGATAAGACTGTGGATAGTTTTGTGGATAAGTCAAAATACAAAGTTATCCATATTTCACCCACAGGTTGTCCACAGGGTTACCCCTAGTCTAGTCTCTTGATAATAAAGGATAAAATCGACTTAACCACAGATATTATACCTCCCAATAACAACAATACTTATATATATTAATCTTTAATTATTATAGAACACGAACTTTTCTGTGGATAACTTTGTAAACTGAAATAAAAGAAGCTCTCTAATTTCATTTTTCACAGTAAAATATAATTCATAATAATAACCTAAAACTTAGCTAAGTGGTCTTGGTTATCTACAACCATTAGTAAAAAATATTTGGCAAAGAGGATTAGTTGATTGACGAAAAATTTATGAAATGATATAATCCTTCGCTATTACGAATTTAGTCCATTATTTTGATAGGTGAGTTATGAAACGTACATTCCAACCAAGCGTGATCAAACGCAAGCGTACTCACGGTTTCCGTGCTCGTATGGCTACTAAAAAAGGCCGTCAAGTCTTAGCACGTCGCCGCGCTAAAGGCCGTCATCGTCTTACCGTATAATCTAATTAATCGGTAACATACGATGTCCATGGCTTATGATGCCTGTTGTGTGTCTATGATTTATAAATTACGTATTTATAAATCACGCTAGTTATTGACCGCAGCTGTCACGTAGCCATATATTAAAAGCGCCCATATCGGCGCTTTTTTTGTTGCTTTAATTTGCCATATCTATTCTTTTCTTGATTTTATGCCTCTCATTTTATAACTGTCATTAGCTCTTATTTTAGGTTGTACTATGCCCAATACTGTCTCAGCTACACCTACTGCCTGTTTTACCAAAGAGCAGCGTCTCCTCACTCCAGCGGCCTTTCGTGAGGTGTTTGATGCTCCTGAGCGTAAGCTACATCAGAGCCATCTAATGGCCTTTGTACGCTCTAATACGCACGACCAACCACGCATAGGAATGGCAATTACCAAACGTAAAGTACCTACTGCTGTTACTCGTAATTTAATCAAACGAAAAATACGAGAGCAATTCCGTGGGCAAGCTCATAAGTTAGAAAACAAAGATATTGTTTTTATTATTAAAAGATCTATAAAAGATATCGATAAGAAAGAATTAAATAACCAAATAAACAATATATTTAAAAAGATAGAAAAAAAATAAAATGGAATTATTAATTAAATTTATAAATAATTTTTTCTATAAAATTTTTTATTACTTCATATTTTTTTATCAAAAAATAATTAGTCCTGTAACGCCTGCTCGCTGTCGATATTATCCAACATGTTCAGATTATGGCCAACATGCATTAGCCTGGCATGGGGTTTGGGCAGGCAGTTGGTTACTGTTAAAACGTATCGGTCGCTGTCAGCCATGGGGTGGACATGGCATCGACTTTGTACCGTTACCTTTAATGTCTTATACCTATTATTATTTACCTGTAAATGCGCCTTGCTCTCATGCGAACACATCTACTGTTGCAACACCTAGGCATAACTTTGTCTATCGTGATGGTAGTAGCTATGCTGCTCGCTTAAATTACCTTATGAGATAACAATAACTTCAATGCTTTTTTAGTGCTTTAGACTGCTTACCAGCTTATCTACACTATTGGTATCATTTAAGGTGGTTTTTTAGTAAAATGATGAGCATTTTATGTCAATGACTTCTAATGTTGTGGCGCCTCATAAAGGCTACTACTGGGTTTAGGTCGTGGCATACGCTCAAATTTTTCACTCTAGGATATGTTTATGCAAAAGATATTTCGGGTGATGATCATCGTTGCGATGTTAATCACCGCTTATCTGCTGATTTTAGCATGGCGAGATGATTATGCCGATGCGCCCGCTGTAGACACGGTGCCACAAACTGCAACCTCAGTAGGTGCTGACATTCCATCTACTACTGGTGCAGCAGGTGATATTCCGGTACAAACGCTACCTACTGATGCTGGCTTGGCAGTAACTGTTCCGACTGCATCGGCTAAAGATGCCGGTCTCATCACGGTAACGACCAATCGCTATGATATTAAAATCAATCCAGAAGGCGGCGATGTTGTCTATGCTGCCCTTAAGCAGTATGACGCGAAGCTCGATGGTGATGAGCCTTTTGTATTGCTAGAGAATGATAGCAATCGTGTTTATGTGGCTCAGTCTGGTCTGATTGGTAAAGACGGTATTGATACCGCGGAAGGTCGCGCTAATTACAGTCATACTGCTAATAGTTACGTCATGAAAGAGGGTCAGCAAACGTTATCAGTACCGCTGACTTATAAAAAAGATGGCGTTACGATTACTAAGACCTTTACCTTTACCCATGATAAATACCCTATTGATGTTAGCTATCAAATTCAGAACGCGTCTACGCAGACATGGCAAGGACAGTTATTTGCGCAACTAAAGCGCGATGACAGCAAAGATCCTGGTATGTCTGATAAAGGTGCGCTGAGTATGGCGACTTACCTAGGCGGTGCTTGGGGCACACCTGATGATCCTTATAACAAGCTGAAGTTTGGTGACTTTAGCGATGGTGAATTGACTACGACCACCAGTGATAAAGGTTGGGTCGGCATCGTGCAGCATTATTTTGTATCGGCATGGACACCTGAAAATTTCACTGGTAAGTTCTTTAGCCGTGAAACTGGCGATGAATACTTTATTGGCTTTAACAGTCAGCCTATTAATGTTGCAATGAACAAGCAAGCAACGTTAAGCGCGACACTATACGCAGGGCCAAAAGTACAGTCTGAGCTTAAAGACGTCGCCATTGGTCTGAATCAGACAGTCGATTATGGTCTGTTATGGCCAATCTCAAAAATACTATTTGCTATACTTGATGGTATTCATAACATCATCGGTAACTGGGGCTGGTCAATCATTGGTTTGACGGTCTTAGTTAAGTTTGCCTTGATGTGGTTCTCTAATAAGAGTTACTACTCAATGGCGAAGATGCGAGCTATTGCACCACGTCTAGCAGCGCTTAAAGAAGAGCACGGCAGCGATCGGATGAAAATGTCGCAAGAAATGATGGGTATTTACAAAGAAGAAAAAGTTAACCCAATGGCGGGTTGTCTACCAATATTGATGCAGATGCCTATCTTCTTAGCCTTGTATTGGGTACTGGTTGAGAGTGTCGAGTTGCGTCACGCGCCATGGATCTTATGGATTCAGGATTTATCAGCGATGGATCCGTGGTTTATTTTGCCACTACTAATGGGTGCTTCTATGTTTGTTCAGCAGCAGCTAAACCCGCAGCCAACTGATCCCATGCAAGCAAAAGTAATGAAGTTTTTACCAATTATCTTTACCGCTTTCATGCTGTTCTTCCCAGCAGGTTTGGTATTGTACTGGACAGTGAATAACTTGTTTAGTATGATCCATCAATATATCGTCAATAAAAAAGTTCAAGAAGAGCAGAAGCTGCGTACCGTTAAGGTTCTTGATTAATTGACTGTTTGATTGCTAGCTAGTCAGGTTAACGACCAACAAAAACCATCGCTCTAGCGGTGGTTTTTTTATGCAATATTTCGTCTTTTTATGCTTATAAAAACCAAATAAGAAATGCCAAACACTGTTATATAAAGTTTGTTTTGTCAGGCCAGTCTGAGCCGTCTATAATGGAGTTTTAGTTATTGAGAGTAAGTGTGGATTCTATCACAACGTCGTCACCGCCAGCTAATACAGCCGAACTGTCTAGTTCCTCTGGACCAGCCACGATTGCTGCTATTGCAACGCCGCTGGGCCGTGGCGGGGTAGGTATTATTCGTCTGTCAGGAGTAAAGGCGCATGCTATTGCTTGTCAGCTAACGGGTAAGTCGGCTTTCACACCGAGACTGGCCAGTTTCTGCCGTTTTTATCAGGCGGATGGTACGGTCATTGATGAAGGTTTGGTGCTGTATTTTAAAGCGCCGCATTCATTCACTGGTGAAGACGTGATTGAGTTACAAGGTCATGGCGGTATGATATTACAGAGTCAGTTGTTAGCGCGAGCCTT
Organism: Psychrobacter sp. 72-O-c; assembly: GCF_904846605.1. GTDB lineage: Bacteria > Pseudomonadota > Gammaproteobacteria > Pseudomonadales > Moraxellaceae > Psychrobacter. Next base: position 30,802 of record NZ_CAJHBI010000035.1, read on the forward strand.
TGAGTTAGGCGCGCGGCAAGCTAGTGCTGGAGAGTTCTCTTATCGCGCTTTTGATAATGATAAATTAGACTTGGTACAAGCAGAAGCTATTGCCGATGCTATTGATGCGACCAGCGCCGCTGCTGCTAGTAGCGCCATACGCTCATTAAGTGGCGAGTTTTCGCAAAAGATTAATCAGTTACTAGAACAGCTAATCCATCTGCGTTTGCATGTTGAGGCGGCAATTGACTTCCCTGATGAAGAGGACGTAGACTTTTTATCCGATGGGGTGATTCAGGATAAGCTTGAGCAGACCCAAGCACAAATTGATCAAGTATTAGCAACCGCCAAACAAGGTCAGCTATTACGCGATGGCATTCACGTGGTATTAGCAGGTAGACCTAATGCGGGTAAATCTAGTTTGCTCAACCGTCTAGCAGGTCAAGAGCGCGCTATCGTCACCGAAGTGCCAGGTACTACCCGAGATACGTTGCAAGAAACGGTAGTATTGAATGGTTTAACGCTACATTTGACTGATACTGCTGGCTTGCGTGATACCGAAGACACCGTAGAGCGTATCGGTATCGAGCGCGCCCACACTGCTATTAAACAGGCTGATATATTAATAATGGTCTATGATGTTACTCGTGATATCGAGGACAATGGTACGCCGTTGCAACTAGCAGAACAGCTGTTTGGCGAGTTGCCAGAGGCCAAGCGCTTACTAATCATTGCCAATAAAAGCGACTTATTGAGCGGCAAATTGAATAATAATATGCCCGATAACGATGTTTCCGCTTCTCAAAACCAGATGAAAAGTCAGGGCTATGAACAAGTACATGTTTCATGTGAAACAGGTGCTGGTATCGAAAGTCTAATTGAGGCTTTGTGTGCTAAGGTAGGATTTCACCCCCCTGAGAATAGCTTGATTGCGCGTACTCGGCACTTAGATGCATTAAGGCGAACTGCTGATTATCTAGCAGAGGCACATGAGCAATTAACGGTATTTAGCGCAGGTGAGTTAGTTGCTGAAAGCTTACGCCAAGGGCAGATTAGCTTAGGCGAGATTACTGGTGAATTTAGCGCAGATGACTTATTGGGTAAGATTTTTGGTAGTTTTTGTATTGGTAAATAATATAGTCAGTTCACAATAAAAAAAATACAGCCCATATCATGAAACAGTTTAGGCAGATTATTCTCCATCCAGCCTTGGCGTAGAAATTTAGCTTGTGCCCACTTCTTCTCGATAGGATTTAGATC
>NZ_CAJHBI010000036.1 GCF_904846605.1 Psychrobacter sp. 72-O-c
AAGACTAGGACTGTGGCAGTCGGGGCAATTAATCTCTATTTGTGTCTTCATAACCTCAAATATAGCATCTTTGCTTTGGCTGGCACCCCTCCTTTATTTACTCAGCATACTTTTTGATACACCACCAGATAATAAACTAGGGATAAGTTATGAGTAGCATTTACGATTTTACTGCTGAGCGTATGGACGGCACATCGCAAGATTTTGCTGATTATCAAGGCAAAGTACTGCTAATAGTCAATACGGCTAGCAAATGTGGCTTTACCCCGCAGTTTGAAGGGTTAGAAGCGTTACATGAGAAGTATAAAGATCAAGGTTTAGTAGTCATTGGTTTTCCTTGTAATCAATTCGGTGGTCAAGATCCCGGTAGTAACGACGAGATTGGCGCGTTTTGCCAAAAGAACTATGGCGTAAGCTTTCCGATGATGGCTAAGATCGATGTTAATGGTAGTGACGCTCACCCTATTTTTAATTGGTTAAAGGAGCAAAAAGGCGGTGTCTTAACAGACGGTATTAAATGGAATTTCAGCAAGTTTTTAGTCGGTAACGAAGGTCAGGTGCTAGATCGTTATGCATCAACCACTAAACCTGAAGCAATGACAGGTGATATTGAGCAAGCACTGGCATCAGCGAACAATCAGTAAATATTGAATATTGATGATAAAAACATAAAGTCAGTTAAAACAACTGCTTGCCAGTATAGTAATTGATAATGTAAAGAATATGGCACAAAAGGTCAAAAAATATTTGACAGGCCAATGTAAATGTATATAATACACACCCACAGCAAGGGGCTTTAATTAGTTCTACGTTGTTGGAAGTTTTTGTGATTCTAGGGCGTGACACCTTTAGATAGTGATACTTTCAGAAAATTCCCTTCAAGGAATTTTCTCTTGCGAAACTAAAAAAGCGATGCTTTTTTTATACGTTTCTCAAGGGTGATTAGCTCAGTTGGTAGAGCGTCTGCCTTACACGCAGAATGTCGGCGGTTCGAATCCGTCATCACCCACCACTCATTTAGCGAAGTGGTCCTATTTATAAGGGCAAGACGCTAAAAACGACCTAAGCAGCGGTAGTTCAGTTGGTTAGAATACCGGCCTGTCACGCCGGGGGTCGCGGGTTCGAGTCCCGTCCGCTGCGCCATATTTTATAAAAAGCTAAAACGAATTTAAACCTTTGGGTTTAAGCAAGTTTCGCCTCAAACATAACTTTGTTTGGGGTTTTTTTCTGTCTGAATTTCTATGCAAACTCTTTTTTTATATAGGTTTGCTATTTTTATCTACTACCCCATTAGAAGTAGCTTATTCTCTCTCTCTTATCACATCCGATATAAGTTTATGCGAAGACAGTCTACCTTTTAAAAATCAGTGGCCAAGTGCTCGGTGACCAAATGGTGACCATTCTAATGCCAAAAAATGTTCAGCTAAAAATGCGCTCGATGATTATTAGCTTAAATTATGAGTGGATATATCATGGCTTAATAATGTACGATAGCAGAAAATACCTGGCAATTGTTTAACATTAAATTTTCAGCATTAGTAGTTCCAACACTAAGATAAAAAATAGCTTTTAAAATATAGCAGACAAGGAAGTCTTATCATGACCCTATATACTAATAAACCCTTTGGCAATCCTGATTCGTCATCAACAAGATTAATTATAAAGTCAGTTGTCATGGGGACAGCCCTTGCAGCTGTATTGGCCAGCTCAGGCTGTGCTACTGGCTCGTTATTAGAAAGCGATAATCGAGTCAGTAGTAAGACAGTTAAGACTGTCTTGTCTGAAGATCGAATTGTGGCCTTTGGTCGTCCTGCTCAGCCATTAGCCAAGATGCCTAATGCAACGATGGCCATCGTTGGTGAAAAGAACAGTTATGTCCTGACCCAAGGCGGTACAGAAATGGTGAATTTGCTGACCAAGCTGACGCCAAAAAATATCCAAGTTGATAATGACATGGCGTTTTATGTCCCTAACAATGATGGCTATTTTCAGGGACAAATGAAAATGTCCTATGCCAAATTAAAGGACGAGTTTAAGCGCTCAGATTATCAGTTTTTCTTACAAAATTCTGGCCAAGACTGTACCTCAGCCAGTGATCAACGTATCGGAGCCCAGCGTTTTTGTTTTGAAGTACCTATTAAAGGGGCCATTTATCCGCAGGTTAGTAATTTTAACTTAGTGCAATCTAAGTATAGTGCGCTAACCAAACCGTATACGGTGACTTTTTATAATCAATCACAGCAGAATGAAGTCTCTCGTAGTGGGACAAATGGTGCGCAAAAGCTAGTTTTACTACCGTTTGCGTTGGCCTTTGATGTGGTTACTTTACCGTTTCAGTTGTTAGATAGTTTAAACTAGTCAAACTCCTATAATTCCGTGCTGCTTTTTAATTTCATCTGTAAGAAGACAAGCTTTAATACATTGTAGGGAGCAGTCAAGTTTTAGCACGTGCTAGGATTTTTGCGCTTAGGCAGGTACAATACTAGGCTTAATTAAACGCTCTTAAGGATAAGACAGGCATGCAAAGTATTTGCGCGCGCTGTCTTTATTTTTTTATCGCATCCTCTATTGGAGTCATTATGTCCACTGCTAAAGAGTCGTCAACTGCCCAAGGGTCCGCTACCGTTTTGGACGGCAAAGCACTTGCTACACAAATAGAAAAGCAACTAAGCACGCGCGTAGACGCTATCAAGGACAAAACGGGACGTACACCGATCTTAGCGACGATACTGGTCGGTGAGGATCCAGCCTCTGCGACTTATGTCCGGATGAAAGGTAATGCCTGTAAGCGGGTTGGCATGAATTCTATTAAGGTAGAAATGTCGCATAGTACGACCACAGAACAGCTTATTGCTAAGATAAACGAGCTTAATGATAATCCTGATGTTCACGGTATCTTGCTTCAGCATCCGGTACCTGATCACGTTGATGAGCGTGCTTGTTTTGAGCAGATTGATCTGGCAAAAGACGTTGATGGTGTGACCTGCTTGGGTTTTGGGCGTATGAGCATGCAAGAGTCCGCCTTTGGATCATGTACCCCACAGGGCATTATGCATCTATTGCGTCATTATAATATCGAGCTTGCGGGTAAAGAGGCGGTAGTGGTAGGCCGTAGCCCCATCTTAGGTAAGCCGATGGCGATGATGCTATTGAACTCAAACTGTACCGTGACCATTTGCCATTCAAAAACCCAAGATTTGGCTGCTCATGTTAAACGCGCTGATATTATTGTTGGTGCAGTAGGCGTGCCTGAGCTGATTAAAGCCGACTGGATTAAAGCGGGGGCTATCGTCATCGATGCGGGCTTCCATCCGACTGATAACGGCGGTGTAGGCGATATTGAAATGAAGGGTGTAGCAGAGATTGCCAGCGCCTACACTCCAGTACCAGGCGGGGTGGGGCCAATGACCATTAACACCCTTATCCGTCAAACGGTCACTGCCGCTGAAAAATCAGCTGGTCTCGATGTCAGTATGATCGACTAATGAGTCAATCATCTGAGCCGCAATTGCCTTTAAATAAAAAGCAGGATCCTGAAACTACACAGCCTCAGGCTAAATCGACCACGTCTAAGTTGATAGGTTCTAAAATGGCTAAAAAAAACGTAAGTATTCATGAGTGGTTACAGTGCATCGGCAGAGAGTTTGTCGATATATGCCATTACATCATTTTATTTTTAATCAGTGTGGTGGTGGTCTGGACGGCAGGCAAAGAGTTTATCGTGATTGTGCAAAAAGGCTCAGCGGACTTAAAAGATATTTTGATGTTATTCATTTATCTTGAGCTGCTAGCAATGATTGGTATTTATTTTAAAACCCATCGTCTGCCGGTACAGTTTTTGATATTTATTGCCATAACGGCCTTGTCACGACATTTGGTGGTTGATGTGCAGGCGGTATCAGACTACTTTCATCTGTGGTTGCTGGCAACGATTTCTGTGGCTATTATGGCACTGAGCGCCTCTATTGTGGTGCTCACTTGGACCGCAAGAACGTTTGGTCGTCCAGAAGACAATCTAGACAGTCAGCATGCAGAATACCGTATCAAATCGCTTCTTCCTGATAACGCTGAGGCACCTGATAATAGTACGAAACATCGTCGTGAGTGATGATTGAAGCTTGTAATGTGACAAAATAAGAAAGTGGCACTACCAAAAATGCACAAAAAAAGAGCTAACGATGGTAGCTCTTTTTTTGTGTTGAAATTATGCGCTGTTTGGTTGTTAGTTGAACCCTATATTAATTAATAGACACTTATAACCAGCCCAGTCTTTTAAAGTTATAGTATAGATAACTACATAATGAGCCGATAAATAGCATAATAATAAGATACGAGAACTTCCAGTGCAGCTCAGGCATAAAGTCAAAGTTCATACCATAAATACCCGCTATCGCTGTCGGTACGGCTAAGATACCTGCCCAGGCAGCAAGCTTACGTACTACCTCGTTTTGTCCCATAGTTACCATAGCCAAGTAAGTGTTCATCACCACACTGAGCATCTCATTGAGGCCATTAATCGCATCTAAAGAGTGCAATAGATGGTCGTTAACGTCACGGAAATAGGGCTTGGCTGCTTGAGAAAACGGAGAAACCAAATCACTTTTTTTATGATTGATAAAAAAACTACAGATATCTTGGACAGGCAAAATAACCGCTCGCATATGTACCAGTTGTGATTTTAACTCGTACAGATTTTTGAGGGTGCTTTTATTAAATTCATAGGTAAAAATATGGCGCTCTTGCTCACGTAAATAGCTGCCTAAGCGATCGGTGATAGGCATATAATTATCGACTATAAAGTCAAGAGTAGCGTGCAAGACAAAAATAGGCCCCATTCGCAGCTTTTCAGGGCGACGGTGACAATGTTCGCGTACCGGTGCGTAAGAATTTGAAGGACCATTACGAATGGTAATCAGATAGTTCTTGCCCATAAATATCGCCGTCGTACCATAGCGGATAACGTTGTTTTCGAGTTTTGCGGTACGTAACACCACAAATATCGTATTGTTATCATAGTTTTCCACTTTAGCACGTTGATGATCAGCGAACGCATCTTCAATTGCTAGCTCATGTAAGTCGAACGCATTTTGTACCTTCGCGATAGTTTGTAGGCTGGGATCATATAGCCCAAGCCAGATAAACTGACCACTATTAGTCAGCGCCTTACTGACGCCGCTCAGCGCCACTTGATCGAGCTGCTCGCCCGTTTTACGTGAATAGGCATAGCAGTTGACGACTTCATCAGCGCTGGAAGAATCAATATCTTCATAGCGCTCAGAGTCTGGGTCATAGACCGTCATGGTCTCAATCGTACCTTCTGGCGTCGCATCTGCATCACCATAAATATAACTGTCATAATCGGCCATATCTGAGTAAATACGGTTGATATTAGAGTCAGGTGTAATACGAGTTGTGATTTTGACCAACTGGTCGTCATCGTGATTCATACCCCCTCCTTTATTACGATTATGAAAGCTTAGTATGATTATAGGAATTCAGTACAATTATCAAAAACCAGTCACAACAATTAGCAATAAAAAATAGGTAATAAGATCTTGGTTGCTAAACTTTGTTACTAAATTACCTACTATTGATTACTAGTGAGCGTCTAAGACTATTCTAGCTCAGGTTTATCCCTAGAGGTTTAACTAGGATTTATATGGCATAGCGTTTTAGAGTCTCAATATCGACTAGAGCTAATAAGCTTTCGTGACAGCCTTCCAGTTTTAATTGTGGCGCAATATCGAAGTCTAGTGCTTCAACCCAACGCAGGGCGCAGATGCACCAATAGTCGCCAGGCTTTAAGCCGGCAAAGTTATATTCAGGTAGTGGGGTAGTAAGGTCATTACCGCGACTTGATGAAAAGTTTAAAAACTCACTGGTCATCTTGGCACAGACGGTATGCTGACCGACATCATGATTGCCTGTATGACAGAAGCCGTTACGATAATAGCCGGTGATAGGATCAAAGCAGCAGCTGGCGAGGGCAGTGCCCAACACATTGGTTTGATTGATAGCTGGATTGGGATGGTAGTCAGATGACATAAGGCCTCCGAGGGGAATAGTTTTTGAGAAAGATGAAAATAAGGGTGATAAAAATATGCGCTAGTGTAACATGAGTCTAGTAGATTGTTGTCACTCAAATGGTGCTAGCATCAGCATCTATAAGCCTATATAGAATTGCCATAAAATGTAAACTATGAATAATAGATCAATGTTGCTAACTACTGATGTTTCTGACTATTAATCTCCCCAACGACTAAGCATATATTACCTAAAGATTAGGGCTAATTGTGACTAGGCGAAACTTGGTGGCTATGCTAAACTTAAGCGTAAAGTGCCTTGATTATTTATGGCATCAAGGTAGTCGTTTTATCATCCTAGTTTAGTCCTATATATTAATAGCCATTACTCACCCCTTTGGTGTTACCTAGTTTGTTTATAATAATTGGGTCAACGATATTGCGCGCTAAAAGTACAAAGTGCTTTTTTACAAAGTGCCCCTTATTAATTTGATAATAAACATAACCTTATAATGCCGCATTTTTTGGTAAGCGGTACGCCAAACAAGGAATTATTGTGTCTGCCAGTTCTGATTCTGCTAATCCCGCCCTGTCAAGCTCTACCAACCAAGCTGCTGCTATGACTAGTAGGCCTTCTGATAACAGCGTTGTACCCAATCGTCTTCCCTATCTGAGCAGTTTTGCTGCCGAAGTTGCCAATAGCTGGTTGCTGCCTGATGGCGTGGTCGATGTATTGTTTGACGATGCTCAAAAGCAAGAAGTGCTACGGCATAAGCTCACTCAGCAGCTTATCACCTATGGCTATCAGTTGGTTTGTCCGCCAATGATTGAATATACCGAGTCGTTATTAAGTGATGCCTCAGAAGATCTAAAGCGGCAAACTTTTAAGATTATCGATCAGCTCACGGGTCGTTTGATGGGGATACGCGCGGATATCACGCCACAAATTTTACGCATTGATGCGCATCATGGGGGCGCAGGTATTGCCCGTTATTGTTATGCTGGCGATGTCATTCATACTTTGCCATCAGGCTTATTTGGGTCGCGTACGCCGTTGCAATTAGGCGCTGAGATATTCGGTTGCGCCGCGCTTGACGCAGATATTGAGCTGATAGATGTGCTATTTGCGATGATAGATAGCCTGAATATGAGTGCTGCACTACATGTGGACTTAGGTCATGTAGCGATATTCAAACGCTTAGCCGTATTAGCCCAGCTGTCTGAGAATGACACTGAGCAACTGATGCACTTATATGCCAACAAAAATTTGCCAGAACTAAAGCGTGTCAGTCAAGCCTTGCCGATGGGTGAGGACTTTTATGTCTTAGCACGCTTTGGCCATGATATGACGCAGCTATTAACCAAGCTGTCAGACACTGCGCAGCAAGATACGCATATTGCTGAGGCTGTCAATGAGTTACAACGTTTAAAAGCACACTTACAAGACCAATGGCAGTGTCAGGTGAGTATCGATGTTACGGAACTGTCGGGCTATCACTACCACACCGGCATTGTGTTCAATGGCTATATTAACAATGAGACCCAGCCACTAGTACGTGGTGGACGCTTTGATGGATTGCAGAGCGATAGCAAACAGTCACGTGCGGCGACAGGTTTTAGTATGGATGTCAGTCGCTTGCTGGCCCATATTCAACTTGATCAACCGACGGTTGTAGTCGTTGATTATGCGGCTATCAAGAGTGCTGTGGATAATGCAGACAGTACACAGATGCAGGCATTATGGCTGCAGGTTGATAGTTTACGCCAGCAAGGGTATCGCGTGACTATGCCACTAGATGCTGATGATTGCCCAGCAGGTGTCACGCATCGTTTAAACCTTATTGATAATCAGTGGCAGTTACAAACCGTCTAGCCTAAATTCATCATAAATAAATAGCTCAAATACATATTAGTTAAAAAGCAGTATTACTACTTATTGGCTTATTTTCAGCTTAGTTTTTTAAATTGTTATTATATAACCAAGCCAAAATAATACGAGTATAAAGAAACCAAGGGCAGGCTATATCTAGACTATTAAAATAGGTATGGCAAACAAGGTTGACGATGTAGTCGTTTTATAGTGGTCAGATGGTACACACCTCAATACATTATTGTAAGGATTAATCATGGGTAAGAATGTCGTAGTTTTAGGTAGCCAGTGGGGCGATGAAGGTAAAGGTAAAATCGTCGATTTGCTCACTGAAAAAGCCTCAGCGGTCGCTCGTTTTCAAGGCGGTCACAATGCTGGGCATACACTGGTTGTCGACGGCAAAACCACCGTTCTACATTTGATACCCTCAGGTATTCTACGTGAAGGCGTCACTTGCTTTATCGGTAACGGAGTAGTACTTGCCCCTGATGCGCTGCTTAAAGAGATGAAAGAGCTAGAAGACAATAACGTGCCGGTTCGTGAGCGTTTGCGAATTTCACCAAACTGTCCACTCATCATGCCGTATCACGTGGCACTTGATCAAGCGCGTGAAGCCAAGCGTGGCACGGGTAAAATTGGTACTACCGGTCGCGGTATTGGTCCTGCGTATGAAGATAAAGTGGCACGCCGTGCTATTAAACTTGCGGATTTGTTCCGTGATGACTTAGAAGAAAAATTACGCAACCTTATTGAATATCATAACTTTCAGTTGACTCAGTACTATAAAGTCGATGCCATCGATTTTGACCATACTTATCAGCTGTGTAAAGAGTGGAAAGAAGAAATCAAAGGCATGGTTACTGATGTAACTGAAGAGCTTAATCAATTACGCCTTGCTGGCAAAAACCTAATGTTTGAAGGGGCACAAGGAACGTTACTTGATATCGATCACGGTACTTATCCGTTTGTAACTAGCTCAAGCGTGACTGCTGGTGGTGTATCAACTGGTACTGGTATTGGTCCACTATATCTAGATTATGTCTTGGGCATTACTAAAGCCTATACTACTCGTGTGGGTAGCGGTCCGTTCCCAACAGAATTGTTCGACGATGTGGGAGCGCATTTGGCTAAAGTTGGCCATGAATTTGGTGCCACTACTGGACGTGCGCGTCGCTGTGGTTGGTTCGATGCTGAAGCCTTACGTCGTGCAGTCGTACTAAACTCATTATCAGGTATTTGCTTAACCAAGCTTGATGTCCTAGACGGTTTAGAAGAGCTGTTAATCGGTGTCGGCTACGATCTACCAGAGACTGAATTTGCAGGCGCGCATGATGCGGAATTCTATGAGTCAGTAACGCCTAAGTACGAGACGTTGCAAGGCTGGAGCGAATCAACAGTTGGTGTTACTAACTATGACGACTTGCCTGAAAACGCAAAAATATATATCAAACGTATTGAAGCATTAATTGACTGTCCTGTCGATATCATCTCTACCGGCCCTGACCGCGAAGAAACTATAGTTTTACGCGATCCTTATGACGTGTAAGTAACATAAGCAGTCACTATTAGACTGTGATTGTTTGATGACAAAGTAAAACCTCAGTACATTGTGCTGGGGTTTTTGTTTGCGCCACATTTTATAGGTAAGCTTTTAGTAGGCTTTATGGGAATAGAGGAAAACAATGTTAATAATTAATGAACGCTAAGTTTACGTTTAAGTAAGCTATGATTATAAATTGCCCCTATCATTTATAGTATCAATCATTATAATAGGCAGCAATCACACGCTGACCGCTATGTGTCCACATTGGGATGCATAAGTCCGTCAAATTAGCGTGCTGATCAAAGAGCATATAAATTATTTATAGTCGATTCAATTTAAAAACGACACAATGCAAATTGGCTACTGGAATGAATTTTTTGCAGCCTCTGTCACGCTTGCGAACAGCACGCCAGAAAAATTTATACCAGTGGCACGTTGCTACAAACGACTCTCTTTTATTTTGAACTGACTATATTATTTCATTTTTTATCTAACTTATCATTTATTAGGAGCTTTTCATGGCTATCGAACGCACGCTATCTATCATCAAACCTGACGCTGTCGCTGGCAATCATATCGGCGCTATCTACGATCGTTTTGAACAAGCCGGTCTAAAAATTGTTGCCGCTAAAATGCAACAACTAGACGACGAAAAAGCAGGCGGTTTTTATGCTGAGCACTCTGAGCGTCCATTCTACAACGATCTAAAATCTTTTATGACCTCAGGTCCAGTCTTGGTATCAGTACTAGAAGGCGAAAACGCTATCGCTAAGCATCGCGAAATCATGGGCGCTACTAACCCAAAAGACGCTGATAAAGGCACCATCCGTGCTGACTTTGCTAGTAGCATCGATGAAAATGCGGTTCATGGTTCAGATTCAGCCGAATCAGCTCAGCGTGAAATCAGCTACTTCTTCAATGATGACGAAGTTTGTGCTCGTACGCGTTAATAGCTATTAGTAGCGATAGTTATAATTAGCAATCACTGTTAATCTATAAGCATTAACAGAAATTGCTATGAATGATTGTAGATTAATAGTGTCGCAAAACGGCTTATACTCAATAGGGTATAGGCCGTTTCAACCATTATTAATCTTACAAATAAGTTTGTTTTTTATTGAAATTTACCTTAATGCCCTTCATGATAAGTAAATAGTATATTTTTTATCAATTAATCAGCGTTATCAATCCCTTATCAGCATATTGTCTTATTAAGTATTTTCTGTTCAGAATGGTCTTTATGAGACTGTTTATAAGACTTATAAACACTAATTATAAGTTACAAAATTTGCGCTGATAACGGATTGCTCATGCACCACTCACTACATTGCCTATTTTATTCTATGCTAACAAGTTTTACGCCACAGGCCACCTATTATGTCAACAACTGATCAAACACCCACTCAGCCAGTACAAGCGCATACCCCAGCCAAACGCAACAATAGCATCAAGCTATTGGATGAGGCGCACGCAAAAACCAATCTATTAGGTATGACGCAGGCGCAACTTGCTGATTACTTCAAAAGTATCGGCGAAAAACCGTTTCGTGCTACCCAAGTGATTAAGTGGATTTATCAGCAAGGGGTCACTGACTTTGAACAGATGACCAATCTAAGCAAAGGTCTGCGGGATAAGCTGTCAGCCAATGCTTGTGTGACTCCGCCAAAAGTGATTCATCGTCAATATAGTGATGATGGCACGCGTAAATGGGTGTTTGAAGTCACTGGCGGCTCGTTGGTTGAGACCGTTTTAATTCCGGCTGATGACAGCAAGATAAACGGTCGTAAAACCTTATGTGTTTCATCGCAAGTGGGTTGCGCACTAGATTGTAGCTTTTGCAGTACTGGCAAACAGGGATTTGAGCGCGATTTGAGCGCAGCTGAAATTCTTGGGCAATTATGGGTCGCGAATGCCTCGTATATGACCGATGATCAGGACAGTTTGGACGGCGTTGACCACAGCTTATGGGAAAATAACGTGACCAATGTGGTGATGATGGGTATGGGCGAACCGCTACTCAATTATCGTCCAGTAGTCAGCTCGATGGAGCTGATGCTAAGTGATCACGCGTATGGTCTATCCAAGCGCCGCGTAACTTTGTCAACGTCTGGTGTGGTGCCTAAAATGTATAAGCTGGCACAAGATATTGATGTGGCGCTAGCCATATCTTTGCATGCGCCCAATGATGAGCTGCGTAACGAGCTAGTACCGATTAATAAAAAATATCCTCTAGCAGAGCTGATCGCTGCCGCGAAAAACTACGTTCACGATGTCAATCCACGCCACAAAAAACACGTGACCATTGAATATGTCATGCTTGACGGCATTAATGATCATGATGAGCATGCTCATCAGTTGGTAACGCTATTAGACGGTTTACCCAGTAAGATTAACCTTATTCCGTTTAACCCTTTTCCGCATTCAGGGTATGATAAGTCAAGCAATAACCGTCTTCATGCCTTTAGTAATATTCTTAGTGAAGCGGGATTTGTCTGTACCATTCGCCAAACTCGCGGTGATGACATTGATGCTGCCTGCGGTCAATTGGTTGGACAGGTCGCTGACCGTACCAAACGTTCAGCTACATGGCAAAAAAGTATTAAAGACCGTGAAGAGGCTTAACTTGTTCTTTGAAGCAAAAACATTAAAAAAAGAAACTTGATACAAGGGTATTTAAAATAATCTTGGCATAGTCTTTAGCTGTCTTTTATCCCTCTTGATGGTGATAAAAATGTAGCCATAAAGATTAATAACGACTAAATAGCAACTTAATTGTACTTAGTGGTTCTAAATCTATTAAACTGATGCCTCTTTGATCCAAAGCACTGAACCACAGTTTTATTATGGCGGCTATGATGACTTCTAGATATTCTTGTCAAATCAAATCTCAAGAACACTTTTGTTTATCGGCGAATGAGCCTAGGATAACCGCCTATAATCAAACAGGGTGTTCGAAGCGAATTGTGCTAGGAAGTGCGCTAATAGCGTTGCTGCTAACGGGGTGCCAAAGTACCCAAACTAACGATTTGACTGGCGGAACGCGCTATCAAACGACAACCCAGCCAAGCAGCAACCAAAGTAAAGACAAGCAAGAAATTGCTCGCGTTCGCACGTCACTTGCCGCGCAATATATCCGCAAGAACGAGCTTGACACCGCTCAACGTCAGTTAGAAAAAGCTTTTGCTGCTAATAGCCGTTACGCGCCCGCCTATGATATGATGGGCGTTTTATTGCAGCAAGAAGGCAGCCGTCTGAATCTTGAAAAAGCCGATCAATATTTTAAAAAAGCCATTGCGCTTGATAAAGATTTTGATCAGGTGCGCAATAATTATGGCGTGTACTTATCCCAGATGAAACGCTATTCTGAGGCGGCGGCACAGTTTGAGATTGCAGGGTCAGCACTTGGCTATGAAGGTCGTATTGGCGCCCTTGAAAACTTAGGTCGCACCTATCTGCAGCTTAATAATCATCCTGCAGCAGCCAAAGCATTCTTGCGCGCATTAGATGGCAATCGTAATAGCTTAATTGCCCATATTGAGTTGGTTGACTTGTTACTTGAGCAGCAGCGTGTTCAGCAAGCACAGCGGCTTTATGATGAGACTCTAGTATTGGTGCAAGGTCAAGGGGTTAGCCCACGCTTACTCTTACAAGGCATCAAACTTGCTGCCGCCCAAAATAACAAAACGACCCGCCAGCAGTTAGCACAGCAGCTCTTGTCTGCTTATCCGCTGAGCGATGAAGCAAAACAACTTAAGAATTGGCTTAATAATCCAGAGGCATCATGGAAATGACCACCCCATCATCAAACCAACAATCTAACGCTCAGGGATCATTTGGTGCCATGCTGCAGCAAGCCCGCAAAACTAAGCAAGTTAGCTTAGATGACGCGGCAAGTGAACTGTTCATTTTAAAGCGTCACTTGCAAGCGTTAGAAAGTGAAAACTTCTCTGAGCTACCACAAGCGGCTTTTGCCCGTGGCTTTGCGATTAATTACGCTAAGTTTTTGGATATAGATCCTATAAAAATAGCGGCCAGCTTCGATGCGTCTTATCCGAACGAGCTAAAAACCCACTCAGTAAATGACATTGCTTCACCACTGCGCCCAATGGGTACTTTACAGCGTGATACTCATAATCGCATTCGCTTTAACCCGCTGCTAATTGGGGCGGTGATTGCTCTGATTGTGTTAGCAATATTTTTATTTCGCATGGTGAGTAATGCTACCAACGATAATAACCAAGAGCCTACGCCAGTAGCCGAAGGTTTGTCGGCAGCAGAACAAGCGCAAGGTGCCGCGATTAGTACTCAGTCTAGTGGGGTCGGTGCGTCCGGCTCCGCGCTGAATTTAGGTAGTAGTGACAGTATGAGCAGTACCTCTTTAGAGGTTAAACTTACTGATACTACTACCGTTAGTGTCATGGATGCCTCTGGCAGCAGCTTGATGAGTGGTCTGCAAACTGCTGGTAATTATAAGCTATTAGGCACTCCACCCTTTAATATTCAGATTGATAATATCGATAATGCCAGCTTATTGCTTAACCAAGAACCGGTTGCATTGGATCAATATGCGACTGACAAAAAAGCAAGTTTTGAGTTGACGCTTTAATTTATTCAAGAACGCTATAGCAATATAAATTGCCTTATTATAGATTACCATCGTTTTTTATGTCTTAGCTCTGATTGAAGGATTCATATATGTCAACGTCATCGCCTATTAACCGTCGCCTTACTAAAAAAATATACGTCGGTGATGTCGCGATTGGTGGTGATGCACCGATTAGCGTACAAAGCATGACCAATACCGATACCTGCGATGTGGCGGCGACCGTCGCGCAAATCGAGCGCTGCGTCGAGGCGGGTGCTGACTTGATGCGCGTATCGACCCCAACGATGGATACGGTTGAGGCACTTGGTAAAATTCGCAAATTGGTCAGCGTACCCTTGATAGCAGATATTCATTTCGATCATAAAATTGCGCTTGCCGCTGCTGAGGCCGGTGCTGATTGTTTGCGTATTAACCCGGGTAATATTGGTAGCGATGCCAAAGTGCGCGAGGTAGTCGCCTGCGCCAAATATCATAATATTCCTATCCGTATTGGCGTCAATGCCGGTTCATTAGAAAAAGACATTCAGCGCAAATATACCGAGCCAACTGGTGAGGCCATGCTAGAGTCAGCAATGCGTCATATTGACATTCTTGAGCGCCTAAACTTTGATCAATATAAAGTCTCGGTCAAAGCCAGTAATGTGTTTTTGACCTTAGATGCCTATCGCTTAATATCAGCACAGATTGATAATCCGCTTCATCTGGGTGTGACCGAAGCGGGCGTTTACCGTACAGGTGCGGTTAAGTCTGCCATTGCACTTGGTGGCTTATTACTCGACGGTATTGGCGATACCATACGTATCTCGCTGGCAGCAGAACCAGAAGAAGAGATTAAGATTGGTTTCGATATTCTAAAGTCACTTAATATCCGCTCCAATGGCGTAAATTTTATTGCTTGCCCCAGCTGCTCACGGCAAGAGTTTGACGTGATTAGAGTAATGACGGCTTTAGAGGCTCGCTTAGAAGATATTCGGGAACCAATGAATCTATCGGTGATTGGCTGTAAGGTTAATGGTCCAGGTGAGGCCAAAGTGTCTGACATTGGTATCGTAGGCGCGGCGCCCAAATCCTTGGTTTACCGGATGGGCAAAAAAAGCCATTTAATCGATACGGACAATCTGGTCGATGAAATAGAAGGTATGGTACGTGCCCATGCTGATGAGCTAGCAAAATCACGTGAAAACGAAATTATCCGAGTAAAATAGCGCTCAGTTAATCACAGAGACAACAATAATAAAGTTAACAGCACTAACGTTTGAGGATATAACGGTACCATGATCAAAGCTATCAAAGGGTTTAACGATATTTTGCCAGAGCAGGCAGCAAAGTGGTTGCAATTAGAAGCGATATTAACCGATGTGCTGGGCAGATATGGTTTTGAGAATATTCGTTTACCGATCGTTGAGCAAACCGATCTATTTACTCGGGCTATTGGTGGCGCTACTGACATTGTCGAAAAAGAGATGTATAGCTTTACCGACAAGTCTGATCCACCAACGCCATTAGCCTTACGTCCTGAAGGCACGGCGGGGGCGGTACGAGCAGTCATTGAGCATAATCTATTACGCGGTGACACCCCAAAGTTGTGGTATATCGGTCCTATGTTTCGCTATGAGCGTCCGCAAAAAGGTCGCTATCGTCAGTTTCACCAACTGGGTGTTGAGAGCTTTGGTAGTGCGCTACCGGATGCTGATGCAGAACTAATCGCTATGACCCATTTAATGTGGCAAGCGCTTGGTCTAAAAGATGAGATGCATCTTCAGCTGAACAGTCTAGGCGAGCCTGATGAGCGTTATGCCTATCGCGAAGCGTTGGTTGCTTATTTGACTGATAAACAAGATCAGTTAGATGATGACAGTAAGCGTCGGTTAACGACCAATCCGCTGCGCATTTTGGATAGTAAAGATGCGAGCACACAAGCGGTACTGGCTGATGCGCCGAAGCTTGCTGAATTTTTGGGTGCGGAGAGTGTGGCGCATTTTGAACAAGTTCAAGCCTATCTGACGGCGCTTGGTATTGATTATGAGCTGAACCCGCATCTGGTACGAGGCCTTGATTATTATAATAAAACCGTCTTTGAATGGGTGACCGATAAGCTTGGCAGTCAAGCAACGGTTTGTGCTGGCGGTCGCTATGATGGTCTAGTTGGTGAAGTGAAGTCTATAGGTGCGCGTGACGGCGCGCAGGATAAGAAGCCTGTAAAGTCTGAGCCTGCCGTTGGTTTTGCTATGGGTCTTGAGCGTTTACTATTGCTCATTGAGGCTGTGGCGCCACTGGCTGATTTATCAGCTTGTGACGTTTTTGTAGTCGCGCATCCTGATGTTTATAGTGCGGGTATCGGCTATGCACAAAACTTACGTTACGCTCGCCCAGACCTGCGCATTAAAATGGCGAGCGCTACCAGCCTAAAAGCACAGATGAAAAAAGCAGATAAATCAGGGGCAGCGCTGACTGTTATTATTGCGCAGCAAGAGCTTGACGATCAAACCATCAGCATCAAAGACATGCAGACTGGTGAGCAAAGGACAGCCGCGCAAAATTGGTTGTCAGATGCAGAGAATTTCTCATGTGAGCGCTCTAGCCAGCAGTGACTTGAGTAAGCCGTAGATAGTTAGTTAATTAATGGTTAACAGCTGCTAGGTAAGACTTCTATTCTTAGCAGAAATAAACCTACTGTATGTAGGTTTAGAAACCACTATATGTGATTATAAAAATAACGTTTAAAATTAATATTTAGTAGCAATAAGCGCGTATAACATTATTGTAGTCTCTAGTTTTTATCAGGTAAATAAACATGGCTCAGACACCTCGTTCGCCGAATGCAGATAACTCAATGCAAGCGCTTAAGCAATATGGCAGCTATATTCTCACTGCTATTTTATTGGCGCTAGCCGGCTACTTTGGCTGGACATATTGGCAAGACAACCATGCGCGGGTAGATACGGTCGCTGCTGACCAATATGCAGACATTCAACGGCTTAATGAAGAGGTCAGTCTAGCAGCGCAAAACCCAGATTTAGAAGCAGAGGCGCAAACGGCACTCGTAGACAGTCGTACGCAGCTCAACAAGAATATCGATGCGCTTGTTAGTACTCATGGTGACTCTGTATACGCATGGCAGGCATTAATGATTAAAGCACGTCAGCAAGTCGATAGTGATGACTTTGCCGGCGCGGGTGAAACCTTAAAAAAAGCGCTAGCGATCGATTTGGGTGACGCTGGTCTAAAGGCCATTACGCGCTTGCGTTATGCGTCGACCTTACTGGCATCAGGTGATGCTGATGCTGCATTGGCTGAAGCTAACAACGATATACCCAGCTCATTTGAAGCCAGTCAGCAAGAGTTGTTAGGCGATATTTATCTGGCAAAAGACGATGAAAAGGCCGCTATTCGAGCTTATAATAACGCTTGGGAGCTACTGCGGAAGCGTCAAGAAACGCGTGCAGTATTAGCATTGAAAATGGAAGGCTTAGGTATCATCCCTGATCCTATTAGCGAGCCAACCAGCCTTATTCGAGCTTCTGTTGCTCCTGAACAGCCGCTAGTAACTGAGAATACTACAGAGAGTTCTGAAAATGGCGTTGCTGGCACTGCGCCAAGCGACTCTTCAGGTAATATAGAGAACTAAGCAGCACAGAAAATAGCGCAGTAAGTCAGTAGGATCATATTAATATATAGTGTTGGTTTAGGGTGCTATCCGCTTTTTATTCACCGCTGGTTTATGTACTGATAGCCCATTTAATAATCGTTAATTTATTCGTAGTGAGAACATATAATGACCCGATCTATTCGCTCCAGTAAAATTATAAAAGGCAACACTATCAAAGCGACTGTCATGTATGTGGCAGTATTGGCGTTGATGACTACGGCTGTCGTTGGCTGTAACCGTGGTATCAAGCCGGTTGTGAATGATCCTGTGAAACTGGTACAAATTGCACAGCCCATTAGTGTGCTACAGCCAGTCTTTAATGTTGATGTTGGCAATAAAAAAGCCAGCAGAAAAGACCCGCTTAGCTTGCAAGTTGGTTATGATAAAACACAGATGGTAACTGCATCACGCGGGGGCGATTTAGCGGGCTTTGATAAGGCGGGTCAGCGTTTATGGTCACTTAATGTTGGTGAGCAAATCACTGGCGGCGTCGCATTAGATCCTTTGAGCCAAACGGCTATCGTCAGTACCCGCAGCGGGAAAGTACTAGCATTTGATAGTGCTACTGGCGCGAAACGTTGGCAGCAGCAGTTGTCAGGTTCGGTACTCACGCCTGCGCTGATTACCAATAACCGGGTGATTTTGTCTGCCAATAACGGCTTCTTACATGGTTTGTCTCTGCAAACTGGTCAGTCAGTATGGCAGTTTGCTACTCAAGTACCGGCGATCAGCATTCGCGGCGCTGCTGCACCAACCTTGTTGGATGATAAAACTGCCTTACTTGCGACCGCCGATGGACGCTTGCATGCCATTACTACCGATAGCGGGTTGCCTCAATGGTCAAGACGCATTGGAGTAGGCACAGGCAGCAGCGAAGTTGAGCGCATGAGTGATGTCGATGGTATGCCTATTGTTGATAGTAATCAGCTGTTTGCCATCAGCTATAGCGGTCAACTGATCGGGATTGACTTAGCATCGCGGCAGGTGATGTTTGTCAATGAACTTGCTAGTCTGAAAGCGCTTGCAGTAAATAACCAGCAAGTGATTGCGACCAGTTTAGACGGCAAAGTCGTTGCCTATGATCGCAGCAATGGTCAAACATTGTGGGAAAGTGAAGCGCTGGCTTATCGCGATCTGACCAATCCAGTCATGATTGGCAATTATATTGCAGTCGGTGATTTGGATGGCGTCGTACATCTATTTAATCCTGCGACCGGTAACATTGTGAGCCGTGTGGAGACCAAAGGAGCGCTTACCAATTTACAAGTACAAGGTAGCCGTTTGATGACCCAAAGTACGTCGGGGCAAGTGGCTATTTGGCAGCTGGCACGTTAAGCGCTGTATTACCATAACCTCAATTAAAACAGTATCGGTCAATATTTTTAATTAATGATGCTGTTTTGATTAGCGATAGTATTTTAATTGACGCTAATAGTTAATATTAATTTTACCGGATATAAACGCTGCTTGGTCAGCGTTTAATGCCTTTTGTAAATTGCTTGTTTAAAACCTTTGTTTCGCGTAATCTATGCGCCCTTAGTCAATTTGGTGTTTGCTTCCGCGCTTATTAGACTCTGGTTAATTATTTATTGTTCAACTACTATTAGATTGAATTGATATACTAATCAATAGTTTAGTAACTGCCAGCTATTTATCTTATTAAAACTCTATTATCATTATCATTCATTTAAGTTTGCGGTAATATACAGCGTATTCGCTGTTATCATTGTCCGTCACTGCACATCATCGAGAGTAGCGCATGAGTATCAAGCCAGTGGTCGCCTTAATTGGTCGCCCAAATGTCGGTAAATCCACCTTATTTAATCAGTTTACTAAAAGTCGGCAGGCCTTGGTTGCCGATCTATCAGGCCTGACTCGTGATCGTCAATATGGTGACGCTGAATATGAAGGCAAATCATTTATTGTCGTAGATACTGGCGGTATTGGTGAAGCAGACGATGGTAGAGGCTATATTGATGATTATATGTCTGAGCAATCGCATACCGCGATTCATGAAGCGGATATCATCGTCTTTGTCGTCGATGCTCGTGTAGGCTTGATCGGTGCTGATGCCGAAATTGGTAAGTTCTTGCACACCTTGGGCAAACCAGTATATGTGGTTGCCAATAAGGTTGACGGCGTTCATGATTCTGCACCCGCTGAGTTTTATGCATTAGGCTTAGGTGAGCCGTATCCGATGGCAGCCAGTCATGGTCGCGGTGTTGGTAATCTGCTTGAAGTTCTAACTGCTGATATGCCAGAGCAAGACAATATACAAGAGCCAAATGGCCTAAAGCTCGCCATCATCGGCCGTCCAAATGTTGGCAAGTCAACGCTAGTGAACCGCCTGTTAGGTGAAGACCGTGTCGTGGTGTTCGATATGCCGGGTACGACGCGCGACAGTATTTATATTCCTTATCAGCGCAATGGCAAAGACTATGTGTTGATTGATACGGCTGGGGTACGTCGCCGTGGCAAAATCGATGAGAAAGTAGAAAAATTCTCCGTTATCAAGACCTTGCAAGCTATCGACGACTCAAATGTCACTATTATTGTCATTGATGCTCAAGAAGGTATCGTAGATCAAGATTTGCATATGATTGGTTATGCGCTTGATGCTGGTCGCGCCTTAGTGGTCGCTATTAACAAATGGGATGGCTTAAGCTCTGATCAAAAAGATTATATTAAGTTGGAAATGGATCGCCGTTTTAACTTTATCTCGTATGTTAAAGTTCATATGATATCTGCATTGCATGGTACGAATGTGGGCAACTTATATCCATCAATCCTACGTGCTTATCAGTCTT
Organism: Psychrobacter sp. 72-O-c; assembly: GCF_904846605.1. GTDB lineage: Bacteria > Pseudomonadota > Gammaproteobacteria > Pseudomonadales > Moraxellaceae > Psychrobacter. Next base: position 20,499 of record NZ_CAJHBI010000036.1, read on the forward strand.
CAATGTTTGAAGTATCAACCAACCGTTTGACCCAAATTCTGCAAGATGCGGTTACTGCAAACCCACCACCGACTGTGGCTGGTCGCCGTATCAAGCTGCGTTATGCGCATATTGGCGGTCATAATCCGCCAGTTATTGTTATTCATGGTAACCAAACTGGCTCGCTACCTAAGAGCTATCAGCGCTACCTTGAGAACCAATTCCGTGAGGTCTTTAAGCTTGAAGGCACCCCGCTCAATGTGGTTTTTAAGCTCAACGAAAATCCATATGCTGGTAAAAGTGACACCCCAACCAAAGCTAAAGCCCAACAGCTGCGTCAGCGCGAGCGTAATCGGGCACAGAAGTTCACTACTAAAGAGAAAAAGTTTACTACCAAAGACAAGAAGCCTCGTTAAGCTATCTTCTTTATGATTCTCTTTATAACTTATCAGACATTCGAGTAGAGTTGATAACGTTTTATAATGGTGCCGATGGTAGTCATCATTATAAAATGTTATCAAAAATACACAGATATTTCACTTCTCATGCCTTATCCTACTAACAATGTAATACAAATAAAAAGTGTAATACAAATAAAAGTCGCCCTAACTTAATTGAGTGACATGAACAACCATCCGTTTCGAACCTTTCCTGCGCTTATTCGTCGCTCTGTCCTACAAGCCATAGTGTTGGCAGCGTTGGCTGTTTTTCTATTGTCTTGCACCTATGGGCTGGTACAGCATTATCAGCAAAAGCGTCAGCATATCCAGCAATTGGCCGCACTACTTACTAATAGCGCCTCAACGGAAAATGGGGCTAATTTAGTCGCCAAGCAAGTCAGCATCTTATTAGATGATGAACCCAACATCCAAAGTATTTTATTTTATTCAACCAGTTATCCTGTCGTTAATCTCGATCAATCGACTATTGATAAAACTTATGATGACTGGCAGAACGCTTTGTTTGCGAATACTGTTAGCTTCAATTATTCAGTAACCAACCCTGATATTAGTATTCGTGGCAGTGAAAGTAACAGTAACAGTAAAAATACCGAACAACGCGCAAGCTCTAGCCAGCCTTTGGCAACGACCTCAACAAGTAGTAAGCCTGAATCAACGGCGACCAATATTCGGTCAACTGATACTAATGCTTTAAATAAGACTTTAGATAGCACCCTAAATAGTACCTTAAATAGCAACGCCTTCGATGACCCTAATACTTTATTGGGTTATATCAATATCACTCTAGACGTTAATCAACTGCGTTGGGATTGGTTTCGAAGTCATTTACCTTTATGGCTTATCATCATTGCATTGGGTAGTGTTTGGGGCTGGTTTATACTCCGCAAGCTCAGCGGCCCCGTTAAAGACGTTGCCGCGCTGGCTGAAGCATGTGACATCATCAATGGTAATCCAGAGCTTGAGCAGCTACCAATCATTCGGCAGCGTTTCGAGCTGCAAGAGCTGATACAAATTAAGCAGGCCTTGATTAACCTGTTTGCTCGTCTACAGCAGACGAAGCAAGACTATGAGACGCTTGCCGACTTTGAACAGCAGCTACACAATAAGGATTTGTCGCTTAATTTGCAGCGCCATAATTTCCAAAGTATGATTACTCATGAGCTTAAAACCTCCTTAAATGCAATTGTTGGTGGCTTACAATTACTGGACAATCAGTACTTAAATGCTGAGCAAAAAGACGTAGTGGCTATCATTCGTAAGGGCAGTCAACAATTAGTGCTAACGCTTGATCAGATTATTCAATTGAATAAGATAGAAAAAGGTCAAGTCAGTATTAACCTAAGCGAATTTAATCCTCTACAATTGATTGCGGATCTTCTTGCAGAATATGAGCCTATTGCCAAGAAAAAGGGTCTGAAGTTGACCAGTAATATTCATCATATTGATTATATACTTGAAGGCGACGCGCCAAAAATTCAGCAAGTTTTATCTCTACTGATCGATAATGCCGTTAAATTTACCCCGTTAGGGCAAGTCACTATTGAGTCACAACTGACTCATTTTAACGAAAGTAACCGCTGGCAGATTAACGTAAAAGATACCGGTATCGGTATCGATTCCGACTATATAGATGATATTTTTAATCCATTTTTTCAAGTGGATTCATCGCAAACACGTGAATACGAAGGTACAGGAATAGGCTTGCTAGTCGTTAAGCAAATGGCACAGCTGATTGGTGCCGCTATTGAGGTTGACAGCACACTAGGTATAGGCAGCCAATTTACGATCATCATTCCTCTGCGCAATCAGTACCAAGCTCGTCAGCAGCACTTGTTTGCTGGATTGGTTATTGTCTATTATTACTATCATGAGATGGGTTTTTTGGTCGATGAATTACAGCGTCTTGGCGCTACGGTCACTTGTTATCAGTATGAACAGTTAGTCCTTGATCAGATGAATACCATAAAAGCGGATGTGGTGATGTTTGCAGAGGATGTGTTACCGGACAAAGCAGAAACGATAGCAAAGCGTATCCGTAAGTACGAAACGGCTCATCGTAGTTTATTAATTTATTGGTATTCACCGCACCAAGCATCTTATTTAGACAGCTTTGAACATGGGTTAAAAGCGGCGGGTATAGACTACTGCTACAGCGTAATACGTGATAACAAAGTATTAAGTGACCGACTAAAAGAGTGGTTGGCATGGACATAAATATCAAAGCATTAATTCGCATACTTCAATTTATAAAACTGGTAGCACTCACAAGTAAAAAATAAACAAAAGGCAAATTAAAAAAAGACGCCCAATACAAGGCGTCTTTTTTATTCAGTAATCAATCAATCAGTATCACTAACAGCACCTTATCTTATTAGAATAAGTTTTGCGCCCAGCGTACGACATGTTGCCACATCCGGCTCATAAATCCTGATTGCTCGACATCATTGGTAGCAACGATAGGGACTGAGGCTATAGCTTTGCCATCAATTACGGCCATCATCTTGCCGATCTGTTGACCCTTTTTGATAGGAGCCTCTATGCTGTCAGGAATATCAATAACCGTAGTGATTTTGTTTTTCTGAGTTTTGCTGGTGAGTATCTGTAAATTGTCACCTGTTGCCAGCTCTACTTCGTCCGCTTCCCCAAACCATACCGGTAGCTTGCTAACGAACTGTCCTGACGGCGCTTTAGTAACGGTAGTGAAATGGCCAAAACCCCAATTGAGTAGCTCACGCGATTGATCAGCACGCGCTTGCTGACTCTCTGTGCCCATGATGACAGAAATCAAACGCATATCTTCACGATTACTAGAGGCAACCAAACAATAGCCAGCCGCGTTGGTATGGCCTGTTTTTAGACCATCAACGGTAGCGTCGGTGGCGAGTAGGGCGTTGCGGTTACCTTGAGTGATGCCGTTGTAAGTAAACTCTTTTTCCGCATAAAGACTATAGTAGTCACCGCTATTTTTGATGATAGCACGTGCCAGTATAGCCAAATCTAAAGCAGATGATTCATGACCTTCATCGGGCATACCGGTTGAGTTTACGAAGTGGGTATTTTCCATACCTAGCTTTTGCGCTTGCTCATTCATCAAGATTGCAAATGACGATTCACTACCGGCGATATGCTCAGCCATAGCCATTGAGGCATCATTACCAGACTGAATGATAATACCGCGCAGCATGTCGATGACGCTTGCGCGTTGATTGACCGGTACATACATACAAGACTGACTGCTACTGCCGCGACACCAAGCGTTTTCACTCATCAGCACTTGGTCTTCTTCTTTAAGATCACCAGAAGCTAAGCGTTGCTCAATGATATAACTGGTCATCATTTTAGTCAGTGACGCTGGTGGTAGAGGCTGCTTGGCGTTCTTTTGCGCTAAGATCTCTCCGGTATTATAATCCATTAATACATAGGCGGTATTGTCCATCTCAGGCGGTTGTATGGCAGCGCTCGCCATCACCGCACTCATGGAAATACTCACACCGATTACCAGCTGCACGAGCTGTTGTTTTACACGCTTTACTGTCATAAATTGTTACACCACATCATGAAACTAAATGCATCTATCGCCTCGTACATAGTACTGAACCTCATACAGTTTTTTGAACCCCTAGTCTTAAAAACGGCGTTCTGAAAGAGAGTACTAACGAGGGCAGCTACGGCTGAGCGATGGACATAAAATTAACGCCCTATCTTAGCAAAATGGCAACCGATGGGGAAACAATAAATGCGATAAAGTAAGGCGTTGGTAAAAATAGAATAGAGAATTGCTCAATGCTTAAAAGTAGCGAGTGTAATAGAGTAGTGTTTTAATACCACAAAAAAGCTTGCTGCGCCGCTCACAATATTGTAAGAAGGGCTACAGCAAGCTATGTTATTTATGCTACAAAACTATCTAGACAAATATCTAAAAGAACTTAGCTAGAAAACTAGCCATATTGAAAAATTTAAGCCGTTACTCTTTATTTTTAAGCCCATGTTAATTATATCTAAGTGCCTAATAGTGCGATGTTAAGCTTACTGCGAATACTCTGCATTCGCTAAGTCTTCGCATAACAGTTTATTGTCTTGTCTAGAAAAGCCAAGCGTCCAGCTGCGAATACCTTGTAGTATCTGGCGATAATCCTGCTGTGTTGACAAGTACTGAATAGCGGCTTTTGGATCTTCTAAAGACGGCATTAGTTCATGAAGTTGGACATTATAGGACTTATAGAAGCGCTGTTTTTGTCTGCCATTAAGCATCGGAGGGCAAATCTCTGATAGCACTTGCATAACCGCGATTTCATGTTTGGTTATATTCATGCCAGACATATCGAGCGGTATAGTCGTGGCTACATTACTAGCAGCGTTAGTTGCTTGAGACAGCATGGCAACGGCCGTTATGAGTCCAGCAAAGCCAACTTTTGCAGCGGTCTTGGTTAGTATAGAAGTCATAGATAATATCGATTGATTTGTCATTCAGTATCACACTCGCTTATCTTTATTTAATGGTCATATGGTAATGGGTAAAAAAACAAAAGTCACATAAAATATTGCGTTATGTGTAGATGTATTGTGACCTGTAGGCGCTTTGCAGCAACATAGCGGTAGTATCCAGTCATAAGTTACGTCAGGATAAAAATATAGGTTTATCTTGTTAGGCGTTGTTGCTCATTGTAACAGGATATTACAAGAAATAAGACATAACATTGTAATAGAGTTCTAAGTAAATTAATAAGTAAGACTTAATTTATGGCTGTACACTAAGGTATAATCGCCTGCAATGTTATTTGTGATAATTTATTATGTCCTAACCATGCTACTTCAAACGAGCGTTAATGATGTCTTACCCACAATTAAGAACTGCCCATAATAGTAGAAGTAAGCATCATAATAGTGATAAAAAAACGACTCAATAGTAATTTCTGTCCGCTGTAGTCAGATATATTAATAATAGCGTCAAGTAGTAAAGTTGTAATGCTCAAGGCTTATTATAGCAATTTTATGGTAGTAAAATGCATAAGCAGACAGACGGTAAAATATGAGTATATTGAGCGGAAATGAATTTTTAATTAGTAAATAAGCCATCGGCAACAGAATCTGCTGATGTACTATCGGCTCAATCTGTCTATACTGACGATCAGGCGGTCGCAGCAGGTTATATTAGTCTGTCACCGGTAAGACTACATCATACACCAACGACTACCCTTGATAAGCTTTCGGCATTGATACTGTAAGGCTGTGGTGCTGTAACAATTTGATGCGGTAATAAAATAAATAGGTATTATAGATCCGTATTATAAATTGATACCAACTGTAAACCAATATTAGAAGTGGCTGTGCAACTACAACGGTGTATACCGTATAACTGTATATAAATGGCTGCAGATATAATAGACACTCTATGGCGGTGTATATGAGCTTGTAAACTACATACCCAGTCATAGAATGCTTGTAAGTAACATAAAGAATAGGAAATTTTGTATGAAAAAGCTTATTAATGGCTCGCAGCTAGCGACTGCTGCTTTGGTTGGTACTATGACAGTGGCGACGATGGCAATGATAGGTTGTGCGACTAAACCTACCTATCAATCACCCAGCCAAACGGGTCCTAAAATTACTACTAACGCCCAAGGCGTTCCTAATTATCATCTTGTAAAGCGTGGTGATACGGTCGGTCAAATCGCCGAGCGCTATAATCTAAACTATCGCCAAGTCGGTGCGCTCAATGCCTTAGACAGTAAATATACGATCTATAGTGGTCAATGGCTTAAGCTATGGCAAGGTGGGACATCAACACCTTCACGCAATGATAATTATAACAGAGCTGCCAACACGCCCGTACCGACACGTCCAACTTATACGCCGCCTTCTACCAGCTCACCTGCGCCATCGAGCCCAGCGTATGAAGTAACCGCCAACTCGACCTCAGGTTATGAGTATCCCAGTCGTAACCAAGTGGTTCGCAACTTTGATGCTTCATCAGGTAATATGGGCATGTGGTTCGCCGGTAAAGAAGGGGATCCAGTTATTGCTAGCCAAGCTGGAACGGTGCTTTATTCGGGTAATGGGCTACCAGAGTATGGCAATCTAATCATGATTCGTCACAGTGAAAACTATATCACTGCCTATGCTCATAACAGTCAGTTACTAGTCAAAGAAGGCGATCAGGTACAGCGTGCTCAGCGTATCGCTAGTATGGGCAGCTCAGGTCAGACCAACCAAGTCGGCTTAGAGTTTCAAGTGCGCTTGAATGGCAATCCTATTGACCCTCGTGCAGTGTTAGGTCGCTAATTTCAATACGACAAGTTCAATAATATTTCTCTAATGGTTCTTATTGTTATATTTTTATTATATGGTTACCCTTCATATAGCTACTTTACTTATTGATGCCCGAGACCTTTTATGATGTTAAAAAAGCAATATATTGCCTTTCTGCCTGCTTCAATCTCTGCTTTATTGATAGTGGGGTGTACGAGCCAACAGGTCATCAAGCAGCCTAGCAAGCCGGTTCGTCAAGGCAATGTCCAAATTACTCAGACCCAAACCATTCAAGTAAAGCCTGCGCCGGCACCGAGTGTCATCATACCCAAGCCCGTAACGCAGCCGAGCTATAGCAGTTTTTCAGACTGGAAGTCAGACTTCTCTATGCGTGCCATGTCATCAGGCTATGATGCTTCGTCTGTCCAGCGTCTGCTCGCGTCGGCTTACTTAAATCAACAAGTCATCTCATCAGACTCAGGTCAGCCAGAGTTTTCTAAGATGCCTTGGGAATATGCAGATTCTGCTGTATCAGATGGGCGGGTCAGTACGGGTAAGCGTAAATTTTCAGAGCAGCGTTCATACTTATCGGGTTTAGAGTCGCAATATGGCGTCAACGCAGAAGTGATTGCTGCGATTTGGGGTATGGAGTCATCATACGGAGCCGTGACGGGTAATAGCTATTTACCTAGTGCGCTCGCTAGCCTGGCTTATGATGGTCGCCGCCAAGAGTTTGCCGAGAGCCAGCTATTATCATTAATGACGCTGTTACAACGTGGTGATGTGTCTTGGTCACAGCTTGACGGCTCTTGGGCGGGCGGCATGGGAGAGACTCAATTCATCCCAGAGACTTGGCTAAAACAAGGAGTGGACGGTGACGGTAATGGCCATCGCAATCCGTGGTCAACTTCAGATGCTTTGGCATCTACTGCTAACTATCTGAGTAATTCAGGTTGGGTTCGCGGTCTTGCGCCGTTTTATGAAGTCACTTTGCCAGCCTCATTTGATTACTCGGTCGTCGGTAGCAAACAATCAGCGGCTAGATGGGCGTCTTTAGGTATTGATACCATAGAGGATGTATTTCTAGATGCTAATACGCCAATGGAGTTGTGGCTTCCGGCTGGTAAAGATGGTCCTGCGTTATTATTAAGTGAGAACTTCGACGTCATCAAAGTATATAACAACTCGTCAAGCTATGCGTTAGGCGTCAGCTTACTGGGTAAAGCCATCGCTGGACAAAGTGGTCTGCGAAAATCGTGGCCACGCCATGAGCGTCCATTATCGACTTCACAGGTTACTCGTTTACAACAGCGTTTGACCAATGCAGGCTACGATACCAAAGGGGCTGATGGCATTGTCGGTACCAACACTCGCAATGCATTCCAACGCTGGCAAGCGGACAACGGGCAAACGCCAGATGGCTTTATCACTCAGAGTAGCGCGTTATCATTAGCGTCATGGTGAAGCGGTTCGGTACTTGGTAGGTTTTTGATTCGAGGTTTGCAGTGGATAAAAGAGTTCTAAGTATTAGAAATTAAAGCTAGGTATTAGAGAGAAATACTAGAGACGAGTATTAAGATTAGCGATTAAGATCATATTCAAAATTATAAGTAGCGATAAGGGAGTGGCGGGTGATAAATCCTACCATTCCTTTATCGCTTCTCTATGATGTTACTAAAAGAAGTTAAATAGCTAAATTGGCTAGAGACGTTGGTAATGAGTACTATAAATTAGGGTGTGCCAGCATGACCAACGGTCACTTTTGTAGACAGCATCCGACCCTTAGTTTCAGACTTACGTGATGCTTCATCCCAGTCAGGTGCTGCACACATAAAGAGCGTTTTACCGTCTTCTCCACCAAGGGTAACCGCAAAGACACCCTCAGGGGCGGTGTCGATAGTCTCTAAAATTTCACCACCTTCTGCGATACGTACGGCACGTTGGTTCAAGGTATCTGCAATCCAAACGGCACCTTCAGCATCCAGTGCTAGACCATCCGGTAGGATTTTAGCGCGCTCAATACGCAGTCCAAGGTTTGGCTCATCACCTAACGCACCAAAGCTTGCAAAGTCACGCCTGTCGCCAAGCGTTCCGTCTTCTCTAATATCAAATTGCGAGATTCTATTGCCAAACAGCTCGTTGACGATTAGGGTCTTCTCATCAGCAGAGATAACGATCCCATTTGGAAAAGATAAGCCTTCTGCAACGACTTGCGAGCTGCCGTCTGGTTTGACAAGTACCAGTCCAGCATCTTTGTGATCCGCACCACCCATCAAATCAAAACCAAAATTGCCGACATAGGCATTGCCATTGGGGGCGACTACCATATCATTAGCATGGCCACCGCAATGCTCCCAGATATCGGCATGGACGACTAGTTCACCATCGTTTTCTAGTCGTAATACCTTGCGGTCTTTCATCGACACCACTAGCATGCGACCGTCAGGCAACCAGCCTAAGCCAGAGGGCTGCTGATCGATATGGACAATCTTCTCTGCCACGCCTTGCTCATTGACGCGATAAACCCCTTGCGTGTAAAAATCGACGAACCACAAGGCATCTTTATACCAGCGCGGGCCTTCTAAGTAATGAAAGCCATCGACAACAACATTTAATCCATTTTTTGACATGGTTTTCAGCATAATAATCTTCCTTGATTAATAGTAGTTTTATTAAGTCATGATTTTAGCAAATAGTTTAGGGTCTGTTGAACATTGGTGAAATAACAGCAATAAATTAGTGGCAAAAAAAATAGCGAAGCAGTAACCTTTGAGTTCTCACACAACAAAGATACCGTTCGCTATGCCTCGCACTATGCTCAAAGA
>NZ_CAJHBI010000037.1 GCF_904846605.1 Psychrobacter sp. 72-O-c
AATATTAAAGTCTTGGGCAACGCGGCGTACCGTTTGCCCTGCTGCAATCTTGCTTAATACGAGTTGTCGAAAATCATTTGAGTAGGTCATTTAGGTATTGTAGTTCTTTTTTGGTTTATTGACTATATAAAAAACCATGGCCCTCAAAAGCAAAAATAGCATTTACCGTTAAAATACGGTAAATGCTATTAAAGTCTTTGCTACCTTAAAACCAATGAATCAAATATAGATTGGCAGAAACAAATTAACAGAAACCTAGGCATCAACGTTCGGTTGACGGCATAGTTTTGCCAACAGACGATAAATGGTATCAATCATCTGATGACGATGTACCACCTCATCGACCACACCATGCTCTAACAAGAACTCCGCACGCTGGAACGGCTCTTCTAAGGTCTCGCGAACGGTCTGCTCAATCACGCGCTTACCCGCAAAGCCAATCATTGCTTTGGGCTCTGCTAAATGGATATCACCAAGCATGGCAAGAGAAGCAGTAACGCCGCCATAAACTGGATTGGTTAACACCACAATATAAGGCACGCCAGCAATTCTTAAGCGTTCAATAGCCGCACCAGTCCGTGCCATTTGCATTAACGACAATATACCTTCCTGCATACGCGCACCGCCGGATGCCGCAAAGCAAACCAATGGCACTCTATCCTTTAGCGCTTTTTCGGCTGCTTGCACAAAGCGATCGCCAACTACCGAGCCCATTGAGCCGCCCATAAAGCGGAAGTCAAAAGCACAAGCGACCACATCAAGATTACGAAGCTTACCATGCAAGACGATTAGTGCTTCGGTCTCGCCGGTTTTGGTCTGCGCCTCTTTCATACGTTGCGGATACGGCTTACTATCTACAAATCCTAGCGGATCTTTGGCAGTAAATTCTTGCCCAAGCTCGCCGTCTACTTGATCTAAAAGCCAATTCAAGCGCTCACGTGCAGTCATAGCCAAATGATGGTCACAATGCGGGCAGACATAGCAGTTGAAAATAAGCGCCGTATTGGTAATCATCGAATGACAGCTGGTGCATTCCGTTGACGGTTCGGTCTCTACTGCGGTCAGTGGTGCAGACAATTGCTGCTTAATACCCGGTACTGGGCGATTAAACCATGAGTGACCAGCGATATTATCATTCGCCGCCAGAGTAGCAGAGCTGTCATTTTGAGTATCAGGTGTTGTTATAGTGTCAGTCATATTATTCGCCATTATCGTCGGCTTATCGACAAGTTTGCTCATATACTTGTCGCTGAAAGTTAAATTAGGAGTTCAATCCAGTCATAACATGAGCCGTTATGAAGCACGCTTACCCGTAATTGTAACAATTTATACGTTATGTTAGTTTACACACGTAAACTAACTTTAGCAAAGTCATTCAATATTATCATTATAATTATTGATGCACTTTAATAAAAATTACTTCAATAAAGGGCACTTCCAAAAAGAGCACTCGACTCGACTATTAATACTCTATCACTGATGATAATTCGCAAGCTTTCAAAGCCGATAGTTTATTTTTATTAAACCGTTATCAGGCATAACTATTGATTTATGCGCTTAAACTGTCTAAAGCTTCGCGTAACTCATCCATTTTTACCATGATTTGTTGCTGAGCCGCCGCAACCGCGACTGCATCATCAGCATCTAGATCAGCGAAGTTTTGCACCAACGCGCTACCAACAATAATACCATCTGCATGAGCGCCAACGGCTTTGGCAGAGACACCATCACGAATACCAAAACCCACACATACAGGTAAGTCAGTTTGCGCTTTGATGGCTTGCACTTGGGTCGCCACATCATCGGTATCAAGCGTGGCTGAACCGGTCACCCCTTTTAATGACACATAATAAATATAACCACCGCAATGGGTTAATACTTGCTGACGACGATCAGCCAAAGTCGTTGGCGATAATAAGAAAATTTCATTCATAGAATGATCGGTTAAATGCTGGGTAAAGCTGCCCGCCTCGCTTGGCGGTAAGTCCACCATCAATAAGCCATCGACACCCGACTGCTCACATAGCGCGACGAAGTTATCATAACCGATAATCTCAACCGGATTAAGATAACCCATTAGGATAATTGGGGTTTGCGAATCTTGCTTACGGAATTCTTCGACCATCTTCAACGCTCCACGGGTACTAGTACCCGCAGCTAAAGCGCGTTCTCCAGCTAACGCTATTGTTGGACCATCAGCCATAGGGTCTGAAAACGGCAAGCCAATCTCAATCATATCTGCGCCATGCTTAACCAAGTCATGTAGCAAGCCTACGGTAGTTTTAGGATTGGGATCGCCTGCCATCACATAAGGAATTAAGGCTTTTTTGTTTTGGGATTTTAAAGTATCAAAGGTGGTTTCAATTCGGGTCATAGTGGTCTCTTATTATTTTTAAAAGTTTCACGCAATTGGCGGACTTTGAGCAGCGACTTTTTAGATAATCAGTAGCTAATAACTCGCATAGTTAGTATTGATTATCAAATAGGGCAATCACTAGTTATGCAATTACCCTATTTAAAATTACTACAGTCTATAGGACTCTAAAACTCAAGACCTTCCGCTTTCATAACAGAATGCAAATCTTTGTCGCCGCGACCAGACATATTAACAACGATAGTCTGGTCAGGAGTCATAGTTTTAGCAAGTTTAAGCGCATAAGCAACCGCATGAGCCGTTTCAAGCGCTGGGATAATACCTTCTTTACGCGTTGATTCATGGAAGCCAGCTAGCGCTTCTTTATCAGTACAACCGACATACTTCACACGCTTCATATCTTTTAAGAAGCTATGCTCAGGGCCAACACCTGGGTAATCAAGTCCCGCTGAGATAGAATGGGTTTCTTGAATCTGACCATCATCGTCTGCCATGAGATAAGTACGGTTGCCATGTAGGACCCCAATGCGTCCTGCCGCGAGTGGTGCTGAATGGCGACCGGTCTCGATACCATCACCAGTCGCTTCCACACCATACATTTCCACTTCAGTATCGTTTAGGAAGTCAAAGAATAGGCCAATAGCGTTAGAGCCACCACCGACACAAGCGACCAAGGCATCTGGTAATTTACCGGTTCTTTCTAAGTGTTGAATACGGGTTTCTTTACCAATAATCGCCTGAAAGTCACGTACTAACAGCGGATAAGGATGCGGACCTGCTACGGTACCGATAATATAATAAGTACTGTCAACGTTAGTGACCCAATCACGCATGGCTTCGTTCATCGCGTCTTTAAGCGTACGTGAACCAGAAGTCACTGGCACAACGGTTGCCCCTAGCAGACGCATACGATAGACATTCATCTTCTGGCGCTCGACATCATCGGCACCCATGTACACGATACATTCTAATCCCAAACGCGCTGCAATAGTCGCTGTTGCAACGCCATGCTGACCTGCGCCAGTTTCAGCAATAATACGTTTTTTACCACACATTTTGGCAAGTAATGCCTGCCCAATGGTGTTATTGACTTTATGCGCGCCCGTATGGTTTAGGTCTTCACGTTTAAAATAAATTTGCGCCCCACCCACTTCATCGCTCAAGCGCTTAGCATGATAGAGCGGGGTTGGGCGACCGACATAATTAACCAAATCAGTATGATATTCTTCCCAAAATGCGGGATCGGTTTTTACTTTGGTATACAACGCTTCCAGCTCTTCTAACGCTGCCATCAAGGTTTCAGAGACAAAGCGTCCACCGTGTACCCCAAAATGCCCGCGAGCATCAGGATATTGGTTAAAGTCTTTAACATCTTTTGGATTGGTAAAGGTATTGATAGATTGTTCGGTAGCAGATGAAGCATCAGTTGCATTTTTGCTGTCGACATGACTCATGATAATTCCTACGATAGATGGTGTTTTTTAATATAGATATGAGGGAGGGCTAACATTTACAACAAACGGAATGAGAACCAAGTAGAGAAACAAATGCTAGGCAGTGTTAAAGCTAAAAATGGGTAGTTTTGCCCTATTTAACTCAAACTAATATTTCCTTCACACCAGTTTCCTTCACACTAAATGGTTTCAAGAATAGCGTCGCTTTGCCATCGATCACGTTTGACCGCTTTCATAAAGGCACGCATCTTAGCGCTGTCTTTTTTGCCTTTATCATGCTCGATACCGCCACTGACATCGACGCCATAGATCGGTAAATCTGAAGTCGCTGCAATGTTTTGGGCATCTAAGCCACCGGCCAAAATAACAGGTAATGAGCTGTTTTGAGGAATCAAACTCCAGTCAAAGCGCGCGCCCGTACCGCCGTATTTATTAGGATGATAGGCATCAAGCAAAATACTGCTAGCACCGGCAGCGGCAAAGCGCTCTATTTGTGCTTTTACGCTATCCATGCTGTTCAGGTCACCTTGGTCAGTATTGATACGTAGGGCTTTGATCCAACGCTTATTGACCGCGCCTGCTAACTGCTGGCATTGCTCAGGGGTCTCATCACCGTGGAATTGGATGATATCAAAGGCGACATTATCAGCAAGCTCGACCAGCTCGTCATGGGGCATATTGACCACTAAGGCCACCACACTGACAAAGGCGGGTAGCGCTGCACTGAGTGTTTGTGCCTGAGCTTGCGTCACCGCACGTGGACTTGGCGGATAAAACACTAAGCCTACCGCATCAACACCCAACTGGGCAGCAGTATAAATATCGGCAAGCTGGGTAAAACCGCAAAACTTAACGTGCATTTTATGACCTTAAATATGACCTTAACAATCAGTAAGGATTGATTATAAATTATAATGAGCCATTAATCATAAGAAATGGTGATAATTTGTTAATTAAATGCCAAATAAATTGCATCCAAAAACTTATCCTAGCATACTTTTATTCATAGTTTTGTTTGTGATAAGAAAAAGGATGACTCATGCCCATAACCACGCTGCCTACTGGCAATACCGACACTGATGTAGCCTCTGATACCCTACCTATCCAGCCACACTATTTGATGTGGTTTCGTCGTGACTTGCGAGTTCACGATAATACCGCGCTTGCTGCACTTTGCGAACGAGCGCGGACAGATAATGCTTTGGTAACAGCGCTGTTCTTTTGTACCCCTGAACAGTGGCAAGCTCACGATACCTCATTACTACAGGTGGATTTGATTGCGCGTACGCTGCCCAAACTGGCGGCAGACTTGCAGAAGCAATTGAATATCCCTTTGACAGTGCAAGTCTGTGAAAACTTCGATGACTGCACGAATACTATTATCGAGATGTGTGAGCTTAAGCATATCAGCTGCGTGATGGCCAATCATGAATATGAAGGTAGAGAGATTGCACGTGATGAACAATTGAATAAGCAACTTGCAAAAAACGATATTGAATTTATACGCTGGCATGACCAATGTATCCTACCGCCTAATAGCATCACCACCAATGATGACAGCATGTATCAGGTGTTCACCCCATTTTATAAAAAGTGGCGGCAGACCTTAGATATCAGCTCCCTTCAACTTCATGACGCACAAGCAGTCAATACCAATAACAGCTTAAACCAAAGGACCCAATCCAATAATAAACCGCTTAATCTAACCCAAATAACTGCCAACGCCAATACCGCTGAGAGCATAGAAACCTTAAGTAAAGAGCTGGTCAAGGACTATCAAAAGCGATTAGAAGCGATCCAAACCCCTGCATCATTAGACAACATTGACGGCGACGCCCAGCTTACTCAGGCACGTACAGCTTATCCAGCTGGTGAAATCGAAGCTTGTCATCGTTTAGATCAATTTATCGCTACTGATATTGATAACTATGATGTCAGCCGTGACGTGCCCAGCTTGCACGCAACCAGCCAGCTATCGGCTTATCTCACTATTGGCTCAATAAGTGCCCGCCATTGCTATTTGCAAGCGACTAAAGCACTACAAAGTGGGAGCGATAATATAGATACAAATCGTTGGATAAGCGAGCTGGCATGGCGTGATTTTTATCGTCATGTGTTATCTGATAAGCCGGAACTCATTCGTCATCATGCTTATAAAAAAGAGACAGATAGCCGTATTAATTGGTCATATAATCAGGATGATTTTGATGCTTGGTGTGCTGGCAAGACTGGTGTTCCGTTAGTAGATGCGGCGATGCATTGTCTCAATGCCACTGGCTTCATGCACAATCGTCTGCGCATGGTTACAGCGATGTTTTTGACTAAGGATTTACTTATTGATTGGCGCTGGGGAGAGCGTTATTTTATGCAACAGCTGATAGATGGCGACTTTGCGTCTAACAATGGTGGCTGGCAATGGAGTGCCTCAACTGGTACAGACTCTGCACCCTACTTCCGTATTATGAACCCTTTTAGCCAAGCTAAGACTCACGATCCTGACGCTGAGTTTATCAAAACTTGGCTACCTGAGCTAAAAGATATTCCTACCAGCATTTTGCATAGCGAGGATAAGATGCGTAAAGAGTTAGCAAAGGGTGGTAAGTTTGCCAAAATTGATTATCCAGAACCGATGGTAGAACACAAAGCTGCACGGCAACTGGCCATCGCTGAATTTAAAAACTGAATTCAAAAAAGGCTTCAAACGGTTTGATTCCATCTGAAGCCCAATTAACCAAGCTATTAAGTCGTTTTCAGCTCTATGATGTTACTCTCATACATTATGACGTTGCCGATGGCATCTGACAGGCGCCCGCACCTTGGGTAGTCACCGTAACTACTGCACCCGTTAAAGAAAACAACTGCTGCAGCTGATTTTGAGCATTTTGTAGTGCCATGTTCATAACATCACCACGACAGGCACGCTCAAGAACTTCTTTTTTGGCCATACTTTGCGCTTGCGCTAAGATTTTAGGATCAACTTGCATCATGCCAAAAGCGCCCGTTTGCCAGTCGTAAATCTCAATATCGTCTAAATAGACGGCAAATATCTCTGAAGGTGGCAGGGTAATATTAATCTGCGGCATGATCGAAATCGGTGTAGTAGTATCAGCAGCTGGAGCATCATCTGTATCAGCCTTAAGAGGAACTGTAGGCTGCACCACTCGTACCATCTCAGGGGATAGTGCGCTCAAGTCAATACCAGCTTGAACGCGTCCACGAGCAATAAATAGCCCTTTTTGCTCATCCTGCCACAGCTTCATCCAGCTGCCCGGGCGTTTGCTAGTAATCACCGTATCAACACTAAAAGCCACCGTCTGTAGGCGATTCAACTGCTGTATTTGCGTCACCACACCCTCACGAGTAATGGTTTCGATAGGTTCTTCTGGTTCAGGGTTCTGCGCAATATAAATAGCAACGACTAATGCCGCTAAACCGACAATCAATAACAACCACGACATCATTGCAATAGGTTTTTTCGATTGAGGAGTCTTATTAGAAGCGGCGCTAGGATCATCAGGTATCCTATTATCAGAAGTTTTCATGTATGCGACCTTTTAGGTTATCGAGACACTCATAAAACCCTTATGAACATTATGAATGAAAAATAAGTAATATCATATAAATAATGATTTTGCCGATAAGTTCAAGGAATAACTACTAATTTTCTACACAATTGCTTATAAAAGTACATAGATAACTTACAGTACAATGCGTCAGAAATCAGTCAATAATCCTGCTATTTTTGGGCCTACTCCAACCTTTCTGTACCGTTCTGCTGGAAAAGTTAAAAAGTCATTGCGTCTTAGGCAAAGTTTACCTAACATAGTCAGATTGTATCGATAAAATATCGACATAAATTTATTTATCAGGTTTACAAGACGTTAAGTGGGCTAAATATTGATATATAGATCAAAGTTTAGCCCCTTGTTATTGTGCCTATAGGCAGTAGTTATAACGGCAAGATTACGGCGGTCATCAAACCATTGACCAAATGCTCGGCCTTCTACTACTTATTTTTTATTTTATCGTTGATAAGGTTATGCTTTATTTATGAAAGCCAGTCAGTTTTTGTTTGCCACGCTAAAAGAGACCCCAAGTGATGCCGATATCGCCTCAAGCCAACTGATGGTGCGGGCCGGTCTTATTCGTAAAATCGCTTCAGGATTATATATTTGGTTGCCCATGGGGCTACGCATCTTACAAAAGGTCGAACGTATTGTTCGCGAAGAGATGCAAAATGTCGGCGCGCAAGAAGTGCTGATGCCCATGACTCAACCTGCCGAGCTTTGGCAAACGACCGGACGTTTTGACGATTATGGTCCTGAGTTATTACGCTTTAAAGACCGCCATGATCGTGATTTTGTGCTGGGTCCTACCCATGAAGAAGTGATTACTAACTTGGCACAAGGCGAGTTACGTAGTTATAAGCAGCTACCGATTACCTTCTTTCAGATTCAAGGTAAGTTTCGTGATGAGATTCGGCCACGGTTTGGGGTAATGCGCGCACGCGAATTCACCATGAAAGACGCTTATTCATTTCACGTTGATCAGGCGTCATTGGCGAAGACTTATCATGACATGTATGACGCCTATACGCGGATCTTTACCCGTCTAGGGCTCGATTTCCGTGCCGTACAAGCAGATACTGGCTCTATTGGCGGCTTTGCCTCACATGAGTTCCATGTACTAGCAGATAGTGGTGAGGATGATATTGCCTTTTCAGACTCATCTGACTATGCGGCGAACGTTGAGCTTGCCGAATCAGTTAGCACCGCTGAACGTCAACCATCCAAAATGGCACGTGAAAACGTATTAACAGAAGATATGACCACTTGTAAAATGGTTGCTGAACATTTGGATGTGCCACTAGCAACCACAGTCAAAACCCTCATCGTACATGGTCATACCGAAGACGAAAAGCCGCAGCTCATTGCTATTGTTTTGCGCGGAGATCATCAACTAAATACCATCAAAGCAGAAAAAATCGAAGAAGCTAACGTTCCGCTCACTCTAGCCTCCGATGAAGAATTAAGAGCGGCTGGTCTGCATAAAGGTTACATTGGTGTTGACTTAGATATGCCTGTTTTTGTTGATCGTTCAGCGGCTACCTTGTCAGATTTTGTGACTGGTGCCAACGTGATCAATAAACACACTATTGGTATGAACTGGGCACGAGACGCGAGTATCACTCGTATTGTTGATGTGCGTAACGTAAAAGAGGGTGACCCCTCTCCTGATGGCAAAGGATCGCTAAGAATCAAACGCGGCATCGAAGTTGGTCATATTTTCCAGTTGGGTGATAAATACTCGCAAGCAATGAATTGTAGGGTTTCAGGCGAAGATGGCAAGCCTGTTACTTTAATGATGGGCTGCTACGGTATTGGCGTTAGTCGTATTATTGCCGCCGCTATCGAACAAAATTATGATGAAGCTGGCATCATGTGGCCGTCAACGCCCAACGTTACGGACTCTCTCGCACCATTTGAAGTAGCTATTGTGCCGATGAAATCCAAAGAAGATACGGTCATGCAAACGGCTACAGCGCTATACGAGGAGCTAAAGGCGCTTGGTATCAACGTCTTGTTAGATGATCGCAACGAACGTCCTGGCGTTAAGTTTGCGGATCTTGAGCTGATTGGTATTCCGCATCGTATCGTGGTCTCTGATCGCAATCTTGCTGAAGAGAAATACGAGTACGTCAATCGCCGTGATAATGAAAAGCTAATGCTAAGCCGTGAAGAAGTTTTAGCAAAAGTAAGCAATAAATAGTTTAACAAAACAACCTCAGCTAATAAAAAAGCGCCTATCTCATTAAATGAAATAGGCGCTTTTTTTGTGTTTAATAATTCAGTTGAAAATTACCGAAATCATATAAAGATGATTATTGTCTTACAAACCTGCTTCCTCACCAACTAAGTTATTGACGAATCAATCGGCTCGGCGCTGGCAATAATGACCACTCACTGACGCGGCAAGGATTAATATCGATACCACCCCGGCGTGTGTACCATGCGCGTACCATCAGTTTGCTTGGCTCGTAATATTGGCTTAAATCGGCAAATATCTGCTCCACACACTGCTCATGAAAGCCATTATGCTGACGGAAGCTTAAAATATAACGTAGCATAGCGGCATTATCAACTGCGCCTGTGCTGGTCATAGTGACCGCTAAAGTGCCCCAATCCGGCTGATTGGTCACCGGGCAATTACTCCGCAACAGATTAGAATAAAAAACATATGGCTGCTTGTCGTTATCGTTCTTTTTAACAGCACTAGATTCTACTTTATTACCATTCAGCAACGACGCATCAGGATGAATACTTAGCCCTACTTTATCCGTACTATCTGCTAGCGCGTTATCAATACAAACGCCCTCAGGCTGACTAATTAACAGCCCTGACTGAGCATCGGCTAATGTAAATAACTCGAATTGTACGTCTGTTTGTACGCAAGCTGATAAGTCTTTTGCAACCAAAGCTTGTACTTCTTGCCAGCTGTCAAATTCGGTAAAGTTAATACTGTTGAGATACAACTTCAACGATTTGGACTCAACAATATAAGGCGAGCTGGCAGGAATACTAAAGCGTGCCAGCGCCACCTGTGAGATACCTTGCGGATTGAGCCACGACATCTCAAACGCATGCCACCAATCTACCCCAACCGTCAACTTATCTGTCTGCCAACCAATGGCATCACGCCCAATACTACGGGCAATAGGATATAACGTTTGCGGGCTATATTCGGTAGGATAATCGGTAGTTTGCTCGCCTAAAATACCATGAATGCTCATTCGTACTTCCTCGTAATACAGTTATTCTACTCTAAAACGGATACAGTAAGCAGGGCTGTGAGAAATTTTCGAAGCCTCTGGAGTGGCGTAACAGCCGCACAGCAAGTGAGAAAATTTTGCCAGCCTTGTAAGTTTATGACCCGTATCTATTTTATTTAGTATTCACCATACCTAATTTTTATTAATATTATCCGTTACTGTTATTTATTACTAACTATCAATAGTTATCTATTACCAACGTTACTCTCTATAACTTTTAGTTAGGTCAATATTTCTCTACAAGCGAATCCGCGAGCCATTACTCAGTAGTCGATAAGAGATAGTATAAAACACCACGCAAAATACAAAAATGGCCACCATCGAATACCAAACGTTGACATCAGAATGACCGAGGATACCGTAACGGAATGCGTTAACCATATAGACGATAGGATTCAATAGTGAGACGTTGTACCAAAATGTAGACAAGTTTTCCATCGAATAAAAAACCCCGCCAAGAAAGGTCAGCGGTGTCAGTACAAAGCTTGGAATAATAGTGATGTCATCAAATGAGCGTGCGTAGGCCGCATTGATAAAGCCGCCAAGCGAGAACAAGATAGACGTTCCAAGCACCGTAAATATAGTGACAAATAGGTGCTCAATACCCAGCTTAGTAAAGAATAGCGCGACAATAGAGACAATAAGAGCAATAATCAAACCGCGGAAAATACCGCCACCGATGTAACCCATTAATATGGCGTGCTTAGAAACTGGAGATACTAACAGCTCTTCAATACTGGCTGTAAATTTAGCACTAAAAAAGCTCGATACCACGTTAGAATAACTATTGGTAATCACCGCCATCATAATGAGCCCCGGGACGATAAACTGCATGTACGGTACGCCGCCCATCTCCCCTACCCGCGAACCAATCATCTTACCAAAAATGACAAAGTATAAAGCCATAGTAATAACTGGTGGCAACAGGGTTTGTGGCCAAATACGCAGAATTCGACGAATCTCTTTTACTAATATAGTTTGAAAAGCAATCCATCTTTTGGCCCAAGACATGGTCTCATTAGGATCTATAGTTACTGGCTGTCTCATAACCCTGCCTCCTTCATACTGTCCTCACTCTGAACATTTTTGTCTACTAGCCGCATAAATAACTCCTCTAGACGGTTAGACTTGTTACGCATGCTGGCAACCTCAATTTCAAGTTTGGTGAGCTGCTCAAAGACACAGTTGAGAGTCTCGCCTTTACTCAAGGTCACTTCCACAGTTAGCTCATCAGGCTGGACAATCTCTGTTACCTTATCAATGACTAAAGGCTGAGTAAGCGGTTGAGTCAAATCTAACACAAAGGTCTCAACCGACAATTGCGCCAGCAAGTCTTTCATTTCAGTATTAATACGAATCTCACCATGATCCAAAATCGCAATACGCTTACACAGCTGCTCAGCTTCTTCTAAATAGTGAGTGGTGAGAATAATAGTAGTATTTTCTTCAATATTAATTTGCTGCATGAATTCCCACATCGAGCGGCGCAATTCAATATCAACCCCAGCGGTTGGCTCATCAAGAATTAACAGCTTGGGCTTATGAATCAACGCGCGAGCAATCATCAAGCGTCGTTTCATACCGCCAGATAACTCGCGCGATTTGCTGTCTCGTTTATCCCATAAACCCAAGGCTTTGAGTAAACGCTCGGCACGTGGTTTTGACTCTTTAGCAGAAATACCAAAATAACCTGCTTGGGTTATCAGAATATCTTCTACTTTTTCAAACATGTTGAAGTTGAATTCTTGCGGTACTATGCCTAAATACTGCTTAGCCACCGAAGGATTGGCTAATAGATCAGCACCAAAAATATGCACACTACCATTAGTCGGTTGAAACAAAGAGCTGATAATACCAATCATCGTTGATTTACCTGCCCCATTTGGCCCCAGTAGCGCAAAAAAACCACCTTGCGGCACGGTTAAAGTGACATTTTTTAACGCCGAAAACCCGTTGTCATAAGTTTTGGATAAATTCTGGACGGAAAGCGCTGGTACCTCAGACATGAATACCTCTATTGGATTATAAAATTCATTTTTAGGATGGATGATGTAATGTCTTAAAATAAGGTTACGATTGGCAAATTTCAACCACGCTTTAATGCAAGCACAACATTAATAATATCAATCATAAAAAAAGCACCTATCTCATAGACTGAAATAGGCACTTTACAAGTTGGTCACTCATATCATAAATAAGCAATTTCATCTGTTATTGAATAACATCAGACATAGATCAAAATATGAATAGCAATCAGACTAACTGGATTCACTCACCATATAATCTACTGCATTTTGAACTTCTTCGTCAGGAATATCGGCACCACCTTTAGCTGGCATAGCGTTGAAACCATTGATAGCATGCGTATACAGGGTCTCTTTGCCCTTAGCAATACGTGGTCCCCAAGCGCCCACATCACCAAAAATTGGTGAACCAAGCAAGCCCGCTGTGTGACAGGTCTGACAAACAGCATTATATACCGTACTACCATCACGGGGGCCGTCCCCCGCTGAAGGGCCAGACGAGCGCACAGTCACATTGCAAATATCACCTTCTTCAAAACACACTTGGCCAACAGGCTGAATACGTGCAATTAAATTGGGATATAAGGCAATTAGTTTTTGCACTTGTGGGGTATCGACAGGGATAGGTTCTTCGTCAGCAGCAGGTGCAGCTTGTGCAGTTTCTTCAGCAGGAGCGGCATCGTCTGGAGCGGCGGCGGCTTGCGCAGTCTCGTCAACAGCAGCACCTGTGGTGTCGGCGGCAGCCTGTACATCATCACCTAGCACTTCAGGAGCGTTATCAACAGCGTCCTGCGCTTCTGCTACATCAGAGACAGCTACAGGCGTATCTGCGACATCTTCAGCTTGGCTCACCGCGATACTAGCGATTCCTAGAATGGCAGCTGCCGATAACATCACTACTTTTCTCATTCGTCACGTTCTCTTATTACGTATACAAGGGGCTGGCACAACTTCAACGTCCTGTTTGTCCACCTTTGATAACGTACGGTCATCAATAGCAAACGGGCGTTAGGTCAGCGGGCACAATTGTAATCGGTGATCATCAAGGGTCATTCTCCCTGACATTATAAGGGAAAAGAGGGGTGGATTGCCATGCCTGTTTGCTGACTATGTTGTTTTTTCTGAAAAAACCTCAATAGCTGGACTCGCTGATTGGCTTTTTGGCTTTTATTTGTTAAACTAAGCGGTCTTTATTTTTTGACCTACTTCAAAATATTAACCATTAATCGGCAGTATTTTGAATAGTACACTATAAATAGTCACATCATGCGTTCGTAGCTCAGTTGGATAGAGTATCGGTCTCCGAAGCCGAGGGTCGTGGGTTCGATTCCCGCCGAGCGCACCATTTCTTTAACTTGTCTTATCCTCGCGCCACCTGTTCCTTATCTAGTATTACCTCTAAAACTCTTTAGCAACTTCTATATTAATAAAAATCAAGGATTGGGAGATGTCATGACTGTTTTTTACATGGCTACATTGTTTCTTGCATCTGCATTCTGGGTGATAGTGACCATTTGGCTACTACTAAAACGATAAGCAACCCTACTCCGCATCTTGCAAATTAGTGCTCAGCTGAGTACGGCTAGGTGTGCGATGATAATTAATAATAGGCACGTCACCTAAACGGCGCTGACCGGTAGCGAGCTTTTTATCAAGGGTAATCATCGCGATTTTTTTGCCCTGCTTGATGACGAGTAAATGATTGTTCTTACGGGTCACGCGATAGTCAGGAAAATATTGTTTAAGTATGGCAGCCGTTTTTTGTAGGCCATCAGTAGGAGATATTTTTGCACGCGAAGATGCCTTGGTTTTATCATCACTTTTAGCACCGTGCATATAGGCCAGTAGCCACAAACCGGCAACCACCGCTAGCAATATGACAAGCCACCAAATTCCGTCTATCATAGGGTTATGCATCCATTATTAGCAAGGGTTAAGCTATGTTAGCAGAATTGTCGTCAGAATTAATCGTTGAAGTGCAGCGCACTGCCAAATTATTAGTCGCAAAGCAGCGCATTTGTGTCTTGACCGGAGCAGGGGTTTCGGCAGAAAGTGGCATTCCTACTTTTCGAGATAAGCAAACCGGTTTATGGTCGCAATATCGTGCTGAGGATTTGGCGACTTGTACAGCCTTTGCACGTGATCCCCAGTTGGTGTGGTCTTGGTACCAGTGGGGTCGGCAACTGGTGTCTGATAAAACACCCAATCCAGCCCACCACGCCCTTGCACAATGGCAACAGCACGCTGGATTAAAAAATCAACAACTGACTATAGTTACTCAAAACGTTGATGACTTACACGAACAAGCCGACAGTACCGTAACCCATCTAC
This sequence comes from Psychrobacter sp. 72-O-c, assembly GCF_904846605.1. Classification (GTDB taxonomy): domain Bacteria; phylum Pseudomonadota; class Gammaproteobacteria; order Pseudomonadales; family Moraxellaceae; genus Psychrobacter. Next base: position 15,013 of record NZ_CAJHBI010000037.1, read on the forward strand.
ATGGTCATCTCTGGCGTAATCGCTGTAGCCAGTGTGATATGCCTCATAACGGTGTTTCTAATAGTAAAAGTTTCAACCGTGTTACTTCTAATAGGAACAGCTCTGATAATAGCTCTACCGCCCACAATTATAATGAAAAATTATTAAATTGCACGGATTGCGGTGGTTATATTAGACCCGATATTGTCTGGTTTGGTGAGTCGTTACCTAGTGAGGCATGGCAAACGGCAGAAAATGCTGCCGCTAATTGTGAGGTATTTATAAGTATTGGCACCTCCAGTCTGGTCTATCCTGCGGCTGGACTTGCCCAAATAGCAAAACAAAACGGTGCTAAGATTATTGAAATAAATCCCAATCCGACGCCCAATACCGTAGTTGACATCACCCTAGTAGCGAATGCTGGAGTTGTGATGCCGCAACTGTTTAGTCAAATCAGCGTCCTGTTGTCATAGCAATATATAAGATTTTTAACGCAATACCCAACAGCAATACTAGGCCAAAAATTTTGTTATATCGCTGCATCGACTTTAGCTAAATACTCATTTTTTAAGTCATTATCTATAAATGAAGATTTAAAGGAGTTTTTTACCAAAGTAATTATATCGTCTTCTGTTATTGGTAGGTTCTCGCATAAGTTTATAAAGTTCTGATTTATATAGCCTTTAAAATAGGCAGGATCATCTGAATTGACACTTATATTTAAGCCATAATCTAAAAGCTCTTTTATATTGTGTTCTTTATAGGTTTGAAAAACCTTTAGCTCAATATTTGAATTCGGGCAAACGGTAAGAGGCATTTGTTCCTCTTTTAGCCTTTTCATAAGCTCTGGGCTTTTAATAGATTGAACGCCATGGTCGATTCTATCAATAGCCAATAAATCTAAAGCTTCATAAATATAGGTAAAATCAGCTTCTTCACCAGCATGAGCGACCAATTTAAAGCCTTGTTCTTTGGCTTTTTTAAATACTGCTTTAAACTTTGAGGGAGGGTTTCCGAGTTCTGATGAATCGAGACCTACGCCAATAATATCTTCTTTAAATCTCAAAGACTCTTCTAAAGTTTCAAAGGCTTCTTGTTGCGATAAATGCCTTAAAAAACACAGGATAATACAAGAGGTAATGCCATACTTTTCTTTTGCATCAGCCAGAGCTTCTTTGATTCCTGTAATTACCGTTTCGAAAGGTATTCCCCTTGAAGTGTGGGTTTGTGGATCAAAAAATATTTCAGTATGGATGATATTATTTTCAACACATTTTAGTATATATTCCCAAGTTAGATCATAAAAATCATCTTTGGTAATAAGTACATTGGCACCAGCGTAATATATATCTAGAAAGGTTTGTAAATTGGTAAAGTTATATGCATTTCGCACATCTTCTATACTCTCATAGGGAATCTCTACATTGTTCTTTTTAGCCAACCTAAACATTAGCTCGGGCTCCAGTGAGCCTTCAATATGTAAATGAAGTTCAGCTTTTGGCAATCTTTTGATTAAGTCAATCATGTGGCTCCAGTCGTGTTTTTTATTTCGGTTAAAAATTTCATTATTTTCTGGTTTCATACAAGTCTTTGCAAAAGTTTGTTTTTTCTGATGTAGGTTGAAGTGATGTTATAGTCGATTCAAAATAAAAAAGAGTAACTTATAGCAACGTGCTACTGGTATAAATTTTTCTGGCGTGCTGTTCGCAAGCGTGACAGAGGCTGCAAAACGTTTGTTACAGTAGCATCCCAGTAGCACTGTACCGTTTCCAAACTCGATTAACTATAACAATCAAAGCTACTTTAGAAATACCACGGTATCAGACAACTCATTACCCGACGGATTGTCCTCAAGATAATAGTATTGACCCAATAGCTGTCCAACCTCGTCTAATAAATCAGTCAAACTCTCTTCCGTTTTTTGGTTGGCGATACCTGCCACCGCTTTGTCACACATCGCTCGCCATACGGTTGGACTGACGTGCGCACTTATACCGCGGTCAGCAACGATATCTAAGCTTTGTTCACAGATATTCACATAGACTAAGACACCGGTATTTTCTTCGGTATCCCATACCTGATATTCACTGAATAAGTCAATAGCGCGCGTGCGGCAGTTAATATGGTAAGCCTCTTGGATAGGCAAATTATTTTCTATCACTAAGAATATTTCACCGCGGTGCCCACGCTCTGCTTTGGTCACTTTGGTCGTCAAACGCGCTTTGGCCTCTGATGTCAGCCATCTGCTATGCAGCATCGGGACAAACAAGACTTGTCGCCACCAGCGGGCAAAACTTGCCTGTGATGAGGGTAAGTTGTTTTGTGCCATTATATTATTTCCTCAAGTACGTTATTGCTGACTGCAATCTAATAAATATGGCCTAGTAAATACTATCACCTAGTAAATATAGCCTAATGAATGAGTCTACCACGAACCGCCAGCACCGCCGCCGCCGAAGCCGCCACCACCACCACCGAAACCTCCGCCGCCAAATCCGCCGCCACTACTACCGCCACCTAAGCCCGGCAGGAAGACCATGCCGCCGCCGCGGCCTCCACGACCACCGCCTGAACCACGCGAAATTAAAAACAGCCACAAAAATATGGCCATGATAATGGTCATAAAGAAGCCGCCGCCCAAGGCTAATGAGCCGGCAAAAAATCCACCAGCGGTCAAAATAGAGCCAAATATTCGGCCAAAGATACTGGTTATAAAGCTGCCAAATATCATAGCCATAACGAATAAAGCAATCGAAGATGGGTTTTCATCTTCTCCTTGCTGAGTACTGCGCTCAGCGGCCTGCGCATCGGCACGGGCCAATACTTCAGGATCTGCATTTAAACGAGTCTCAAGAGCACTAATACCCGCAGTAAGGCCAGCAGCATAGTCATTCTGCTTAAAAAGTGGGGTAATATCCTCACGAATAATGCGATTAAGCACAGAATCTGGCATCACACCCTCTAACCCATAACCGCTTAAGATATAGATTTCACGATCATTGACTGCCAACACAATTAACAAGCCGTCATCGATGTCTTTATCACCCAGCTGCCATTTGTCTGCCACTTGCAACGCATAATCAAATATTGGTAGACCGTCAGTAGTCGGTACAATAACGACCGCCGCTTGAGCTAGGCCTTGCTGATAAATCCTATTCAGCTGCTCAGTCAAGCGTTGTTTTTGCTGGGCCGTTAAGATATTGGCCTGATCAACGACCGGTTCGTTCAATATCAGTTTATTGGCATCGATAGTAGCCGCACTCGACTGAACAGGCGGTAAAGGGGTGGCAGATTTGGGTTGTGCATCAGCCCCGTTTGTATTATCGGCAGCCGCATTGGGGTTCAAAGCCTCGTTGCCAAGCACTGCCTCATTAATGGCCTCATTGCCCAACACTGCATCATTGATGGCCTCATTGGCCTCACCTGCTTTGGCCAAGGCCACGAAATCCTCAACACTACGATTTTGCATATCCGAGGTGCTATCAGCAGCGACAGCAGCGTCATTCGGAGCGGCATACAGCGCAGATCCACTACTGGCACCGATCGTGAATAGTAATGCCGATACGATTGCTTTTGAATTATTCATCTAATCTATACCACCTCGAGTAACATCTGTGCTGAATTATATCGTGTTAAATTGGGCTATCGTACGACGCTCAATGAGTTATTAAAATACCCTAGCCTAACCGATAAAGCCGCCGCTTGTGCCAACCGACACTAACACTTTATAGTAATAAAAACCTATTGTGATAAGCGCTACCGCACCACTTTACCTTTATACTTGCTGATTAAAGTTTACTGCTTGGTTAAATACTACTGAGCAGTAGCCGCATCGTCTTCACCAAAGTCAACGCTTGGAGCGGTAGAGATAGCTTCTTCATTCGCTACCGTAAAGTTTGGTTTGGCGTCCATACCAAATACTTTTGCGGTGATATTGGTTGGGAACTGGCGCACAGTAGTGTTATAGCTTTGTACTTCTTGAATATAACGATTACGAGCAACCGCAATCCGGTTTTCAGTGCCTTCTAGCTGCGCTTGCAAGTCTTGGAACAGCGCATCAGACTTTAGCTCAGGGTAACGCTCAGAAACGGCCATCAGACGTGACAATGCACCATCCAACTGTCCTTGTGCTTCTGCATAGCGCTCCATTGCTTGAGGATCATTGAGTACCTCTGGAGTCAAGGTGATGCCACCGGCACGCGAACGTGCTTCAGCTACTTGCGTAAAGACTTCCTGCTCTTGATCGGCGTACTGCTGGACGACTTTAACTAAGTTAGGAACCAGATCAGAACGGCGTTGGTATTGGTTGACAACCTCTGACCATGAGGCAGTCACCTGCTCGTCTTGTGACTGGAGATTATTATAGCCACAACCGCTTAAGCTGACGGCTGATATTGCCAATACTACTGATAGTAACATAGGTTTTATAATAGCTTTACGCGACATATTTGTCTCTCCTAAGAATAATAAATAACTATAGATAACCGGTAACACATGCCTTGATAACTTTTTTGTCTACTACGATAAGCACTTATTATCTGTGCGCCTATTTATAGTAGGTCTTTATAGCAGGTTTCTGTGATATCTGGGTCTATGATATAAACACTTCTATACAAAATCCTATGTGAAAACAACATTTAGGCAGTTACCAATTATAATAGCGGTTATACAGTGCTGGCTCTATAGCCTGAACATATGCTGCTAATAATGGCGTTATCATTGCTATTTTACAATTCACCGTTACCAAAACACAACGGCTGAGTTTCAATATGGATCACTGCTTTTAATACTATCTCTAAAAAACCTCTCTCTTTCAAAACCTTTCTATAACCCCACATCCGTTCACTAACAACCTTTTTAAAACAAAAAGTAGGCAGCAATCAAAAAAAAATCTAGCAATTAACATAGATTTGTGGCAAATTGCAGTTACTTAACCGTATGGTTTGCACACAATCGGTAGTGGATTTGTTACTCAATTAGTATTAGCGGAGTACGAATTATCAATTGTTTTTCTCACTTTAGCGTATAACTAGCACAAATGCCAAACTGAATGGCTATCGATTTTTTATCAATATCGGTTGAGATACCTGATAACGAATTGCAGCTTAAACCAACAGCAATGGGTATTAACAGTCATTTGACTGAGAGTTATGGGCAAGTTGAGACCATCATGACGGCTAGTTGCACATTGAATACTGTCACTCTGTTACTGGATATTTAACTATAGTAACCAAATGCTTTATTCGCTGGTTTTTTTGTTATTTATCCACTCTTACTGCGTGACGTCATGATATTGCAATGATTAAAATGGCAAAAGGAATTGCAGCCGCAGCTAATTTTAGCATCGGCACTGATTTTGATAACTAGTATTGATTAAACAATATTGATACTGTTAGTGTCGGTAACAAGCAAGCGGATACACACGGACAACTACAAGCTATCCTGAGTGGTTAAGTGAATATAAATTTAAGTCGTTACGTTTAGTTTATACATTTCGCTTAAACAGTTAGACAAGCATAGCCACTTTGAGACAGTACTAGGAATAGAGATATGGAAGGTTTAGTCAATGTAGTAAACGGAATTATTTGGAGCCCAGCATTAATTTACTTATGCTTGGGTGCTGGTCTGTTCTATTCCATCATGACGCGCTTCGTGCAAGTGCGTCTGTTCGGTGAAATGATAAAGTTACTATTTACAGGTAAGTCTAGTAAGGATGGTATTTCATCATTTCAGGCACTTGCGGTATCGCTTGCCGGACGTGTGGGTATGGGTAACATCGCAGGGGTAGCAGCTGCTATCGGCTTCGGTGGTCCAGGTGCAGTGTTTTGGATGTGGGTTGTTGCATTCTTAGGCGCATCTACCGCCTATGTCGAATCTACCCTGGCACAGATTTATAAAGAAAAAGACGTTATTACTGGCGAGTACCGCGGTGGCCCTGCTTATTACTTTGAGCGGGCGCTTGGTCAAAAATGGTATGGCGTTCTGTTTGCGATTGCCTCTATTTTAGCTTGTGGTATGTTCTTACCTGGTGTTCAGGCGAACGGCGTTATCAATGCTTTTGCTCAAGTTATGGGCGAAGGGTCAGTGATGAATATCGGGGCGTTGGAAGTCGGCTCTATGCGTTTAGTAGCACTAGCTATCATTTTAGTGGTTCTGGGTATCATCATCTTTGGTGGTATTAAACGTATCGCAACCTTTACTGAATATGCCGTACCGTTTATGGCAGTCGGTTATATTGTTTTAGCCTTAATTATCATGTTCAGCAACGTAAGTTTGATCCCAGATGTATTCGGTATGATCATTGGTGATGCCTTTACTGCGCAAGCTGGCTTTGGTGCTGCTATTGGTTGGGGTGTGAAACGTGGTATTTACTCTAACGAAGCCGGACAAGGTACAGGCCCTCACGCTGCTGCTGCTGCTGAAGTTGAGCATCCATCACAGCAAGGTCTAGTGCAAGCGTTCTCGGTTTATGTCGATACGATATTAGTTTGTTCTGCTACTGCATTTATGATTTTATCTACTGGCATGTATAACATTCAAGGTACTTTACCAGATGGACAATTCATTGTTCAGAATGTAGCTGCTGGTGTTGAGATCAACTCACCGGCCTTTACACAAATGGCGATGGAATCAGTCTATGGCACCTTCGGTAACACCTTTATCGCTATCGCAGTATTCTTCTTCGCCTTTACTACTATTTTGGCTTATTACTACATCGCTGAAGTAAACGTTGCTTACTTAACCCGCTTTCTAGGAAAAGAGGCAGGTAAAATCGGTAGATTCCTAGTCAAAATCTTAATCATGGCGATGGTTGCCTATGGTGGTCTTAACTCAGCTGGCTATATCTGGGCTATTGGTGATATTGGTGTTGGCTTGATGGCTTGGTTGAACATCGTTGGTATCTTAGTCATCTTCGTTGTGGCCCGTCCGACTCTAACCATGCTTAAAGACTACGAAGCACAGCGTAAAGCTGGCGTGAAACGCTATAGTTTTGATCCCGCAAAATTTGGTATCAAAAACGCGCCATATTGGGAAGAGCGTCATCGCAAACAGATGGAAGACATGAATAAAGATCCTCTACATAAAGATCTTAAATAAGGCTATTTGAAGTAAGTCTTATCAAATAATCCTTAAGTAGTTCTTAGGTAAAATCAAAAAAAGCTCGTGGCGATGGTCACGAGCTTTTTTGTGGGACAACCGTTAGTTATACGGATAGCTAGTAATTCAATAATTAGCCTTCAGAGATGAGTCTTTTGATCGAAGATATAAAAAATAGCCAGTACATTTTTTGTTAAGACATAACTACGATATTAAAGTAATCGTCATTCATAATACTTAAGGCAATCTAAAATTCCCATGGCTACGGTTATGGGTTTTTTATGGCTTACTTAAAATATATAGTGTTAATTGCTTTATTTATAAAAGCTTACTATGGATAAGAAATTGCACGCACAAAAAAGCCCAGCGTATAGCTGAGCTTCTTATCTTTGATTAGTCTACTATTAAGTTATTTACGAACAGTCTTATTCAAACAACTGTTATTTTGGTAATAATACAGTGTCAATAACATGAACAACGCCATTGGTTGCCATCATATCTGTTCCAACGATATTGGCCATGTTACCGCTAGCATCAGTGATAACATTAGCATCACTAATAGTAATCATTTGACCGTTAACAGTCTCGATAGGAGTGCCATAAGGAATATCTGCCGATTTAACAACCATAGGAACTACGTGATACGGAAGAACGCTTTTTAGCAAGTCTGTATTGGCTAACAACTCTTCTTTAGTTACGTCTAGTTTGGTCAATACAGCAGCAAATGCATCATCAGTTGGGGCAAATACAGTATATTCGCCTGCTTCCATCATCATAGTATCAAGACCAGCAGCTTGCAGTGCCGCTGTTAGAATCGTTAAGTTTTCATTGCTAGCAGCCATTTCAGCGATACTTTGCGTAGCAGTCATATCGGCGGCCATATCAGCATCCATAGGGACAACTTCAGCCATAGGCTCAGATTCGGCCATGACTTCAGGCTCAGCCACTACTACCGTTTCGGCATCAGTCTCAACTGGTGTAGCCACTTCCTCGTTGTTACTACAGGCGGCCAATGGCAATACGATCATGGCCATTGCCAAGGATAATAAATTCTTTTTTAACATGGTTATGTCCTTATAGATATTCATCAACAACTTGTTTGACCAGTAAAACTTTTTAAAACTAGACAAAGTAGCTATTAATCAATCAATCAGTAATTAGTTAGTTGCTAAACGTTAATGAGCTGAATAGTAGTAATACCAATACGGAAAGTATCCAATATTGGCAATTTAGCAGCCAGCTCATGGTGAGCGTCAGCTGACATTAATATCAGCTTTACCCTCTTATAACAGATATATTTAATCCATTAATTCTTACTTAAGCTTTATTTAGGCAATAACACTTTATCAATGACATGTACGACACCGTTAGTAGCTGCCATGTCTGTTTTTAAAATAGTAGCAGTACGTCCCATCTCATCCATCAACATGCCTTGACTGGTTACCATCAAGGTATCATTGCTAGCGGTCATAACGTTACCAGGCTTAACATCTTTGGCATACATAGCCATATCACCACTGATGACATGGTAACCTAAGATTTTAGTTAATAGTGGTTTATTTGCAAACAGTTGCGCTTTGCTCATGCCGGTTTCAGTCAACGCTTCCATAAATGCTTCATTGGTTGGTGCAAATACTGTGTAATGAGCGTTAGGATCGGATAGCATACTGCCCAGCTCTGCTGCTTGTACGGCTTCTACTAATATTGAAAAGTCAGGATTGCTTTGCGCAAGCTGTACTACGTTCATTTTTGCCATTGATTGGCTGTGCATCGGCGCCTTCATTGCAGCGTCTTTTTGTGGCATCATGTTATTACAGGCGCTAAGTCCAGCTATTGATACGGCTAATGCACCTAGGGTAGCGATTTTAGTCATTTTCATAGTTTTTTCCTTAATAATGAATTATATCCTAGTTATTTTCTTACCGATTTACGTGTTCTTCTCCAAAGATAAATAATCCTAAGATTGACTAATGCCCAACAGCAAAAAAGCTATGACCACAGATTTATAAGGCAATCTTATGAAAGACTCATCCTTCTGAACTTAAATTAACATATAAAATAATATAAGCAATTTGCGTTTACGCTACTTTTTGTAATAGCCGTGTAAGTTCCACCTCTTTTTTAAGCAGGATGGTAATTTTTAATTTTAAAAGCCCATTTATTGTACAAATACCGAGCAATTTTATATATCTTAGTTTATGACTCATTCGAATTTGTGCTCGTAACATTTTTGTTTATAATTCTAAGTTGAATTAATGTCTTTACTCCTATTTGACAGCATGTTGACTACTGAGGTTCATTATTGTTTTTTTACCTCTACAGCTAATTGCTAAAGATGACTAAGGACATGCCCGCGAGAGCTAGACTTTTCATGCTAAAATACTAAGAATTTACACTTTTTGCTTTTCAATTTTATCCCTTTCTATCCTATCTTAATAATATTGACGATATAAGCAGCGTTCCTATGACCTCGATAAACTCTTCTCAAGCTGATACAGCCATATCTTCTACTACGCCAGCCATAGACAATGGCAATCCAAACGCTAATCCTAATGATTTTATACTGACGCCGCCAGCGGTTTTCCCTTATAAGGCACAGCAGCTCACTGCCCGTGCGCGCATCACTGAACAAATGGCATCACGAATCTTAGTGCTAGATGGCGCGATGGGAACCCATATTCAGAATTATAAGCTTGAGGAGTCAGACTATCGCGGTAAGCGTTTTGCTGATATTGATCAAGATGTTCGAGGTAACAACGACTTATTAGTGCTCTCGCAACCGCATATGGTGAAAGAGATTCATAGCGACCATCTTGCTGCTGGCGCAGACATTATCGAGACCAACAGCTTTAATGGCACGCGGCTGTCGATGGCCGACTACGATATGCAGTATCTGGTACCAGAGCTAAACAAGACCGCTGCCAAACTTGCCCGCGAAGCCGCTGATGAATTTACCGCTAAGACGCCAGAAAAGCCACGCTTTGTCGCTGGGGTTTTGGGGCCAACATCACGTACCTGTTCGCTGTCGCCTGATGTTAATGACCCTGCCTTCCGTAATATTACCTTTGACGAGTTGGTACTTAATTACCGCGAATCGACATTGGCGCTGATGGAAGGTGGCGTTGATATTATCCTAATCGAAACTATTTTCGATACCTTGAACGCCAAAGCAGCAATCTTTGCGGTAACCGGTGTATTTGATGATATCGGTTTTGAGTTACCGATTATGATATCGGGTACGATTACCGATGCGTCAGGTCGCACGCTTTCAGGGCAAACAGCTGAGGCATTTTATAACTCAGTCCGCCATGCCAAGCCGCTCTCTGTTGGCTTTAACTGTGCGCTAGGCGCTGATGCACTCAGACCACATATTCAAACGCTATCCAATATTGCCAACATGTATGTCTCTGCGCATCCAAACGCGGGCTTGCCCAATGAGTTTGGTGAGTACGACGAAACTCCTGAAGAAACTACTGCCCTACTCGAAGGCTTTGCCAAAGCAGGTATTTTGAATATCGTCGGCGGCTGCTGTGGTACCACACCTGAGCATATCCGCCAAATTGCCAATATGGTGGCTAAATTCCCGCCGCGTGTGATTCCTGAGATTGCGCCTGCCTGCCGCTTATCAGGACTTGAGCCGTTTAACATCACCCCTGCAAGCTTGTTCGTCAACGTCGGTGAGCGTACCAACGTTACCGGTTCCAAAAAATTCTTGCGTTTGATTAAAACCGAAGCCTATACCGAAGCGCTTGATGTCGCTCGTGACCAAGTCGAAGGCGGTGCGCAAGTCGTCGATATCAATATGGACGAGGGCATGCTCGACTCCAAACAGGCGATGATTCATTTCGTCAATTTGGTATCTGGTGAGCCCGATATCAGCCGGGTGCCCTTGATGATTGATTCCTCTAAATGGGACATTATCGAAGAAGGTCTGAAGCGTATCCAAGGCAAGTCAATCGTTAACTCCATCTCCCTAAAAGAAGGTCATGATGAGTTCGTCGAACGAGCGCGTCTCTGTATGCGTTACGGGGCAGCGGTCATCGTGATGGCTTTTGATGAAGATGGGCAGGCCGACACCTACGAGCGCAAAACCGGCATCTGTCAGCGCAGCTATGATGTATTGATCAATGAGGTAGGCTTTCCTTCAGAAGATATTATCTTTGATCCCAATATCTTTGCGGTTGCCACCGGTATCACTGATCATAATAACTACGGCGCCGACTTTATTAATGCCACACGTTGGATTACTGATAATCTGCCCAATGCTATGGTATCGGGCGGCGTCTCCAACGTCTCATTCAGCTTCCGTGGTAACCCCATTCGTGAAGCTATAAACTCGGTATTCCTATATCACACTATCAAAGCTGGCCTAACCATGGGTATCGTTAACCCCGCCATGCTTGAGCTGTATGACGATATTCCTAAAGAAGCGCGCGATGCCATCGAAGATGTGATGTTCAATCACAACCAAGGCGAGACGGGACAAGATGCTACTGAACGGTTGATGACCGTCGCTGAAAATTACAGCTTTGGTGGTAAGAAAAAAGACAGTACAGTCGATCTGACATGGCGTGAAGACACAGTCGAAAAACGCATTGCTCACGCCTTAGTCAAAGGTATTACTACTTATATTGAAGCGGATACCAAAGAGGCGTGGGAAAAATATCCCAAACCGCTTGAAGTCATTGAAGGACCCTTGATGGATGGTATGAACATCGTTGGCGATTTATTTGGTGCGGGTAAAATGTTCTTACCACAAGTGGTCAAATCCGCTCGGGTGATGAAACAATCTGTCGCGTGGCTCAACCCCTATATTGAGGCCGAAAAAGTCGAAGGGGAAACCAAAGGCAAAATCCTTATGGCGACGGTCAAAGGCGATGTCCACGATATTGGTAAAAATATCGTCGGCGTGGTGCTTGGCTGTAATGGTTATGACATCGTCGATATGGGCGTGATGGTACCGTGCGAAAAAATCCTTGATACCGCTATTGCAGAGAAGGTTGATATCATCGGACTATCAGGCTTAATTACCCCCAGTCTCGATGAGATGGTCTATGTTGCCAAGCAAATGCAAGAGCGCGGCATGACCTTGCCACTGATGATCGGCGGTGCGACTACCTCTAAAGCCCATACGGCGGTCAAAGTCGAACCACAATACCAAAACGACGGTGTCATCTATGTGTCTGATGCCTCACGCGCGGTCGGCGTAGTCACAAAATTGCTGTCCAAAGAAAACCGCCAAGCCTTGCTTGACGAGACTCGCGCAGAATATATCAAAGTACGTGAACGCTTAGCCAAACGCCAACCCAAAGCCGCCAAAATATCGTATGCCGAATCAATCAAAATTGGCTTTAAGGATGATTGGGACCACTATGTGCCGCCTACTCCTAACCAGCAAGGCCAAGTCATATTTGACGATTATCCTATAACCAAGCTACTGCCTTATATTGACTGGACGCCCTTCTTTATCTCTTGGGGACTCGCTGGTAAATATCCTAAAATTCTGCAAGATGATGTGGTCGGTGAAGCAGCGCGCGACTTGTTTGGTAATGCAGAAGATATGCTCAAGAAAATGATAGATGAGAAATTAATCGTTGCCAAAGGGGTGTTTAAACTCATGCCTGCGCGGCGCACCGGTGCTGATACGGTTACTGTCTATGATAACGATCCAGCACAAGGCGGTAAGCCAACTTATCAATTCGAGCATCTGCGCCAACAAAGCGACAAGGCCAGCGGCAAGCCTAACTTTAGCTTGGCAGATTTCATCTCGCCATCGGACGCGCATACGGATTATCTTGGTGGTTTTACAGTCTCAATGGTAGGTACAGAAGCAATCGCTGAAGAATATAAAACTAATGGCGATGACTATAACGGCATCATGGTACAAGCACTGTCTGACCGCTTGGCGGAAGCCTTTGCCGAACATTTACATGAGCTGATTCGTAAACAATATTGGGGCTATCAGCCAGAAGAAGACCTAAGCCAAGATGAAATGATTAAAGAAAAATATGTCGGCATCCGCCCTGCTCCTGGCTACCCGGCCTGTCCTGAACATACTGAAAAAGGTAAACTGTTCGATTGGCTTGGCACAGTCGATGCTATCGGTACGACTTTAACGGAAAGCTATGCGATGTGGCCTGCCTCATCCGTCAGCGGGTTTTATTACTCGCATCCTGAAAGTGTGTATTTTAACGTGGGTAAAATCAGCACCGATCAGTTAGAGAGTTATGCTGAACGTAAAGGTTGGGATATGAAAACAGCTGAGAAGTGGTTAAATCCGAATTTGTAGGTTAGAATATAAACAAATGTATATTAAGGATAATAGTTAGTGAAATCTATCCCAGTTAAAGTTAGCGGAAACATAATTAACGAGTTTTCAGAAAAAGTTCCTAGCTACATGTTTGCTATCAACGAGGTTTTAAAAAACAGCTATGATGCATGCGCTACTCTAATTAACATTACCTATGATTTGAATGAACATACTCTAGAAGTCTCTGATAATGGATTTGGAATATCTGAGGAGAGTCTTGAATCATTATTTCATATCGCTGAAAGTTCTAAAAATTATGGTGAAAAAATTTGTGGAGATCGCTACCAACAAGGTGAAAAAGGATTAGGATTACTTGCAGTTTTTAAATTTGGTAATTTAGTTGAATGGGAAACAATGCATAAATCTTTTTCTAATTCTATAAAATTTGAAGTAGATAAAAGAGAAATAATCAAACTAAGTAATATTACTGATTTTGACCTTCCTATTGAGGATCTAAATAAGAAAGGATCTGTAGGTACTATAGTTAAAATTGTTTGTGACGAGGTAGAAAACCAAGATATTATAGGAGAGTTTTTTTCTTCTGACATAAATACAAAAAAAATTACTAACCTATTTTTAGATAGTGGCATAAAAGTTTCATTCAAACTGATAGGTGATAGTAAAAATAGCAATAAAGATAAATCTATATCTTTAGAAAAAGCTATGAATGAAAATAAAAAATTATGTATATTTGAAGTTGAAATTGACTCTGAGAAAAACTCTTCAGTGATTTTCAAAAATAAATCAACTATAGTACGGAAAATTTGTTTTGATAAGAAAGAACTTCCACACTCTATAAGTGTTAAAGCTAACTTGAAAATACTTAGCTTAAAAGGTTCAAGTGTGAAAAGTGTAAATACTTTGTTTCATTTAACTAGAAGTCAACGCTCAAGTTTGAGACCATTAGTATATATAAATAAGGTATTATTTAATAATTATGAGCTATTCGATCCCGAAATATCAAGAGGTACTCAATCAAGTAAATCCCTACCTCAAATTATTGGATATTTAGATATCTTAACTACCAACTCAAGAGTTAGTTTTAATGCTGATAGAACTCAGTTAATTGAGAACTCTACCGTTAGAGAAATCGAAGCTTATTTGCTTGGATTAAATCTTTTTATACAAGAAGAAGCTAGTAAACTGCGAAGAGAAATGAGAAAAAATCCTAGCGTAAGTTTAGAAGACCTATATTCTGACGACTCTAGTGCTGAGAGCTCTAGTTCTGAGAGCTCCAATTCTGACGACTCCAATTCTGACGACTCTAATTCTGACGACTCTAATTCTGACGACTCTAATTCTGACGACTCTAATTCTGACGACTCTAATTCTGACGACTCTAATTCTGACGACTCCAATTCTGACGACTCTAATTCTGACGACTCTAATTCTGACGACTCTAATTCTGACGACTCTAATTCTGACGACTCTAATTCTGACGACTCTAGTTCTGATAATACTAACTTAGAACATGAACCCATAA
>NZ_CAJHBI010000038.1 GCF_904846605.1 Psychrobacter sp. 72-O-c
TAAATGCCAGCTGCTTGTACTCAATACTGTGCTGTAGCATGTCTTTTAAATGATCAAGCTTGGTTTTACCATCAATGGCTTTGTCATAAATACGATAGTCAATAACCCAATACTGCTGGGTGTGCGGATTAACGTAGATGCAGTTCACAAGGCCAATGCCTTTAATCAAGCGCTTGGCGTTACCACTGTACTGGCGGTTGACCAGTTCTATCTTGTGACTATGGTCTTTGTCTAATACGGTGTCATCAAAGATCAGGTAACCATCAGCATGGGATACAAGGTCTTGTTTGACTTGCTCCCAGACTAGTCGGGGTTTGAGCTTATCGCCTTTCAAGTAGCGATTGATACGGTCATGACTGATATTCTCAGGATGATGATCAGCATAATTAGTAATGGTGTAGTTTATTTGACTCACCATGAGATATTGGCAATAATCTAGTCGGGTTACTTTGGGCTTTTTCATGACTATTATGCTACTACGGTATTCTCTAGATTAGCAATATTTATTCGGTTTTGCGTAAGTCCTATTAATTATAGATAAGCTTCTTCGATGGTGCTTTCGTCAAAGAAATTGGGCGCAAACTTAGCGGTTATTGTAGTGCCCTGTGGCTGATTGTTAGAGACGATTAACTCGCCGCCTAAGTTATGAGCGCGCTCTTTCATAATCATTAGACCATGGTGCTGAGTCTGATCTACGGTGCCTGATATACCAACACCATCATCTACAATGGTCATAACAATGTATTTGTCCTCATCATCATATCCCAGTTCAATGTCTACACTTTCAGCTTGGGCATGCCTGCTAATATTTGACAATGCCTCTCTGGCAATTTGGATTAAATCAATTTGTTCAGTGGCACTTAAATTCAGAGTCATCACTCGATTACTCACCGTAATATCAAACTTACCTTTAAGCGCAAATTCATTGGCAGCTTCGTGTAATGCTTCATCAAAATTATCATTGTCGATGGTGAGACGGAAGGTAATTAATAAATCTCTTAGCTGTTGATAGGCGGAGCTAAGACCTGCTTTTATTTGATCAATATGCTGCCGGACGGAGGCTTCATTTTGTTCGTCAGACCCATTTTTAAGATGCCGCTCTAACACACTGACTTGAATTTTTAGATAAGACAGGGACTGAGCCAAAGAATCATGTAACTCTCTAGCAATAGTGGATCTCTCTTCAAACAAGATGAGCTGATGCTCCTGTTGTCTTTGTTTACGTAGTGACAGAGCAGTACTGATAAGGTTAGTGAGCGCTACAATCAGCTCATTGTTTTCAAAATCTAGCTCAGAACCTATTTCAGACTCGAAAAAGGTTCTACCTTCTTTTGCAATCTGAATACGCTGTGAGGATTTCGTACTGCCGTCATTATTATCTGGAGAAAGTGTACTATTGATAAGTAGGACCGACTTTGGTCTCACTTTTAACTCGCCGAATTCGACTTTTTGGTGGGCGATAGGGTAGGATTTGGTATAGGCCCCTTCTTTAGTCAAACAGTTATCACAGTTTAGCTTCTTACACAGCTCTTTCATTTTTTCACCATGTAAGATGATGGCGTTTTTATTATTTATGAATTTATTCTGTATGCATAAAGTGAACTCTAGATGCGGCAGAATCTTACCAAAATCTGTGATCAAGGTATCCAGCCTGTATAAACTCACTTGACTGGTCGTTAGGGATTTAGAAAAATCATAAAACAGCGACAGTACTTGATTGGCTTTCACTAGATGTTGGGTTTTTATCTGTACCTCACTCTCAAGTGAACGCTGATGAGTCTCAATGGTGCTCGCCATATCATTAAAAGAATCTCCGAGTGCATTAAATTCTGTATAGCCTGATATAGACACTCTAGTACTACGCTTGCCTTGTTTAAATTTATAGTTGGCTTTAATAAGCTGTTGTACGGGTATTAGTACATTCTGATGCAGTTTTTGCATACCTACTAGCATAATGATAACCGTCAGCACCAACGATACAATTTGCAAAATCTGCTGCCACGTCTGACGCTGCTCGTTTCTATGCTGTAGCTCGCTGACGAAGCTATCCACGTCTTCAATGTATTGAAACGAGAAGATATAGAATTTCTGGGTATCTAGTGATAATAAAGCAGGTTTCAAATTGCGAAACCACTGCGACTCTATTTGCTTAAGTTGGTTGTTGATTCCTTCATTGTCATTAGCATTAGCCAATTGATAGTTATGTAATTCCGCCAGTCTACTTTCCATATCTTCAATAAGAATGCTTACTTTTCCAGTCTCTTCTTTACTAATAGAACTTAATTTGTTTTGCTCGCCAACGCTATTCTCACCTTTAACATCCTCTTTACCTTCTAAGTCATTTTGCTTAAGACCAATGTCCAAATTGAAAGGGTTGTCTTCAGCAAAATCAGTCGCCAGTTGAAAGTTGATACGATAGGTTGCCATACGTACCGAGCCTGCGGTGTTAATGGCTTGCGCATCTGATTCCGATACCCAAGCTAGCATGCCACCACCTAATGCAGATATAAAGCATAAGATAGAAATAGTAAAGATAGCGCCCCAAGCATGAAGGGGTAGGGAGTGGCGTAATAGACGACTATTCATAATTAAGAAGCTTTTATCTATTAGGAAACATGACTGGGAATAATGATTGGGAAGCATGATTTTTAGAAATTTCGAGCTTGAAATGTTCAAGCGTATAAGCCCAAATATCAATCTATCATCAATGAGTTGACCTTTTATATACCTCTAAAGCAGTAGTTCACTTAGAGTGCTAAATATTACCTCTTTAAGCTATCAGTATACCACTATGTATTAATACTAATAACAGTGATAACAAAGTACCGTGAGTTATCATTTGTTGGTAATGCATCAAGTGAATAATAGAGCCAATAAGCAAGAGTAGTAGACCGTTTTGTTTTCTTTAAATGTCTACTCCTTACTGCCTATTTTTATAGTGGCCTAACTGTATAGACGATATTAAGTGAGGAATAGCATGGGCAGTAATGACGATTTTAAAGGTGGTAAGCTCATCACTGACTGGCGCCCTGAGATGGAGGAATTTTGGGAAAGTAGCGGTAAAAAAGTCGCGAAACGCAACTTATGGATATCTATACCGGCCTTATTACTGGCTTTTGCAGTATGGATGGTATGGAGCGCGGTCATCGTTCGCCTCCCAGAGATAGGTTTTGCTTTTGATAGCGGACAGCTCTTTTGGTTAGCGGCTTTGCCAGGCTTATCAGGGGCGACGTTGCGTATTTTTTATTCTTTTATGGTGCCTATTTTTGGTGGTCGGCGCTGGACCGCTATCTCCACGGCATCGTTATTGATTCCGGCATTATGGATGGGGTTTGCGGTTCAAAACCCTGATACCCCGTTTATGATATTCGCTATCATTGCGCTACTTTGCGGCTTTGGTGGGGGTAACTTTGCCTCTTCTATGTCCAATATTTCGTTCTTTTATCCAAAATCTGAACAAGGTACCGCCCTAGGCCTTAATGCAGGTCTGGGTAATCTAGGCGTGTCCGTAATGCAGTTCGTGGTCCCAGTGGTCATCCTGTTTGCCGCATTCGGTAGCTTGGGAGGCGATCCACAGATTTCCGGTTCGGGCCAACAGTTCTATCTACAAAACGCTGGCTTTATTTGGGTGCCATTTATCCTGCTATTCTCAGTATTGGCTTGGTTTGGAATGAATGACATCGCCACTTCTAAAGCCACATTTAAAGATCAATCTGTTATCTTTAAGCGTAAGCACAACTGGATTATGTGCATTCTTTATATGGCAACCTTTGGTTCGTTTATTGGTTTCTCTGCCGCGTTTCCTATGTTGATTAAGAATTCATTCCCAGCCATAGACGCCCTGAAATTTGCCTTTTTGGGTCCCTTGGTAGGTGCGCTTTTCCGTCCATTAGGGGGTTGGATATCTGATAAAATAGGCGGCGCTCGAGTTACGTTCTGGAACTATATTGTGATGGTATTGGCAGTGTTGGCTGTCATGTATTTCTTACCTAGCGCGACCAGTGAAGGCAGTTTTGTCGGATACTTTATCTCATTTATGGTGCTATTTATTACCACCGGCATTGGTAATGGCTCTACCTTTACTATGATTCCGGTTATTTTTGAAACCTTTCATGAGCGACGCGAGCCGGAGAAGGTGGGGGCAGAGTCATTGTTCATAGAGATACGTAAAGAGGCAGCAGCGGTCGTTGGCTTTACCTCGGCTATCGCGGCTTATGGCGCTTTCTTTATCCCCAAAATGTTTGGTTCGGGCTTAGGTGTCTTTGGTACTTTTATCGCTTTAATTATTTTTTATATCATTTGCATCGTATTAACTTGGTGGTATTACAGCCGCGGAAATGCTGAATATCCTTGCTAGTTGTCTATAGGTGCCAAAAATATATCAGTAATAGAAATACAATATCAAAGTTTTTTAATCGTGCTACTTACTTAGGTAAGTAGTATTTTTTTTGCTTATTAAATTTTATCTGGTTTTCTATCGCCTGTTTTCTCTCTGATTGATTAGTTTTTGACTATAGTATTTTTATAACGGCTACTACTAAGGGAGTAGGGCTGTGCTCATGTTAGATAATAGTAAGACTTTTGCGCTTTACTTAAAATGATGATATTGAAACAGTAGTTACTAAATTTTGGGCATAGAAAAGCTAATCAAAGCACTCCTTACAGCACTCTAAGCCCAGTTCTAAATACATCATAAGCAACAACAGAAGGGATAGCGAAATGAGCCATTTACTCGATCAATTCCGTTTTTTTAAACGCAAAAAAGGTGAGTTTGCTGATGGACACGGCGAGACCCGTGATGAGTCGCGTGAATGGGAAAATGCTTATCGCAGCCGTTGGCAGTATGACAAAGTCGTGCGCTCAACCCATGGTGTTAACTGTACGGGTTCTTGCTCATGGAAAATCTATGTTAAAAACGGACTGGTAACTTGGGAAACTCAGCAAACTGACTATCCAGAAACCCGTCCAGACTTACCCAACCACGAACCTCGAGGCTGTCCTCGTGGCGCAAGCTATAGCTGGTATATGTATTCTGCCAACCGGGTAAAATATCCTAAAGTACGTAAGCCTTTATTAAAATTATGGCGTGAAGCCAAGGGCGAATTTCCAGACCCAGTCGATGCTTGGGGAAGTATCGTCGAAGACCCAATCAAAGCCGAACAGTATAAATCTAAACGCGGTTTAGGGGGCTTTATCCGCTCAACTTGGGCAGAGGTCAATGAGATCATTGCCGCGAGCAACGTCTATACTGCAAAGGTTTATGGCCCTGACCGTATTGTCGGTTTCTCTCCTATTCCGGCCATGTCGATGGTCAGCTACGCGGCTGGTAGCCGTTATTTATCCTTGATTGGTGGCGCTAACCTATCTTTCTATGATTGGTACTGTGACCTGCCACCTGCGTCTCCAATGACTTGGGGTGAGCAAACGGATGTTCCTGAGTCCGCCGATTGGTATAACTCAGATTATATTATCGCTTGGGGTTCAAACGTCCCGCAAACTCGCACACCCGATGCGCATTTCTTTACTGAAGTTCGTTATAAAGGTACTAAAACCGTTTCTATTACTCCCGATTATGCGGAAATATCCAAGTTAACTGATTTATGGCTGAATCCCAAGCAAGGGACGGATGCGGCAGTAGCTCAAGCTTTTTGTCATGTCATTATTAAAGAGTTTTACATAAAGCATCCTAGTGAGTATTTTCTAGACTACGCCAAGCGCTATACCGATATGCCAATCTTGGTCATGATAGAGGGTGAAGAAGGCTCGCGTCGTCCTGGTCGCTATCTTCGTGCTTCTGACTTGGTTGATAACTTGGGTCAAGAAAACAATCCAGAATGGAAAACCATCGGCCTGAACAATGATGGCGAGTTGGTTTCTCCACAAGGCTCTATTGGTTATCGCTGGGGTGAAAAGGGTAAGTGGAACATTGAGCAAAAGAACGGTACGACAGGCGAGGAAATTGACCTGACGTTAACCTTAAAAGACAGCGCTGAGACCTGCATAGTCGCATTTGACTACTTTGGTCATGTTAAACATCCACACTTTGAATGCGTACCAGGCGAAGCGTTACAGCAAAAAACTGTCCCTTGTAAAACCGTTACCCTTGCTGATGGCACCACCGCTATAGTAGCGACCGTATTTGACTTAACGGTTGCCAATCTTGGTGTCGATAATGGGGTTGGAGGCGATCACGTCACCGATGACTATAACGATGCTAGTGTCCCAGGTACGCCTGCGTGGCAGGAAGTGATCACTGGACTCAGTCGTGAGCGTGTCATCCAAGTGGGCCGTGAGTTCGCAGAAAATGCGCATAAGACTGAAGGCAAATCGATGATTATCATCGGTGCGGGTATGAATCACTGGTATCACCTCGACATGAACTATCGTGGCGTTATCAACATGCTAATGCTGTGTGGTTGCATCGGCAAATCAGGTGGCGGTTGGGCGCATTATGTGGGTCAAGAAAAACTACGCCCACAGACCGGCTGGTTGCCATTAGCCTTTGCGCTTGATTGGCATCGTCCACCGCGCCAAATGGCGGGTACCAGCTTCTTTTATGCCCATAGCTCGCAGTGGCGTCATGAGACCATCTCTGCCCATGAGATTCTCTCGCCGCATGCCAATAAAACCCATTTCCCTGAGCATATGCTTGATTACAATATTCAGGCGGAACGTGCAGGCTGGTTACCTTCTGCCCCGCAACTCGATCGCAACCCGCTAATCATTGCTGATCAGGCAAAAGCAAATGGTAAGGGTATCGAAGATTATGTGGTGGATTCTTTAGAAGATGGTAGTATGCGTTTTGCTTGTGAGGCACCGGACAACCCCGTCAACTTCCCGCGTAATATGTTTATCTGGCGCTCAAACCTTTTGGGCTCATCAGGTAAAGGGCATGAATATATGCTCAAGTATTTCTTAGGTACCAAAAACGGCCTATTAAACGAAGAAAACGCCGCTGGTGAGTTACAACCAAAAGAAGTCGATTGGGTAGAAAAAGGCCCGACTGGCAAGCTGGACTTGGTGGTTACGTTAGACTTCCGCATGTCTTCTACTTGTATGTATTCTGATATCGTGCTGCCGACTGCAACTTGGTATGAAAAAGATGACATGAATACCTCAGATATGCATCCCTTTATCCATCCTCTAACGGCAGCAACAGATCCTGCTTGGGAATCTAAAACGGATTGGGAAATCTATAAAGGTATCGCTAAGAGCTTCTCTGAAGTGTCAAAAGGCCATCTAGGGGTTGAGACTGACGTCGTTACCTATCCGATGCAACATGACACCCCGGGCGAATTGGCTCAGCCATTTGGTGGCACAGACTGGAAAACTGCTGGCGAAAAACCTGTTCCGGGTAAAAACTGCCCAATGATTAAGATCGTTGAGCGTGACTATCCAAGTACCTATGCCAAGTTCACCTCTTTAGGCCCTGCTTTAGAAGAGCTGGGTAACGGCTCAAAAGGTCTGAATTGGGACGTCAAAACCGAAGTCAAACAACTCGGTGATCTCAATTACCGCGTGACTGAACCCGGCGTTTCTGAAGGTCGACCGCGTATCAGTACGGCAGTCCATGCGTCCGAAACTATCTTGATGCTCGCCCCAGAAACCAACGGTCATGTTGCTGTTAAGGGCTGGCAGGCATTATCTGAATTTACCGGTCGTGAACATGATCATCTTGCCAAATCTAGTGAGCATACAAAGATTCGCTTTAAAGACATCGTCGCGCAACCGCGTAAAATTATCTCAAGCCCAACGTGGTCGGGTATCGAGTCCGATGAAGTGAGCTATAACGCCGGTTATACTAACGTTCATGAGCTCATTCCTTGGCGTACGCTTACGGGCCGTCAGCAGTTTTATCAAGATCATCCTTGGATGCAGGCATTTGGGGAGCAAATGCAACAATATCGTCCACCGATTGATACCAAAACCACTGAGATAGTTAAAAACGCTAAGCCCAATGGTAATAAAGAAATTGTCCTTAACTTTTTAACACCGCATCAAAAGTGGGGTATCCATAGTACTTATTCTGACAACTTATTGATGTTGACTTTGAGCCGTGGTGGCCCTTGTGTTTGGATGTCAGAAGTTGATGCGGCAAAAGCAGGTATCGTCGATAACGACTGGATTGAGCTGTTCAATGCTAACGGCGCTCTCACCGCTCGTGCCATCGTCAGTCAGCGGGTCAAAGAAGGTATGACCATGATGTATCACGCTCAGGAGAAACTGCTCAATATTCCTGGTTCTGAGCAAACGGGTACTCGTGGCGGCATTCACAACTCAATGACCCGTACTATCTTGAAACCAACCCATATGATTGGCAGCTATGCGCAGCAGTCTTATGGCTTTAACTATTATGGAACGGTAGGTTGTAACCGTGATGAGTTTGTTGTTATCCGTAAAATGTCAAAAATTGACTGGTTAGAAGACAAGCCAGATGATTCATTGCCGCGCCCATTGCCTACCAGCATTGACGGCTAAAGCGACTTCTTTCTATCCATACTCGGAGCACACCCATGAAAATTCGTTCGCAAGTCGGCATGGTGCTTAACCTTGATAAATGCATCGGTTGTCATACCTGTTCAGTGACCTGTAAAAACGTTTGGACCAGCCGTGAAGGCATGGAATATGCGTGGTTTAATAACGTTGAGTCCAAACCCGGTATTGGTTATCCCAAAGAGTGGGAAAACCAAAACAAATGGAATGGCGGTTGGATACGCAACGCTAACGGCACTATCAACCCACGCATTGGTGGTAAGTTCAGAGTGTTGGCTAATATTTTTGCCAACCCTGATTTACCAGAGATTGATGATTATTACGAACCGTTTGATTTTGATTATCAGCATCTTCATACCGCGCCTATCAGTAACCACCAGCCTATTGCCCGCCCGCGCTCATTGATTTCTGGCAAGCGCATGCAAAAGATAGAATGGGGCCCTAACTGGGAAGAGATTCTAGGCACAGAGTTTGAAAAAAGACGCAAAGACAAAAACTTCGATAATATCCAAGCGGATATCTACGGAGAGTACGAGAATACATTCATGATGTATCTACCGCGTCTTTGCGAGCATTGCTTGAATCCTACCTGTGTGGCGGCTTGCCCTAGTGGTGCTATCTACAAGCGTGAAGAAGACGGTATTGTACTGATTGATCAGGACAAATGTCGCGGCTGGCGGATGTGTATTTCAGGCTGCCCGTATAAAAAGATTTACTATAACTGGAAGTCAGGAAAGTCTGAAAAATGTACCTTCTGCTATCCGCGTATTGAAGCCGGTTTGCCGACTGTCTGTTCAGAAACCTGTGTAGGCCGTATCCGCTATTTAGGCGTGCTGTTATATGACGCTGATAAAATTGCCGAGGCAGCCAGTACACCAAATGAGAAAGATATCTATCCGGCGCAATTGGATTTATTTTTAGACCCTAATGATCCTGTCGTTATTGCTCAAGCGTTAAAAGATGGCGTACCGCAATCAGTTATCGATTCTGCGCAGCGCTCACCAGTATATAAGCTTGCCGTGGATTGGAAGCTGGCCTTACCACTACATCCTGAGTATCGCACCTTACCAATGGTTTGGTATGTGCCGCCACTTTCTCCTATCCAAAATGCTGCTGAAGCCGGCAAGGTAGGCATGGATGGTCTCATTCCAGATGTCGACAGCCTACGGATACCGCTGCGTTATTTAGCCAATCTATTGACCGCCGGTGATGAAGAGCCCGTTCGTCTTGCTCTAAAACGTCTGCTTGCTATGCGTAGTTATAAACGTATGCAGCTGGTCGAAAAGCAAGAAGTTCAAAGCATATTGGACGATGTTGGACTAACCAAGATTCAGGTTGAAGAGATGTATCGTTATCTAGCGATTGCCAACTATGAAGACCGCTTTGTCATCCCAACCGCACATAGAGAAGAAGCGTTGAGTGATGCTTTTGCTGAGCGTGGCGGCTGTGGCTTCACCTTTGGTGACGGCTGTTCAGGTGCTACTGATAATAGTATGTTCGGCCAACGTAAAACCAACCGTCGCGACTTTATTGATACTGTCCAAAAGTGGGAATCATAATATGCAAACCTCTCAGTCTTATAGCGCTCAGTCTTATAATCCAGATTCAGCCAATCATCTGAACCCGCTACCTAAAATTGGCGATTCAGAATTAAAGTTATTAAAAGTGTTGAGCTTACTTATAGATTATCCGAGTAATGAGCTCTTTGAAGGCGATGCTTTTACTCAATGTAAGCAGATCGTTGCAAAATCAACCCTGATTAGCCCACAAGTACGGGGCCAAATAATTAGCTTAATTGACGACTTAATTGAGACCGGATCTCTTGAGGCGCAATCTCGTTATGATGGTTTGTTTGAGCGCGGTCGTTCATTGTCGCTATGGTTGTTTGAACATGTCCATGGTGAGTCGCGTGACCGCGGTCAAGCTATGGTCGATCTGATGGGTCAGTATGAAGAGGCGGGCTTTGAGATTGGTGTTAAAGAGTTACCAGACTTTCTGCCGTTATATCTAGAATTCCTGGCCTATCAAGCCACTATTATTGAAGATGACATTCAGATTCGTATGGATATTGCCGATGTGAGTCATATTATTGCGTTACTGGCCGCCCGACTCGGTGACCGAAAAAGCTTATATCAAGGTTGTTTTAATGCGCTGTTACAGATTGCCGGAAAAACCCTTGAGATGGTTGACGACTTTCAGGAAAAAATCAGTAAAGAGACGCGAGATGATAGCTTTGAAGCGTTAGATAAAGAATGGGAAGAAGAAGTGGTCGACTTTTTGGGTGCCCAGCAAGAAGAGCGCTGTCCTTCAGAGACCAGTACCCATAATCTGGCCGCTAAAGCTGGCGTTAGACCTGTTAAGACAAAAAATGCCGTTGATGCCCCTGTGCACTGGGTGGACTTTAAACAAAACCCTTCGGTCAAACAATTATAAGGAGAAAGGACATGAATCTTGGCGCTCCTAGTTTACAAGCGTTAGCCAACCTAAATTGGCTACAAATATTCCTTTTTGGTGTTTATCCCTATATTGCGCTGGCTGTGGCTATCGTTGGTACTTGGGTACGTTTTGATTTATCTCAATATTCATGGAAGAGTGGTTCTTCGCAGATGTTAAGAAAGAAGAATATGCGCCTAGCGAGCAATCTGTTCCATGTTGGTATTATTGTCGTGCTACTCGGACATTTATTCGGCTTGTTAACCCCGCACATTTTATATGATCGATTCATTAGTGCCGGGAACAAACAAGTGGTAGCGGTAGTCGTTGGTGGTATCGCGGGTGCATTCTGTTGGGTTGGACTGGTCATGCTGATGTGGCGACGCTTCACTGATGATCGTATCTCCAACACCTCATCGTTCTCAGACAAGCTGATACTGGTATTGTTATTTGTGCAGCTGACTTTAGGGATGGGCAGTATTTTTACTTCAGCCCAGCATCTAGATGGGTTGACTATGTTGAACTATGCAGGTTGGGCACAAGACATTACACTCTTGAGACCTATACAAGCAGCAGCACGTATCGAGCAGGCTGATCTAATATATCAGCTGCATATGGCACTAGGCATTACCCTTATTATGATTTTTCCGTTTACTCGACTCATCCATATTGTCAGTGCACCCGTTTGGTATCTTGGCCGTCGTTATCAGATTGTCAGGCAAAAGAGCTCTCAATAAGAGTCTTTTGCAACATTTAGCCCGACTTAAATTAATGATCTCAATGCTGTATTTAAATACCATCTTTTTAAACACAGCATTTTCTAAATGTCTATTACACGAATTCTTAGCGGAGCACCAACTATGACTGTCAGTACCTATAACCCCGCCGACCACGTTAACTGTGATAATCATGCCTCTAATTCTTCTACTGTAGCCGACAATATAGTAACGGAAGGTCAGGAAGATATCGTTCATCTTATGCCAACATTAACCGATCTTAAAAAACCACATTCTGATCAAGAGTTCATCGAAAAAGCAATGGCAGAAGAGCGAAGCAACCATAAGAACCTAATCGCCTCTAGCCGTGACGAGCTGCCTTCTGTAGTGGTCAACGGCGTGATGATCGAAAGAACGGCTATTGCTCAAGAGATGCAATATCATCCCGCAGAAACTAAAGAGGATGCGGTATTTTCAGCGACTCAGGCGTTGGTGGTTCGTGAATTATTAAGGCTTGCTGTTTTAAGTGACAGCAGTATAGGCGAATCGGCATGGGAGGAAGATGAAGAAAAGGCCATCTCTAGCTTAATCGATAAAAACGTAAAAGCGACTATACCAAATAGTACAACTTGCGAACGCTATTATGATCAGAATATAAATGACTTTATGACTGATCCTATTATGACTGCTCGCCATATATTATTGGCTTGCTTGCCTGAAGATGGTGACGAAAGACTTAAACTCAAAAAGACCGCTTACGACATGATTGAGCAAATTAAGGCCGATAGCAACCCTACTGCGGCATTTATTGATTTAGCACGTCAGCACTCTTCTTGTCCCTCAAAAGAACAAGGGGGCGATTTGGGTATCATTAGCAAAGGACAAACCGTACCAGAGTTTGAAAGCGTGTTATTCAAGTTAGAGACCGGTATAGCCCCTAGTCCTATCGAAAGCAGATATGGCTTTCACATTGTTGAGGTGCTAAATAAACAGCCCGGAATACAAATGAGTTATGAGCAAGTAGGCGCTGCGATATCCAATAAGCTGAGTCAACTGGCCTTTCATCAGTCGCTTTGTGATTACTTATTTACCTTAGCTGATGAGGCGCAGATAGAAGGGATTGAAATGGTGCTGGCACAAGAAAATGTATATCGCGGCTAGTAAAGGTATATGATATTAGAGCGTGTTGAATGTTCAACACGCCCTAGAAAATAGACGCTGTTGCCAATTAAATGAGCAGCCGTCTATTTTTTCGTTGACTGAATGCCAGTCATTGTTTAACTTAGCACTAACAAACTTATCACTGATAAATGGATCGAATATTTATCATTAATAAAACGAGTGTACGCTTATGATTACTACAGAGCAGTTACGATCTGCAATTCAGCAACGCATAGCTATTTATAATCAAGATGATTTGCCACTAAAAAAAAGAGCGACGCAAAATTGCGCGCTATTAGACAGCCGTAACCACATCCTGGCTGAATATATTATTTCACCCTTTGCCGTGCCGAGACAGAATATATCGGCGATGGATGGCTACGCTATGGCTCACGGTAGCACGCTATCGAAAGGCAGTCTTATTGAGATTGTTGGCGAGTCGCAAGCAGGAAGTCCTTATACGGACGCTGTTAAAAAAGGCCAAGGTATACGTATCTTTACAGGTGCTGTGGTGCCGGACAGTTGTGATACCGTTATTATGCAAGAAAACACCAATTTTGCTTATATAAAAGACAGCCTAGATAAAACGCAATCTTACGAGATTATTTTATCAAAGGCTGCAGACGTAGATGCGAATATCCGTAAGCAAGGCGAAGAGATACAACACAACGAGTTGGTCTTACAACAAGGCAAACGCCTAAACCCTGCTGATATTAGCTTGCTTGCCAATCTAGGTATCGACAAAGTAAAAGTATTTAAGCCGCTTACGGTAGGCCTTGTGGCGACCGGTGATGAACTGGTGGCGCTTGGTGGTAAATTAAAAAGTTTGGCGCAAATATATAACTCCAATACATCCACTATGAAGAGCTTATTAGAGTCGTTACCAATAGTTATTAATGACTATGGCATCATCCCTGACGACCTAAATAAGACCACCAAAGCCGTTACTAAAGCCATGAAAGAGTGTGATGTGCTGATTTCTACTGCTGGGGTCTCTGTCGGAGATTATGATTTCCTGACTACAGTGATTGAAGATTTAGGGCAAATAAACCACTACAAAGTGGCGATGAAACCCGGCAAGCCTTTCGTCTTTGGTGAATTGAATAAAGGTATCGACAAGCCGGTATTGTTCTTTGGCTTACCAGGTAACCCTTTGTCAACCGTAGTAGGGGCTTTACAGTTTGTGATTCCAGCATTATGGCAGATGTCAGGAGTTTCAGCTTCAGAGCAGCCCATGCAACTGACCGTAAAAGCCAAAGTCATGAATGACATAAAAAAATCAGTCGGTCGTACTGACTTTCAACGGGGTATATTGTCACAAATCGAATGTGGTAGCTATCAAGTGGAATGTTCCTCTAAACAAGACTCTCATAGAATAAAGCAGCTGAGCCACGCCAACTGCTTTATCGTTTTAGACCAAGATAGTGGTAACGTGACATCAGGTGATATCGTAAACGTCCAACCTTTTCCTTGGCTGCATACGTAGTAAAACTATCTAATAGTTAATTTAACCCTATTAATTCAACCCTAAGCGCCTTAATATGTACTACTAAAGTGGTAGATATTAGAGCTCCTAGGGTTAATTGCTATCTGACCTCAATCTGTCATAATAAATAGACAATAGACCTTTATCAACTCATAACCTGAGGCAACGCTTACAGACCACAATATTGGCGGTAACGACATATGACTAATCACAGCCCCACAATAGGGAATGCTCAATTGTATTCACCTGTCTCAACACCTGTTAGCCTTGATATTGACGATCACCCAGTATCGTCGGTAGTAACTATGCCCAATGATTCTTCTATCAACCACCATCAACAGTTAACAGATAATTTTGCACGCCAATTAACGTATCTGCGCCTGTCTATTACAGATTTCTGTAACTTTCGTTGTGAATACTGTTTGCCTAATGGCTATCAGGGCAAGCGTCCTGATGATGAATTGAGTGTGTCTGAGATTGCGACGTTAATTCGTGGCTTTGCCCAAGTAGGGACGCGAAAGGTACGAATCACGGGTGGTGAGCCTTCTATTCGCCGTGATGTCGTGGACATTATCCGAACCATAAAGCAGACGCCTGGTATTGAAACTGTAGCGATGACCAGTAACGGTTATAAACTCGGCAAACATTTGGCCAGCTGGCAAGCTGCCGGACTGAATCAGATTAATATCAGTATGGATAGCTTCGATGCGGCTACCTTTCATAAGATGACCGGCTTTAATATGTTGCCGCAATTAATGGCGGATATGGATCAGCTGTTAGAAACCACGGATATTAAGCTGAAAATAAACAGTGTTTTGATGGCAGAAACCGCTTTTCAAAATCTGATAACGGCGATGGACTATGTGAAAAATCGTCCGGTGACTTACCGCTTTATCGAGTTTATGCAGACCAGTGACAACAGCGATTTGTTTTTTGCTCAGCATGCGCATGCCGGTACCATTACTGATTATTTATTGGAGCATGGCTGGCAGACCAACGATCGTGGTAGCGCTGATGGCCCAGCAATAGAATACAGTCATCCAGAGTATCTTGGACGCATTGGTATGATTGCTCCGTATGCAGCGCACTTTTGTGACAACTGTAACCGTCTGCGGGTAAGTAGCTTGGGCAAGGTACATCTGTGCTTATTTGACGAAGGTAACTACGACATTCGTGAGCACCTACGTCAGAATAATGTGGAAGGTCTGATGGCCACGCTACAAAGCTTTATGCCTATTAAGCCTGAGCATCATCATTTGCATGATTCTAATAGTGGCATGATGAATAACCTATCGATGATTGGTGGTTAGCTGCTTTTATAGCCAGTTCTAAACCTTCTATCTATTTACTTTTTTTGCTTTCACTAAGGAAAATTTATGTCCAAGCCCGCTGCAGAATTTATCCCGCTTAATATTGCTGTCTTAACTGTTTCTGACTCTCGCACCTTAGCACAAGACACTTCAGGTCAATATCTGGTCGATCAGCTGACGGCAGCGGGGCATCAGTTAGCAGATCGCCAGCTTATTACTGATGATATTTATCGGATTCGAGCCGTTATTAGTGGCTGGATTGCAGATCCCAATGTCCATGCGGTTATCACCACTGGCGGTACTGGTTTTTATATTAGAGACAGCATGCCAGAAGCGGTTAATGTGTTATTTGATAAGTCTATTGATGGTTTCGGCGAGATGTTTCGCTTGATTTCAAAAGACGATATTGGCATGTCTACCGTACAGTCGCGGGCGGTTGCAGGAATGGCAAACGGTACCGGTATATTCTGCTTGCCTGGATCATCAGGCGCTTGCCGAACCGGTTGGGAAGGCATATTAAAAGACCAGTTCGATAGCCGCACCCGTCCGTGTAACTTCGTGCCACACTTTATGCGTACCAATCCTAGTCATGACTGATATGGTAGATGACTTACAGGGTTTGGATAGCTCAAATAGTTCAAATAGCTTGGATGGCTTGGATGGCTTGGCCGGTGTGGTGATTTTGGCGGGAGGGGCGTCCAGACGTATGGGCACACCCAAAGCCAAGCTGACCTTGCCGACTAACGAAAGCCTACTGGATTATCATGTAAGGCAAGCAAGCAAGTTAAACGTGCCCATTATTATTGCTGATAATGAGCGCGGTTTTACGGTAACGCCAGAATTACTTTTAGACCGCCCAGAGTCGCCTATTTCTTATGTTGCTGATTATGGTTCTACGACGACTATTGATGATAATAGCGATACAGTTACAGGTGGGGCACTAGTCGCAATTGAGTCAGCGTTCCAGTCATTAATAAAACAGCCGTTAGCAAATAAAACTGACGCTGGCACGCTAAAGAATGAACGCTCATCGTGGTTGATGGTCATTAGTTGTGATAGCTTAATTCCAGCTACTGATTTATGGCAAAAGCTACAACCGTATACTAGAGCGTTAACCTATAACGATATAACAGAAGCTCAGGAAACTGGTCAAATGCCAGATAAAAAAGTAATTTGTTTAACAGATGAGACTCATCTATATCCGCTGCTAGGGCTTTATGATTTGAGTATTGAGCCTGATTTAAAGACTTATATTGATAGTGGACAGCGGCAGGTTATGGCGTTTATTAAACCTATGACTCAGGCTATTACAATTGTAAAAGAATGGCAGCCATTAACCAACTTTAATACCCCTGAAGACTTTAAGCGCGCCTGTGCCGCTTTATATGATTTATAAAATGAAAAGACTGTTAATAGAGTAACGAGACTGTTAATAAAATAACGAGACTGTTAAAGAGTACAGAGACTATGCCGACGAATTCTAATACCGATTCTAATACCGATATTCAACAGAATACACAAAATGATTTAACCGCCTCTGGCTTATCCCATTTGGATAGTGATGGCGATATTAATATGGTCGATGTAAGTGGCAAGACAGTCACTACTAGAGAGGCCTATGCCACTGGGCAAGTACGTTTTCCAGAAGGCATCTATACGCAAATCAAAGCTGCCGATGGCATGACCAAGAAGGGTAGTATTACTCAAACCGCACATATCGCTGGTATTATGGCAGCCAAGCGTACTCATGAGCTTATTCCACTTTGTCATCCGCTACCTTTAGATAAAGTTGGTTTAACCTTTGAATATGACGATAGTATTCATGCAATTACAGTAACGGCAACGGTAAAAGTAACTCATAAAACAGGCGTAGAAATGGAAGCCTTAACCGCTGTTAGTATTGCCTGTTTGACCATATATGATATGACTAAAGCGTTGTCGCATGACATTGTCATTGATGATATTCGCCTTATTACTAAAACGGGTGGCAAATCAGATTATAACTATCCTTTGACTTAATAACCGTCTAATCTCAATAGCTATGATAACTTTCTAACGTCAATAACCAGCTAGTAATGGAGACCTTTATGAGCATTACAGATAGCACTATGGATATTAATATTTTATATTTTGCCGGTTTGGCCGATGAAGCCAAGTGTCATGAGGAAAAAGTTACCGTTCAGCAGTCACTTTCACTCAGTGGTTTGTATGAACACTTAAGTCAAAAGCATCGTTTCAGCCGCCCTCAATCTCAATTACGGGTCGCGGTAAATGACTACTTCGTCAAGTGGACTGAAGACATTTATGATGGCGATAATGTAGTCTTTATTCTACCGGTAGCTGGTGGTTGATAGCGAGTTTGATGGATAAGTTGATAAAGGCTAGAGCAATAAGCAAAGACTATATAAGTAGAGATTAGAAATGGAAGATAGTGTGAATAACAACACAGATGCCGATGCAGAGAACAATAAAGTAAAGAACGATAAAAAAGATGTGCATAGCCAATCAATGCACATAAGTCGCAGTGTTGATGAGGCCTATATGGTCGCTGAGCGTGATGGCTTTGCTTTATTAGATATTGCCATTGATGAGAGTAGACTCAGAAATATGCTGGATGATGACAGTTGCGGCGCTTTCGTAAGCTTTGAAGGGCGCGTGCGTAATCATAATAATGCCAGTAGCGTCGATCGCTTAAGTTATTACGGCTACGAAGAATTAGCCGTTAATCAAGGCCGGCAAATCATCGAAGAAGCGAAGAAAAAATTTGAGATTACCCATGCCATCGCTATTCATCGTATCGGGGCATTAGAGATAGGTGATATAGCCGTATGGATTGGGGTGGTTTCTGCGCATCGCTATCCTGCATTTGATGCTTGTCGTTGGATACTTGATACTATTAAGGCCGATATTCCTGTCTGGAAGCAAGAATACTACGAGGATGATTCCTCTAAATGGCTAAGTAACAATGGCTAAGTAACAATGGCTAAGTAACAATGGCTAAGTAACAATGGCTAAGTAGCAGTGGTTGAGCGACAGTAGCTAAGTAAAAATGATCAAGTAATAACGGCTAAGTAAGAAGGGTCATAGGACTGTTTTTGCTTAGTCGTTTTAGCAAGATATGCCAAATAAAAATTGGCTTCTACAGATGGTAGGCTATGAAAATTAATATGTTAAGTGGTCGAAATAGTCAAAATTTAATACAGCATTTTACCACCGTATCTAAAGCTGTATTAACGGTTAGCGCTGCTACTTACTTAACGTTAGCGTTAACGTCCTGTACCAAAGAGAGTACAAATGATACGACCGGGCAGACCGAAACGCTACGTATTGCCGCTGCTGCTAATTTATCTGATGTATTGCCTGATATTGTTGAAGCTTATAAAGTAGATAAAAAATTGCCTGCCCAAGACATAGAGGTCACTTTTGCTTCTTCTGGTAAGCTATATGCCCAAATAACATCAGGTGCACCCTATGATATATTCTTATCTGCCAATCAAACGTTCCCTGCGAAGTTAGCTGACGAGGTAGCTAATAAAAGCCCTCAAAGTGAAAAGACTTATAAACCATTCACTTATACTCAAGGTCAATTGGCGCTATACAGTGTCACTAAGCCTATGAATGGCTTTAACCAAGCGATATTGGTAGACTTGTTTGCGGCAAATCCTAATAGTAAAATAACGATAGCCAATCCCGAGCTTGCCCCTTATGGCGAGTCTGCAAAAGCGTATCTACAAGCACAAAATATCTATGATTCACTAAATGAGCAAAAACGTATAATACAAGCTGAGAATATTGGTCAAGCCTTTCAATATGCTCATACTGGGAGTGTCGATTATGGGTTCGTCGCGCAATCACAAGTCACAGCGATTGAGGCCACACCTGAACAATTTTATATTTTACCACCGGATTCTTATCCCCCTATCTTACAAGACGGTATGGTAATCACTGCTAGTGCTACAGCGACAGACTTCACGGATTATCTGCGCTCTCCTGCAGGCCAAGCGTACTTTTCAAAAGCAGGTTATTTAGCCGTCAAATAATTAATGGATAATCTTTCTGTTAGTTCTATAGACTAGGGCGTGTTAGCAATGAGATTTTAAATATCGTTGCTGGCACGCCTTATTATTAACAGGCTTTAGGGTTATTGTAGATTGCATAATGAACGTTATGATGAAAAACACGCTCGATAACGGTGAGTAAACAGTGACGCTATGATATCTGAAACCCTTGTATCAGACATGCTCAGCCCAATCTGGGTAAGTATTAAGCTTGCCGGTGTGACAACCTTGTGTTTGTTATTGTTTGCGACACCTTTGGCTTACTGGTTGGCTAAGCCTAGCCGAGGCAACGTCGTCGGACGTCTTAAGATATTATTAATGGGCGTCATTGCCATGCCATTGGTGCTACCGCCTACAGTAATTGGTTTTTATTTATTACTACTTATGAGTCCGAATTTCGGCATCGGCAAATGGCTTGCCGAGCATAACATCAGCCCATTTATATTTACTTTTGAAGGCTTAGTGATAGGGTCGATTATTTATTCGCTACCGTTTTATGTACAACCTGTCTATGCGCAGTTTTTACGCATTCCAAGAAGCGTGATGGAAGTCGCTCAATTATTAGAACCTAATCGACTGAAACGTTTTATGAGAGTGGCATTACCGCAAGCTCGGGTTGGTATTGTTCTTGGCAGTCTAATTAGCTTTGCGCATACTATTGGCGAGTTTGGCGTGGTATTAATGATAGGGGGCAGCATCTCAGGTGAAACCAAAGTGGTCTCCATTGCTATCTACGAGCAAGTAGAAGCCCTTAATTATGAGGCTGCCCACACGATGTCCATTATTTTGATTGTAATGGGCATGATAATGGTCGCTCTAATCGCCAGCGTTAATAAGCTAAATCAACGCCCATAAAATGGTCTGTGTGAGATATATTTAATCCAATTTAAAAAAAACACAGTGCTACTGGAATGAATTTTCCCAGCTATCCTGTATCTGTTTTAAAGTTGCTTAACTATAGTATTCAAGCATCGTGCAATCTAGCGCTGCTCATCTAAATGCTTAATATTATCTGGACTCGCATTATAAACAGCATTCAGCTCATCCTCTGTCAGATACTTTTCAACGATAGGAAAGAGCTCACGTTCTTCAAAACGAACATGATCATATAGCAGATTAGCAAGTTCTCTGACTTGGTCTACATTGACCTCATTTTTATTTTCTTGAGAGGCTTTAATTTCTGCCGTTAGTGCGTTCAACTGCTTATGCTGCTCTTCCAATGTTTCAAGTGCGGACGCCACATCAGGCTGGGTAGATTGATGAGGCAGTAGGGTATCAACGATTAGATTGTCTTCGATTTGGAAATGATTGCGCATATCACTCATATAAGAGGACAGCGCTTGCCAATGTTCGGCAATATCTTGCGGATTGTCAGCGCATTCTTTAGCGTGACGGCCCACGTGTAGTCCAAGATGATGCTGGCGAGATAATGGCTGTAATTGATTGGCACGTTTCATACTTAATCTCCTTTTTTATAGAATTCAACGTTACGGAATTCAGTGTTATGCTCAACTATATACTAATCGCGCATTTATTAGGGGCGACTATCTGGACAGGTGGTCATTTAATCTTAGCGCTAGTTGTTTTGCCCAAAGTACTGTCATCGCGTGATATCGACGTGCTGCTACAGTTCGAACAGCATTTTGAAAAAGTCGGTATGCCAGCTTTAGCAGTTCAAATAATAACGGGATTGTGGATGTCATACAGATTAATACCGGATATAAGCGCCTGGTTCACATTTGATAATGACCTTAGCATCCTCATCAGTCTTAAGTTATTGCTGTTGCTAGCGACTATTATAGTAGCATTACACGCCCGCTTTCGGGTTATCCCAACGTTATCAGCTACTACGCTGAATGCGTTTTCAATAAATATTATTTTGGTGACTCTATTGTCAGTAAGCTTTGTCATTGTTGGCACATTATTTCGTACGGGATTTAGCTAATAAACTATTTTTAGGCAAATCATAATTTTTTAGTTGCCCAACTGCTTGTTTTTATCAGCAGAAACAGCAGATCTAACTTTGACACGAGAGTTTAAAAGATAAAATTGGTCAATAAATGAATAAATGAATAAATGAATTAGGGAGCTTAATGCGTACCACTAAAGATCGTATTCGCCATACCTTGGGCTTTGAGGTAATAGGTTTGATCATCTTAGCCCCGTTGGCCAGTTTGGTATTCGGCTACGACCTAAGTCTGATGGGGGTCATAGCTATCGCCGCCTCCACTATCGCCACGGTATGGAACTATTTTTATAACCTTTTTTTCGATCATGCTATGGTAAAACTGCGTGGAGATGTTCATAAGACAATGTTGATACGAGTGTTTCATGCCCTACTATTTGAGGGCGGGCTGCTGTTATTATTTATGCCGATGATTGCTTGGTACTTAGGCATCAGTCTGTGGGAAGCCTTTATAATAGATATCGCTATGGCCTGCTTCTATGTGGTATATGCCTTTGTCTATAACTTGGTCTATGACAAAGTGTATCCTATCCCTCAAACTTAACTACTGAAGATAATTTATTCAGTACCTGAAGTTAGATCTGACGTCACTAAATCTGGAAGAGCACTTTTTAGAGTGCTCAACTGAAACCCAGCAAATAGGAAAGTTAGAAAACTGATTTAAAAAGATCGTTTAGTCGGGATTTTCGGCCAGCTGTTTCAGAATTCTGGTAAAGTTTTCTACGCCTTGGGCACCGCTGACCAGATGACGACCATTAAAGATAACTGCTGGCACACCTTGGATACCTTGTTGTGCTGAACGCTGTTCAGAATCGCGTACTTCTTTAGCAAAGCGCTGGTCTTCAAGAACTGCTAACGCTTCGGCACGATCTAAGCCAATTTCCGACGCTATATCCGCGAGCACAGCATTGTCAGAGATGTTGCGATTATTGGTGAAATGGGCCGTAAATAAGGCCTGTTTTAAATCATGCATGCGGCCTTGTGGGTCGGCCCAATGTAGCAGTTGATGCAAATTAAAAGTGTTGTGCATTCTCGTATCATCAGTGAAGTGAAATTCGAAGCCGACTTCTGTACCTGCTGCGGTCATCCTAGTCCGGCTCTCATTCGACTCTTGTACGCTTCTGCCGTACTTCTCGATTATATGCTCGCGTAGATTTTGTCCCTCGGCTGGCATGTTAGGGTTCAGTTCAAACGGGTGCCAATGTATTTCATGGGCGGTATTGGTGTCCTTCAATGCTTCGGCCAGCTGTCGATAGCCGATAATGCACCAAGGGCAAACAACATCCGATACGATGTCTATTTGTATTGGTTGGTCTGAATTTTTCATAGTATTCCTCATTACTTAAATGATGACACGGCCTAGTAGAGTTAAGTCTAGGACAGTCAGTAGTCACCATCCTAGACCTATTGTGTAATCAATCCGTTTTATGCCATTCAAGTTTCTGAAAAGGCTTGTCTATCGATATTTCGGCGAGACGATTGTTATCAAAGCTTGAATACTAGCAAAGCTTAAATTATTTTTTGTGAAAGCCCCCAAAGTTGTCAGTAACTTTGGGGGCTTTTTATGAGACATGGCCTAGACTTTAAGCGTACAGTAACAGACTATCAATATAGCGATGGCTATACTTTTTTTATTTATCAGCTATTAGTCAGTTATTTCAAAGCAAGCCCAATGCGCCTATATTGAATGGGTCTATATTGTTTGCAACTATATTAAACGCCGCTATATTAAATGTTAAGCTTAATTACCATCTTTGTATTCTTCCTAACATCGTTTAAGGATATCTATGCACCATTCTGTTCACGACGAAGCTCATTTAAGCAATCGTAATCATTGGTTAAGGGCAGCAGTATTAGGCGCGAATGATGGATTGATTTCAACAGCCAGCTTATTAGTCGGGGTAGCGGCGGCGAATCCCAGTAGCCAGACATTAATGTTGACAGGGATGGCAGCATTGACAGCAGGTGCTTTGTCGATGGCTGCGGGTGAGTATATCTCGGTATCGTCACAAGCCGATACGGAAAAGGCGGATCTGGATAAAGAGCGTCATGAACTGAAACATAACCCTGAGCGCGAGCTGGTCGAGCTGACAACCATTTATGAGCAGCGCGGACTTAATCATGCTTTGGCACAGCAAGTTGCCCTAGCTTTGACCGAACACGATGCGCTTGAAGCTCATGCTCGTGACGAGATAGGTTTAACGGATCTCAGCCAAGCAAAGCCCATTCACGCATCAATTGCCTCGGGTTTAGCATTTATTACGGGAGCGATATTACCGGTTATCGGCATTCTGATATTGCCAGCGCATTCATTGGTCTGGTCACTGGCCTCTGTGACGGTAGTGGGTTTAATTCTACTTGGGATAATATCTGCTCGTTTGGGCGATGCGCCTATCATTCCTGCTACGGCTCGTGTG
The DNA here is from genome assembly GCF_904846605.1 of Psychrobacter sp. 72-O-c. Classification (GTDB taxonomy): domain Bacteria; phylum Pseudomonadota; class Gammaproteobacteria; order Pseudomonadales; family Moraxellaceae; genus Psychrobacter. The sequence continues at coordinate 24,041 of NZ_CAJHBI010000038.1, forward strand.
GTGATTTGGGGCGTGTTGGCAATGCTTGCAACGTCATTGATTGGACGCTTATTTGGGGTGGCTGTCTAGAGCTCATTTTATACCTAAAACAAGCTAATATCTTTACATTATTTTCACACTATCTTAACGGTAAGCTAAGTTATGATGATGGGAATGAGGCTAGGAATTAATATGAACTGTTATGTATGAGCTCAGTTATTTGACCCAGTACTATAACATTATCGCAAGCAACCAATTATCGAGTGAGCTCTCGCAATGAATCAAATTAGCGAATGGGTGCTGATGATCATGGCAAAGTTTGGCTATCTCGGAATTATATTTGCCATGTTTGCAGAAAACGTTTTTCCGCCTATACCCTCCGAGGTCATTATGCCAGCAGCAGGTTTTGCGGCGGCGAGGGGTGATTTGAATCTAGTATTGGTCATCCTAGCCGGTACGCTTGGCAGTGTGCTTGGGGCGTTGCCTTTATATTATCTAGGAAGTCTGTTTAACAAAGAACGTTTGGTGATATTTACTGAAAAGTACGGCAAATATGTGTTTATTAAGTCTGAAGATGTCGTATCTTCCAGCGATTGGTTTGATAAACATGGCAACAAGGCGATATTTTTTGGACGAATGGTGCCCGGTATTCGTTCACTTATCTCAATCCCTGCAGGTATGAATAAAATGCCGATTGTCTTTTTTTTGGCATTGACTGCTTTAGGATCCAGCATTTGGACAACCGTATTGACTCTGGCAGGCTATCACTTTGGTAGAAATTATGAGGTTATTGAGGCCGCGCTAGCGCCATACTCTAAGGTTTTTTTGCTACTCGCTGTGGTCATTATCGTTGGTTGGTTTATTAAACGCCGACTGTCTGATCATCGCAACACGCCCTAATATAAGTATGTTTTTAAGTCATTGAGGTTGGATAGTTTTGCTATGGTTAATGTGGTAAATTGTTTGGGCGGCCAAAACAATAAAAGTGGATAATTTATACCAGCAAATGACAAAATGTTAAGGAATTAAAATCGTGATTTTACTATTTTGCCAACTCATTTGATAAGAAGGTTAAGGATGACTATAGATAACGAAGTATTACGTGAACGCATCAGCTTATTAGGTTCATTTTTGGGCGATGCGATTTCTCGCCAATCTGGTGAACAAACGGTCCATACTATTGAGACCCTGCGTAAAGGTTTTATTCAACAACGCCGCGAGCCTAACGAAACACACAAGCAGCAGCTCATTGACTTCATTGCCTCTTTAGACAATCAAACATTAAAAAATGTCATACGTGGCTTTTCTATCTATTTTTTCCTTGCCAATCTAAGTGAAGAAAATTACTTACGTGAGCAACGTCATGCCTTGCGTGTGCAGTCTGAACAGAGCTGGGAAGGGTCGTTTCGCCGTACCTTGCTTGAGTGTCGTGAACGCAATATTGAGCCTGCCCAAATGCAAGAGCTCATTGATCAACTGAAATTTATTCCTGTGTTTACTGCGCACCCCACTGAAGCTCGCCGCCGTACAACGATGAATATCTTGCAGAGTCTATTTGCCGATAGCGATGCTTTAAACAACCTTACTGAAAACAGCTTTGCCTACGAGCAAGCGAAAGAACAGACGGCGCAAACAATTGATTTATTATGGTCCTCTGATGAAGTTCGTACCCGTAAACCTCTGGTCTACGACGAGATAAATAATGGTCTGCACTATTTTAATGCCAGTTTATTTGATGCCATTCCCAAGGTCTATCGCAATATCAAAGCGGCCATTGTCGATATTTACCCAGAGTTAAAAGAATACCCATTACCTGCATTTATGAGTTTTGGCTCTTGGATAGGTGGCGATAGAGACGGCAACCCTTTTGTGACTTTCGAGACCACAGAACTTGCCGTATTAATGCATGCTGATACCGTGTTGCGTCACTATCAAGTACTGCTAAAAAAACTGCGCCGCCAGCTCATTCATAGCGATACGACGGTTAATGTCGCACCCGAAGTGTATACAAAAATTAAAAGCTACGATGAACTTGATCAACGGGTATTTGATTACAATCTCGATGATTACGGCAATGAGCCTTATCGTAGATTACTTTCCTTAATTCTTAATAAAGTCAAAGCCACTAACCGCCTTATTCAAAGTAAAGGCAGTGATAGTGAGGCTGAAAAAGATGCTTACCCCAATCCACAAGAGCTGTTGGAAGATTTACGCATTATCCGTCATAGTGTGAATGCCCATGATACGGTACATGCAGAAGGATTATTGCTTGATATGATTCGCCTGGTAAAAACTTGTGGCTTTCATTTGGCAGCGCTCGATATTCGTCAAGAGTCGTCTTACCATAGCGAAGTAATTGCCGATATTTTTGCCAGTGCCTCTAATTTGCCAGATTACCAAACGCTCAATGAAATAGAGCGGCAAGAGTGGCTCACGCGCTTGCTTGAAAAGCCCGGTACACCACTAATTTATACCGACAAATTAACGGATAAAACACGCGAACAATTGGCCTTGATGAACTCTGTGGCGACCTTGCGGAAACTGGTTGGGCAAGATACTTTCGGCAGTTATGTTATTTCGATGACTAACAACGCCAGTCAATTATTAGAAGTGTTGCTATTAATGCGGTTCGCGGGCTTATGCAAGATCAATGATGAGGGTCAATTATCTGCTGACTTACCCGTAGCCCCCTTGTTTGAAACCATCGAAGACCTTAAAAATATTGATAAGATTCTTCCTGCGGTTTTGGATAATCCACTCTATCGAGGATTACTAGAGCACTCGGATAACACCCAAGAAATCATGCTTGGCTATTCAGATTCATCGAAAGATGGCGGCATTATTACTTCTGCATGGCAGCTTTATAGTGCGCAGCAAACCATTAACCGTATTGCTGAGCAATATGGTATCAAAACGCGCTTGTTTCATGGCCGTGGTGGGTCAGTGAGTCGTGGTGGCGGATCAACCCATAAAGCGATTGCGGCTCAGCCAGCGGGTACACTGCATGGACAGATTAAAGTGACCGAACAGGGCGAAGTACTTTATGCCAAATATGCCAACACTGATACCGCTGTGTTTGAGCTTACTATGGGCATCACGGGTACCCTTAAAGCCTGCTCCTCAAGATTTGTTGTGCAACCGCCTGAGTTACCAAATTATGAAGCGCTCTTTGCTCGTTTAGCAGATGCTGGTGAGGAGCGTTATCGCGAACTTACCGACCATACTGAAGGGTTTTATAAATTCTACTCACAAGTGACTCCTGTGCAGGAGATCTCTTTATTAAATATTGGCTCACGCCCAGCGCATCGTAACAAAGGCCTGCCAAGTAAAACTACCTTGCGAGCGATTCCTTGGGTATTTGGTTGGTCATTAGCACGCTTTACCTTGCCTGCTTGGTATGGCGTGGGTAGTGCTTTACATAGCGTTAAAGAAGACGAAGACTTGATGAAGGAAATGAATGACTGCTGGCCATTTTTTAGCGTGTTCATTAGCAATATCGAAATGGCTTTTACCAAATCTGAGATGAGTATTGCTCATGCCTATAGCCAATTGTGTGATGACGACACGTTACGTGAACAGATTATGACAGCGGTCACTGATGAGCACAGTCTGACCTATTCAGGCTTAAATTCTTTGCTTAATCAACAATCCTTATTGTCTAATCAGCAAAATCTTGCCGCTTCCCTTCAATGGCGAAATGCTTATTTAGATCCTATTAATTATATCCAAATCGAGCTGTTAAAACGTTCCAGACAAAAAGATGCAAAAGGCGATGTCAGCCATGGTGACCTTGAAGTTGAAGATCCATTAATCCGTAGTATCAATGCCTTAGCAGCAGGTCTGCGCAATACTGGTTAATGGCTAGAACGACATATTTATTAAATATACTAAACCAACACTGGGTTAATTTTATCAAGCTGCTACCAAGAGCTCTGATATTATTAGCCCATTTTTATGTGAGATGAGAGTGATTTCTACGAGGTTTGCGAGATAAGTGAGTTCGTCAGGTATATAGTTCGTTTTATAGACGTTTTTAGTTTCAGGTTCGTCTAAACCAGACCAGTTACCTCAACCTCTAGGATTTCTAGCTTTTTTATTGCCAGCAATGCCTTTTTTCACGAGGAACCTCAGATTCAAGCAATTAAAATTCGTCTGCCCATTTCCATATTTTCTCAATCCAACTGTCATCAATACCTAACGGTTTATTAGAAGTATTAGAAATTTTTTGATGATAATTATTATTATCTTGAGTCATAGTAATGCTCCTCAGCCTGCTTCATTAATCAGCATATTACGTAAATTAACCTGAATTCGGGATAAGTCCTCCATTAAGCTACTGATAACATTCATATTTCCCCAACTTCTTTAAAGCCAGCCACATTTTTGAGGGTTGGTTTGTAGGGAAACCAACAATAAGCTATCAGTCCT
>NZ_CAJHBI010000039.1 GCF_904846605.1 Psychrobacter sp. 72-O-c
TATGAGAGCTATGAGTCTATTGTTGATGCGGCTTGCTGTGCTTGGAATAAGTTGCTTGAGCAGCCAGAGAGGGTTCGCTCCTTGACTACTCGAACTTGGGCACAACTTTAATTATTGGGATTGGTATGAGTATCGAAAATATTGACGATGCCGAGGGTATAGACAGTGTGATGACCGCGCTTAAAAATATCACTGGCGTGACGGCTATTGATCTTGATACTAATACTAGTACTGCTTTGGTGCGTTATGATGATACCGATACCAGTATCTATGCGTTTACTGCTGCGATTAGCATGGTTGATTATGTCACTCAGCCGTATCCTATTGATGCGCCGCAAAACCCTCGTTATCATGACTAGGTTTTGCTAAAAAAATTAATGCCGTTAAGCAAATACGTATTTTCGGTTTAATCGTTACGCTCTGACAATTTAGTTTTGATAGTCTGATTTTAAAAGTTTAGGTATTTATAATATCTACAGTTACGTTTTACCCAAACAATCACTAAGCTTGTAATAAATCACTAACCAAACCTGCTTGATGTTAAAAGCTATATCGCTTAACGTAGATAATAGTTAACTTACAACAATTATTAGTTAGCCTATAATCACATTACCTATAGCCCCATTAATAGATAACAATAAGGAGCCTAACATGGCGAACCAAACGCGTATTATCAAGATTGACGGCATGACTTGTGAAAAGTGTGTTGAAAGTGTGCATAGCACAACTGGCGATATTGATGGGCTACTTAGCCTCACAGTCGAGCTGCCAACCAATCAGGCAACCGTGACTTTTGACGACAGCATCACCAGCGCTGAAAAGATTGCTGCTGGCATTGAAGAGGCTGGATTTGAAGCTACCGTAGCCAATTCATAAGTTAAGTAAATTGTAATTGATATCTGAATGACAAGACCAGCTGCTATAGCTGGTTTTTTAGTGGCTGAGTGGTAGTAATGCTAAACTACTACTATTGTAGCGACGGGCATCGCTATTTAGCTTATGTAAATTAATATCAACTATAACCATTTAAGTAGTATGTCTTATCAATATGTTATTTAGTATAATAATGTATAGGAAGGGCATATTGACTTGAAAAACCTATTGGTAACCTGATTTTAAAGCAAGTAGCCTCTTTAATTTAAATTTGTCTTGATACCCGTCTTTTAAAATAAATACACTTTGATATGTTGGCTACTGACAGATTTGTACTTGTTACAGCTTCTATTAATAACGCCACTCTCAACTTAAACGAGGCCTTGATTTTACTAGCCTAGATTTAGTTTCAAGAAATTCACTGATTTATAATATCTTTAAAATCAGTGACTTATGAAAATAAGTTGAGAGTGGCGTATTAATAGCTCTTATTTACAACTTCTAGAATTTTATAATCGCCATAACGAGTTTTATCTATGAATGATTCCACCAGCACAGCGACCGACCCCTCTTATAACGTTGAAACCGATATTCAAGAAAACATACAAACGCAACCGCAGCGTGCTCATTTGCAGCTGGCGATTGATGGGATGTCGTGTCAGGCGTGTGCATCGCGAATAGAAAAAGTCCTCAATAAAAAGCCCTCTATTTATGAGGTGAGTGTGAACTTCGCTGGCGAGACTGCTAACGTGGATTATGACCCAACGCAGACCACGCCAGAAGAAGTTACCGAATGGGTCAATAAGACAGGCTTTATTGCCAATTTACAAGAGAGCGATAATTTATTTGCCCAGTCGGATAAGGATACTGCTACCCAACTGCCGTGGCGACTGATTGGGCTTTGGGTATGTCTACTACCATTTTTGGTTGGCATGGCAGGAATGCTGGTCGGACAAGGTATGGCGTGGATGCCGCCAGTTTGGATACAGTTCGTCTTGGCTACTATTGTACAGTTCGGACTGGCATTGCCTTTTTATAAAAGCGCTTGGGCATCGATTAAAGGTGGTCTTGCCAATATGGACGTACTGGTAGTCCTTGGTACAGTAACTATTTGGGCTTATTCGACTTATATTTGGATTACCCATGGTGATGGTAGTTTGGCTAGCCTACTACAAACGGTCAATCATGCTGGCGGTCACGGCTCTGTTAATAGCCCTGAGGTGTACTTTGAAGCTGGCGTGATGGTCATTGCTTTTGTGCGTACTGGTAAATATCTAGAAGAGCGTACTAAAAAACATAGCCTTAATAGTATTGATTTATTATTATCGCTGACACCAGATGAGGTCGAGCAGCAACAATCTAATGGTGATTTCCATCAAGTGGCGCTACAAGACGTGCAAGTCGATGATATTTTACGTGCCAAACAAGGCAGCCGCGTAGCAACCGATGGCGTGGTTATCGATGGTGCTGGCTGGTGTGTGGAGAGTCATTTAACTGGTGAATCAGTACCGCTCAAAAAAGAACAAGGCGATGAGCTACTGGCAGGTGCTTTGGTCGAAAACGGCAGCTTACTATACCGCGTACGCGCTAAAGGCAGTGATACTAAGCTTGGTGATATGGTACAAGCGCTTAGCGATGCTCAAGGTTCTAAAGCTAAGCTGGCTCGCCTTGCGGATAAAGTAACGGCTATCTTTGTGCCTGTGGTCGTGGCTATTTCGTTAATCACTTTTGGGCTGACTTGGTGGCTGACCGGTATGGTCGATACCGCCTTAATGCATGCCGTATCAGTATTAGTGATTGCCTGTCCTTGTGCGCTTGGTCTAGCAACTCCAGCCGCTATTATGGCAGGTATGGGTGTGGCAGCGCGTCATGGGGTATGGTTTAAAGATGCGCAGAGTTTAGAGGCTGCAGGCGATATCGATACCGTGGTGCTCGATAAAACAGGCACCTTGACCCTTGGTAAGCCTACTATCGTCGATCAAGTGATGGTTGATAAATCCTTAGCCGTTGACGATGTGCTCCAGCTAGCCGCCAGTGTGGAAGCTCATGCCAGCCATCCATTGGCTACTGCCTTAATTAACGTCGCCAATGAGCGCCAGCTCCCATTATTACCGGTAATCGATATTAGCGTGGTTAAAGGTGCTGGTATTCAAGCGCAAATCGAAGGTCTTGGTGTGGTCAAAGTCGGCACAGCAGAATTTGCCAATCTCACGCTACCAAAGATGATGCCAAAAGTATGGCAAATCGCCAGTACCGTAGCAATCAGTATTAATGACGAGCCATTAGGGGCTTTTGCCTTGGCTGATGATTTAAAGGCTGATACTCCGCAAGCTATCACGGCGCTACAAGATGCGGGTATTGATGTGATCTTGATGAGCGGTGATAAGCAATCTGTCGTTGATCATGTGGCAGAGCAATTGGGTATTAAGGCGGCTTATGGCAAAATGAGCCCACGTGACAAAGCCAGCCAAATCGCTAAATTACAAACGGCAGGCCGTAAAGTAGCGATGGCAGGGGACGGCGTTAATGATGCACCAGCTATGGCGACCGCTGATGCCAGCTTTGCCATGTTTGAAGGCACCGATGTGGCCCAGCACAGTGCTTCGGCGCGTTTAATGGGCGAATCACTGATGCATATTGATGCTGCACAAAAAATCGCCCATGCCACCGTACGCAATATTAAACAAAATCTATTTTTTGCCTTTATTTATAACTGCCTTGGGATTCCATTAGCCGCCTTTGGCTTTTTAAATCCAATGATTGCTGCCGCAGCGATGGCCCTCAGCTCTATATCAGTATTGATGAATGCGCTACGACTAACGCGCTTTAAAACCAAGGTTGAACTGGATAATACCGTGACAATAACTAAGTAAGACGCACAGCAGCCAACCTCTGTATAATCGGCTGAACAGAAGATGATATCCATAAAGATATCAGCGTTAATCTTAAGCTTATAATCAAGCTTAAGATTAACTTTAATCCATAATGGTTCGCATTAAGATAGGCGATGTTTAATTCAATTTATGCTATGATGCCAAGCACTATAGCTTGTTGTCTATATGCTCAAACGACTGCTAACCGCACTCATATTTTGCGATCTAAATAGACATTTAATGCTATTTTGGTAGGCGAGCTATACAATTATTTGCACTACCTTTGTTATAATTGATTGTCCCTTTTTTATCTCACAAACTTGGCATGACCAAAGGAATTAACAGACACTATGTACGCTGAAGAAACCAACAACGTCACCGCAATTAAAGACATTCGCGCCCGTGAGATTTTAGACTCGCGCGGTAACCCAACGATTGAAGCTGACGTTATCTTAGCTGATGGCACCATTGGACGTGCCGCAGCGCCAAGTGGCGCATCAACGGGTTCACGTGAAGCGCTAGAGCTGCGTGATGGCGATAAAGATCGCTATATGGGTAAAGGGGTCAAAAAAGCCGTTGCCAATGTGAATAGCCAAATCCGCAGCGCTTTAATGGATAAAGACGTCACTGAGCAGCAAAGCATCGATGACGCTATGATTGCGCTTGATGGGACGGAAAATAAAGACAGTCTGGGTGCCAATGCTATGCTTGCAGTATCGCTTGCTGTTGCAAAAGCGGCCGCACAGGCACAAAGCCTGCCGTTACATCAATATATCGCAAACTTGCGTAATCAAACCTCGCTAACTATGCCCGTACCGATGATGAATATTATCAATGGCGGAGAACACGCGGACAACACGGTCGATATTCAAGAGTTTATGATTGAGCCAGTCGGTTTTAGTAGCTTCTCAGAAGCATTACGTGCTGGTACTGAGATTTTTCATAGCTTAAAGTCAGTGCTAAAGTCTCAAGGCTTTAGTACGTCAGTGGGCGATGAAGGCGGTTTTGCCCCTAATTTGCGTAGCAATGAAGAAGCCATCACCGTCATTATGCAGGCAATTGAACAGGTCGGCTACAAGGCAGGGGAAGATATCCATCTAGCCCTAGATTGTGCTGCCAGTGAGTTCTACAAAGACGGTAAATATATCTTGGCAGGTGAGGGCAATAAATCCTTTGACAGCCATGGTTTCTCTGATTATTTAGTGAGCCTTGCACGTCAATATCCTATTATCTCTATCGAAGATGGCCTTGATGAGTCAGATTGGGACGGTTGGAAATATTTGACTGAACAAATCGGCGATAAAATTCAATTGGTTGGTGATGATTTATTCGTGACTAACCCTGCTATCTTGCAAGAAGGCATTGATAAGCATATTGCCAATGCCATCTTGATTAAGTTCAATCAAATTGGCACGTTATCAGAAACGCTAGATGCCATCTATTTAGCGAAGAACAACGGCTATGCGACCATTATTTCACATCGCTCAGGTGAGACCGAAGACAGCACCATCGCTGATTTAGCGGTCGGTACAGCAGCGGGTCAAATCAAAACGGGCTCACTATGCCGCTCGGATCGCGTGGCAAAATACAATCAACTACTCCGTATTGAGCAACAAGTGCGCGCCAGCTATCGTGGCCGCGAAGAGTTTATCGGTCTACGGGGTTAAAACGGTCAAGCCAACTAGCTCTTAAAGCTGAATAACTTCAGTACACAGCTAAGCAATATATGACTGTTTTTATGAGATTGTATATTGCCTAGCGAGTTCAGCTAATTTTAACTTTACCTTTATTCGTTTGGCGTTGTTCTCTTATGAAATACTTTAGCCAGTTCATGTTACTTGCTTTGGCCGTTGCGGTACTACTAGGGCTGCAATATCAGTATTGGCTGGGTGAAAATGGTCACTTTGCGAGTAAGAAGTTGCTTACTCAAGCTGCAGAGCAACAGCAGCTAAATGACAATCAAGTCACTGCAAACAATCTGCTACGTACTGATGTCTATGATCTAAAAAATGGACTTGAAGCGGTGGAAGAGCATGCGCGTTTAGATTTAGGACTCATCAAGCCCAATGAGACCTTTGTACAAGTATCGACAGCACCAACGACGTACAGTCGTTATTAAAAAGTCGCTGTAACCCTCTCTATTGTTTTACTTCCGTTCACTCATACTTTGAATATCTAACCATGAACTCTAAACCCTATGTACATGCCATGATTGTTGCTGCTGGCCGCGGTAGCCGTTTTGGTGCGCCTGTAGCCAAGCAATATCTGCCACTTAACGGTCAAACGTTGCTGCAACATAGTGTCGCAAGACTAGCAGGTAGTGCTACTATTCATAATTGTCTATTGATAATCTCGGCAGAGGATAGCACGGCACAACGTTTAGATTTTGCGCTGCCAGTATGGTATGCAATTGGTGGGGCTGAGCGTTGGCAGTCAGTATATGCTGGCGTACAAGCTATTATCGAAAAAGGGGCTGATGATAGTGATTTAATCTTGATTCATGATGCTGCGCGTCCTGCTGTACCACATTGCGATATTGATCGGGTCATTGAAACTGCAAAACTAGAGCCTTATGGCGCCATTTTAGCCACACCAGTTGCTGATACCTTAAAAGAATCCCAGTATCAGGCGCATACCCAATCTACAGCTCAACCCAAGCCTATATATGAAGATGAGGATGCAGGCAACCAGCACTGTTACACCAAGCGTACTATTGACCGCAAGGGTCTGTGGCAGGCACAAACCCCGCAAGTATTCCGTGTTGGACAGTTACGCCGCGTGCTCACTTACGTAGCTGAGCACAATCTTGATATTACCGATGAGGCGAGCGCCTTTGAGCATTTAGATTTGCCTATTCGTCTTGTGACTGGCAGCCGTCAAAATATCAAGCTCACTTATCCTGATGATGCTACCTTAGTATCTGCCATTCTCACTGCACAGACGTCAACGTTGTAAGTCAGTTCTATTATCGCTGAATACCAGCCCTTAATATAAGCATTCAATATAACTATTAAACGCTGCACACTTGTGTCAGCGTATTTTTATATTTTTATATTTTTAAGTTGTCTTTATTGTCTATCGTTATTACTTTTTTTGTCCCGTATCTTCGATAAATGGTATTTTATGAATATATATTGACGCTTGAATTCTCTCTATTACAATATTTTATTGTTGTCTTATCGTAATAAGTTGCTTTGTTGACTGAACTAATTTATGATGTAACCAACTCAATACAATAAATATAAATACTTACGAAATCAATAAGATATCAAGCCAATTTCACGATCCTATTTGTCTTGCTTCTATATTTTTCTAACATTCATACCGTTGTCTCAGTTAAATATTATCTAATAGTGGGGAGAAGCTGAGTGTCATTAATTAATAATTCGTCAAATCCAGTAATTACAGAGCTTTACCAGCTTGTATATACCAGCTGCATTACCTCGACGGGTCTGTCAGGTGCTAGTACGCTTAATGATATTGCCAAAATCTCCACAAAAAATAATAAAGCAGATGATATAACGGGCGTTCTTTGCTATGGCAATGGTTATTTTTTTCAATGTATAGAAGGGTCAGAGCAGGCACTAACCAACCTAAAAAACCGCTTGTTATTAGATGATCGACATAAATATTTACAAATATTAGAGTTTTCAGAAATTGATAAACGGCGTTTTACGGGCTGGTCGATGCGGTCTATTATACTTGAACGTTGGATGACTACTGATCCCAAAGTAAAAGCGCTAATGCCATTTAAACCCTATAGCTGGAGCAATGAACAGGGACGACAGTTTTTGGATGTTTTACAAGGCTATTATGAAGAACAAGAAGATATGGGAAAAGTTCATATTGATGATCAGCCCGTCAAGTATAATGCATTGGGTTTAACATTAAGTAAAGTCATGGGGCAACACCAAGCTTTCTTTTTGATTCAGAGCGTACTAGGGGCGCTGATTGTGTTGACGCTACTTTGGTTTATGCTGTCATAAGTTTTAAGTTGTTTATTAAAGATATCTTGTCTCAAAGCTAGAATAAAGCCATCAAAGCCAGCATCAATTGCTGGCTTTTTGCCTATTATAAAAGCGCAATGAATGATGGACGGTTTCATGAACAACCAATAATGAAGCAGTTAGACATAAAAAACAGACGGGCATAAAAAAACCCTCAAAATCTATAAGATTTTGAGGGTTTTAAAAGTGCTATTAATATAATTAGTAGCGCTTTGATATTTGGCGTCCCCAGGGGGGTTCGAACCCCCGTTACCGCCGTGAAAGGGCGGTGTCCTAGGCCTCTAGACGATGGGGACTAGTAACGCGCTTCAGCAGCTTTCACCTTTTATGCTGAAGTGGTGCGTATTCTAATGGCGTCTACGCCTTCTGTCAAGCCTTTTTCTTCTTCTTTTTAAGATTAAGTATCTTTTTCTGATAGCACGACGCGGATGTAGGTCATTACTCTTTAAATGATGACGAATCCATAAAGAAGTGCAAACGCTTATGGTCAAAGCAAGCGTCATATAACCGATAATGGTTCCCCATACCATATAATGTGGTTCCATGGCAAAGTCCCTCCTGTTAAGCCGTTAATAGCGTGTAAAGTGCTATTAAGGCAGCGTGAGCAACTTAAATCATCTATTGGTCATACGGCGTCCTCAAAGACAAAACAATAATTAATAAGCGAACTATCAATTCCATTTAGACAGTACAAAATAACTGGTTGGGTTGACAGTTAACTTGCTTATCATTGTATTAACCATATCCATATTGATTTAAAAGTCAGAATAAAAAAGTTATAAGTTTAACAAGTCAATAACATTACTTTCTAGTAACTAATTATAAGTATAATTTAAAAATACAGTCGTATTGTTTAGTTGTTGTCGCTATTCGTTGATGGGTCTTCAGTTAACGTGTCTTGAACGGGCGCTACATGTAAAGCATTGGGCAGCATAGGATAATTGTTAAGAATATGGCAAAATAGCTCGGCAGTCTTTTGGGTATCATATAGTGCTGAATGGGCGTTATTGCCATCAAACTCAAGGCCTGCCGCTTTACAAGCGCGAGCCAGTACCGTTTGGCCAAATGCTAGCGCCGCTAGGGTGACGGTATCAAATACTGAAAACTGATGAAAAGGATTGTGATTTTTACTATTGGTACGCAGTACTGCGGCATTTAAAAAGGCCAAATCAAAATGGGCGTTATGACCGATTAAGACGCATTGGCGACAGTCTTCATCGCGGCGTACTTCTTTAAGGCCTTTGAAGATACGTCTTAGGCCCGTCTTTTCATCTTCAGCGATTGCTTTACGCATTGGGTTTTTAGGGTCGATACCGGTAAAGGCTAAGGCGCTGGGCTCTAGATTAGCACCTTCGAACGGCTCGATATGCGCATTCAAGGCGTCGCCTGGATAAAATACACCGTGCTCATCTAATAAGATAGGAATACAAGCAATTTCTAACAGGGCATCGGTCTGTGCATTGAAGCCCGCAGTCTCCACATCAACGACGACAGGCAAAAACTTGCGAAAGCGCTCCTTTAAGGCCATCGGTGCCAAGGCTTCTGCAGATGACTTATCTTCATTCATATTCGCATGGCTGCTATTGGCCTTGCTATTATCCTCATTAATACCAAGAGCGGTGCTTTTATTAAGATCATTGCTCGGAGGCATATTTGGTGAGTCATCTATAGGTAAGGCATTGTTGTTTGAGGTGGTCATATTAAGTTAAATCGCTTATATCGGTCGTACTGTATATTGAAATGCTAAGTATATTAAAAAGACGGTTATATTAAAATACGGGTTGTATTAAAACGATGCGTATATTAAAAATAAATAAGCGCCCGATAATATAAACATTAAGCTCATATTATCGAGCAAAGTTAAGTATTATTACGCCTTAATAGACCAAGGTAATATGTCACCTGCCATGAGCGGTGTGAGCGTTGATCCATCAAAATAAGGATAAGCAGCAGGGACTTGCATGGGCGTATTAATTAAGGTAACCGTGTTTTCATTCACTGGTAGTCCATAGAACTGCGCGCCAAAGCGGCTGGCAAAGCCTTCAAGCTTATCTATTTTGCCGACACTATCAAAAGCAGTAGCGTACAAGGGTAAAGCAGTCGCCGAGCTATAGCAGCCCGCACAACCGCAAGCCGCTTCTTTTTTATCAGTAGTATGCGGTGCTGAATCCGTTCCTAAGAAAAATTTCGGATTTCCGCTAGTGGCGACGTCTAATAACACTTTTTGATGTGATTCGCGTTTTAAAATGGGCAAACAATAAAAATGTGGCTTGATGCCGCCCAGTAATAGATGATTACGGTTGAGCAGTAGATGCTGCGGGGTAATGGTTGCTGCAATGTGATTACCTTGAGCAAGGACGAAGTCAGCCGCATCACTGGTCGTAATATGCTCCAACACAATCTTTAATGTTGGGAATTTCATGATAATTTGCGCCAGTACTTCGTCCAAAAAACGCTTTTCACGGTCAAAAATATCAACATGATCGTGAGTCACTTCACCATGTAGTAACAAAGGCAAGTTATGCTTTTCTAGCGCTTCAAACACATCGACGCAGGCATTGATATTGGTCACGCCATCAGCGGAATTGGTAGTCGCGCCGGCAGGATAAAGCTTGACCGCTTGCACGATACCAGACTGCGCCGCCAGTTCAATATCTTGCGCGGTCGTGCGATCAGTCAGATACAAGGTCATGCGGGGATCAAAAGCCGCTTTGCGCTCAGCAGTCAAGTCACTGGCTTGTAAATGCTGCAAAATACGCTCGCGATACGCACGGGCATCATCAGCTGTTTTTACTGGCGGCACTAGATTTGGCATACAAATAACGCGGTTAAAGCTGTTAGCGGCATGAGGCACTGTGGTTGCCAGTGCTTGATCATCACGCAAGTGAATGTGCCAGTCGTCTGGCTGGAGGATGGTTAACTCTGTAATCAAATCGGTAGTCGGGTTCATGGCGCTCTATATCATAAAATACGGGGATAAAGGGAAGTGGTACAAGGCTGATAATAATGGGTTTAGTATGTGGTTATCATAACAGATTTGCCTGCTTGACTAAATATGCGGCTAAAGAACTATACATAATTTGTTGGTAGGCTTATAAGCTACTATTTAATTCAGTATCTATTTTACCAACCTACCTTACCAACCTGCTTTATCAACATCAGTATCTAACTTACTTTAGGGCGTATTGAAGCCAAAACTTAGTGTTGCAGGGCTGTGGTACTTTTGCCTATAGTAAATATGATGTACACTGAGTAGGCAAACTAAATTTTGACTGATTCTGCGGTATTATTTCTATATTCTATAACTAAATTCATATATTAGGAGTTATTCATGGCTCAGCTTGACCCAAAAAATATTAACAAAATTGTCTTGGCCTATTCTGGAGGTCTTGACACCTCCATCATCGCCAAATGGTTACAAGACACTTATGACGCCGAAGTGATTACTTTTACTGCTGACATCGGTCAAGGTGAAGAAGTCGAGCTGGCGCGTGCCAAAGCTGAAGCGATGGGTATCAAAAGCATCCATATTGAAGATTTGCGCGAAGAGTTTGCGCGTGATTATGTGTTCCCAATGTTCCGTGCCAATGCCATTTATGAAGGTGAGTATTTACTAGGAACCTCTATTGCTCGTCCTCTTATTGCCAAGCGTTTGGTTGAAATTGCCAAAGAACATGACGCTGACGCCATCAGCCATGGTGCAACGGGTAAAGGCAATGATCAGGTACGCTTTGAGCTAGGCGCTGTTGCTTTATCTCCAGACGTAGTAACGATCGCGCCTTGGCGTGAGTGGGATTTATCTAGCCGTGAAAGCTTGATGCAATACGCCGAAGAACATAATATTGCTATCGACTATGCGGGTAATAAGACTAAGTCTCCATATTCAATGGACGCCAACTTATTACATATCTCTTATGAAGGTGGCATCTTAGAAGATCCTTATGCCGAAGCAGAAGACGATATGTGGCGTTGGTCTGTTAGCCCAGAAGAAGCACCAGATGAGGCTCAGTATCTAGAATTAGAATATGAAAAAGGTGATATGGTTGCTATCGATGGCGAGCGGCTCAAGCCGTACGAGATTATGATCAAGCTAAATGAAATCGGTGGCAGTCATGGTATCGGACGTTTGGATATTGTAGAAAACCGTTATGTGGGTATGAAGTCACGTGGCTGCTATGAGACTCCAGCAGGTAACATCATGCTAAAAGCACATCGCGGTATTGAATCATTAACGCTAGACCGTGAAGCTGCGCATCTAAAAGATGAGCTCATGCCACGCTATGCTAAGATTATTTATAACGGCTACTGGTTCAGCCCTGAGCGTTTGATGCTACAGGCCTTGATTGATAAATCACAAGAATATGTTAACGGCACCGTTCGTGTGAAACTATATAAAGGCGCTGTGAGCGTAGTCGGTCGTAAATCAGACGATTCACTATTTGATGAAAAAATCGCTACCTTTGAAGACGATGCCGGCGCGTATGATCAAAAAGATGCGGAAGGTTTCATCCGTCTTAATGGTCTACGTTTGGCAATTGAAGCCAGCCGTGGTCGTGATTTGTCTAAATAGTTTCGCTAAACGAGTAAACTAAATAGAGTATAAAATAAAAAAAACAGAGGCGCAAAGTCTCTGTTTTTTTATTGCCAATAATACAGCTTCAATACCTTGAATTTTCTTTGTCTTTATCTAAGGTTTTTATTGATTAGCTTCTGCATCTCTGGTTTTATCTTCATCATTCACTTTCACAATAGCCACATCTTGTTGCTGACGCTCTTCAGCAAGGTCCTGCTTTAATACTACTACAGTCGCTGGTATCGCACCATTAGATTTCTTCATTTGGTACTTTAGGGTAGCAAGCCCGCCAAGACTACCAATCACTAGAATGATAATAAGGATAATAGGATTTTTCCACAGCGGCAACGGTGCATCGTATTTAATAGGGGTCTCGCTAGTGGTAGCCGGGGTATTGTCGTTATTACCGCCAATTAATCCTAAGCTCACTAGTGGTGGGGTCGGCGGGGTAGTCGGTTCAGAGGTGATGCGCAGCCGATTGCGATGCAAGTAGATGTCTGAAATCTTAGCCAGCTGCAATAGCCAGCGTTGGTGCGGTAAAGCAATGGCTGGCATCTGTGCGAACATTAATAAGTCGTTATGCCGACCCTGTTGGGTGTTCTCTGATGAGCGACCGATGACTTTTAAGTAATTGGCTGTGGCCTGTTGCATATCTTGCACAGGTTCATGATTATCAGGCTTAAACGTTGTCAACTCGTACCAGTAAGAATCAAAAGGTGGCGGCGTACTTATTAGCTGGTCAGAGTCTAGTTGGCTAGACTCTAGCCGCTCAGTTTTTAGCTGCTCAGACTCTAGACTGCTGTCTTCTGTTCTTGTCATTGTTGATTTTGTCGGTACGGCATCTCCTTCGACATTAGCGTCTTCGTCATCCGTATCTGTTAATGTTACAGGCCCGATTGGTTCAATAGTCGTAAAACGCGCTTTTGATAAAAACTGTGGCTGCAAAGCGAACCATTTATTCATCTCATCGTTATCAAGCTGACTGTAGTCGGTTAAGATAGCCAACTCTCGCAAGACGATGACGCATAAACAGGTCAGTAAGGTTTGCGCTTGCGGCGTGGTCGCATCAATTTGCGTAGCAATACGCTCGCTTGCTTTAATGACCCGTGCGCTATCACCAAAGAGAGCACTAGCTGCATCATGACGATGGTATAAAGTGGCCTTGATGGTCGCAAAGTTCATAGAGTTGTATTGCCGAAGTTCTTTAACCGCACTACGACCAAAGAGCTTTTTTCTAACCGCTTGACCCTGATGAAGCTGTTGATAAGAAAGTAAAGTACTGACGATTGCTTGCAAGCTGGCACCAAGCGCAAGATGCGTTTGCGGTAATGACAGCTGAGCAGCATCTGCCAATAATGGTACTAGGGGCTGGATATCTTGATATAAAAAATCATACATCGACACACGTGTCGGTGAAATAGACGTCATAATCTGCTAGCATCAAAAAGTGTGCCCCTATATTACGGTGCCAACTGTTTTGATACAATCCCTTGAGATTAGATATTTTTATTAGGTTATGAGAATCTTTAGCTACAATAGCTTTAAGTAACAGCCGGACAGCCATTTATGAAACCAGATAATAAGCCAAGCACACAGCTCATAGTTAACATTGCTCAGCAGACCTTGACGTTGTTTCAAGGGCATACTGAGGTTTACTGCTATCCTATTTCAACTGCCAAAAATGGCATTGGTAGTCAACAAGACAGCGGCTGTACGCCACTGGGTGCACACGTTATCGCTCAAAAAATAGGGGGTAATGAGCCTATAGAGGCAGTATTTATCGGGCGCGTAGCTACCGGCGAAATCTACAACGCTGCTTTAGGTGCTCAGTTCCCTGAACGTGATTGGATACTAAGCAGGATTTTATGGCTAAGCGGGCTTAAGGCTGGCATTAATAAAGGCAGTAATAGCCAAGGTGGCTGTGATACCTACCAGCGTTATATTTACATTCATGGCACGGCTGATAGTGAACCTATGGGTGTACCGCGCTCACACGGCTGTGTACGTATGCGCAATCAGGATATTATTAAGCTGTTTGCAGAGGTAGATGAGGGCACGCCCGTTTTTATTGTTGATGGTGTTACTAGCGTTGGTAACTTTATTAGCACTCATGAATAATCGCTAGCTTTGGCAATCGATGAGGTGTGTTGTTATAGAAGGCTACTAACTTCTTAACGTCGTAAAAGCCAAGTTTACAAGACACACTTACAAGGTTATTTATAAAATAAATTTAACAATAACGTATTAGCGTTAAGTTGATTGCTATAATGCTCATTAGTATTTTGAGTACTTGAAAGTTTTGATTGATTCAAAAGTACTTTTATCCATACATTTAATACCCTTACTATCTATGTCGAAGTGTTTATAACTCGTAAGAGTATAAAACCTATCTATAACGCTAATTTTTATAATGCTACTTTATTAAACGTATTAACAATGACTACAAGGATAATAAAAATGACTCGAGCCAGTCTAGTAACCCTACAACAAGCTTTTGATGAACGCCGTACTATCTATGCTTTAGGTAACGATTTACCAGTAGATCCACGGGCGATTGTTAATATTGCTGAGCGCGTGCTACTACATACGCCGTCTGCCTTTAACTCGCAGTCCTCGCGACTCATAGTGTTATTTGATGAGCAGCATAAACAGCTGTGGGATATTACCGAGAATAAGCTGCGTCAGGAAGTCGGTGATGGCGACTTTTCGAGTAGCAAGCAAAAAATGGACAGTTTTCGCGCGGCAGCAGGAACGGTACTCTTTTATGAAGATAAGGAAGTCACAAAGTCGTTGCAAGATAAGCTTGCGCTATATGCCGATAAGTTCCCCATATGGGCACAGCAGACTTCAGCGATGCACCAGTATGCTATGTGGACAGAACTACGTACATTAGAGGTTGGTGCGAGTCTCCAGCATTATAATCCACTGATTGATGAAGATGTCGCCGCAGCGTTTTCGGTTCCTGATCATTGGGAGCTGGTTGCGCAGATGCCGTTTGGCAGTATTGTTGAGCCTGCTGGCGAAAAAACCTATCAGCCCCTTAATGAGCGTATGAAAGTGTTTGGATTAAATGATTAAACACCTAGCACTGTACCGTTTTTGAATTGGCTTAACTACAACCATTAAAAAAGACAGCTCACATTAAAAAGACAGCTCACATTAGTGATGCTGTCTTTTTGATGGTTAATGATAGCTCTCCAAAAAATCACATCATTTGTGTTACCAAAACGTAGGTCTATCTTGAATACGAGCCAGCCTTTTTTGCAAACGTTTACGGTCATTTTTTAAGTTTGCGGCAAACCATCCCGCTCCATATAGCGCGTTAGAATCGGTTAGCGATTTTTGCTGATAGTACTGTTGATAGTTCTTATGATCTTGATATTGCCCCAGTGATTTTTGCGCTTTTATTAAGCGTTTAAGCCAGCGTTTGCTTTTCTTTTTAGAATATAATGGCGCCGCAAACTCACTCAGATAACGTAAGTCTTTAAGATGCCGGCGTACGTTGTACAAAGGATTGCAGTCCAAATCGTCAGAAACTGAGCTATCACGCTCTGCATGGTCAGCTTCTAAATCATCAGTTTCTAAGTCATCGAAATCCTGCTCAGCTTTGAGTAGTTTTATATGTTTTTTAGCTAATATCTTGGGCAGTTTATCTATAGCAAGCGTAGATGCTTGGGGCTCAGCGCTGGGGTCGCTCATAGTAAATTGGATAAGCTCTAGCAGTGTAAGCTGAAAGTCATTGGCTCGTACCGCGTCAATAGGCTTAACTTTGATCCGCTCAACGTCCGCAGTCCAATCTAAGCTAGGCGCGCCGTGTTGTCGAAGATGAGTTTCGATAGTCGTTGCTAGATAAGCAAGCTCGCGGTAGTCACCGAGTAGGGTAGCCGTTTGTTTTAGTATGGAATGCCATTCTGTATTTAGCTGATCTGAGAATTTTTTAAAGGCTTTTAAGACAATATGCAGGCGGCGGAGGCTAATCCGTAGCTGTAGAACGTGTTCGTTATCTTGGCTACCGGCCGCGATAGCACTGCTGTTCGGTAATATTTGTAGCAGACAATTATGCACTACCGCACGCACAAAGGCAGGCATACTGCTGTCTTGATCCACATTTAGCTGCTTAAGGTCAGCACAAACTGCTGGGCTATAGTTTTCCCCTTTAATCAACAAACCACCGCGTTCAGCTTTAGTTACTGTAGACAAGCACAGCTTATAACGCTTACACCAAGTTTTAGCAGTCGCGAATAAAAAATCAAGCTCACCTGAGACCAGCTCAAACTCAATCTCGTGGATATCTTGACATTGGCTATCGTCATTACCGTGGATAATCTGACCAATATCATAAGCGACTTCAATCGTACTGCTTTTTTTGCTACGGTTTTCTTCGCTGTTGTCTTCGTTAGTGCTGCTTTCTTTACTACTGTCATCATCTACCAATCGCGTGGTGCGCTGAACATCAGTGACATACTGACGTGTTAGTTTTTTCACCAGTTTTTTAAGTTTAAAGTCAGCCAGTGCCGGCGCGATGGCGGTATCTTCATAAAGTATCAAATCAGGCATTAATTCGTCGGTATCGAGCATTGCTTGTACGTGTTCATTATCTAAGATTGTATTGTGCTCTAAGCGTGTTGCAATAGCATCGCCGCCTGCCTTAATGGTTTGTACCCAAGCATCGCCTTCTTGACGAATACGCAGACCGATACCAGCCTGTGCTAAATCTTGCTCAGGCGTGTCGTAATAATGAGCCGCCATGTGAATGTCTTGTGAGGACTTAACCTTAGCTTGCCGCATTAGCCCTTTTAATCGCGCTGGGGGGATTAAGAACTTCAGTTCTATCTCTTGCATGGTAGTGTCCTCTATAGTGGTAAGGGTTATTAATTCGATAACGTAATCCAGTAATGGTATTCAGTAACGGTAATGAGTAAAAACATTATATGTGAGCTGTCTTTACTTTATCGTAGGCGACAAGCGTACCTTTAACAAGTCTCAATGTGAGTTTGATTAAATTTTTTATTATGTTTAACGTAAGTGGCTATAGTCGATTTAATCTAAAAACGATACAGTGCTACTGGGAGGCTACTGTAACAAACGTTTTGTAGCCCTCTGTCCCGCTTGCGAACAGCACGCAAGAAAAATTTATACCAGTAGCACGTTGCTATACACGACTCTCTTTTATTGTGAACTAACTATATCTCTTTTATTGCTCACAAAAAAGCCGCTCTACATGACGTAGAGCGGCTTTTAGTTTTACTTGTAGTGTTTGCTTATAGCATGTTGCTTATTTGAACTGATCCATCGTGTTTTTACCACCGCCAGCTTTCAGAGCATTGTCACCTGAGAAGATTTCTTTATGGTCATCACCGAGATCAGATCCAGCCATTGCTTGATGCTTCACACAAGCGATACCTTCACGGATTTCTTTACGTTGTACGCCCGCAGCATAAGCAAGCATACCGTCTTCACCGAAGTAGCCTTTAGCAAGCTCATGCACGCTAAGCGCAGTAGTATGATAAGTAGGCAATGTGATTAAGTGATGGAAGACACCCGCTTCACGTGATGCGTCTTTTTGGAAGTTCTTAGCGGCTTCATCAGCGGCTGTATCAAGTTCAGTACCGTCATAATCAACACTCATCAAGTCATCTTTATTGTATTTCGAGATGTCTTTACCTTCTTCTTCCCATGTAGCGATTACTTGCTTACGGAAGTTTAGGGTCCAGTTAAATGATGGGCTGTTGTTATAGACCAGTTTCGCTTTTGGCTGCTGCTCTTTAATGCGATCCACCATCATTTTGATGTGCTCAACGTCTGGCGTTGGGGTCTCAATCCATAGTAAATCAGCACCGTTCTCTAAAGCAGTTACACAGTCAAGGACGACACGGTCGATGTTAGTGTCTTCGCGGAAGCTGTACAAGCCGTTTGGCATACGAACTGGACGTACTAGTTTGCCATCATGCTTAAGCAAGCTGTCATTTTCTTTGGCATCAGCAAGAGTAACTTCTTCCATCTCGATGAAGTCGATATATTTAGAAGCCAAATCACCAGGTTCGTTTGATACTGGGATTTTTTGCGTTAATGATGCGCCTTCTGAGTCAGTACGAGCAACGATCACGCCGTCTTCAACGCCTAGCTCTAAGAATGCATAGCGAAGGGCATTGATTTTTGCGATGTAGTCTTCATGCGGTACAGTAACTTTACCGGCTTGGTGACCACATTGCTTGGCATCAGATACTTGGTTTTCGATTTGTAGGGCACAAGCACCCGCTTCGATAATCTGTTTGGCCAATAAATACGTCGCTTCTTCGTTACCGAAACCAGCATCGATATCAGCAATGATTGGCACAACATGTGACTCAAAGTTTTCGATTTTTTCTTGAATTTCTTTGGTGTCTTTGCCTGCGTCTTCAGCTGCATTTAGCTCACGGAAGTAGTCGTTCAATACTTTAGCATCGGCTTGACGTAAGAAGGTATAAATCTCTTCTACTAGTTTTGGTACTGATGTTTTTTCGTGCATAGATTGGTCAGGTAATGGACCAAACTCAGAACGAAGGGCTGCAACCATCCAACCTGATAGGTAGATATAAGTTTTTGCAGAGGTCCCAAAGTATTTTTTCTTAGCATACATAGTTTGTTGAGCAATAAAACCATGCCATGCACCTAAAGACTGAGTGTACTGTGACGTATCATTGTCATAGTCTTCCATGTCTTGGCGCATGATACCTGCAGTATATTTCGCAATTTCTAAACCGGTCTTAAAACGATTTTGTACCATCATACGTGCGGCATCGGTCTCACTGATGTTTTCCCAATTGCCATGTTTTTTCTTTAGTTCACGTACTAAATCGATTGCTGATGTATAAGTTGACATCTAGACTTCTCCTTGGTGGGGTATTAAAGATTAATGCACAAAAAATTAAGTGATAAAAATGATCATAACTAGGTGTGCATTATTTGCATGGGATTTGCAGGGGTTACGATTGCATTGATTAGATCGAAACTCAATGTTTGCTGGCATGACTAAATAAGAGTGTGTTGACATTCTATCCATAAACTACAAATAGTAATTCATCATAGATCTTGGCCTTATTACCCTAAACAAACCCGCTGATAAATACAAGGGGTTTGCTGGATTTGATTGCTAAAAAATAGTTGGTGGCTTATAAACCGCCATCATACTTATCATCTATTATAGGTCAGACTTTAAAAGATCGTTTGGTTGATATTTGGCCGTTTTTTTTAGTACTGTTGGCTTATTAACCCTAGTCTATAGTGCTGGGCAGCGGTATGACTACTTATTAGTAAGATAATGCTACAATAACCAGTCGCATACTCAAACAAGCGCAGACTTACAGAGGGTTACCGTAGTGTTGTGCGCCCTTATCATTGAACTTATGTAAGCAGTTGTCATAGTAATGGTTGTATAAGTATAGCGGCTCAACATAAGGTTTATCGTCTGCACTTCGACTTATTTATATTACTTACTATAACCGCCTTACTAAGATTTATCTAATTTATGATTATTATCTTGGGTATTTTATTTGCTTATAGTATAATAAAAACAACAGCTTGAGACCGACGCCTCATACTAATTTTGAAGTATTTCAGCAAAAAACAGCCAAATATTAAATAGGTATCAGACAAAAAAACAGTTCTATCATACGGTTTGATGTTTTGTATAGGCCATAATAACGCACAAAATCGCCAAGCTTTAACTGGCATTTATTCTATAGCAAAGAGAAATACATATGAATCTGCAGCGGGTCGATTTGAATTTATTGGTACATTTAGATGTATTGCTACGAGAAAAAAACGTAACACGGGCCGCTGAGCAGTTAGGGATTACTCAACCAGCGATGAGTAATATTTTACGCCGTCTGCGTAAACTGTTTAATGATCCATTGCTGGTACGCTCATCTGAAGGTATGACTCCAACCGAGCGCGCTTTAGAGCTACAGCCACGGATCCGTGAAATACTCGCTGACTTAACCCAAGTATTGGAGCCGCGTACCGAATTTCGGCCGTATAGCACCTCGCGGGTCTTTCGTATCATGACCTCAGACTATGCCGAGGCGACGCTGGTACCGAAACTAGTCAAAGCCTTACGTTCGGAGGCACCCAATGTTATCTTGGACTTCTTAACGCCATCGGATGTCTCTTACCGTGATATGGAGCAGGGACGGGTCGATTTGGCCATCAACCGATTCAATGAGATACCGCAAAGCTTTCACCAAGTCTTAGTCTGGCGTGATACCTTTAGTTGCTTGCTGTCCTCTGAAAGTCCTTATGCGCATCGTTTCAACCTTAAAAATTATCTTAAAGCGCAACATGTTTGGGTGTCAAAGACAGGCATGGGTGTGGGCTTCGGTGTTAATCCAGAAAAATCTGGCGGTCTAGGCTCTATTGATCAAGCTTTGCAGCGTTTGGGACAAAAACGAAAAATCAGCGTTTTCACCCGCCATTACCAAATGCCCGCTATGCTCGCGGCGAATAAAGATTTGATTGCTACCTTGCCGACCCGAGTGGCACGTATGCAGGCGAATAATGACAGTATGATGATGGTGGACCCACCGTTTTTTATCCCTGAATTTGAGTTAACGATGGCGTGGTCACCGCTCTTGCAGCATCATCCTGCACATCGTTGGTTACGGCAGTTGATTATGCATGTTGCACGGCAAGTGGTTGCTGACGAAGAGCATCAAACACAAGAAGAAATTCCGGTGATTAATCATTTGTTCTAAAATTAGATAGTATATTATAAAATTTCGAAATTAAATTGCCAATTAATATTTGACCAGCTATTGTGCTGGTTTTTTATTGTCTGTGAATTGTGGTGATTGAGTACATTACTTTTGAAGACAGTCACATTCTTAACATCTTCAACACATTTCACAATATCTTGTAAAATTCTAAGACAAATATCTTGTTATTATAGATAAGAATCAAGAAAAGTTAATGGTATACCACCAATCAATAAGTATTATTAAAATAAAAAATCAAGCGTTAGTAATATAGAATTAGACGACCTCAAATCAAACAATATCAAAACAAACAACATAAAAAGGATAATAACCATGGCAGATATTACTACTATCAACCCAACCACGGGTGAAGACATTAAAGATTACGATTATATGAGTACTGACGAGGTTAATAAGATCGTTGATGCTTCTCATCAGGCTTTTTTAGAATGGCGTCAGGTTAGCCATGAAGAGCGTGCTCGCGTCATTACGTCCATTGGCGACAAGCTGTTGGAACACAAAGAAGAACTAGCAAAACTAATGACTGAAGAGCGTGGCAAACTGTACAGTCAAGGCTTACAAGAAATCGATTTGTGCAAAGCGATTTGTGATTACACTGCCGAGAACGGTATTAGTGCTTTGGCTGATGATATACGTGATGTCGAAGGCCTGAAAAAAGGTATTGTTAGCTATCAACCTATCGGTATCATCTATGGCATGCAGCCCTGGAACTTCCCTGCTTATCAAGTCTTCCGCTATACCATCGCCAACCTAATGGCTGGTAACAGTATTCTATTAAAGCATGCTTCTAACGTTACAGGTTCTGGCTTACTGATTGAAAAAATATTCCATGAATCTGACTTACCGAGTGATCTGTTCCGTACTATTATTATTGATCATGACCAATCAGAAGCTTTAATCGGACATGACAAAGTACGCGGTGTAACGCTTACTGGTAGTGATACTGCTGGTGCTATCGTGGGTCAACAAGCCGCAAAAGTGATCAAAAAAGCCGTTCTCGAACTCGGCTCAAACGACGCCTTTATTGTTCTAGAAGATGCTGATTTAGAGTTGGCGGTAAAAACGTGTACTCAAGCGCGTCTGATCAATAACGGTGAAACTTGTGTTGCTGCGAAGCGCTTTATCGTCGTTGATAGCTTATATGATGCTTTCCGCAAGGGTATTGTTGAGCAGTTCGCGGGTGCAAAAGCGGGTGATCCAATGGAAGACAGCTCAGATATTGGTCCATTGGCGCGTAGAGATCTACGAGAAAAACTTCATAAGCAAGTACAAGAAAGTGTTGATAAAGGCGCGACCATAGCTGTTGGTGGTAAAATTCCTGAAGGTGAGGGCAACTTCTACCCAGCAACTATTTTGGAGAACGTCCAAAAAGGTCAGCCTGCGTATGATGATGAATTGTTCGGTCCTGTAGCCTCGTTGATTCGTGCTAAAGATCAAGACGATGCTATGCGTATCGCTAACGATAGCCGTTATGGCCTAGGCGGCGCAATCTTCTCAAAAGATGAAGACAAAGCCATTCGCCTAGCTAACGAGCAGTTCGATACGGGCATGATTTATATTAATGGCTATGGCCTAGCTAACCCAGGACTGCCTTTTGGTGGCGTGAAAAACTCAGGTTACGGCCGCGAGCATGGCGGCTTTGGTATGAAAGAGTTTGTGAATATCAAAGGGGTTCATGTACATGGAAAAGACAAGTAAAGCGTAACACGCAATAGTTTATGGATAACGGTTCATATACAGTTACTTATAAACAGTTACTTATAGACAATCGCTAAGTTAGAAATAAAGAAAGCCCAGTTTTCCTAAGAGGAATGACTGGGCTTTCTATTGTGCTGCTTTAAGTGGCGAAGTAGCTAGTCTGGCCATAAGTTAAATCAGCTGATCGTTATCTCTCACTATATTCTATACTTCTAAAAATAACTTAAAAGGTAAATTTGGCAAATAAGATTTCGCCTCGGCTGATACTTTATTAGTATTGAGAGGTAAAACGCCCTTTGCTAATAACAAAATGGTCCACGGTAGTAGTTGATGCTCAAGCTTTTGCACGCGTGTTTGTAGGCTATCAGAAGTATCTTTTGGATTGACGTTTAGCAGACCTTGAGTCAAAACTTGTCCTGCATCAAGCTCAGCGGTGACCACATGAATGCTACAGCCATGATAACGCTCACCAGCTTGTATAGCGCGCTGATGGGTATCTAGGCCTTTATAAGCTGGCAATAGGGCCGGATGCAGATTAATCATAGTCGCTATGCTGTTATCAATAAATGCTGCGCTCAATACGCGCATAAAGCCGGCAAGTACAATCAGGTCAGGTTGCCATGCCACAAGTTGCGCGCTGGCATGGGTCTCAAAATTTTTGATACCCATGCGTTTGCCACTTTCAGTATGTGACAACACGGCAACAGGAATATTGGCTTGCTGAGCGCGCGTGACAGCGTAAGCATCATCACGATTGCTAATGACTCCGACAATTTCAATCGGCAGCTCGCCCGCTTGCATCGCATCTATCAATACTTGGAGATTGCTGCCATTGCCGGACACTAACACTGCAATGCGTAACGGGCTTGTCCGCTGTTGCTGGCTTGGTTGCTTTAAGTCATCAACAGACATTAACGGTACACCACTGCATCCGCTTCGCGGCTAACCATTTCACCGATTTGCCAAGCGTGTTCACCGGCGTCATTTAAGGTTTTAATAGCCGTTTCAGCTTTATCTTTAGGTACGACAATCACAAAGCCGACACCACAGTTAAAGGTACGGTACATTTCACTTTGATCAATGTTGCCTTGAGTTTGTAACCAAGTAAATAGCTCTGAGAACTGCCAGCTGTTGGTATCAATACTGGCTGCTAAGCTATCAGGAAGGACGCGGGGTAAATTGTCCGTTAAGCCGCCGCCGGTAATATGTGACATAGCATGAAGTGCTGAATTGCCGAGGGTATCTTGTAGGGCCTTAATAGCTTTGACATAGATACGGGTAGGGGCCATTAACGCATCTTGGATCGACTGACCATCTAGTTGCTCAGTGCTATTAGTTACATCGATACCGCTGACTTCAATAACCTTGCGCACGAGTGAATAACCGTTTGAGTGCGCGCCACTTGAAGCTAGCGCAATCAGTGCATCGCCTTCTGCGACATGCTCACCAGTGATGACTTCGGCTTCTTCAACCACGCCCACACAAAACCCAGCCAAGTCGTAATCGTCATCATGGTACATACCCGGCATTTCAGCCGTTTCACCACCGATAAGCGCACAATTAGCCAGCTTACAGCCCTCGCCAATACCAGTCACTACGGTAGCAGCGGTATCAATATCCAACTTACCAGTCGCATAATAATCCAAAAAAAATAAAGGCTCAGCACCGCACACTAATAAATCATTGACGCACATCGCCACCAAATCAATTCCGATAGTGTCATGACGATTGAGCTGCAAGGCCAATCTAAGCTTAGTACCCACACCATCAGTACCAGAAACTAACAAAGGTGACGTGTAGCCAGTCGGAATGCGGCACAGGGCACCAAATCCGCCAAGCCCGCCCACGACTTCAGGACGAGTAGTGGCTTTTGCCACTGACTTAATACGCTGAACTAACGCGTCGCCAGCGTCAATATCAACACCGGCATCTTTGTAGCTTAAAGAAGGCTTGTCACTCATGGTCATCTCACAATTAGATAGGGGATTGGGATCAGTAATTAGAATCAGTAGTTAGAATTAATAATAGAAGTCAGTAATGTAAAGTTTGACTATAATGGGCGCATTATACCCAAAAACAGCCTACACTCGCAAAGCAACTTACCAATATTCCGCTGACATTAGGCATATGTGCTAAATAAAAAGCTAAGAAACAAAAAAAGACGGCATTTTTTATTTACTCTGCGATAATAGAGCCCTCAGAATTTGCATATTCAATCATAACGCGAGGGTGATTTTGTAGCAATAGAACGACTCTCGACTTCTTTAAGTCATCGACATCAGCTTAACTGTAGGACTGACATTAATGATAAACCAACCGATAGATCCTTTTTTTCGGCGCTTATTTATCGTCGTTGCCATCGTAGTGGCGCTCGTTTTGTTGTATCTGATGATGCCGGTCATTGTACCGTTCATATTTGCTTTTGTGCTCGCTTATTTATTTAATCCACTGGTAAAACGCTTATCGAAATACGTCAAGCGTTGGATAGCTATTATTGTTGTGTATTCTACCATTACATTGGGGTTGGTGCTCCTACTGTGGTGGTTGTTACCGACGTTGTGGTACCAGTTGCAATCTGCTTGGGAATACTTGCCAAGGACTCTCAATTGGTACAACCAAGTCGTACGCGAATGGCTTATTAATAACAGCCGCATTCGTTTACCAGAATTAGAGGTAAAAGGTTTTTCTGAAACGCTGGTAGGTTATATGCAGAACAATTATAAGTTTGAGGATGCCAGTACCTTGATGAGCCAAATACTTGCCTCCAGTATGAACTTTATTAATAGCGCTGGCCTGATTGTATTGGTACCTATTTTGACCTTTTACTTTTTATTCAACTGGGATAAACGTTTGAATAGCTGGAAGATGGCCATTCCTGCTGCTTACTGCAAAAAAGTCATCGGTATCGCGCAAGAATGTGATCGCGCATTGATGGAGTTTGTGAAAGGACAACTACTGGTTATGGTGCTACTAGGTATCATTTATGCCGTACAGTTACAACTTATTGGGCTTGAGCTTGGTCTTATTATTGGCATGGGCGCAGGTATCGCCAGTTTTGTACCCTATTTGGGTTTTGGTCTTGGATTCATTGCTGCTGTTATCGCTAGTTTATTCCAGTTCGGTTTGGACTGGTTTCATTTGTCTTTGATTGTAGGCGCATTTTTAATCGGACAAGCCGCTGAGGGCTATGTGCTGCAGCCACTGTTGTTAGGTGATAAGATTGGTCTGTCCCCATTATGGGTTATTTTTTCAGTATTGGCAGGTGCTAGCTTGTTAGGCTTTGTTGGCATGCTCATTGCGCTACCCGTATCTGCGGTCCTTAATGTCTTGTTCCGTCATCTGTACGCTTATTATCAAGCCACTGACTTTTATAAAGGTCGCAAGCAGTTGGATTTATTTGAAAAAAAATAAGCCAATTGGAAAAGTAAGCATGATGTTTTTTAACGATTTATCTAAAATAAAGTATGGGTTTTAATGTGAGTTTCAGTGTGGATTCTAAGGTTTTTGAAAGGACTCAGAACTCATCAGTGACGCAGCTACTAATAAGGGTTAAGATGTAAAAGACTTGTCAGTCATTTTGCAAATATGGTATATATAGGCTCAGCATTTACGATAATAGCCATTGTTATGTCAGTTCTATATTAAATGATAGATTAGTGCACTGTAAATGGTTAGATAACATTGCAAGTTTAGGCTACAAAACTTCCTTACAAATACATGCTACAACCCAATACTACGCAGTCTCGAAGACAGTTATAAAAATATAATGTAGTGTCAAGCTTCATATTTATGACACTGTTATTACACTACGCTAAACGAGTTGATGATTCATGGCAGAAGCACAGCTAAGTCTCAATCTGGACATCAAACATGATACAAGTCTCAGCGACTTTTCAGGTCCTGGTTGGATGTCAATTATTGATGCAGTGCGGCAGTTACATGTTGGCCTGATTGGTCAACTGTATCTATTCGGTAGTCCTGCTACCGGCAAATCTCATCTGTTATCCGCTATTTGTGAGTCATTCATTGAGATGGACAAGTCAGCAATTTGTTTGTCGCTTGACGAGCTAATACATACCGATGTTAATGTCTTGTCCTCGCTGGAGAACTTCGATGTTATTGCTATTGACGATTTAGAGGTGCTTGAGCACAGCAATGAATGGCAAGAGGCTTTATTTCATCTGATTAATCGGAGCCGGGAAGGGCAGCGCCAGCTGTTATTTGCAGCCAATAAACCTGCTAGTGAACTGCCGTTTCACTTGACAGATTTACTGACCAGATTGGCACAAGCTCCCACTTTCAAAGTTCCTAACGGTCGTGATCTAGCCGATCGCCAAGCGTTATTACAGTCTATTTTGCGTCGCCGTGGTTGGCAATTTGATGAGCGTATTATCCATCATTTGCTTAATGAAGGCCCGCATCGTATCGGCGCGATGATGGAGGTATTGAACTATATTCAGCCGATGTTCTCTAACCTTGGGCGTAGTAATATCTCCAAAGCGGTGATTAGTGATGCACTACGCACTATTGATGAGCAGACGCTGGCCGCTGAACTTGCTGATATTACTCAAGAGACGCAAGTAGATAATAATGCCGCCAATCAAGATCAGCATACGATGCCCCTAGATTTTTAAACTATTTGAATTTTTTCACCACTGATAGGATAACTTATGAAACTTACCGCTTCTTGGCTTAAAAAACTGTCCATTAGTACGTTGTTACTGGGTGCCGGCTCAGTATCTATGCTGTCACACGCAGCAGTTACTGTGCTGGTTGATGATAATATTAAAGTTACTGCTATCAACGGGCAAGAAATCAAACAAAGTGTCTTCCAGCCGATAACTAAAACATTTACTTTGCAACCTGGTCAGCATGTGATCACTGCTAAATATGATCGTTTATATAACCTACCCCGTGATGAGCATGATTATTTGCGTTCAGGTAATATCAGTGTTGCAGCCGACATGATGGATAACCAAACTTACCGTCTAACCATGCCGGGTCAGCCAGAAGACTATGCAGCGGCCAAAGAGTATGCTGATCGTCCAACCCTAGCGGTACAACAAAACAATACCATCGTTGCTAGTCAGCAAAGCATGGCGGGTAGTGACGGCGGAATCTTTTCAGGACTCGGTAAAGCATTGGGCGGTGTATTCGGTGGCAGCGGTAATGCTGAACTACAAAACCAGCGCGCTATTGCCGCATTAGGGCAACCTGCGACGACTGCTCAAAGTAAAGTAAACACAGTGGCGGCTCCTACAAATTATACTGTCAAGCAAACGGCAAACATAGGCCAGTCGGCTGATACGCTAGATCAGTTTATGCAGTTATGGCTCAACGCGACGCCAGCTGAGCGTGAAAAAATTCGCCAATGGACTCAAAAGTAAGTCGCTCTATTTTTATTTTAGGTGGTGTTTCAAAAAGTATGCTGGCATTAGACATAACCATAATTGATATAAAAGAACAGCATATTGAACGTTTTAAAGTGATTGTCGAGTTTCTTAGAAAAAGCACAAGTCTTTCTAACTGCTC
>NZ_CAJHBI010000040.1 GCF_904846605.1 Psychrobacter sp. 72-O-c
ACTGATAGCTTATTGTTGGTTTCCCTACAAACCAACCCTCAAAAATGTGGCTGGCTTTAAAGAAGTTGGGGAAATATGAATGTTATCAGTAGCTTAATGGAGGACTTATCCCGAATTCAGGTTAATTAAGAGCGCTTTATAAAAACAACAATATAATAGCAACGACAATAAGCAGACTTAGAATTCCCTGAACCACCAAGAATGCTTGATGCGGGCCGATGATATGACGAAACATACTACCTATTGCACTATAAGTAATACCCGTCGATTTAATATGTGGATCAGTTTCAAAGGTCTTAATGACTCGTAAAAACTGTTCGGTACGTTCAGGCCCCCAGTCATATGGTGCAAATGATAAAAAAGTTGATAGTTGGGTCGCTTGCTCTTTGGTAGCCGGTGACCACAGCCAGCGCTCTAAGAACAATAAGCGCATGCGCCAATCACCAAAACTGCGCTGATCTATCGCTTGTAACAGTAGTACCTCGACGTTCTTATGACGCTTGTCAGAAGAAATGCGCTGTAGCAGCGCCACTACGTGCGCCTTTTCACCTTCGATACACTGTAAAAAATGACCATTCCCGTAGCACAGAATACCAGTAATAGCACGTTGTTCATTATTAACACCCGCCCGCCTTTTTACATCAGCGAACAGTGATTTTTTGAAGCGCGCCATCACAGTGATGCTACTCACATAAACCAGCTGAATCAGTGCTGATTCTTCTATTTGTTCTAAAGTTCTGACCATATCAATATGTTGCAAGGACATAAATAAGTAATCCTAAAAAGCAGCAGCAATAAGTAGGTAATAAATAAAATTGAGCAAATTGAGCAAATTCAAAGAGTGCCATATAAAATGTATGATAAAAATAGAGTCACAAAAACGTAGCAAATATTTACCACGTTCAACTGTCATTATCGGTTTAGCTTGTTATCATAACGGGCACAGTAGGTAGCGCTAAAAGGTCACACAACGCTTGGAATTCTGAGCAATATCAACGCTAGGTTCAGTGTAATCAATTAACAGTTAAATAATAGTTACCGCTTAAAATATTTAATGACCCGCTTAAAATTCAAATAAAATGCACCTTAAAATCGGATAGTGTGCTTATAACTTATTGTAAATAAAAAGATAAATAATTGTAACGTTTATATACTTTTATTGGTATATCTTTATGACTTTTGTTACACAAATATTTTTTATCCTAATTTTATATAAATAAGACCCCATAAAACCAGCACAAAATTTAAGATTAAACGCTCAAATTGCGGATAATATAGGCGCAAAAAATACCAACGCCAGAAATACCAAGTAGGAATACTATGAGTAAGATAGAAAAACTAGATGATCTTCATTTGACGATTGCTGAGATTCAGAAAAAAGACTATCCCCAATTAAAAGCATTAATGGATCGTGTTTATGCTGACTTAGGTGGGTCGTGGTCAAAAACCACTATTAATACCTTGATCGATGTCTTTCCTGAAGGTCAGATTGCCATGTTTGACCATGACCAACTGATTGGTATCGTGCTGTCCATGCGCGTCGATTATGCCAAGTTCTCTAATCCGCATACCTATGATGATTTAATTGGTCAAAAAGAGATTATTAGAGACAACCCTAAAGGCGATGCGATGTACGGTCTGGATGCTTTGATTGATCCCGAATATCGTGGCTATCGTTTGGGTCGCCGGCTTTATGACGCTCGTAAAGAGCTGTGCCGACAGATGAACTTCCGCTCTATCCTTGCGGGTGGACGTATTCCAAACTATTATAATCATCAAGACTTAACGCCGGGTGAATATATCGATGCCGTTGAATCGCGTGAAATTCATGATTCAGCATTATCATTTCAATTATCCAATGGCTTTATTGTCAAGCGTATTCTGACCGGTTACCTACCAGATGATACCCAATCAAAAGGCTTTGCAACCTTACTGGAATGGTCAAATATTTACTACGAGCCGAAAGACTACAAACCTAGCACTCGTAAGTCTGAGGTGCGAATTGGTGGTATCCAGTGGCAGATGCGTGAGGTCGAGTCACCAGAAGAGCTCCTGCAGCAAGTTGAGTTTTTCGTTGACGTGATGGCCGATTACAACTCTGATTTTGCCTGCCTTCCCGAGTTCTTTAACGCCCCATTAATGGGACTTTGTGAGTCTACGGATCAAAATATTGCGATACGCTTCTTGGCCGGTTATACCGAATGGTTTAAGACTGAAGTCTCCCATCTAGCAGTCAGTTACAACGTCAACGTCATCGTGGGCTCTATGCCGCTATTAGATGAAGATGACGTTTTATACAATGTCAGCTATTTATGTCGCCGCGATGGTACTGTTGAGGAACAGCGTAAGATTCACATTACCCCGCATGAGCGTAGCGCGTGGGTCATTGAAGGCGGGGATAAAGTACAAGTGTTCGACACCGATGCTGGTCGTGTTGGCATTCTAGTTTGCTATGATGTTGAGTTCCCAGAGTTAGCTCGTTTGCTAGCCCTAGAAGATATGGACATCTTGTTTGTGCCATTTTGGACAGATACCAAAAACGGCTATTTGCGCGTGCGTCTTTGTGCTCAAGCGCGTGCCATCGAAAACGAATGCTATGTGATGATTTGCGGCTCAGTTGGTAACTTGCCGCAAGTCGAAAGCCTTGATATTCAGTACGCGCAATCATCTGTCTTCTCTCCATCGGACTTTGCCTTCCCACATGACGCCATCATGGCTGAAACCACAGCTAATACTGAAATGATTTTTTTCTCCGATGTTAACCTTGATAAGCTCACCCATGTGCGTAATGAAGGTTCGGTACATAACCTGCTTGATCGCCGTGATGACTTATTTAGCCTTAGATGGAAGAAGAAATCTCGGGTCTCAGCAAGTAATCTAAGCGATGAAGAACGCCGTGAAAACTCAGGTAGCGTGCTACAGGGTGAACCGCTGCAAGGTCGGGCTCAAAAACCTTAAGTGTTGAAATCTTAGGTTTTACAAATCGAATTCTTAAAGAAAACGATTTAATCAAAGATTTAATAAAACGGCTGATTATTCAGCCGTTTATTTTTATCCAATTTAAGCTCATAAAACAAGCATCATAAACCTAGAAACCTAAAAAGTAGATGTCATGACTATTGATGCCAATAATGCAGGAAAAGACACCAAAGTTGTTACTAGCAAGGTAAGCGCCAAGCTGAAGAAACCACCAAGTCTTCAAAAAGACAATAAAAAGGGATCTAAAAAAAGCCCACTACAGAAGCTGCTGGCGATAGTAAAAACGGTGCTACTCTATGGTTTGGTTTTTGTGGTGGTTTATACCGCGATTAATTGGTGGCGGCAACCGGTCATGCCAGCCAACCCGCAGTTGCAACTTACGGACTATCAAGGACAGGCGGTTGATTTGGCAGCGTTGAGTTCTGATAAGCCGACGCTAGTGTACTTTTGGGGCACTTGGTGTCCGATATGTCGCACGACTTCTCCATCGGTCAACACTCTTGCGGCGCAAGGAAATTATCCAGTGGTTACTATCGCCATAAAGTCGGGTACCGACCAAGAGCTACACAGCTACCTGAGCGAACATAGTTATAACTTTACGACCATCAATGATCAAAAAGGTGATATCTTCTCCGACTGGCAGGGACAAGTAACTCCATCATATGTGATCTTAAAAAATGGCGAGATGACTCAAGGTCTGACAGGCATTCAGCCGCTATGGTCACTCAAATTGCGGCTGTGGTTTAGTTCAATTGGTTAAATAGTAATAACTCTTACTGGCAATATTTTTAGCTTTAGAATTAGACACTTTAGCTGATAGCTTTTAAGCGATGTCATGATTGTATTGCCTAAAAACCTATGTAAACCTCAATAATCTCTATAAAAGAAGCTATAGAATTGATTGTTAACTGCCTGTTAATCAGTCTTAGTTAGTAACTGTCTTTTCATAAAGATCGAATGGCTTAAAACCATAAAAAAACCTGCTAAATAGGCACTTCATCGACATCGACAATCATGCACAATTAGCAGGCTATTATTTTTCTTCGCATTTTTTATTGGTTTAACAACACAGCCAATTAAAAAGCTTAGCTTATTAACGAGCTTAGTTCCTTATAATCATAATCTAACGCTTCAGCAACAGCTTTATAAGTCACATGACCTTGAGTCGTGTTAACCCCCTTTGCAAAGGCAGGATTGTCAATACAAGCTTGCTTAAAGCCTTTTTTGGCCAGCGCTAGTACATAGGGCAAGGTGACATTAGATAGTGCTAAAGTCGCTGTACGTGGTACCGCACCAGGGATGTTGGCAACGGCATAATGGATGATGCCGTGCTTAATATAAGTCGGATTATCATGGGTAGTAATACGGTCGGTAGTCTCAAACAGACCACCCTGGTCAATAGCGATATCAACGACAACGCCACCATCATTCATCGATTCAATCATAGCTTCAGTGACCAGCTTCGGCGCTGCTGCGCCCGGAATCAATACCGCACCGATAACCAAATCACTTTCTGCAACACTTTTAGCAATATTGACTTTGGTTGACATAAGTGTCTGTACATCATTGCCAAACAGCTCAGACAGCTGCTTGAGGCGTTTGGGATCTAAGTCTAAAATAATGACGTCTGCGCCCAAACCGATAGCAATTTTGGCCGCCTCCGTACCAGATATACCGCCGCCGATGATGGTAACTTTACCTTTTTTCACGCCCGGAATGCCACCAAGTAAAATTCCTTTGCCGCCATAAAAACTTTGCAGAAATTGTGCACCAACTTGTGTGCTCATGCGCCCTGCAATCTCACTCATTGGGGTTAAGAGCGGTAATGAATTATCTGCTAACTGCACAGTCTCATAAGCGATTCCTGTTACTTTACTATTTACCAGTGCTTTGGCAAGCTTAGGTTCAGCGGCCAAATGTAGATAAGTAAATAGGGTCAAATTTTCTCTGAAATATTGATATTCTTCAGCTTGAGGTTCTTTGACCTTGATGACTAGCTCGACATCCCATGCTTTGGCAGCGCTATCAACGATCGTTGCGCCCGCATTTTTGTAATCTTCATCAGTGAACTGTGAACCGATACCAGCATCGGTTTCGACATAAACATCGTGACCGTTATCAACTAAAGCACTAACGCCGTTCGGTGGTAGACCAACACGATTTTCGTTGTTTTTAACTTCCCTTGGGATACCTATTTTCATGATTGCTCCTTGCATAATTGTTATAGTAAGACTTGTTAAAGTAAAGATTGGCTAGGTTTTTATTCCATTTGATCATTGTACTTTTAATCGTTATATTTATTTGCTGTGACTCTGTGCGATATTGAATGTGACGAAGGTATTTCGTGTCATCTAGACAACTGTTAGGCGTAGCGATTACTGTCAGCTGCAGGTGGCATGGCTTTTGTATGTCATCATAAAATTAGGTAATCAACACTAATAATAGACGGAATTTTTGATAGTCCACGTTAGAACTATCAATCTTAGAATTAAGGCTTAAAATCAAAGCTTAGAATTTATAGACAATAAAGCTATTTAATATGCCAACATAATAGTTGGCTGTAGCGCTTGGCTATAAAATGTTATTCGGCTTTGCAGTTGCAGATAGCATTATCAGTCTGCTGACTATGATGGTTTTAGAAGTACTTCAGATATATACTGTTGGGGCGTTACTGATTGGCTGGCTGACTTACGACGATTTACGGACTAACAAAGGTTTATGGACTAACGGTGATACGATTACTGATGAGATGTAATTTATCCAATATCGAGCCGTTTTTTAGTGATAATATGGCTATCAGTAATAGTCCGATGATTAGTTATAGCGCAGTTAGTGAGCGTGTGACTTGTCATTGGATAGAACACCTAGCACAGATAAGTTCGCACAAAAACAAACCGTTATTAAGTACAGTTGTACACTTATTTATTAAAGTCTGCAACTAAAATTATAAAAACGATGGCCAAGCTGCCCAGCCCTTTTTACCCTATCCGTTTTGTCATATAATAGCTGCCTTCATAAGTAAATATAGAAGTACATCAAAAGCGCATATTTTGGCTACTCATTTTGTAGACCTATTTCTTATATAACTATTTTCTTTATCACTAATTTACTATCTAAATCGATATTTATAAACCAAACATCATCCTTCAAATAAAGAACCTTTTTATGACTGACAAATCTATGACTGATAAGCCCACGACTAAACAAAGCAATGATAAGCCCAGCCACGACTATAAAGACACTCTAAACCTTGCTGATACCGTATTCCCAATGCGTGCCAATCTGGCCAAACGTGAGCCAGATTGGTTAAGTGCTTGGGAAGCAGACGACGTCTATGGCAAGATTCGCCAGGCGCGCGATGGCGCTAATAAATACATTTTGCACGATGGCCCTCCCTACGCTAACGGGCAGATTCACTTAGGTCATGCAGTCAATAAAGTATTAAAAGACATTATTGTAAAGTCAAAGACCTTATCAGGATTTGATGCGCCTTATGTTCCCGGTTGGGATTGTCATGGTCTACCTATCGAGCAAAAAGTCGAAGCAAAAGTCGGTAAAGTCGGACAAAAGGTTTCGGCAACGGTGTTCCGCGGTTTATGCCGTGAGTATGCTAGCAGCCAAGTAGAGCTGCAAAAAGCAGACTTTAAGCGTTTAGGTATCTTCGGGGATTGGGACAATCCTTATTTGACCATGAACTTCGCCCAAGAAGCCAATATCGTGCGCGCGCTGGCTAAAATTTATGACAACGGTCATGTTACACGCGGTATGAAGCCGGTAAACTGGTGCTTAGATTGTAGTTCAGCACTGGCTGAAGCCGAAGTCGAATACCAAGATAAAGTGTCTGACGCTATTTATGTTAGCTTTGATGTCTTAGATACTGACAAGGTTGCCGAATTTTCTGAGATTGAAGGTGGCATTGCTGCGGTCATCTGGACCACAACACCTTGGACTTTGCCAGCTAACCAAGCGATAACGGTACATCCTAAGCATGACTATAGCGTGGTTGCTACTGAAAAAGGCAATATATTCCTAGCCACTGACCTGATTGACACTGCATTAAGCGCGCTTGCGCTGAGTAACCAAGGCGTGTTAGCCACGGTATCAGGAAGTGAGCTTGAAGGTCTGCGCGCCCAGCATCCGCTAATTGAAGACCGCCAAGTACCAATTATCTTAGGTGATCACGTTACTACTGATAGTGGTACTGGTCTGGTACATACCGCACCTGGTCATGGTCTAGACGATTATATTGTTGGTCTCAAGTATAACTTACCCGTTGAAAACCCAGTCAGCGGTACTGGCGTTTATTTGAGTACTGCGGCGGTATTTGCAGGCGAGCATATCTATAAAGCCAATCCAAAAATCATCGCGGCTTTGCATGAGAATGGCCACTTATTGAGTCATACCAAAATTGAGCACAGCTATCCACATTGCTGGCGTCATAAGTCTCCGATTATCTTTCGGGCCACGCCGCAATGGTTTATCAATATGGAAACCAAAGGATTACGTGAGCGAGCGCTTGCTGATGTCTCAGCCGTAAATTGGACCCCAGCATGGGGGAAAAATCGTATTGAGTCCATGCTGAACGGTCGTCCGGATTGGTGTATCTCCCGCCAGCGTACTTGGGGCGTGCCAATTGCCTTCTTTATCCATAAAGAAACCGGCGAGCTACATCCAAACACTTTAGAGCTAATGGAAACTGCGGCACAAAGAATCAGCGAGGGCGGCGTCGAAGCGTGGTTTGATGCCAGCTGTGAAGATTTCTTAGGTGATGAAGCCGCCGATTATGATAAAGCGACTGACACGCTAGATGTGTGGTTTGATTCAGGGACTACTCACTTTACTGTACTTGAGCAGCGTGATGAGCTGACTAACCCTGCTGATCTGTACTTAGAAGGCTCAGACCAACATCGTGGTTGGTTCCAAACCTCGCTATTAACTTCTGAGGCTATGTACGAGCGTCCCCCATTTAAGCAAGTACTGACTCACGGCTTTGTGGTCGATGAAAATGGCCGTAAGATGAGTAAGTCACTCGGCAACATCATCACGCCGCAAGAAGAGATTAATAAAACCGGCGCGGATATGTTGCGCTTATGGATTGCCTCTAATGACTATCGCTATGAGATGAACGCGGGTAAAACAGCATTTAAAGGCGCTATCGATATGTATCGCCGTATCCGTAACACTTTGCGCTTTTTATTGGCCAATACCGATGACTTTAATCCAGCCACCGATAGCGTAAACATCAACGAGCTAATCAGTCTTGATAAATTCATCATTGAACGTGCGCAAACAGTACAAGCACAAATTATCGAAGCTTATGATGCCATGGACTTCCACCAAGTTACCCAGCATATCACTGCATTTTGCTCACAAGACTTAGGTGGTTTCTATCTAGATATCATTAAAGACCGCCAGTACACAACCCAAACGGATGGCAAACCACGCCGTTCAGCGCAAACGGCAATTTATCATATCGCGCAAGCCTTAATTCGCTGGATTACGCCGATTTTGTCTTTTACCGCGCAGGAAGCATGGGAAGTACTTCACGGTACAGATGCAAATTCAAATGGTTATGTGTTTACCCAAGCCTGGTATGAGTTTCCTGAGGTTGAACTCAGTGCCATTAGTTCTGATGACTGGCAGCGTATTATGCAGGCCAAAGATATGGTTAATAAACATATCGAGACCGCCCGTGGCAACAAACTGATAAATGCTAACTTATCTGCTGATGCGACTTTATATGCTGATGCCGCAATGTTCGACAGCTTGGCTAAACTTGGTGAAGAGCTGCGTTTTGTACTGATTACTAGTAGCGCCACATTGAAGCCAATAAATGAAGCGCCTGCTGCTGCCAAAACAGATAATGATACAGACAGTACAGATGAATTGAAAAACTTAACGGTGACAATCAGCGCGGCTGATGGCACTAAATGTGTGCGCTGCTGGCATATCCGTGATGATATCGGCGTTGATGCTGCCCATCCTGAGCTGTGCGCGCGCTGCGTGACTAACGTGAGCGGTAATGGCGAGGTGCGTCACTATGCCTAATCCGTCTAATTCATCTGACACGCCTAGCCCACCTGACACACCTAGTCTGCATAGGCACGACCAACTGGATGACACCGACAGTGCTAACCCTCAAACGTCGTCGCCCAAACCTGCGCACGTAACCACAGGCAGTTCGCTGACGCCCAAAGGCAGGTTGGTGAAGACGCCAAAGATAGTGGCTAACGGTAGTCGCGCCTTTCGGTGGTATTTGCTCGCGCTTGTCGTCCTTATCGTTGATCAATGGACAAAATGGTTGGCTGAAACCAATTTGACCTTCCATGAGCCGGTTCCCGTTATTGAGCCATTTCTTAACTGGACGCTGGCATACAATTATGGAGCAGCGTTTAGCTTTTTGGCGGATGCGGGCGGTTGGCAAAAGTGGTTCTTTTCTGGCTTAGCACTGGTAATGTCTCTGTTCTTAATAGTCTATCTGATTAAAGCCCCGCGCCAAGCAAAATTGCTGTCTACCGGTCTGGCATTAGTACTTGGCGGTGCAGTTGGTAACTTGATTG
Source organism: Psychrobacter sp. 72-O-c (assembly GCF_904846605.1). Lineage (GTDB taxonomy): Bacteria > Pseudomonadota > Gammaproteobacteria > Pseudomonadales > Moraxellaceae > Psychrobacter. The sequence goes on from NZ_CAJHBI010000040.1 coordinate 9,540, forward strand.
ATCGCTTGCTACATGGTCATGTCATCGATTTTATCCATGTTCATAATGCTGATGTCTGGCATTATCCGATCTTTAATATTGCCGATATGGGTATTAGTATCGGGGTGGCTATGATTATTATTGATATGCTATTTTTGGAAAAGAAGCGTCATAGTTGATAATTGAGATAAGTCAGTATGCACCAAAAACCCGTTATAGTATTCTATAGCGGGTTTTATTATTATTGGTATAAATTTATTATTGCCCAATCTTAAGGTCTGTAGGGTAGGTTAGTTTTAAAAAGCTCTTGCAAAACCTCCAAACCCCCACCCGCCAATATAAACAACAACCCCGCCAAGTTAATCAACACTGTCAAATAATAAGTCATTCGGAATTCAGATTTTTGTGATTTATGGCGCAAATAAGTCTGCGCCACCATTGCTCCGACCCAGCCGCCAAGCGCACTTAAAAAATGCAAAGTCGATTCAGGGGTACGCCAATCGCCACTTTGCGCAGCGGCCTTATCTTTGGCATACACCATATAAGTGATTAGTCCTAATACTACGTACCATCCGACCACCAGCCAGCTGAGATCTTCCGTGAAAGCAAGTAATATTAATACGGCATAAAAGCCAACACCGAGAAATGAACGTTTTTTCTGCCCCGCTTCAAAGTCCGCTTGCGCGCTTCGTTTTTGGTTGCGCTGACGGATTTGCTTATTCTTTTGCGCCATTTGTTTCTGTACGAAACCCAGCTCTTGTACTTGTTTGGCTTGCTTGCGCCCTTGATTGTCTTGCCCCACTATGAATACCACTTGCTCACCAACATCAGGACGACGCTGCGCTTTAAACTCACTGACATGGAAAAATACCGACTCGCCAGCTTCAGTTTCGATAAAGCCAAAGCCTTTATCATCTCGCCACTTTTGAATATGGCCTTGTTGTTTGGTGGTCATACTTATTTACTCTCATTTAGACGCGCCACATATATTACACTATTTGCGTTACACTATTTACGCTTACAACCTTTTACAGATGGCTTATCATTTCACACATCGTTAATAACTTATTGACACCACTTACACTTTTAGCAGATGGCCTTATCATGACCGAATCCCAATTTATTAATCCCAACGAAGACACCCGCATCACTCATGGCAGCTTAGTGAAGCTACATTTTGAAGTATCGCTTGAGAACGGCACTGTTGTTGACTCTACCTTTAGCCGTGATACTCCAGTTACTCTGACCATTGGTGATGAGAGTTTATTGCCAGGCTTTGAGCAAGTGCTGATGAACCTTCGCGCTGGCGACACTCGCAGTGCTCATCTCGATCCCGAACAAGCCTTTGGCGATTGGAATCCAGATAACATCCAGCATTTTAGCCGTACTAAATTTGCACTGGTCGCAGATAACCCAGAAATTGGTATGATGATAGAGTTTGAGGACAAAGGTAAAAACACCCTGCCCGGTACCATTAGTGCTATCAGTGATGATGAGGTAGAAGTAGACTTCAATCATCCGCTTGCTGGTCAATCGGTACTATTCAAAGTTAAAGTATTTAAAGTAACACCGCCTGGCGTGACTGCAGTACAGCTTGTTTAAAAACACTATCGTTCAGCAATAATAAACCCATATAACATAGAATAAAAAAAGGACAGCCGCATGCAATACCAAACACTGCCACAACTCGATGAAAAGGTCTCCAAAATCTGTTTGGGCACCATGACTTGGGGTCAGCAAAATGATACAGCTGACGCTCATGCACAAATGGACATGGCACTGAGTGAGGGCGTGAACTTTTGGGATACTGCCGAGATGTATCCTTCGCCGCCGGATAAAGACAAGCAAGGCGATACTGAACGCTTTATGGGCACTTGGTTTAACAAAACCAAACAGCGTGACAAAGTCATATTAGCCAGTAAAATGTCACCGATGAGCTTTTTGCGTGATGGCAAGAGCCGCTATAACGCTGAACAAATTAGCGCTGCGATTGATGATAATCTACAACGTTTGCAAACGGACTATATTGACCTCTATCAGCTGCATTGGCCGGAACGTCAAGCCAACTTTTTTGGACAGCGTGGTTATACTGAAGATATGGCAGCACAGCCCTTAGAGGATTTAACGTCGTTTTTAGAGACCATCAGTGCTTTAAATGATGAAATCAAAAAAGGCCGCATTCGCGCTTATGGACTATCAAACGATACTGCTTGGGGCCTCATGCGCTATCTTTGGGAAGCGGATAAAAACGGCTTAATAGCGCCTATCACCGTTCAAAACCCATACAGCTTACTTAATCGCCTATATGAAGTAAACATGGCAGAGATTTCACACCGTGAAAATGTCGGTCTACTGGCCTACTCGCCGCTTGGCTTTGGCGTGTTATCAGGCAAATACCTCGATGGCAAACGTCCTGAGGGTGCGCGTCTGACTAAGTATGATCGCTTCGAGCGTTACGTCAATGAGCAAGCAAAATCGGCAACCGAACAATATGCCAAGATTGCTGCTGAGGCAGGCTTGGATATGGCACAGATGTCATTGGCTTTTGTCAATTCGCGCTCGTTTGTCACTAGTAATATCATTGGAGCTACCAATACTGAACAGCTAAAATCCAATATTGACAGTATTGATCTAACCTTAGACTCAGACGTATTAGACGCTATCGAAGCGGTACATACACGCCAGCCTAATCCGTCTCCATAGCCTTATATTGCTATTATTGCTTTACGCTTATTAGTGATATCACTAAACTGACTTAAAAAAAGGCGCAAATCATAGTGATTTGCGCCTTTTTGGTATTAATTAAACCGTTGGTAAAAACGTTATCTACTACACGGACGCTTGAGCATTAGCTGATGGTCTCAATACCCGCGTATGCAGTTCAGTTAAGCCTTCTCGCATACGCTGCTGTAGCATATTGGTCAGCTCACTTTTGGTATGACCATTTGGATCTATCGGCTCAAGTGGCAATACATAAGCGGTCACATCTTTACTATCGAGTACCCGCTTCATACTGTTTTTCATCGTAAGCTTGCCATAATAAGGTAGCGCTTCACTCAAAGTGCCGTCTTTATTGACATAAGACAAGACCATCGGCTGAATAGGCACATTGGCTTCTATGGCCGCCTGCAACAACGTACCATGAATGCGCTTTATCTTCTTACCATCAGTCGTAGTCGCTTCTGGAAAGAACACGACTGAAAAGCCTTCATTTAAAAAACTAGCAATTTGCGTCGTTACTGAGTCTGTATCTCCGGAGCCACGTCTGATAAACACGGTTCCTGCCGCATGAGCCAACTTGCCAAATACCGGCCATTCACCAATTTCAGCTTTTGATAAAAAAAACGCTGGACTCACGCTACCGACCACAGGAATATCCATCCACGACACATGATTCGATACCCATAGCCCATGATGCTGTGGTACAGGCTCGACCTCAACGACTTTTACCCCAAAGGAGCCTGCCATCTTACGACAAAAGGTCTGAATGTAGCGTGGTAGTCTTTCGCGTGGCGGCTGCCGAAAAGCACCAATACGTTGCGCTGTCCGCAAGCCACCAGCGATCGTCGTGGTCATACCGGCGATCTGCTTACCACGGCCCAGTTGTTTCTTGAGCGAAAAGCCTGACTTAGATTGGCTCATCTGTGTCCCTCATAGTTATATATCTGTAAAAAACGTAGTAAGTATAGCAAAATTCTCTCAGTCAGTGACGATTTGTTCACTCAGTTAGATTTTACAATATCTTTCTTCCGCCATTCTAGTTTTACCGCTGTTATTTCATTATCACTACTATCTTATCACTACTATACAGACAACTCTTTACCACTAAAATTCTAGGGCAATAAATTGAATAATGATTGCTGTAACATAAAACCATTACCAATTATGCTAAGACCCTTTAATATCAAGTGATAAGACCGCATATACATGGTTAACTGAACGCTACTTTAACGACAAACTTTATAATTTTTAATGTCATTTAATGTTATTTATATATCGACAGTAGCGGTTTATTTACTTTATTCATAGGTGATACTCTTTGGACTATTTTGAAAAACACAAAGGTGGCGAGCGCGCCATTTTAGTACATTTAGACATTCGTCAAATGCAAGACCCTGATGATTTGGGCGAGTTTGAACTGTTAGCAGATTCAGCAGGTGCAGATCGTTATGCGTTGGTAACGGGTTCGCGTATGAAACCTGATGCCAAATATTTTGTCGGTAGCGGTAAAGCACAAGAAATCGCTGAATTGGTTCGTGAACACGATGCCGATATTGTGCTTTTTAATCACAGCTTATCCCCATCGCAAGAACGTAACCTTGAAGCGTTGGTTAAAGCTCGAGTACTGGATCGTACCGGTTTGATTCTAGATATCTTCGCGCAGCGTGCACGTACTCATGAAGGCAAACTACAAGTAGAGCTGGCACAATTAAACCATCTATCAACGCGCTTGGTACGTGGTTGGACGCATTTAGAACGCCAAAAAGGCGGTATCGGTCTGCGTGGCCCTGGTGAAACTCAGCTTGAGACAGATCGTCGCTTATTACAAACACGGGTCAATCAGCTCAAAAGCAAACTTGATAAAGTGCGACAGACTCGTGCTCAAGGTCGGGCAAGACGACAAAAATCAGACGTACCGACTATTTCGCTCGTGGGTTATACCAATGCGGGTAAATCAACCTTATTTAATCGTTTGGTTGATGAGAATATCTATGCCGCCGATAAGCTGTTTGCGACTCTAGATCCAACCTTACGTCGTTTAGATTGGCAAGGCGTTGGTCGTGTAGTATTGGTTGATACCGTCGGTTTCGTACGTCATCTGCCGCATGAGTTGGTTGAGTCTTTTCATGCCACTTTAGAAGAAACGCTAGAGGCAGATCTATTATTGCATGTCATAGATTCAGCCAGTGAAGATATGCATGAGCAAATCCAAGCAGTAAAAGCTGTGTTGGCTGAAATTGACAACAATGTGCCTGTACTCAATATCTATAATAAAATTGATTTGACTGATGAACCTGCTCATATCGGTTATGCCAGCGAAGGTCAACCCAATCGCGTTTATGTCTCCTCTAAAGACAATCTAGGTATGGAAGAGCTATCGCTAGCAGTGCAACAACTGCTTACTGGTACGCTGACGACGTTTGATTTGACGCTACCTTACAATTCTGGTCAGTTCAAAAATACTTTGTACGAGCTGGGTGTGATTCAAGAAGAAAGCTATGATGATACGGGTCATGAATGCTTAACGATTCGCTTGCCTAGTGATAGGCTTAAACAGCTGTTAGGTCAGGCCGAATTGTCACCATTGGACGTGTTACCACTGGCGCAAGCGACTTTATTAATGCCAGTTTTAGAAGCGTTTGAAAAAGGCAATGAAGATAAGAAAAGTGACATAGATGAGGATGAGCAAGAGCTAACCGCTGATGGTTATTTAGCAGAAGAAAAAGTGGCTGATCTTGACTCTGAGCATGAATCACCACTGTCTGATCCACAAGACTAATTACTTGATGTCTGGCTTATTCGATGACTAATTATTCAATAAGTTACTACTTTAATTAAATAAAGGGCTGTTCGTATTTGCTACCATTTAGCAAATACGAATAGCCCTTTACTCTATAAGGATTGACATTCATAATCCTTTTCAAATCAAAACTTTGACCTTCGCGATAGCAACTAGCTGTTAGGTGTTAGGTGTTAGGTAGGGTTTATTAGTTTATTTACTATCTATATAATCAACCGAAGGTCATCATTAGAGTTGCTACAGATCATTAATGACTGCTCCTTATCACTCTTCAATTATCATATTTTAAACTATAGCCTTCTACGCCACTGATGTATACCCTGTATTGTTAATTCCACTTAGCGATTACCGCCTTATTGATAATAAACTTGGCAAGGATTTTTTATGAAGCCTACTAATGGCCCCAAGCTACCAGTATGGATTGCTTTAAGCCTAACGTTAGTTATGGTCATCGTTGTCCGCGAATCAGCCGTGGTCATTTGCCAATGGGCAGGTATTGAAAAAGCAGCGAACGTGGTTGGCCTAGTAGTGATGTTTTTAATCTTGATGGCATGGCGATTGATTAGAGGCTTACCAAACTGGCTGACTAGAGCCAGTAATATACTATTGGTAGATAGTGGTTTTGCGTTTTTGCCAGTATCTGCTGGCGCAGGCTTGCTATTATTTGCGCTAGGCGATGAGCTTTGGGGCGTGATGCTAACAATGGTGATTAGTACCTTGATACCACTTTGGGGTCTGGCAATACTGGCCAATCGTTGGCTTGGTAGCTCGGCTGACACCGTTACTAATAGCTCTACTAATAAGGCCACTGAGCATAGGGAACAGCTATGAGCTTTAGCATCGCAGGAACGAGCTTTGATAGCGTTGTTATTGCTACCATCGCAGCTATAGTATTAACGTTAGCAGCGCATGTTACTGCTCGCGTACTGGCAAAGAAGCTATCAGGACTACCGATGGTTATCAGCGCTATTGTACTGGTCATCGTATTCTTATTCGCCTTACAGTGGGATTATGGTGAGTACTACAGCGTTGCCAAACCAATATTTGATCACCTTTTGGGATATGTAACAGTACTGCTAGCGATACCTCTCGCCGCGATGAACTTTAAAGGGTTACCGATCAAACGCCTCACTTTGATTATCTTGATTGCTAGTCTAGTTGGCGCGCTGCTACCCATGTCACTCGCTTATCTATTTTCGCTCAGTCATGACACCATATTAGCATTTGCTACCCGCTCAGTGACCACACCGATTGGCCTGAGTGTGGCAGAAATTATACAAGCACCGCTGGCTATGGCCAACCTAATTATTATTGTCTCAGGACTTATAGGGGCCACTTTAGCTCGATTTTTATTTCGCAGTATCAATGATGATCGTGCAAAAGGCTTGGCTTTAGGATTAGTAGCTCATGCCTTTGGTACGGTAGAAGCGTGGCAAATCAGTCCTACTGCTGGACGTTATGCAGCCTTTGGATTAGCGGTTAATGGCTTGCTTACCGCCGTTTGGGTGCCCATATTTATTAGCGCGCTGACGTCTTAAGTCGATGCAGTAGGGCACAATATGCCCAAAATAAAACGACTTTGCTCTCAGCCTCGCTAGTTATCCTAATGGTTAACCTGTGCTACGCTTCCTTATATAGTCAGTAACAAATAAAATAGACACACACATGGTTTCGTATAACTGGCAGAAATTTTTCTAGCTTGCTGTGTGACTGCGTCACTTTTCGATGCTTCGAAAATTTCTCCCAGCCATACTGTGTTCGGTTTAAAGTGGCTCAACTATGTTTGTCTTGTTATGAATCAGCCATACCAACTCTTCTTACTCGTCACCCCTCCTACTTGACTGGTTTCTATTTTAATTGCCATTTCCCGCGCATTTTTGCAATTTCAAAGCATATTATGGGTCTTAGTTACCCCTTCTTTCTTTCAAAATATATGTCTATTTATTCTTAATTTTTATTGCTGATAGCTTATATCCTTATGAGTTTATCTACTGTTGTAGATACTAAGATACTTGTCTAATCTATAAAACAAATAATGCTAGGGTTTTGATTTAAATAACCTTTTATACAAACCTAAAGTTATTTCGTTTGTCTTTATCGACAATCAGATGGGGCTAAAAGTTATTTTATGTTATAGTAAGCCACTATTATTTTTTGTATCTATTGCAAGTGGTTTCCTGTTAGGCGTGAAGATTATGGATTATTTATATCATTTATTGCTATAAAAATCTGCGTTCACGATAACCGCTTTGACGGCCAAATAATGCGCCCTATAGGCAAAGCGATTTGCTATTATTCGATAAAAAGTGATACCCCTATGATGAATGTTGCCCCTTTATTTAACCGCTTTCTGTCTCCTGTTTTATTGACTGCTGTTGCCCTATCCACTCTGTCTGTTACCGCTCAAGCTGGTAATATGTACATTTATAAAGACAAAGCCGGACAAGTGCTACTCACCAATGTCAATCCAAGCGGTAACTTTGATAAATTCACTAAAAAAGTAAAAGTTACTTACTACAAAGACTCAAAAAATTACGATAGTAGTAATAACAGTAGTAGCAGCAACTATGGTAGTAGTGCCGCCAGCTCAAGTGGTAGCCGTAATTCCTATGATGACTATATTCTAGCATCTGCCACCCGTCACGGTGTCGATCCTGCACTGATGAAAGCCATGATGCATACTGAGTCGGCCTTTAATCCTAATGCTCGATCTCCTGTAGGTGCTCAAGGTCTAATGCAATTGATGCCTGCCACAGCACGTCGCTTTAAAGTCAGCAATGCCTGGAATCCTGCCGAAAATATCGAAGGCTCAGCCAAATATATTGCTTGGCTGATGCGCCGCTTTGATAATAAAGTCGAATATGCCGTTGCTGGTTATAACGCGGGGGAAGGTAACGTGGATAAATACGGTGGTATTCCGCCTTTTAAAGAAACACGTAATTATGTCAAAAGGGTCATGAGTCGCTATCATAGTTTATATAAAAACGACTCAGGACTTTCTGGTAGCAGCATGAGCGCCAATAACGCTTCTACTAACAACGGTGGCATGCAAAAAGTCAGCTATGGCACTAGCAGTAACAGTAGCAGCGCCAGTTATGCCAACTCAGCTTATGCGGCACTGCGCTAACCTGAGTAGAGTAGCTAAAAACTCACTATAAACAACAGATATAGAAAAGCCCGTTAAATCAATAACGGGCTTTTTCGTGCTTGGTCACTTCATACTTATCAAAACATCATATGAAGCAAACGTATAAGTACTGAGCGAATGGATACTGAGCAAAAATCCAGTCAGCACTCATATAAGCGTACACTATTCCAACTTATCGCTTATTTATTAGCTGATGCTTGAGTAGCAGCAACTTCAGCAGCGAAGTCTTCTTGTTTTCTCTCAATGCCTTCGCCGACTTCTAGACGTTTAAAGCCAAGCACTTTTACGCCTTCCGCTTTTAGAACGTCGCCAACTTTTTTGTCATTGTCCATGACATAGGGTTGACGTAGTAAAGTAACTTCGTCTAGGTATTTACGTAGACCGCCTTCAATCATTTTTTCAACGATGTTGTCAGGCTTGCCAGATTCTTTTGCTTTGGCTTCGATGATGTCTTTTTCACGTGCCAATACATCAGCAGCTACGTCTTCGTCATCTACCGCAACCGGGTTGAATGCTGCGATATGCATGGCAAGGTTTTTACCAGTATCAGCATTGCCACCTTCGAAAGATACAACCACACCAATACGTAGACCGTGACGGTATGAAGCAAGGTTGTCACCTTCGAGGGTTTCAACACGGCGTACTTGGATGTTTTCGCCGATTTTTTGTACCAACGATACGCGAGCTTCTTCAACGGTTTGACCATCACCATAAGGCAATTCAGAGATAGCAGCAACATCAGTAGTGTTGTTTTCTAGTGCAATATTGGCCACTTTTTCTGCAAATGCTGTGAAGCTATCGTCTTTTGCTACAAAGTCAGTTTGGCAGTTAACTTCTACTAAGAATGCTTTGTTATCACCTTGAGCGATGATGATAGCGCCGTCAGCTGCGATGTTACCGGCTTTTTTGGCTGCTTTCGCTTGACCAGACTTACGTAAGTTATCAATGGCAGTTTCGACATCACCATTTGATTCTTCTAACGCTTTTTTACATTCCATCATGCCAAGACCAGTACGGTCACGCAGTTCTTTTACCATTTTGGCAGATACTTTTACTTGTGTCATAAGAATTACCTTAGTATTGTTATGTATGGGAGTGCTTGGCTTCTATTTGAGCTCGTATTGTTAATTTGAACTCAACAAGAGCGCTCATAGTCAGCGGATATTTATAAAAGCTACCGCCATGAATGTAGTGATTGCTATTATGGGCGATAATACTCGTCCCCTAGCTGCTCGCCTACTGATAGCTTATCCACTAACAACAAAGCATGACGAGTAAAACTACATCATGCCTGTTATAAGCTTTTGCGCTGTCATTAACGTTATATGGATGCTGATAAGGAAATTATCAAGTCATCGTTTTATTCATAACGTCATATGCTGAACCTTATAGGTCAGTTTGTGCTTCTGCTGGGTTTTTTACCGCAGGGGCTTCTTCTGGCTGTTCGATAGCATCAGCAGCTTTAGCTGGGGCTTCGTCTGCAGCTTTAGCTGGGGCTTCTTCAGCAACAGGCGCTTGCTCTGCTGCGGCTTTTTCTTGCTCAGCAGCTTCTTTACCACTAGCCTGAGTCTGTGCATACTCTTTACCAGCGATGATCGCGTCGGCCATAGCAGTTACGTATAAAGTCACGGCACGAATAGCATCGTCGTTGGCTGGGATGATGTAGTCAACGTTATCTGGGTTAGAGTTGGTATCAACGATACCGATAACTGGGATACCTAGATTTTTAGCTTCTTTAATCGCAATCGCTTCATGATCAACGTCAACGACAAAGATAGCATCAGGTAGGCCGCCCATGTCTTTAATACCGCCTAGTGAACGCTCAAGTTTTTCCATATCGCGAGTACGCTCTAACGCTTCACGCTTGGTAAGCTTGGCAAACGTACCGTCTTCTGCTTGTTTTTCAAGCTCTTTTAGACGATTGATTGACTGGCGTAGGGTTTTCCAGTTAGTCAACATACCACCTAACCAGCGATGATCAACGTAAGGCATACCAGCGCGGGCAGCTTGCTCACGGATGATACCGCTAGCAGCGCGTTTAGTACCAACGAACAAGACTTTATTTTTCTTGCTGGCTAGATTGTTTACGTAGTTTAGCGCTTCGTTGAAAGCTTTTACGGTGTGCTCTAGGTTGATGATATGAATCTTGTTACGCGCACCAAAGATGTACGGTCCCATTTTTGGATTCCAAAAACGTGTTTGGTGACCAAAGTGAGCGCCGGCTTGTAGTAAGTCGCGCATTGCGATTTGTGTTGGGTTTTTATTTTCTGTAGCCATGTTAAATATCCTAATGGTTGGGTTATGCCTCCACATCACAAAAACTGCCTATTCCGCGATACGCATCTGCTGACGATTACTGCTTATTAATACAGCACCGTACTATTGCAAATTAATCAAGTCGCCGAACACCCAGCAATTTTTTACCATGATGTGTGTGTCATTGGTTGGTTTAAAAAAATGAGCTATCGTTTAACTTTAAACTAAATGTCTAAAATCAAACTATAAACCACGTTATAAGCTATAAAACGAATTATAGAAATAGCTGCGCTGTATTTTACCATATAACGGTTATTAAGCTCCAGCAATTTATTAGTTCATGCCAAGGCAATTAATGCTATTAAAACAATACTATAAAGGAGATGACAAGAAAGAAATTTCTTTATCAATCTTGCATAAAAAAAACGGCGTTGATACGCCGTTTTTTATTACTACTTTTGTTTCTGCTCTTATTATCATTTTATCATTTGACTACCAGCTCATGTGAGCTCACATGAAATCATAGTATAGTTAGGCAGTTAGGCAGTTAGGCGATACAGATGCCTATCACTGCCTCATAACCACGCCAAGTAAACGGTGTGACATAGCTATGGCGATCTTTTGGTAAAGAAGAAATGCTAGGCACCCCTTCAACGATCTTAGGGGGTGAGATAATAAAATCAGACCCAAACTCGGTACGAGCATTTCCCGAAATCGTATTCGCCATCTCACCCAGTAGGTCCTTCATCATTGTCATCGATGAGTCAGGCTCACCCATAACTTTCATGACTTCACGCAGCATATTGCTGGGCGCGCTGACATAAACGCAGCCTTCAAGTGGCCCAGATATCTTAATAATCCCGCTATAATCATAGCCGACGGCACTCTTGTTGTTGTTCAAATAGGGCGTATCAATAGCCACTGGTGAGCCATCAATCTGCGCAAAAAATGAGCTGATTGAGCTTAAAAACACACCTAACTTTTCTACTTTAACCATAGTTATTATTGTCCATACTTATCATTTATGACTGTTGCTTTTAATCCTGCAAACAAAACACAATCTCCCCGACTTGACTTTTCCACATGACAGGAATGATAAAAGACCGCTCATCCTTGGGTAATATAATACTTTGCGGTGAGCCCTTAAACACTAGCGGTACAGAAATATGAAATTCTGACCCAAACTCGTTACGAGCATTGCCAGCAATAGTATTGGCAACTTCTCCAGCAAGGTCTACAAAATTATCCTCGCTTTTATCCGTCTCACCCATACTATCTAGAATACGAGCCAATAGCTCACGAGTCGCTGAAAAATACACCACGCCTTTTTGCACCCCTGATATACCAATCACACCGGTATAATCGTGAACTTTCGGCTGTTTATTTTCTAATAGATAAGGAGTATCAACGATCAACTCTTCATTACCAAATTGATTAAAGTAATTAGTAATGATATTCAAAAAAATCTGTAGCTTTTGTTCTTTCATAATGACATCTGCTTAAGTCGTTGGATAATATTAGTCTTGCATGAGCTCATACAAAGATTCTACGAGCTCTTCTTCTGAAAAGGGCTTACAAAGAAACCCACTAGCGCCCAACGACAATGCTTCAATTCCGGTGGACTTATCAGACAATGCTGATACCACCAAAATACGTACTTCAGGATCAATCGCAATGATCTTTTCGATACATTCAAGACCATCCATTTGCGGCATGGTCAAATCCATCGTAATGACATCAGGGCGATGGATACTGAACTTTTCAATGGCTTGGACGCCGCTGGTTGCCGTAGCAACCAACATGAACTCTCCTGAATCATACGCCCGTTGAATTCGGTTGCGAATAATGTTGGAATCATCAACAATCATTAATTTATACATAGCTTATCTATTATCCTTAATTAAGCAGCAGGCAAGGTAATGACAAAACGAGTCATACGACCAAGTTCGCTATTAACATTGAGCTTGCCGTCATATTCTTTAATTGTAGCTTTAATAATATCCAAACCGACACCGCGGCCCCCATCTTCATCTGCGGAAGTTTTGGTAGAAAATCCAGATGAGAACAACTGTTTTAGTAGCGCACTACGATTGAGCTGACTGGCGTCTTCTGCACTAAAGCGACCATCAGTGACTAGTTTGTTACGAATGCTATCGTAGTCGATACCTTGACCATCATCTTGTAGGGTAATAACAAAACCTTGGCCCTTACTCTGCATTTCTAGATCAATCATACCGGCAGCGGGCTTACTGGCTGATAGGCGGGTATTGGGCGTTTCGATACCGTGTACCACAGCGTTACGTAACAGCTGGATACTTATTTCTTTGACAGCCTTTTTGAGGCGCTCTGGTATTTCAACTTGCGCTAAGCTATCACTGTTTAGTTGTACTTGCTTACCTTGTCTTACCGCGATATCTCGCGCAAAATCTTGGTAGTACGCTAACAGATGGCTGTCCGATTGATCATCTAAGTCAATATCTTCACCGCCTTCAATGTCCATAGCGCTAATAGTGTTCATTGAACGGTCTATTGTCTGACTGTCACTATCCTCTACCTTTGACGTATTATTATCTACCGCAGTAGTCACCGGAGCTGCCGCTTTAACAGCTGTTGCACTCGCTGGTGAGGCTCGATTGATACGCTCGCCTAAGGTCTCAATGGTATTTGACAGGCTTAACAAGTCATCCAAATGTACTGCCAATGACAAGAAGTCATTGCCCGATAGCTTGCCTTGGTTTTGCAATGCATTAAGCTGATCTTCTGCATCTGAGGCAATTTTAGTGAAACTGTGCAGTTTTAGCGCAGAAGCTTCGCCTTTTAGACTGTGCATTTCACGATAAATCGCATTTAGTTTACCTTCAAGCTCATATTGCGAGCTACCAGGATTCTTCAAGATGTTATTCATCTTGTCGATATGCGATTTGGTATTAGTAATAAATTCATAAATAATTTTTGGATTGACATTTAAGATGGTCGTTAACATCTCAATCTGCATATCATTTTGCGTACGCTCTTGTTCTAGACGCTGTTCTAAATAAACGGCATCTGAAACATCGTTAACATTGACCAAAATACGCGCGATATTTTTATTTTCATAAACCCGCGAAAATTTAAAATCTAAAAAGCGACTGTCTGAGCCGTCTTCTCTAGAGGTGTTGTGTAGCATTACCTTATGTAGTGGGTTTAGAGCATCCACCAGTTTTTCTTTAACGCGCGGGTTATATAGCTGTTCAATAAATTGCTGCGTAGTTTTCAGGTCTTTATCAGAAATACGACCACGTAATATATTGGCAAAGTTTTCTCCTGCCAATATATCAGCACCAATGATGTCAGTGAGCGCTCGAGAATGCTGCTGACCAATCTTTAAGTCTTTATCAAGCAAAAATAGACCCGTATTAACCGTTTCCATGATTTCTTGGGTTTCGCGACGCGCAGACAAAGCTTCAGCATCGGTATCACGCAAACGACGTACGAAGAAAAATACGAAAATCAAGAAGTAAGCAAAAATGGCAGCAACACCCAGCACCTGAATCAAACGAATAGTATTGGCTTGGCGTTCAGCGTTTATAAAAACTTCATCGGTGAGCTGATCTAACGAGTCGTTAACAAACAAACTTGAAGTCTTAGCTTGCTCAACCGCTTGGGTCAGGTCATCCGAGGAATCGACCATGACGTTATCAGCATTTTCTAGATAGCTTTGAATCTTAGGTTCTAAAAGCTGCCATTGTTCATTCGCTGCAGCAACTTTAGTTTGAGACGTGTTATTGATTTTTGGTAGCTCATAGCTTTTACCATTAACGTCAGTAATCGTACCGCCTTGTCCGATAGCAGCAATAGAGCTAGTAATAAGCGCAGTGTCTTTTTCCAAACGCTCCAAAACTCGTTGTATGTGCGGAGAGTTAGTATCTTCACCATAACTATTATCTAAGTCAAACAAGTCTTTGATTACCGCTTGTGCACTATTAGCAACTTGGTTGGTTCGGTCAATCAAAACCGTATTTCTTTCTAGTAAGCTTGAGGTATAAAACGTAAAAGCCAGCAAGGCGCCAATCAAAGTCAAGAACAGTGCAATTGAAATAATTAGACTGTGATAGCGCTTATTATCGACATTAGGTGTGGTTGCCATCTTCAGAATTCCTTAGTTCGCTTGCTCAGTGTTAGTAGCGGACGTGCTATCGGCAGCAGGTGCGGCTTCACCTAACCACTGCTCTTCAATCGTTTTGAACGTCCCTTGTGTCTTAAGCTTAGTAATACCTTCATTAACTTTATTGATTAGATCAGTATTACCTTTTGCCATTAATATGACTTGCTGGGCTGATGGGTTGTCTTCACCTTCATAAGAGACAATAGTCACATCGTATTCTGGATGATTTTTCGCGGTATATTGAAGAATAGGTAAATCATGTAAAACCACATCAACCTTGTCTTGCATTAAGTCTTCATATAACAAAAATGCGGTGGCTCTGGTAGAGAGTTCACTATATTTGCCCATTTCTTTAAGCTGGTCTTCTTGCTTTGAGCCTGCCATAGCCGACACATGCATCCCTTGCAGGTCTTCTATGCCATTGATTTTAACACTACTGTCTGAGTACATGATTGATGATGGGTTGAAAAAATAAGGAATGGATAAGCCATATTTCTCAGCGCGGTCATCTTTATAAGAGATACCTGATATTGCCAAGTCGCGACCACCTGAG
The DNA here is from genome assembly GCF_904846605.1 of Psychrobacter sp. 72-O-c. Lineage (GTDB taxonomy): Bacteria > Pseudomonadota > Gammaproteobacteria > Pseudomonadales > Moraxellaceae > Psychrobacter. Next base: position 25,141 of record NZ_CAJHBI010000040.1, read on the forward strand.
GCCACAGTATCGAACATATTTTGCCAAGTCTCTTTATAAAACTCGACCTTGAAGCCTTGCTCTTCACCAATCGCACGGATCGAATCAATATCAATACCTTGCATATTGCCATAATCATCCTGAAACGAAAACGGAGGCATTGTACCCGTTGTGGCAACTTTAATTGTAGGCGCTGTATCAGGTAGCTTACTGACAAAATTGTCTTTACTTTCCGTACTTGCTGCATTGTTTGTATTGGCATTCTCCTGAGTAGTAGAGTTACTACACCCAAATAAACCAACACTCAATACAAGCGGTAACACGCGATATAACTGCTTCATAATTTATCCTTACAACTCAAAGTGGTTCTAAATTTTAGTAAATAACAATCTTTTTCTTAAAATGAATGCGTGCTTATAGGTGAGAAATAAAAATCATTCTGCACGCTGATATCTTTAATGCATTGATATATGAATATTAAAATACTGTTTTGAGGTCAGATGAAACTTATTATGAGAAAAATTTTATATTAAAATCGTTGCCTAAAAGGTCTTCCTTCAATGGAATGAACAACAATCTAATAAGATTAAATAACAGAGTAATATCATTTTTTTACACAAAGTTACAATGGATAATACTTAAGTTGCTTTCCAATTGCAATAATTATGTTTGTCTTGTATCTACAAATAGTTTTGCATAGCGAATAATAAAATAGTCGTCTGCTACATTTAAAGATAGATAATAGATCAGACATAAAAAAAGCATCCAATACGTATCAAACGTCTGAATGCTTTTAGGGTGAAATCTGAATGATCTTAGTGTAGAAATAGTTTAGCAATAGGTTAGAAAATGATTTTATTTATCGATTAGTTATTCAGCATCATCAAGGTTCAAGTTGCGATCAATGCGCCAGATTAACAGACAGCCGAGACTCATTAGCACAAACATAGTGATACCAATCTTAAGGACCGGATTGACAGGGAATAGATTCAATAATAAACCGCCAAAAATACCTACTGAGAACATCAGCGAGCCTTGTAATGCACTGGCCATACCAGCGCGGCGTTTTTGAAAGGCCAGCGCAATAGCTGAAGCATTCGGCTGTGTTAATCCAAGACCAGCAATACAAAAGAAGATACAGACTAACACTAGTGGCAGCCAAGCATCACTACCGAAACTAAGACCCAGTATAAATAACCCTGCTGAAGCGACTACCTGCATTACTGCCCCAAATCGCAACAAACTTAAGATACGAAAGCGATTGATTAGCAATTGATTTATCTGAGTCAACGCCACAAAGCCTGCCGCATTCATGCCAAATATCCAACCAAAATGAGTAGATGAGATGCCATAAGTGTCCATCAATAATTCAGAAGCAGCACTGATATAAACAAACATAGCTCCCATCAATAAACCGCCGCCAATCGCAGGATAGTTAAAGGTTGGATCTTTTAGTAAATCCCAATACTGACTGAGCACTTCTTTAGCAGGACGGACGTTACGGTTTTCTTCGGTTAGGGTCTCAAAGAAGAAAAACTTGGTTAAAATTAAATTGAGCGTACCAAAAGCGGCTAAAAACCAAAAAATAGAATGCCAGCTAAAAAACTGCAAAAATAGCGCACCGAGCGATGGCGCTAATATTGGCGCTAAGCCCATTACTAAGATCATAATAGAAAATGCTTTTGCGGTCTGTTTTGCACTAAGACGATCACGAATCGCTGCACGGGTAACGACCGCCCCCACACAGGCCCCAAGTGCTTGCAAAGTACGCCCTGCAAACAACACATATTCATTATTAGTGGTAGCACAAACTATCGAGGCGATAACATATAAAGTCATGCCAAAATATAAAGGTTTAACCCGGCCAACACGATCACTAAAGGGCCCATAAAACAGCTGCCCAAATACCAAACCAACAAAGTAGGCGGGTACGGAATTGGCCATAAAAGCAGTCGATACGCCGAAACTATCTGCCATAACTGGCAATGCTGGCAAATACATATCAATGGATAATGGCCCTACTGCTACGATAAGTCCAAGCATCATAATCCATGCGACCGGTAGCTCAGATGAGCGCACTCGTGTATTCGCAATAGGTTGATCGGATGGGGTGGGTTTTGGAGCAGACATAGTACAGACCATTTTATATAAGGATTACAATTATTAGTTATTCTTCGCCACTATTGCTATCAATAATAATTGCTATAAACAAAAAAAAGCAGCAGTGTATAGACGCAGGTATACCATAGCAGACAGTGTTATATCGTGCTGCCTACCAATATTTCAATAGTAGATGATTTTAAGAGAGAAGCATTAAAACAAATAAGGCCATCATAATATGTTTAAAACTGATATTCAGCTTGCTACTATTTATCTATAGTCAGAACTAAATAATACCAATCCCAATAATTAAAGTTGTGCCCAAGTTCGAGTAGTCAAGGAGCGAACCCTCTCTGGCTGCTCAAGCAACTTATTCCAAGCACAGCAAGCCGCATCAACAATAGACTCATAGCTCTCATA
>NZ_CAJHBI010000041.1 GCF_904846605.1 Psychrobacter sp. 72-O-c
GTTTATTTGACTCACCATTAGATATTGGCAATAATCTAGTCGGGTTACTCTGGGCTTTTTCATGACTTTATGCTACTACGTTATTCTCTAGATTAGCAATATCTGTTAGTTTCTGCGTAAGTCCTAACATTGTTTATTAATAACACGGTCGCCACTTAAGCTATGTATTTGTTATTATACAAAGTTATGCTGAGTGTAATAGGCATTAGACAATATTAGTTACTGTAAAGAACAAGATAAGTAAGTACTTTTAGGCGTACTTTATAAGTAGGCGCTACAATAATAGCCACTTGATAGATAACTGCTTTATAAATAGGCACTATTTAGCCAGTGGTTTTATTTAGCACCTGTTGTACTGAGCACAGGATTAGTAACTACGAAACGCGTATTTTATGCCATAAATTGCACTCTATATACCTTTATTGGCTATGCCATAATAAGCGGTCAGCTATGTCATAATAGCCACTGTAGTAATAAGCACTGTAATAATAGCCACTTTGCTACTCAAATTTAAATAAGTATTTTATTTCAGCATGGTTAGACTTAATCATGCGTTGGCGACTATTTAGTATTAATAAAGCACTAATAACAAGGCAGATCTTACGTGATATCAGCACCGCTCATTGAGTATTTAAAAAAAGGTATATTTACCCTTCTTGGGTTAATATTGGCAGTTTATTTGTTCATTATTTTACTGACCTATACCGGTAACGATCCCAGTTGGTCGCATATCAGTAGCGATATGACCACCATTAATAATATGGGCGGCGCGATGGGGGCTTGGTTGTCTGACCTACTCTATAGCTTTTTTGGCTTTGGAGCATGGTGGCTGCTGGCGTTTTTGGTCTATGAGTCTGTTCTAATTTGGTGGGACAATGAACCGACGTTTTGGTTACTACGGCTGGTCACTTACGTGTTTTTGATATTAAGTGTGAGTGCCTTGTTTGCACAATTGGTAGCCTTGATTCAGCAGGTATCAGATCCAGTAGCCACAGGGCTTGAAGGCGTTGCTGGTGGTATTATTGGGCTTGAGTTACAGGCGCGTTTGGCCCAGCTATTATCGCAGTGGGGTAGTGTGGCATTTTTGGTAGTATTCGTCATTGTTACTGCAACCTTTGCATTCAATATCCATTGGCTTGTCCTTTATCATAAGCTTACCAACTTAGCCTGGTTTGATTCTGGCGTTAAGGCTGAGGATAGTGTGCAGAATCCCGCGCAAACCGGGCAAGAAAATGACGCCACACAACAAAGAAATGCCATACAACAAAATACCAAAAGCTTGCTCACTGATGATGAAGATGCAACAAACGAGAATGCTCAGCGAGAAAAACCAGACTATGGGCAATTACCACTTGAGCTGCAATCTGATCACAATTCTCATAACGGCAATCAAGCATCAGATAACAGCGGTCGCTTCAGCGATGTTTTGACAGATTTTTTAGCTAAATCAGGGCTTGGTGCCAGCGTCAAAGCCTCTATGGCAGCTGCGGCGGCGAAGAATGCTATGAATGACGGCTTACAAACAGCGGCATCTACCCCTAACAGTCATTCTACTAATTTTGCCAATGACTCCCATTCCGCTGCGACTGCTTCTAATCCTACCGCCGCAACCGTACGCAAAGTTGAACCTAGTTTTGCATGGAACGATGCAGGTACTGTTGATAATTTATTAGCAAATGGGTCAATGACTGAGCAAAATGTGTCTGCTCCTAGTTCTTATAATAATGCTAAAGCTCCTTCAAACGTTGAACTATCAAATACTTCAGCAACACAGGTAGAGTCACTCGTGCCTGTAGAAACATCGACGGCTGATCTCAATTCTAACCATGAAGAAGGTTCTGTTCAGCAAGCATCTAATGAGGTGGTTGCCAATACGACAACTGCTGAACCACATACTTTAACGTCAAATGTAGATAGCTCAAGTGTTGATAGCTTGGCAGACGCTTGGCTAGCAGAGCATGCTCCAGCTCCAGTAGCTGTACCATCAGAGTTTACAGAATCAGAAAATGCTCCTAGCACGATTGCTCAACCAGCGCTAAAGACGCCATTAGATTCTGCTACTGACTTATCTGCTGAGGTAACTAATGTAAATGAGTCATCTGAATTACCAAATGATTCTGAGCCGTTAATTTCACCTAAAGTACCAAGTGCTTCTCAAGTAGCAAGTATCGTTTCAGCAGCACCAGCAAGCACCAGTCATTCACATCAGCAAGAACCAAGTGCGGTAGCTGATATGACTCCGACCAATACACCACCTGCTAATCCAAAAGCTACTCCAACGGTAGCGTCCACTAATTCAGGTGCGACTGCCAATCAAAGTACAAGAGTTGAGACTGTAATAGATCCTAAATCAACCTTTAGCTTTGCAGTAGCTGATGGCGATTCGAGTAATCATATTACCGACATGATGCCAGAAGACGATAGATCGTCTGACGATGATTTGCATACCCCCGTTATGCCTGAAATTCATGATGATGATGCTTTTTCTCAGCGTTCAAGGTCAATGCAAACGGCTAAATATCGTGACAGTCTTTCGGCTATTCCAGCAATATCTATTCTTGATAAGCCAGATCCTAATCGCCAGCCTAGCTATACCTTGGCTGAGCTTGAGCAATTGTCAGAACTATTAGAAATCAAACTACAAGATTTCAATGTAAAAGCGGAAGTAGTGAATGCCATTCCTGGGCCGGTAGTCACGCGCTTTGAGGTGGAGCTGGCTGCTGGTGTAAAAGCCAGTAAGGTTACTGGTATTTCACGCGATTTGGCGCGTTCGCTGTCTATGGCGTCTCTGCGGGTGGTCGAGGTCATTCCGGGCAAGCCTTATATCGGTATCGAAGTACCTAATAAAAAGCGTGAAATGGTGCGCTTAATTGAGCTGATCGATACCGAAAAATTTAACGACCCCAAAGCGCAAATCAGTATGGCAATGGGTAAAGATATTGGCGGTAAGGCGATTATTACTGACCTTGCGCGTGCGCCGCATATGCTGGTCGCTGGTACGACAGGTTCTGGTAAATCAGTATTGGTCAACGCTATGCTGCTATCGATGCTACTCAAATATACGCCTAGTGAGCTGCGGCTTATTTTGATTGACCCTAAGCAGCTTGAGCTTGCCAACTATAATGACATTCCGCATCTACTAACTCCCGTAGTTACCGATATGACAGAAGCGGCCAGTAGCTTGTCATGGTGTGTGGCAGAAATGGAGCGGCGTTATCAGCTCATGAGTTTGCTTAAAGTACGTAAATTAGACGAGTTTAACAAGAAAGTCCGTGCCGCTGAAAAGGCAGGCAATCCGATGTTAGATCCATTATGGCGACCCAACGATAATGTGAGTATCAGCCAAGCACCTAAGCTTAAGACCCTACCGATGATTGTCATTGTTGCCGATGAGTTTGCCGATATGATCATGCAGGTAGGCAAGCAGGCTGAAGAGCTAATAACCCGACTGGCACAAAAATCGCGGGCGGCAGGGATTCATTTAATACTTGCGACCCAACGTCCATCAGTAGATGTCATCACTGGCTTAATTAAGGCTAATATTCCGGTACGGGCGGCGCTACGGGTCAACTCAAAAGTAGACTCGCGAACGATTTTGGATAGTGGCGGTGCTGAGGATATGCTCGGCAACGGTGACATGCTATTCTTAGGCCCAGGGCAAATTGAACCGGATCGCGTCCATGGTGCCTATGTCAGCGATGAAGAGGTTAACAGCATCTGTGACGCGTGGCGTGAACGCGGAGCACCTGATTATATTGATAATATGGCTGGCAACTTTGAGCTATCCAGTCCTGGCGGTAGTACTGGCAGCCCCTCCGGTGAAGATGATGATCTTTACAACGATGCAGTCGGCTTCATTATGGAGACCCGCAAGGTTTCAGCCTCTAGTATTCAGCGTAAATTTAGTATCGGCTATAACCGCGCGGCAAGGATTGTTGACTCTATGGAAGAAGCCGGACTGGTCAGCTCCATGGGTAAAAGTGGCAAGCGTGAGCTGCTGATGTAGCTGATATAAAGGCTAGTAAATCTGATTAGATAAAAAGAAGACGAGTTACGAGAGTAGCTCGTCTTATTTCATTCAAAATGAGTCCTACACAATGTTAGAAGCAAGGATTAGGAATATTATATTTAGGTCTTTGGCGACCCTAATCGCATTGCCAATGTTAGTGCGAGCAATTAAATAAGATCAAAAGTACGATATTTTCGATACAAATTATTCTACTGACTGGTCATTATCCCTCTGGTGTCTGTTGCCCTTTGTTTTAACGCGCTATACTCAGTCAACACTTATATACCAAGGAAGGTCAGAAATGTTCAAAGAATATAGCCAATATGATGCGCTAGGATTAGCAGCATTAGTAAATTCAAAAGAAGTTAGCGCCAAAGAATTGCTGGATGCAGCCGTTGATAGGGCCAATAGTCTTAATCCCAAATTGAACGCCATCATCCACCGTTTTGATGAGCGCGCTTATGAAGCAGCGCAAGCAGGACTGCCAGCAGGTGCGTTTACTGGTGTGCCTTATTTACTCAAAGACTTATCGTTTGATTTTGCTGGTGAGCCGCTCACTATGGGCAGCCGCAGCGTCAATATCGTGACCGACTACGATAGTGAAATCGTCAAACGTATGAAAGCATCAGGCGTAAACACCTTTGGTAAGACCAATACCCCTGAGTTTGGCTTAATTATCACTACTGAACCTAAAGCGCATGGCGTAGCGCACAACCCCTTTAAAAAAGGCTATAGCACTGGAGGCTCGTCAGGCGGTAGCGCATCGGCAGTGGCCAGTGGCATTGTGCCGATGGCAGGAGCAGGCGATGGTGGTGGCTCGATACGCTTTCCTGCGGCATGGTGCGGGACGTTTGGGCTGAAACCAAGTCGCGGACGCAATCCAACAGGTCCGTCAATTGGTGAAGGGTGGGATGGTGCCAACGCCGATCACGTTATCACTCGCAGCGTTCGTGATAGTGCAGCGATGCTCGATGCGACCAGTGGCGCTGAAATTGGTGCGCCTTACATCATTGCACCACCTGAGGGATCTTTTTTGCAAGCAGCCATGCGCTCTCCTAGGCCTCTAACGATTGCCTTGCATAAACAGCCTTTGGTTGCCAACACTGTAGTGGATAAAGAAGTCCTAGCCGTTCTGGAACAAACCGCTGCCCAGTTAGAAGCGATGGGTCATCGCGTTATTCCTGCTGAGCCTAATATTAATATTGATAAGTTCTGGCATGACTTTTTGGTAGTGGTTTGCGCGCATACGGCTTTTACTATTGATAATGTCGAGCGCTGTTTTGGGGCTGAGCACGTAAAAAATCTTGAACCGCAAACTTATAATATGGCAATGCTTGGGCGTTCGTTGTCGGCGGTGGACTTGGTACATGCCAAACATGGCTGGCATAACAGCCAATATCAGACTGGGAAGCTGCTGACTGAATACGATATGATTTTGTGTCCGACCGTGCCTACGCCTGCGGTGAAGCATGGCATATTACCGGCAAGTCGTAAGGATGAGATGCTGATGCGTAGCGCTGGAATACTTAATAAAGGCTTTAATATGGGTAAATTTGCCTTTAGCTCGGGTATGATTGAGAAGCTCAGCGCGCCAGTGTTAGGTAAAATGGGTTTTACTATACTAGGTAATATCACTGGACTACCCGCTATGTCATTGCCATTAGGTATGAGTAAAAAAGGTTTGCCTATCGGCATGCAGCTGATTGGGCGCATGAATGATGAGACTACGTTATTGAGTGTAGCAGGGGAGATGGAGCGCGCAGGACTGTTTACCAAATCGGCTTTTGAACTGTAGTACTCACAAAAGTAACTGTGTTTCTATGTTTGTAATGACGTCTTATAATTATTAAACGTAGTTATTGTATTATAAAAATGATGCAGTATGGTTGGAAGACTTTTCGAAGACTTTGAAGTAGCGATATCGCATAGCAAGCGAGAAGGTTACTTTCAGCCATACGAATCTCAGCTATAGAGAGTTTGATGAGTGTGGCTATTTTGTTTGGTATTACTATAAAGCCAATCAAAGGGCTATTAATCAAAACGATAAATATCCATACCTAAGCTGTGATGGGCCATACTTTCATGAACAACAGAGACCCGTTGACCAGCCCCTAACGCAAAGAATAATGGCAATAAATGTTCATCACTCGGGTGGATATTTTGATAATCGGGGTATTGTTGCCAATCTAACGCAGTAGGAATGTCCGTTTTAAGCTGTTGCAGTAACCACAGTTTAAAGTCTTTGGCGGCCGAGTCGATACTAGCTGCTTCCCAGCGTAACTTTTGTAAATTATGAGTAATATTCCCCGAGCCAATAATCATTATTTGCTCATCAAGTAAACGTGCCAGCTGTGCGCCCAACTGGTAGCAAGCGATACTGTCATAATGCTGTGGCAAGGAGACTTGAACGATCGGGACATCAGCTTGGGGATATAGATGCCGAAGCGGTGCCCATACGCCATGATCACAAACTCGTATCGGATTGACACTACATGCGATACCGTGTGCATTCAACTGCTGGGCAAGTGACTCAGCAAGTGGGGCATGACCTGCCGCTGGATACTCTAATTGATATAACTCAGGATCTAAGCCCGAAAAGTCATGCCATGTTTTTGGCTGAGGGTTGCTGCTGATTTCAAGCTTAGAGGACAACCAATGTGCAGACATAATGACAATCGCACGCGGCTTGGGCAAGTTTTGTCCCATACGTGCCAATGCGCTAGTCGTTGCTGACTGTTCAATAGCGAGGGTTGGGGCACCATGCGAGATAAATAGCGCTGGCAAGCGCGCCGCATTTGTCAGTCCGGCAGGCGCATCTTCCCAAGCCACTGCCGCAGATATAGGCGTGGCTGCGTCGGCAACATTGCGATTATGAACGCGATATTGACTAGGATAAGAGACGTTAGGTTTAGCAGGTTTTGAATAGCTCATGCAGAGTTTATTAGGGCGCGCGCGGATTTTTCAATCTGTTTTACTATTACTATTTTATAGCTGTGAGTTTCCTACTTGTTTTATTTAACTGTTTATTTAACTATTTTTAAATACCAATCTCTAAATACCAATTCTTAAATGCCAATTCTTAAATGTCACTTTTTAATTGCTATCTCTTAATTACCACGATGATAAGGATGATTGTGATTGATACTCATCGCCCGATATAACTGTTCCATTAACACCACGCGTACTAAAGGATGCGGCAGTGTCAGCGCTGATAACGACCATTTCACATCTGCCTTTGCCAATACTTCCTGCGATACCCCATCTGCGCCGCCAATGACCAGCGCAATATCATCACCTTGCTGCATGGCATCCGCCAGTTTATCAGCCAAGCCTTCCGTCGATAGCATCTTACCTTTGACATCTAATACCCACAGCTGTTCGCGTCCAGCTGTAGCATGGGCGGCTAATATTGTCTGTCCTTCTTGCTCACGGTACTGTGCTAAATTGGAATCAGACGGATTTTTAGCACGTTTGGCCGCAGCAAGTTCAACGATTTCGGTGCTTAGCATTGGTTGAATACGTTTATAATATTCATTAAACCCGCTTTGCACCCAACTGGGCATTTTATTACCAACGGTCAAAAGTCGTACTTTCATTGCCAGTTGTCCTTTATATTCTATAGTTATAATGAAGGTTGTAATAAAAATAAGGTTTATTTTACCTTATTGGAGTCGTTTTGATATGGCAACCACGCTTCATTAATCGGTCAACGGCGCAAGTGTCTCAGCGACGGTATCCTTGTCTGACGCCTCTTTATTTTTGGGAATAACGGTTAGCTTAGCATCAGATTCAAAAACAACCGCCTCAACATCATCTAGGTTCCTAATACCGTCGGAACGCATGGCGCATTCAATCTCTTGACGGGTCAGGCGTTCATCGCGCATGGCCTCCGGTAAAAACTGCCCTTGATAGAAGACGATACGCGGCTCAGATAATAAAACGCTGCTAAATTGTGGTGATATAGAAGCATATTTGGTCACCACAAACTGCAACAGATATAGCACTACGATAGAGGCACCACCTTCTATGAAGGGAATACTTTCAAGCAAAATGGTACTGGCTCCCAAGGAACCAATCATCACAGTAACAATCCAATCAAAATTATTAAGCTGGGAGGTGGCGCGCTTGCCAGAAATTTTGGTGGTGACAACAATGAGGACATAGACCATGACTGCTGTCAGGACGATACGTCCAAGCTTGTCTATACTATCAAAAACTAACATATCCATGAGGCTCACTCCTAGTGATGATTTTGGGTCGCTCGTACATCAAGATACGACCGCTTTAAGTTAGCCTAACGGAATTTGCTTAGCAAGGGTGAAAAAAGTTTGTAGCATGTTCGGGTCAAGAGCACATACGGTTCGTTTATGCCTATTTTATTTAGGGGCAAGCAGTCGATTGAATATCCAAATACCTAAGCGAGCACTGACCAAGGTCAATACCAATATCATCACTAGCGCACTCAGCAGCGGTAAGGGCTGCTGAACTGTCATTTCAAGTAAGACCTCACGGCTGACGGCATCGAAAAGAAATAGCCATAAGCCAAGCAAATAAATGGCAGTCAGTAACCACACCACGCCGATACTACCCATAGTGAGGCGATTCATCTCGCTGTTCGTGAGCGGGCGGCGTTGATGCTTGATGAATTTATGTACCGCAATATAAGCGCCAACCAAGATAGATAAGGCGGTTACCAGTTGCGGATTGATGGTTATTTGGGTTTGAATCATCATAAATATGGCGCTAGCAAGAATATAACCAACCGCAAAAAAGCCCACGTATTGTACCAAGTGGGTCTTTTGGGATTGCCCAGAACGGTTTGTTTGAACCTGACGCTTCTTGCTAAGATTGGGCGTTGTGCGTGACATAAGCTTGCCTATACTAAGATTAAAAAATAATGTCATTAAAAAACATCGTAATTAAAAGGGTAACACTTGCTTCTTAGCGTCCACCTGTCATACCCATAAGACCAGAAGAGTCTTCTGGGTGGCTGTCAGTGCTGCGCCGTCCAGTTCAACATGGCATCTAATACTGGTCTTGCAGTATAAGGGTTTAATGCTTGATTAGTGTCAATCAATCCTACCACGGTATAGTCCTGCCCTGATCGCCCTTTGACATAACCTGCCATTGCAGTGACGTTTTTTAAGGTACCGGTTTTTATCCATGCGCGTCCAATCGCGGCTGAGTCCGGTAAGCGCTCGCTATGGGCCGCGATAGTACCAGTAACGCCAGCCACGCCCAATGAATCAACATAAGCACCAAAGCTCGGGTGGTTGTATGCGTAGGTTAATAGCTCGCTTAAGTTGGCCGCGGTAACGGTACAGTCGCGGCATAGCCCCGAACCATTAGTCAGATGTGGCGGCGGGGTGGTCAGATTCGTTTGCCACCACTGATTAATGCTCTGTAGCGCGGCTGGATAGTCGGTAGGTTTTGGCCGATCAAATTGGTATAAGCTGGTTGCGAGGTTAGTTGCAGAGTTATTTACATAGTTACTCATAGGCTGCGATGTAGAGTTATTGGTAGATTGTGCTGTCGAAACCCCCGAGCTTTGATTATTGCTATTATCTTTGCCTTTACCATAAGCACCCAATGACAATGCCACTTGCTCGGCCATGACATTGTTTGAGAAGTGATTAATATCATATATTTGCTGGACAAGTGGCAGCGATGGATAGCTGACAATGGGTAGTGGCGAGAGTGGCAGTGATGCCAAACCGCTTTTTGTTTGGTTAGTTTTAGCAGAGTTATAAGGTGTTTCTTGCGTAAGCACTTTTCCGCTAAGCGTATTGCCCAGCTGCTGCCATTTTGCCGCGACCACGCGGGCGGCAAAGTCCTTGGCATTGGGATAAGCCACATAAAATAAATGCTTACCGCAACTGTCTGGCAGCTTGGCGTTGAGCGTTAATTTATCTGCTTGCCACTGCGGTGTTAAGCTGCGTTTGGCTCGAGCACAAGCGGCTGGGCGTGTATTGATTAAACTGGGCAGCTGATAATTTGCCAGCTGGGGAGTATAAATCAGCTGCGCTTGGCCATTACCTAGCGGGTAACTTTGAATACCCATACTGCTAAAGTTGACCAAAAACCCATCGGGACTGGCATTATAAGGACGCAGCGGAGCGTTATCAAAGTCAGCAGGATTTTTGCTCACATTGTTGAAAATAGCGCTATCGATAATGATGTCGCCGTCAATATGACGAATACCCGTTTTTTGTACTTTATACAGCAATTGTTGCAGGCGCTTGTGAGTCATTTTTGGATCACCGCTACCTTGAATAATGAGGTCACCGTATAGACGATTGCCAATCATCATTCCGGTATGATAAACCCGAGTGAGCCATACAAAGTCAGCGCCTAACGTATCAAGAGCCACAAAGCTGGGAATGAGCTTCATAGTACTGGCAGGCGTGCGCGCAATCTCAGGCTGATGACTGAGCAAAGGGTTTAATACAGGTTTGATAGGGGTTGATGTGTTATTGCTGTCAGCAGAATTACCACTCATGCCACCGCTCGTTGACAGTATTGAGGGTGTGCTTTCGACACTTTGGTAAGTATAAGCATCATCGGTATAAGCTTGTAGCTGACGCTCTTTTTGTTGAATGTCCTGCTTACTGACCGTAATAACCCTACTTTCTTTAATAGTAAGGGTCGTGTTTGCTGCAGGTACCGGACTACTATCAATAACCTGAATGGGAGTGGGTAAGCGACTGGCATCCTTTTCGCCGACTGGGGTTATGAGGATACTGATATCAGTAGGCGTTAACCCTGCCCGAGTGAGCGCCGTTTGAATGGCTGCTGGCAATGCGGCCTGAGCACTAAGCGGTGCTAATAAGGCCAATCCTAGCAAGGTATTTAGCTTGATGCGCGACTTAATGTGGGGTTGTGACATCGCAATAAGGTAAGTACGCGGAGCGTTACTGGTGGCGCTAACTGAAAGGGCATGAAAAAGTTGAGAAGTAGCTCGCATGGGAAATCTATCGTCAGGTATTAAAAACCATCTATAATAACATGAGTTGTTGAGTGGGCGTAGGCGTAGTATAAGGATAAAAGAATTGCAGGGCTAACTTGCCAAAGATAAACGCGTGGCTTTAGAAGTCTATAGGGCTCTTTTAAAAAAGCATCGATAGTTAGTCCAATTTGGAAACGGTACAGTGCTATTGGGATGAATTTTTTGCAGCATCGAAACACGCTTACGAACAGCACGCAAGCAAAATTTATACCAGTAGCACGTTGTTCTAAACGACTCTTTTTTATTTTGAATCGACTAGAAGAATATCAGCGCACATGCAAAAATGCCATTGCGGTCATCAGCGCATCGTTATAGGCATCATGAGTACCCAATTCGGGAATATCATAATGGGCTAATATTTTGTTTAGATGTTGCGACTCACTGGGAATGCCTTGGGCACGACCGCCCATACGCCGACTGTATAGTTGGCGCACATCAATCACCTCATTAGGTAAGGTAGTGCCCATATAGCGCTTGACCAAGGGATTCAAAAACCCAGTATCTAACTGCGGACAAAATCCTACTATCGGCCGATTATCAATAAAAGGCAATAGTAGCTCGAGCATTTCATCATAGCTGATACCGATCTCAACGTCGGCGCTACGTAAGCCATGAATGACAATAGTATCACGGTCAGGCATGACCGGCGGGCGGCAGACCAGATGCAGACCATTGCCGGTATCGATAGTATTACCATTGATATGAATTGCTGCTACCGATAACAAATGATGCTTTCTAGGATTAAGCCCCGTCATCTCACAGTCAATGGCGACCCAACTTTCCGCTACTGGTGGCTCAAACATAGAGGTCAGCTCTGGACGTTGTAGCTGCGTTTTTTTCCATGAGGTTGTTAACTGTTTGAGCCAGCTCATAACTTTTCCAAATTCATAACCCGTAATCCATAGTTAGCATAAGTTAGCCCTTATATTATATCTTTAGCTGTCTCTCCTATCTTTAACTGCTAACCTATCTCTAACTGATAGTGCCGACGTAACTGATTTTTAAAGCTTTTGACCACCGCTAAACATTCTTTTAATACGTCACGCTCAAGAGCAGATAAGGTAGTGGGATCGACTTGCCTTGCATATTTATCATCTGTAGCTAGCGCCACAGCTAAGCGCTGTGCCATAAAAAACTCCAATGCCTCACCTAAATTATCCGCGCGCTCTTGCGTTAACACGCTGGCTTGTACTAGCGCTTTTAGTCGGTCTCTGGAGCTGGGAACCTGTAAAATGTCATGTTCTAACGCCAATGTGCGAACACCGTGTACTAGTGGGAAAAGTCCCGATTTTTTGAGATCAATGTCATGCGAGCTGGATTTGCCAAGTAGAGGGGCAAATTTTTGCCACCATTGACTGACTTCGCCAAACTGTAAGGCGGCACGAACAAACTGCCGTACAAACATGCCATCTGACTGTCGGTGTGCTACCTTTAGATGTTCGCGAACCTGTGTTAGCAGCGCCTTATCACCGCAGACGTACTCGCCATCGAGTATCGCGGATAAATAAATACCATGCATAGGATCGGTATTCTTAAACCACAAACTGATTTGTGCTTTGAATGGCTTGAGCGGTTGCCGCCACATCGGGTTGGTCATCATAATATTGCCATCGCATAGAGGATAGCCAAGGTTCGCCAACTGGTTATTAAAGGTCTCAGAAAACTCTGCCAAACCAGGATGCGAAAAGCCATCGCGGATAATCAATGCGTTATCTTGGTCAGTACGCATGATCTGCTCACCGCGCCCTTCTGAACCCATCACAATCACACAGGTATTCGCCATAACTTCATCGGGAACAATCAATCGCCACAGCTTAGTAAATACTTGCGCATTAAGCGTCTGTACCATCCGGCTGACGATACCAATTTTGACCCCGTTTTGATGCTGCACTCGAATATAGCGCCCAATCAGCTCAACAGCCGTACCTAAGCTGGTTAAGTCTTTAGCTTGCTCAATCTCTATACTAATCAGCTGTGAATGATGACCGATGTGGGCGAGCATATCGCTTTGACCCAGTACGCCTGTTACGTTGCCGTTGACATCGATTACGGGTAAGCGGTGAATACGGTAGCGGGTCATGGTTAATAGCGCATCGCCAATCTCATCGTTAGCGTTAATAGTACGCAGATTAAAACTAGCGTAGCGTTGGCATAAAGTAGTGGCGGGGTCTTGCTGATCACTGACGGCGCGGCAGATGTCGTTATCAGTCAAAATTCCTAGCGTACGATCTGAGTGAGGTTTAGCGTTTTTCGTATCTTCTAAATGGTCTGATGGTCGTACCAGCACGTGTTTAAGTCCCGCTTCAGTCATGATGCGAGCTGCCTGATATAAGCTACTATCCGCGTCGACAATATGTACGGGTAATAGAATGACATCAGTCACCGGCTGCAACATAATTTGCTGTACTTCTTGCTGAGCGGTATAGCTGCTAGCGCCTACTCCTTGTGCACTGCGCCGCTGTTGCAAAGCCTTTAATCGTTCAGGTAGCTTATCTGATAATAGTTGGCGTACTAGATGATTTTGCGCGCTAATTCTATCAATTGCCGCCCCATTAATTTGTAGCAGCAAGGAGTCCTCGGCAGCACGGAACTGGTATTGCTGCGTATTCTCATGCTCTTGAGTGTATGCTCTAATGCGCGATTCAGGCGTGCGTCGACTGTCAAACCAGTCATTGCTATTAAGGTGTTCGGAGTGATTGCTGCCTAAATAAGAAGCGATAGACTCGCCATCTAGCAGCTGCTCAACTTGGCCTTTTAGCACCACAAAAAAGTACTGTAGATCATCAGCAGCTAAGATTTCTTCTTTAGCAAGATAACGGACTTGGGTGTTTTTTTTGAGACTTTGACGCTCATCTAAGCTTAAGACATCAAAGGGTGGTTGGGTAAAATCAAGATGGGGCATGGCATCGTCCTTGATGGCAAGTACATTAAGAAACGCATAACAGGCAGCGGATAGTAGCTATATACTTTTACTATAGCATTATCTTGCTGCTTATCCCCAATAACATTGATATTAGCAGGGAGTTACAGAGATTTGGTAAGCATTTAGCAATGAGCTATCAGGGATATTTTAATCTTGAGAAACTACCGTGTTTAATTTTTTCCTCTGAACCTTATGCGTTAAGCAGTTTACGAATACGACTGATAGCTTCACGACTTTCCTCAACGCTGGCCACTAGGGCAATACGGACGTAGCCTTGTCCTGGATTCTTACCCTCAACTTCCCGCGATAAGTAACGCCCTGCCAGCGCATGAATATTGGCTTGTTCATATAGCGCTTTAACAAACATCTCATCATCGCAGTCGAACTGCTCAGGGACTTTTATCCAAAAGTAAAACCCAGCTTCTGGCATCCGTAGATCTAATAGTTCACCTAGCTCAGTCATCCATAGCGCAAATTTTTCTCGATACAATGTACGATTTTGCGCCACATGCTTTTCATCTTGCCAAGCCGCAATAGAGGCAAGTTGATGCGGAATCGGCATCGCACAGCCTTGATAGGTGCGATATTGTAAATAAGATTGCAAAATATTGGCATCGCCAGCGATAAAGCCTGAGCGTAGACCGGGTAGGTTTGAGCGCTTGGATAAGGAATGAAACACCACGCAGTTTTTAAAGTTATCACGACCCAGAGCGGTGCATGCTTGGAGCAAGCCTATGGGCGCAACATCAAAGTATAACTCGCTATAACATTCGTCACTAGCGATGATGAAGCCATATTGGTCTGACAGACGAATGAGCATCTCCCAGTCGTCCAGGGTCATTACCGAGCCGGTAGGATTGTTCGGGCTACAGACAAATAACAGCTGCGTTCGCGCCCAAATTTCTCTTGGTACCGCGCGGTAGTCACCTTTAAAATCATTATCTAACGTGCATGGCACAAAGTACGGCGTTGCCTGCGCAAGTATCGCTGCGCCTTCATAGATTTGATAAAAGGGGTTGGGCATTACAATGACAGGATTATAGTGTTGTGAAGACGGTTGGTTGCTTTCTATATTGCTTTCTGTACTGTCTTTTAGGCTGGTCTCTGTATTTTCTGTATCTGCATTATGATCAATCACCGCTTGCGCAAAGCTAAAAATCGCTTCGCGCGTGCCCATTACCGGTAAAACTTCAGTATTGGCATCGACATGATGGAGAAAAAATCGCTTCTCAAGCCAATGAGCAATGGTTTGACGTAGCTCAAAAGTACCGTTTGTAGTGGGATAAAGACATATTTTGTCCAGATTTTCTTTTAATGCGTCCAATACAAATGCTGGCGGAGCATGCTTTGGCTCACCAATACCCAGTTTAATCTCAGAATAAAGAGCGGAGGGGCTACTGTTAGCAAGCAAAGTAGCCATTTTAGCAAAAGGATAAGGATGCAAATGCGTTAAGTTGTGATTCATAAGTGTGATAACTATAAGTTGTGATTGTTAGGGGTGGTAACTATAATAGACAATTAGTAATAAAGTTATAAAGTTATAAAGTTATAAAGTTATAAAGAAAAGTTACATTTTAGCAGTGTAGCACTTCTCTTATTTTTTGTCTTATTATCGATAGCTTATAAAAATAAATGCAACGACCACCGCGCATTAGAATGGTTTGTTGTAAGGATGATTGACTGATATGCCTATTTTCTCTAATAATAGTGAGCAGCGCACGGAATTTTATAAAGAGCTACAACGTCGTGAGCAGCAATGGTGGCAAGCACGTCAGCGCCTTGTCATGCTTAGAGAACGGCGAATGTTTTGGTTTGGAGACAATAGCTTCATCATGTGGTTGCTATGGCAACTAGTCAGCTATGTGATAGTAGCTATTGTGCTGATGCTGCTGAGCAAGCTGCTACATATGACGCTACCTTTATGGCAATATATGGTCGTATTTGGAATACAAACGCTGATTTTTATTACTATATTTTCCTCCAGAGGGCGGCTAGCCAATCATCTACAAAGTAGGATCAATAAAGCTGACTTTATGTGTGAGCAAGCACTCAATGAGATGATTGTTTTAGCGTCTGACAGTATTTTCCCTGATATTCATGCCCATGCTCCTATTTCTTTGCAGCATATTCATGAGCGTTATAAGGCGCAGTTACGTTTGGCAAGCTTGCAATGCCTATTGCAAAAAGAAGTTGAAGCCGGACGTTTGTTACTATCACAGCATGAAATATCGGCAAGGGTATTACCTCTAGAGCTTGCTGACGTTGAACTGACACCCTATGCCGGCAAGATGATATACAAAAGTATGATCTAATTGATGACACGCCCTAAGGGCTTTGTTTTAAATAGCCCTTTTTAAGCAATCCCTCTAAAATAGCAGCCTCTCTTAAGTACAAGTACAAGTACAAGTACGATTAAGCACCAGTACCATTAAACACAATGACCATTAAGCATAAGTGCCATCACTACGTATATTAAGACTCGCTCTTAGAGCGGCCTGCAACGTTTCGAGCTTATCAGCAGATAACGGTTTATCGTCTTGGTCACTGATAGTAAACATATCTTCTGCACGCTCGCCTAAAGTAGTAATACGCGCAGCGTGAACCTCGATTTTTTGTTGCAAAAACACTTGTCCTACTCGCGCCAATAACCCCGGCTGATCCAGCGTCTGCAAACTCATAATATGTTGATCTGAGGCTTCATTAAACTCAAAGCTGATGGTGGTGGCTACTTCAAAATGTCTCAGCTGGCGCGGGATACGCTTATGAGTAAGCTTAGGTACGGTCGGATTTTTGAAGGCATCAATCAATCGCTGCTTGAGCTCTTCTTGACTGTTTTCATCGACTAATAGCGTACCACTTCGATCCAGTAGCACGTAAGAATCCAAGGCAAAATCGCGGGTAGCGGTAATAATACGCGCATCCAAAACGTCTAAATTCATCTGATCAAACACGGCCATAGTCACGGCAAATAAGTTGGCCTGATCTTGGGTATAAACAAAAACCTGTACGGCATCAAGTGCCAGTTCTCGATGCTCACGCAGTACAACCAGCGGCGCGCTATCAGCGTTAGAAGCGTAGCCAATAGGCGGATGGTTCAAGATGGCCTCGGTATGCCATAAGATATCTTCTGCAATTTCTCGCAAAAAGTACTCATCGCCCAAATCATCCCACAATCTAAGCACCTCATCGCGATTCATATGCTGATTATCGACATTATCTAGCATCGCAAGCGCTTGTTTGCGCGTGGCACCGATCATCTCTTGACGATTGGTTGGCGCATCAATATCAGCGCGTAAAATACGACGTGTTTGTGAGTACAGTTGTTTCATGAGTGTCGCCCGCCAGCTGTTCCATAGCTGTGGATTGGTGGCGTTCATATCAGCGACTGTCAGCACGTATAAATGATTGAGGTGGGTTACATTGCCAATTAGATCTGCAAAAACAGTGACCACTTCAGGGTCAGAGATGTCTTTTTTCTGTGCGGTCATCGACATCAAAAGATGATAGCGCGTCAGCCAACCAACCAAACGAGCATCGGCCTTACTCATACCATGTGCCAAACAAAAATCAATCGACTCGGTTTCACCCAGCAGACTGTGGTTACCACCGCGACCTTTGGCAATATCGTGGAACATCGCTGCCAATACCAAAATCTCTTTGCGCTCGATACGCTGAAAAATGGAACTAACCAGCGGAAAGTCTTGATAAAAGCGTTCATCAGTAAAGCGGTGCAAAATTCGAATCAAGAACAGCGTATGGGCATCGACCGTATAACGATGGAATAAATCATATTGCATCAGCCCAGTTACTTGCGCGAAGGCTGGGATATAGTTGCCCAACACCCCGTAGCGATTCATGGCACGTAGGCGGTGAAACAGATAGTTCTGTTCTTTTAAGTTGGCCAAAAACAATGCTTGATGTTCAGGATTATCACGATAGTTTTGATCAATACCGCGAGCCGCAATTTTTAATGCGCGCAAAGTTTTAGTACGGACGTTTTTAATCCCATATTGACCCATGAGTAAAAACATCTCTAAAATCGCTTCAGGATGCTGAGCAAAAACTCTGTGATGCGCCATTGCAATTTGCTCACCGATTTGATTAAAGTGAGCATTAAGGGGGCGTTTGCTTGGGCGTTCATCATCCGGTAACTGCGGCTCTATAATGGTCTCATAGTAGTGATTGATCAGCATCTCGGATAGCGTCGATATTTGCATGGCACAGCGATAATAGTCGCGCATAAAGCGCTCTACCGCTGCATTAGGCTGATCATCCGACTGGGTCTCATAACCCATACGCTGGGCAATATCGCGCTGGTAATCAAATAGCAGCTTGTTTTCATTGCGTCCGGTCAGCTCATGCAAATAATGGCGTATTTGCCATAAGTAAGCTTCTGAAAAGTTCAGATCATCGAACTCTTTTTCGGTCAAAAAGTCTTGCTGTACCAAGTCGTAAAGCTTACCAACCCGAAAGTAACGCTTAGTCACCCAGCCGATGATATGAATATCACGTAGACCGCCAGGAGCCGTCTTGATATTAGGCTCAAGGTTATATTCTGTGGCATTGTGCTGAAGGTAACGCGACTTGGCCTCGGCAATCTTCACGTCATAAAAATCACGCTGTGACCACAATTTATTGACGATATCGTTTGGCACATCCTGTAAGACTTCATTGCCAATGAGCAATCTGGCTTCTAACAAACTACTGGCAATCGTATGATCACTCGCCGCCTCTAAGCAGTCATCGACACTGCGCACTGATAATGCCGGTTCAAGGCCAATATCCCATAGCATAGCGACCAAGCGATCAATTTTTGTGCTGACACTATTATCAATATCACTAGGAGACAATAGCAAAATATCCACATCTGAATATAGCGACAGCTCACCGCGGCCATAACCACCGGTGGCAAACAAGGCTAAATCAGTTTTATCAAGCTCGAACCAAGAGAACAAGGTGATAAGCAAGCCATCAATGGCACAGGCGCGTGCTTCTACCAACTGGCGGATATTAACGCCGCGTTCAAGCTCTCGGCTGATATCCTCATTGATTTGCGTCAACCATTCAGGAATACCCAGTAATGGAGTATCCGCAGTAACTTCTGCTGCAGGCATATTAGCCGATAATAGTGGCGGTAGTGGAGAAAGATAAATGGAGGCAACATCGCAAGTAAACATGAGCGTTATCCAATTAAAAATGTAAAATAAGAACAATAAAAATTATAAGGGTAAGAAAATAGTAAATGCAATACTTCACTTATATAATTAACCCAAAAAAAAGACCGCCTAAGCGGTCTTTCATTATATTACTGAGTTAAAAAACTTAAATCTTCTTCAGGACGAGTAGTAAATACCTCGCAACCATTATCAGTCACGACCATAGTATGTTCCCACTGCGCGGACAGCTTACGATCTTTGGTAATCGCGGTCCATTCATCTGGCAAAATCTTGGTCTGCCATGTTCCTTGGTTAATCATCGGCTCAATAGTAAAAGTCATGCCAGTTTTTAACTCAAAACCTGTGCCTTTTTTACCATAATGCATCACTTGTGGCTCGTGGTGAAATTCATCGCTGATACCGTGACCACAGAACTCGCGCACGATACTAAAGCGTTCAGGCTCGACCACTTCTTGAATAGCCGCGCCAATATCGCCTAAGCGTGCGCCATTTTTGACGACTTTCATACCAGCATATAGGGCATCTTGTGCCACTTTACAGATACGATGCGCCATGATGGAGCCATTACCGACGACCCACATTTTTGAGGTGTCACCGTAATAGCCGTCTTTAATCACCGTCACATCAATATTGATGATATCACCGTCTTTTAGCAGTTTGTTTTCGGTTGGAATCCCGTGACAGACCACATGGTTGACTGAGGTACAGATAGATTTGGGAAAACCATTGTAGTTAAGCGGGGCAGGAATAGCCTGTTGCACATTGACGATATAGTCATGGGCAATTTGGTTCAGCGCTTCTGTGCTGACACCAACCTTGACATGCTCGTCTAACATGACGAGTAAATCGCTGGCAAGCTTACCGGCCACACGCATTTTTTCTATGGCTTCTGGAGACTGGATAAGAGATTTTTTAGTCATCATTGTTGGTCTTATAGTTATAGAATTTATGTGGCTGAATTATACCATAAATGAGTGTGTCTCGGTTTTGCCATTAGTCATCGCCACAACGCGTTAATAGCAGCTATATCAGACACATACTCCTATTTATAGTGACTGCGTCGTCACGTTAATATTACAGTAATTAACAAAGTTTTGTTGCATGTTGCAGAATATATTCGTAATGTATTTTAAGTTGCTAAAAGGAATAGCGATTGTCTTTCTCAGCTTTTCCTGGGAAGACATTTTTAGGATAAAGGTATTCGACCCTCATTGTTTCTGATGATAACAAGGACGTTATTATGAAAAAGAAAGCCATGAAAATAAAAGTTATTGAGCTCAGCGCTTATCTTCGTAAGGCCATAACACCCAGTGCATTTTTACCGACTCTTGGTGCGATTGGTACTGGGATCCTCCTAATGACCCTGCAAACCACTTCTGCTCAAGCCGCTGGACAGTATTACAACTGTGCCAATGCTAATGGTTGCGAACTGGTTAGTAGTAAATACTTTACCTCAAACTATACCAAAACCCAGTATCCAGTCGTACTGGCGCATGGACTTGGTGGTTTCAATAAGCTGTTCGGGGTACTCGACTATTTTTATGGTATTCCTCAGGATTTAATGAGAAACGGTACTAATGTATATGCGACCAAAACCTCAGCAGTTAATAATAGTGAGGTTCGTGGTGAGCAGTTGCTGCAACAAATAAAAATTATTACGGCCGTTTCAGGCAAACCTAAAGTCAACTTACTTGGGCACAGTCAGGGCGGTATTGATATCCGCTATGTTGCTGGCGTTGCGCCACAATACGTGGCTTCAGTTACCGCCGTCTCAAGCCCGGAACAAGGGTCAAAAACAGCAGATGATGTACTCAAAACTATCTCAGCAACCGGTGTGGTTGGCGATGCTGCATTGGGCCTCTTAGATCTCATCGGTGGCTTCACAGATATTAGCTCTGGTACTAGTATTTGGGAATTGCAAGAACAAGATGGTTGGAAATCTCTCGTTGCTTTGTCTACCGATGGCGCAGCACGCTTCAATGCTAAATTTCCTGCAGCGATGCCGCCACGGTATTGTGGTCAGCCAGCCAACACCCAAGTCAATGGTATTAAATATTACTCATTCAGCGGAGTTGGGCAAGTGACCAATGTCCTTGATGTCGGTGACGTTGCATTAGCGTTGACGAGCTTATCGTTTAAGGGTGAGGCAAACGATGGCGTGGTATCTGCCTGCTCAAGCCGACTTGGTCAAGTGATTCGAGAGGATTATAGAATGAACCATTTAGACGCGGTCAATCAGGTATTAGGCTTGACTGCATGGGGAGAGGTAAATCCAAAAACCTTATACCGTGGTCAGGTAAATCGTCTTAAAAACGTAGGCTTATAAGCTGAATTTTAAAATATAAACTGACTTATAAAACAAAACGCTTTTTTTATGTCAAATAATCGTCATCCAGCCACTTTAGCAATTCTCATCATCGCCGCGGTTATCATAATAATCGGGGCGATTATTATATGGTTTAAGTCTAATGATGTTGACGCAGAGTTTTCTCAATCAGCTTCTAATATAGTAGATAATGACCCTAGCGTTAATAGTAGATCAGCGCCAGATATGTCCAATCCATATAAAGGACTTGATGCTTCTCCTGCCCAAAATAAGGCTAAATTTACTACAGAGCCAAAGAGTTCATCTCCTTCATTACCAGAAGTAGAGGATGACGGAGAGAGTATTACAGATGAGAACCAACCGTAAATGGTCCAATGTTATGGCTTAGTCATGCCGCTAAACTCATAAAGTGTAACAAACCGTTAGCAGGTAATATCCCAACTAGCAATAGAGGTTAGCAAAACGGCTATACTCAGGAACAAACACTGACCGAAGCATATACATAACCTGTCATGACAAACACATACCAGCACTACATAATGGCGCCTCTTTTAAGTAGGTATAATAAAGTCTTTAGGTAGTAATAATAAAACGATGATCCATAAGAATGCTTATAAAGATAATTATAGCAACAACAATTAATTTAATTCTTCTAGGAGTTTATATGAAAAACATGACTAAAGTAATGATGGCTGCAACCCTTGCTGTAGGTACACTAGCGGCCGGTTGCCAAACCACTCCAGGCGTTACTGCACCAGTTGCCCAGACACTTACCAATGATGCACTACAAGCTCATAACTGGCAGTTAGTCGATGCTACACGTACTAATGGCGCTAAAGT
Source organism: Psychrobacter sp. 72-O-c (assembly GCF_904846605.1). Lineage (GTDB taxonomy): Bacteria > Pseudomonadota > Gammaproteobacteria > Pseudomonadales > Moraxellaceae > Psychrobacter. Next base: position 22,282 of record NZ_CAJHBI010000041.1, read on the forward strand.
TACTCAGTTATTCTTTGATCCAGCCAAACCGTTAACGCTAAGCTTCATGAATGTTAATGGCAATAACCGTGTTACTTTCATAAACACTTGTAATAACATGGGCGCTGAGTATAAAATTGTGAATAACAACGTTCAGTTAAATAACGTTATTAGCACTATGATGGCCTGCCCTGAGCCACAAGCCAGCTTCGATACTGCGACCATGGCAACAGTACAAGGTAAATATAGCTTAAGCAAAAGTGCTAATAATGTGCCTATGTTAACTATTACTAATGCCAGTCAAGTTGCTCATTTCAAAGCGATATCTAAATAATTTTGCTCAGTAGCTTGTTAGTCTAAATCGTTTTATAACTATAAAAAAGTTAAACGATTTATAAATAAAAAACGCCTCACTATGATGTAGTGGGGCATTTTTTATGGCGTTTTACCAAAAAGCTAAGCGATAATTGAGCTAAACTATAACTATTGTTCTTGATTGTTAATTATTTATATATTTATCTCTCGCCAAAATCTAACTGAGTTCTACTTTATGGTTATCTCTGCTATCAACCAACGTTTGGTCAATAAGAGCTCGTTCTATAAAGCCATTGCTGTCACTACTCTTGGTGCTGCTTTGAGTGTTTTGAGTGCTTGTACTACTTTATCAACCGTTACCCGTTCTCATACTAGTAACATGGCTACTAACCCTCTAACGGCAGCGATGCCTGTAATAGATCGTCAAGGAAGTATTGCCTATGTAGAGGAACAAGGCGCAGGTGCTGCCAAAATATCTACGCTTTATAGCATTCGCCCAGATGGTAGTGATAGACAATTAATTGAGCAACTTAACGGCTATATCTATGCGCCGGCGTGGTCAACCGATGGGCAGCTATTGGCATACAGTAAGCAAATACCGCGCCAGTCGCCAAAAATTTATATCTATGATCGCAATAGTAAAACGAATAATCTAGTGGTCAATGCTAACGGTAGCAATTTATCGGCGTCATTCTCACCGGATGGACAGAAAATGCTCTATAGCTCGACGGTTGGTGGTAATGCCGATATCTACGAGATGCGTTTAAAGGATGGCAGTACCACCCAGCTTACCACGCTACCGAGTACTGAAGTTCAGCCCAGCTACGCTGCTGATGGTAAAAGCTTCGTCTATGTCAGTGATAAGGTTCGCGCTGGCCGTCCACGTATCTATCGTTATGACTTTGCGAGCGGCAACGCCACTAAGATATCTACTGGCGGCTATGCTGCCAGTCCGCAGCTGAGTTTTGACGGCACGCGCATGGCTTATCTGAACGGTCGGCAAGCGGCGGTCATGACTCTATCAACAGGGCAAGTCGTCAATCTAGCAGAAACCGGTCTTGATGAGCCAGCACGTTTATCACCCAGTGGCAGTTATGCCGTTTATCCAACGCGAAATATGCAGGGCAGCGCACAAAAGGGTGGTAGCCTAGTCATACGGTCATTGTCTGGCGGTACAAGCTATACTATCAGTAGTAAAGCAGGCGGAGTGGTTCGATCGCCAGTGTGGGGTCGTTAACTTTTCATTTTTGAAATTAGTGTTAAGTAACTAATGTCTTAAATAATTTGTGTATTAAACAATTTAATGAGAAATATATGGCGCAAAAAAAGAAAAATGTACGGAAAAAAGAATGTCCTGTCTGCCTCCGAGAGTTTAGCTGGAGTAAAAAGTTGGATAAAAATTGGGAGAGTATGGTCTATTGTTCAGACCAGTGTCGCCGGATTAAGAAGTATGAGGGCTTAGATCATCAGAAATAAGATTGAGAGGGAATAGAAACTAGAGATGCTCTAAGTCTGGCTTAATGAGTTTACAGTGTAAGGAAGACTATGGCACATAAAAAAGTAAATTTACCGCAAAAAGTCTGCCCTGTCTGCCAGCGGCCCTTTAGCTGGCGTAAGAAATGGGAAAAGGATTGGGAGCAGGTTGTTTATTGTTCTGAGCGGTGTCGGCGGAGTAAGGATAAGAGTGATAAGTTGAATTAAATAGCAGGTTCGATTTTACAGAATAATAAAAGTATCAGCTACTAAAAACAAGTCAATTGAATACCACCATGTTTTCTAGCCCAATGTTACCAGAGGAGATAGATAGAGGTGGGGGTGCTATTAGGATTATTATAGCTAATGAGAGGGGTGTAAATAAGATAAATTGACAAACGAGCTAAAGTTTTGTATTCATATATAAAATATGGGCCATGGCTGCCAGCATCCATTTAGCTGGCGTAGGAAGTGGAAAAAGGATTGGGCGCAGGGATTTGTTATTTTGAGCGTTATCGGCGGGAGAAGAAAGATAGTGTAAATAGAGCAATAAATGACACCACAGTCAGTAAAATAATTGCTAGTTAATTATGGTTGTTTTTTATTGTGAATAATAACGTATTCTTTGCTCATTGAATGAATTGGCACACCTTCGTGGTAAGAAACTATTGAAGGAATTCTTTTGTTGGGAATGGATCTATTAAGTAGTTCCAAATTATCAAACCCTTTAATTTCAAGGTATTTTGAAGTGATAGAAGTTAAGTCAATATTGATACCGTCAACTGTACGATTACCTAAAGTCATTACAATATATTTTTTAGTTACATTGCATATATGGTCAAGAGATAAGAAATAGTCAGCAAAAAAGTTCAAAACTTTTCTTTGTTTAGGTTTAGATATTTTCGATAAGTAAGGCTCAATTAAAGAAAATCCTGTTTGAGATATTTGGTTTCTACTACTTCCGCCAAGGCTTTTTCTATCAATTATAGAGTAGTTATCAAGCTCCCAACCTTCGAGCTTTAGATCCTTTTTATCAATCCAAAAAAGAGGCAATGAAGAAAACTGACCATAGGTAACAGTAGTTTGGTTGTCTCCATAAGGTGGACTCGTTATGGTTAGATCTATAGAGTTGGGTCTGATTTTATTACCAAGCTTGAGTACGTCACCTTTAATTAAATTTACGTGCTTAGCTCTAACATCAAATTTTTTTGCGTTCAACTTAATTTGAGTTAGGAAGTCTTCAATTACATTATTCTTTACCTTAGCAATATCCTCACTACTCTTTATATGCAATTTATAAGTAGAAGAACGAGTATTACTATATTTTCTAACTAGTTTCGAAAAAATAGACCAAAAATACAGCCTATTACGTTTACTTTTGATTTGAGTTATAGACCATCTTATTTCAGATAGGCTTGCTATGATATCTTTTCTAAACCATTTTCCAATATTATCAAACTCTAAGGGAGTGCAAGGGGCACACTGAATCAATTCTTTAACAGCATTTACATCATTGTAAATATTCTTAGTTACACCTTTTAATTTTATATAAGTTAAAAGATGAGCAAGGGGATTTATATCAAAACCATATACTTCACAGTTCTCATCAATTTTAATAGCTTCATATAAAGATATGCCAGAACCATGATAAGGGTCATACACAGTCTTGATTTTATCAACCTCAAAAATACTCTTCATAACCATATTCTGTACAGGTGCAATCATAGTAGCGGGATAAAGACTAACGCCATGAATATCGTTTTTCCGATAATCTTGAAAAGATATATTCATATTAAGTATAACCCCTATCTTTTAGATATGCATCTATGAGCTGAGCAAAGTAACCTGCATGTAGTGCAATACTTTGAATTTTATCGTTATCTAAATTCGTAGTAGCATAATGAGACCCAAGATTAGATTTTTTAACTGCTTCTTCAAAATCTTTAGGAATATATATATTCTTAAAATTATCATATTCATTAGTTATTTTTCTATAAAACTGAGTATTAGCTCTTATTTTTGAGTAGTCAAGAATGTGCTCTACACATTTTTCAACTTTTTTCTCAAGAGACTTAATATATTTTGGGTTGTCTTCACTAATATCGAAAATATTTTCAAAATTATTAATTTTTTGACAACAGATTTCAAATATTGTTCTGAGCGAAGGAGTAATTACTATTCTATAATCGTCATCTATAGCCCATAGCTTATTAATTTGATAAATTAATTCACCAGCTACTGGTATAGTGACTTCATACGAAAAGCTAACTGAGTTTATTAGGGAGTTCTTGGATTCACTAGACTGTAGTTCATGCCGATTTTTTATATATTTTAACTTTATAGGATTACTAGTTATAATTGACAAATCATCCAAGAACTTGAAAGTTAGGCTATACTCTTGAGAATTTTGAACATTAGATAAGTAATGATCATCTTTCTTAATACCGTTCAAATATATATCTACTTCTTTTTGTAGTATCTTTTCACCTTTACGGTTCCTAATTTCATCTATAAACGTGTAGAGGTCAATAGTTTTGGAGGAAAAATCAAAAGTCTCAGTGTAGCTCCTTTTACTAAGCTTTATTATGGGTTCATGTTCTAAGTTAGTATTATCAGAACTAGAGTCGTCAGAATTAGAGTCGTCAGAATTAGAGTCGTCAGAATTAGAGTCGTCAGAATTAGAGTCGTCAGAATTAGAGTCGTCAGAATTAGAGTCGTCAGAATTAGAGTCGTCAGAATTAGAGTCGTCAGAATTAGAGTCGTCAGAATTGGAGCTCT
>NZ_CAJHBI010000042.1 GCF_904846605.1 Psychrobacter sp. 72-O-c
GTCTAAACGAACAACGTAAGCTACGGTTTATTAAAGACTTTTTATTGTCAAAGTAGCGCTGCCAGCATGAATTATGTCCATTAGCCGCTATCGTCTACTTTTTAGCATGAATTTTGTCCATTACACCGATATAATTTAGATTAGCGACTTTGCAACCTTATTAACCTTTCATTTACCTAATCTAACTTCAAAACAGCAAATCAGCTGGTTTTCTCACATAGCCCCTACACTGGTAACATTTTGCGCTTATTTTTAATAGCAGCGAGTGATTACAATATGGTTATCAACATGAGAACAACAGCATTAAATACAATAAAATTAATTACTATAAATTAGGAGAGCGACAATGGGTTTTATTTGGATGATTATTGTGGGTTTGGTTGCTGGTTTATTGGCACGCGCTATTAAGCCAGGCAGTGATCCAATGGGCTGGATCATGACTATTATACTGGGTATTGTCGGCGCCATGTTAGGTGGCTTCGTTGCTGGTTTAGTAGGTATCGATGCTGATGGTGGCTTTACAGGTTTAATATTCTCAGTAATCGGTGCGATTATCTTGTTATTCATATATGAGATGATTATGAACAAACGCCGTGTATAACTGGGCTTTATACAATATAAAGCTAAAAATAACTTAAATTTTAGTTGAATAAAAGACCTTACTTATAGTAAGGTTTTTTTATTGTCTTGAATATTATTTATACTTGTTGATAAATGTTACTTTTGCCCCCATTTATCTTATAATAAACAACCTATTCTATCTGTATTATTGAGGTGAGCCGCATGGCATTACTCCCTATCTTAAGCTACCCTGACCCGCGCCTGCGCACGATTGCCACACCAGTACAAGAGGTCACTGCTGAAATAAAGACTCTAATCACTAATATGATTGAGACTATGTATGATGCAGAAGGTATTGGCCTTGCCGCCAGCCAAGTTGACCGACATATCCAACTGATTGTCATGGACTTATCCGAAGACAAAGACACACCGATGGTATTTATTAACCCAAAAATCACGCCATTAGTAGAAGAGAAGCAACCATACGAAGAAGGATGTTTGTCCGTGCCTGATGTCTATGACAAGGTTGAGCGCCCCAATAAAGTGCGTATCGAAGCTTTAGATCAAGACGGTCAAGCGATGGATAAAGAAGTAGAGGGCTTGCTGGCAGTGTGTATTCAGCATGAGATGGATCACTTGAATGGGGTTATCTTTGTTGATTACCTATCACATCTTAAACAAACTCGCGCCCGCGATAAAGTTCGTAAAGTGCTTAAAATAAGAGAGAAGCAGGAAGCGGATAAGCAAGCACAAGCAACGTCTGTTTAATGGTTGCTGGATCTAATAGTTGCTAAGTTTAATGGTCATTAAGTCTTCTTGATGACCATTACGTTTTAAAGCGTTAAGTTGTGTCACCAATGCTTCATGTTTTAGGGTCATTGTTGCGTGCTATATGACCTTTTTTTCGGCGTTGTCTTTATTGATTCTTCATCTTATTCCATTTATCGTCTACCTATTTTATTGTCTTCATTAAGGGTTTGCTACCATGATCAAAATTGACCAATATTTTGACTCTGCCGGCTGGCAGAAATTCACTCAAGTTACTGAAGGTCGCGAAACCCCATTTTTGGTGGTTGACCTGAGTCGTATCGCGACCAAATATCATGAAATGGTGGGGTTTTTTCCCGACGCTAAAATTCATTATGCAATGAAAGCCAGTCCTGCGGTTGAGGTAATCAATTTACTCGCCGAGCTGGGATCAAACTTTGACTGTGCGTCCGTCTATGAGCTGGATCGGGTACTCGATTGTGGCGTTGATGCCTCACGTATTTCTTACGGCAATACCATTAAAAAAGCCAAAGATGTCAAATATGCTTATGATAAAGGTGTGCGTCTGTATGCTACTGACTCGGAAGCCGATTTAAAAAATATTGCGAAGTATGCGCCAGGCTCAAACATATTTGTACGTATCTTAGTACAAGGTTCCGATACCGCTGAATGGCCACTGTCGCGTAAGTTTGGTTGCCACCCTAATATGGCGATCGACTTGCTGGTTCAAGCACGCGATTTGGGACTGGTGCCTTATGGCATCTCATTTCATGTGGGCAGTCAGCAAAGAGATGTGGCAGCGTGGGATGATGCGTTGGCCAAGGTCAAATATATGTTTGATTGGATGATTCATGAAGAAGACATCAAGCTACAAATGATTAATTTGGGTGGCGGTTTTCCAGCCAACTATATCAGTGAAGTAAACCCAATACAGGTCTATGCAGAAGAAATCAAACGCTACCTGACTGACGACTATGACGCTGAAGATATGCCGGAGATTATACTAGAGCCTGGGCGTTCATTGGTTGGCGGTTCGGGCGTATTGGTCAGTGATGTCGTACTGATTTCACGTAAATCACATACCGATTTATCGCGTTGGGTCTATACCGATGTGGGACTGTTCCAAGGGTTAATTGAAACCTTAGGCGAGGCAATTAAATATCCTATTTATACCCCTAAGATGGAAACCTCAACCAGTCAAGGAACCGTAGTATTAGCAGGACCAACCTGTGACTCGGCTGATATTATGTATGAAGAAACGGGCTATCAGCTACCCGAAGAGCTGGAGATTGGTGATAAAATCTATTGGCTCACCACGGGCGCTTATACCAACTCTTATTCGTCCGTTGAGTTTAATGGCTTTCCGCCATTAGAAGTGGTTTATATTGATTAATCGTCAATAAATTGCAATCAAAAGAGCGCGGTACTGTTATTAGCAGTGCCGCGCTTTTTTATATCTTAAATATTTTGATTAAAATCAGCTACTGTACCAAAAGCCAAATTGGTGTGCTGTTATTACTATTAATAGTACGACTACTGCCATAGTTTGAGCTTTGTTCTTGCGTAGATTGCGTCACTTGCCCGATAGTAACCCACTGTCCACGTGGGACGATAATGTTGCTGTTTAAGTATTGGCCTTTAATGGCACTATTAGAATAACCCTTATTAGAATAACTATTATTATTGTAGCGGTTTTGATTATAAGACGAATTAGATTTTACTAGCGATTCTTCAGCTTGAGATAACTTAACTTCAACTTGCTCATTTGGGAGCAATCTTGGAGTAACTTGAATACCCTGCGTGGTTGGCAATAAAATCTGCTGCTGGATAATAAGCTGTCCTGATGGGCGGCTTGACGGACGACTTAACGATGGATAAACATTGGCATGATAGGTTTGAGTCAATGACCAAAGCGTGCCGGTACTGATACTCGCCGCGCTACCTGACAGCGTTTGAACTTGATATAAGCGATTATTTTGCTGTTGGCTGTTACGTTGATTAATTATTCCCGCGCCTTGAATACCTCGGTTGCTGATAACCACCCGTCCTTGGCGAATATTACCTTGGGAGCTGCTATTATTGCCTACGCGCACAGATACCGTTAGCGCTTGCGGCTGGGTATCAATTTGAGTGAGTAATTGTTGTACCGCTCGATAATTGGTAGCAGTAGTATTTAATATTAACTTATCTTGATAGGTCGTAACGGTACCGCCATCACGACTGGCACCCAGCTGTTGGCGAACAGCGGGCAACAGCGTATCCCCGCCATAGGTATGGATGACATAAGTTTGATAAGAGCTTTGAGACGTGGCTGCCTGAACTACTATTGGTAACACAGCAAGGCTTAAAGCAATAGCTGTTTGCCGAGTATAAATAGGAACTTTGCTAAGAGTATTAATCAGCAAGTTGTATTTGCTTGTATCCATGCGCTGCTCCCTATTATAAATAACTCAATAATACGCCTTAAGCTCAATCACTTAAGCATTATTCGTTTGAGCACTAATTATTTCAGCCCTATTCATTGAACCCCTACTCATTGAACCCCTACTCATTCAACCCTAATACATCTTGCATATTATATTGTCCAGCCGATTGCTGAACTATCCAAGTCGCTGCCCGTACTGCGCCTGCGGCAAAGGTCATCCGTGCTCGGGCACGATGGGTGATTTCAACGACTTCACCATCAGCGATGAACATCACCGTGTGATCGCCGACAATCTCACCACCGCGAATGGCATGAATGCCAATCGTGCCAGACTCGCGCTCGCCCGTTTGGCCTTCACGACCGTATATCGCCACGTCTTTTAAGTTCTGGCCGCGCGCCTGTGCCACAGCTTCGGCCATCATATAAGCCGTACCCGATGGTGCATCTATTTTATGCTTATGGTGCGCTTCAATAATTTCTACATCGGCATCGGTACCAAACGCTTTAGCGGCCATCTCTAACAGCTTTAATGACAAATTAACCCCAGTAGAATAGTTACCCGCGTAAACGATAGCTATTTTCTTGCTTGCCTCTACTAACACTTGCTCTTGTTGTTCATTAAAGCCGGTAGTACCAATGACCATAGCTACGTTATTTTCAGCGCAAACTTGCATATTTTGCTCAGTAGCATCAGGCAAGCTAAAATCAATGAGCACGTCAATATCATTAATCACGGCGGCTAGATCATCAACGATTTGTACGTCTAAGCGCCCTATAGCCGCTACTTCTCCGGCATCTGCACCAACCAGACTTGAACCTTGACGTTCAATCGCTGCGCTTAATATGGTCTGCGGATTGTCTTTTACAGCCTCGATGAGCATACGGCCCATCCGTCCACCTGCTCCGATAACGCCGATATTAATGGTCTGTTCGTCTGCTTTTTGACTCATGATTTTATCCTAATAATTTTTATTTTGTGAGATGATAATCGTTAATAAACTTTTTTAATATCATAGCATGAATTAATTTTTTTACGTTTAGCAAAAGCATCCTGTTGAATAGAGTGATTTCAGGATTATTCAAAAATAGTGCTAACTATGTTGATCGAAACAAAAAAGCCCATAAGTTTCACGTGAAACTTATGGGCTTAAGATAATGATTTATTCAATAAAGCTTACTACTAATAACCGATATTATTAACCAATGCTATTAATCGAACAATTCACCAAACTTTTTAAAGAATGATTTCTTATGGGGTGACTGCTGATGATGGCTGTCATCATCAAGTGTGTTCTGGAACTGACGCAATAAGTCTTTTTGCTCACGGTTTAGGTTCACTGGAGTCTCGATAACCACGCGGCAGATCATGTCGCCTTTCATGGTGGTACGTACCGGAGTCACACCTTTACTGCGAACACGTAGCAGCTTGCCACTTTGGGTCCCTTCGGCGACTTTGACTTTTACTTTGCCATCTAAAGTGGGAATTTCGACTTCTTTACCGAGCGCAGCATCAGTGATGCTTACAGGCACGTCCATATACAGATCGGCACCTTGGCGAGTAAAGACATTATGCGGCTTGACCCGTACTTCGACATATAAGTCGCCGTTTTGAACGCCTGCACCGCCTGCTTCTCCTTCGCCAGATAAACGCACACGATCGCCATCATCTACGCCCGCTGGGATAGCCACTTCTAGGTTGCGAGACTTGTCTTTGACGCCGTTACCATGACAGTCAGGGCAAGGGTTTTTGATTTGCTTACCTGTACCGCTGCACTGAGGGCAAGCTTGCTGTACCTGAAAAAATCCTTGCTGCATGCGTACTTGACCTTGACCATGACACATCTGGCAAGTGACCACATCCGAAGCATTTTTTGCGCCTTTACCATCGCAAGTGTCACAAGGGGCTGGCGCAGTAAAGCTAACTTCTTTTTTACAGCCTCGTACGGCTTCTTCCAAAGTCAGCTCTAATACATAACGTAAGTCTGAGCCGCGACGCGAGCGCCCGCCACCGCCGCCACGCGATTGACCAAAGACATCACCGAAGTTACCAAAGATATCACCAAAGATATCTTGGAAGTTGCCACCACCAGCGCCGCCGAAGCCACCGCCACCACCCATATTGTTTTCAAAGGCAGCATGACCCATACGGTCATAGGCTGAACGCTTATCAGTATCGCTAAGCACTTCATAAGCCATAGAGGCTTCTTTAAATTTATCTTCGGCATCTGGATCATCAGAATTACGATCTGGATGGTATTTCATCGCCAGCTTACGGTAAGATCGCTTGATCTCTTTGCCATCTGCTGTTTGGCTGACACCTAATATTTCATAAAAATCGCGCTTACTCATGGGCTCTCCTATCGTCATCACAGTGCCGCCGGCTGGCAAGTCTATCGACCCTGTCGTCAACTGTTACATTGATCTTTTTATAGCTAATCGCAAGCGACTGTTTCACATGAAACACAGTAACTCTATTAACGACGTAAAAAAGACATTAAATGAACGGACGAGCGAATACGGCGGGATGCTGTTTAACCAAATGAATTATTAAAAGTTTGCGCTATTTATGGAGATGGTGCGCTGATTTATCAAGTTATCGAATAGAGAAATTACTGACTGGTCTGCTAGTGTTTGTTTAAAGACTGCAAAATTCACGATTGAAAGTCCATAAAAATACCCAGTAGGCTAATAAGGTAACCATAATAAATACGTATCTCTCTACAACCATACTGAACTGATATTACCTTGTCATACCTATGTATTTTTGTACCTTTATATCGTTAAGTCGTGCTAGTATTTATCGCCACAAACACGCTAGACAAACAGGGTAAAGGTATCAATATCTATGAAAAAGCTGATCACACTACTCATATTATTGGTTGTCATCGCCATAGCAGTATATGCTGGCTCACCTTACTACAGCGCTTATCAGCTAAAAAATGCTTATGATGCCAAAGACGGTGCGACCATCGCTGCTGCAATTGACTATGAACAAGTGCGACCTAGCGTGCAAACCCAGTTGACCAGCAAGTTTGCTAATACCATGACGCAATATCCATTGGTCGCTGAGCTTGGTGGTGAGCCGTTGACTCAAGCAGCGAACGGCTTTATTACGCAGGCCGTAGACGGGGCTATCACGCCGCAAAATATAGAAAAGCTAATCAACACTCAAGGTCAAGCCAATACTGCTACCAAAGAGCTGGCCGCAGCTTGGGCAATCTCTAGCAATCAAGTTGATCTAAAAAACCTGATCCAAGATCTAATTATTCATCGCGGTGATGTTAATGCAGTGGTCAAAAACCAAATGCAGCAGATTATGGAAAAACAAGCGGCCGAGTTAGGGCAGCAGGTAGCTCAAGGGACGGATAGTAACAAGCCAACATTGAGCTACTGCGGTATCAATTGCTTTACCATCAGTGGTCAGGTTAAAGGTTATCCACTTACCATAATGATGGTGCGTGAAGGGTTGATTGATTGGAAAATCGTCGATGTTATTCTGCCTTAATGTAGGGCATGTCTTTTGGTCTATTTTATAAGTGAGCTTATGATGCACACTCAAACAACGCATAAGGTGATGAGCCGTCAGTCTCATGCCTCATCCACAACCCCGGCGCCAATGACTATATTAGATGGAGGGATGGGACGTGAGCTTGAGCGACGCGGTGCCCCCTTTCGCCAACCTGAATGGTCAGCACTGTCATTGAGTCTAGCGCCAAGTAGTGTTCGGGATATCCACTTAGACTACATAAAATCTGGTGCCACGGTTATCACCGTCAATAGCTATGCTGTAACCCCTTATCACTTAGGAGATAGATTTTTTGCTGAAGGGGAACAGCTCATAGAAACGGCATCGAGGCTCGCATTCGAAGCCGTACAAGCAAGCAAAAAGCCTGACAGTCCAGCAGCTGTACAAATCGCTGGATGTTTGCCCCCACTGTTTGGCTCTTACCGACCCGACTTGTTCGATGCCAAGCAAGCCTCTGCTATCGCGCATCCATTATTATCCGCACAAGTAGACTATGTGGATATATGGCTGGTGGAAACTCAAAGCAGCATCGTTGAGGCGTTAACGTGGCATAAATTGATTACTGAATTCACAGCTACTCAAAAAGAGCTCGCACAGAAACCCATTTGGATCGCGTTTACGCTAGACGACAGTCAACTAGATAGCGCCACTGATGACACCAATGACACTATCGAACCCGATCGAGCCATGAGCACACCTATGCTACGCTCTGGCGAACCAGTAGCAGAGGCGGTACAAGCTATGATGGCATTGAACGTCGATGCCGTACTATTTAACTGTAGTCAACCTGAGGTCATGAATTCAGCATTGCAAGTTGCGAAAGCGATTATCGACAAAGAGTCACATCCCATGCAGCTGGGCGTCTATGCCAATGCTTTTGTCTCAAAACAAATCCACAAACAAGCCAATGCACAACTGCGCCAAATACGTAAAGACACTACCCCTGAGCATTACTTGATGTGGGCAACACTCTGGCAAGCCTCTGGTGCAAACATTATTGGTGGTTGCTGTGGTATTGGCGTCGAGCATATTGAACGACTCGCGCAGCACATGGCTGATAAGCAATGATGTCTTTTTAAGTTTGTAACTTTAGTACTTTATCTATGTAGTGGTTTATTCTACTCCCAAAAATTCTAAAAACTCTGGACTCTCAAAGCTGGCTTGATAGAGTACGCCATCGTCACGATAGATGGCAGGTGTTGCTACCACAGCAAGCCCAGCCGCTTTTTCTCGATTGGGCGCAGCATGATCAGCGCTACAACTTGCCGGCGCTGAGGTCATCTTGCCTGTTAACATCGCCTTATCTAAAGCGTTCCGGCGACTGGCATCATCAGCTTGACACCAAATGCCACGCATTTGCTCAGGCGACTTCTCATAAATAGGATAACCGATTGTTTTAACCGTCACGCCTTTTTTATTGAGATTGCTCATCTTTTTATGAAACAGACGGCAATAAGGGCAATTGACATCAGTAGCCACATAGATCACCGCCTTTTCAGGCGTGGTCGCTGGATAAGTAATCAATTGCGACTGATCTAGAGAGTTGAATACCGACTGGTTTTTACGTTTTTCAAAGTTCTCATCAAGTCCAGTAAACTGTCCATTTTCAATCACTGAGATTTCACCATCGGTCACGTACTGGCCATCATCTGATATTAGAAACGGGACTCCTTCAAGCGTTGCACCCCAAATCACACCCGGTACGGCCGTATAAAAGAACGGCGTCTTAGTACTCATGTTTTTGAGAGCACCCATATTGGCTAACATGCCAGATTTAGTTTTGGGATTGACTGGAATGCCTGCTTGGTCACTACTACTACGCACTGGGATTTCCGTCACTAGACGTTTACTAGGATTCTTTTGTAGGTCACCTTGAATGACATATTGACCGCTTTCAGTTATATGCAGCGGCGGCTGTCCGGCAAGGTTGATTTGATACATGTTAGGCAAGTTCGATGGCGCGATAGACGTTATCTGAGTTTTGATACCAGCTTGCTTTAATACTTGGCGTAACTGGTTATCAACAGCTGCGCTAACTTTACCTGTAGTTTGTGTACTTTGAACGCTTTTACTAGTCTTTTCGCTAGAAGTTTTGGTCGCGGCAGGCTGTGCGCAAGCAGTGGTAGCCAACAGCATGGCCGCAATAAGACTGGCAGATTTTAATACAGGTAGTTTCACAAGAGTTGTCCTATCAGGTTTATACAAAGTTATCAGCTAATCCAATTTATCTAATGTAAGAGCACTTAGTTTAAAAACACTTAAGTTAAAAACACTAAGCTGATACTGTTACTCTAAAATAAAATTGGCACACAGTTTTAATAATGAGTTTTAATAAAGCTCAAATACATTATGCAAAAAAGTAGATTAAAAAGATGGACAGACTTTAGCACATTGGCAGGTTTTTATAAGGGCATGATAAGGACTTGACGGCTAATTTTGCAAAACTGCTACCCATGTTTAAGAGACAGGCAACATCAACAAGCAACTAGGTGCGAATAATAGAAAATACTAAAAGACAAACAATAACGGCAGCCAGCTCACATGATTAGAGAGCTGCTGCCGTTATTATTTTTGCAGTGCTACGTTTTTAAATACTTTCTAATTAATACTACCTAAAGAAGCAAAGCCAGTCATGAACAAACTGGTTGGATAGTCAGTACCAAATAAAATAGATATACACATAGTTTCGTATAACTGGCAGAAATTTTTCTAGCTTGCTGTGTGACTGCGTCACTTTTCGATGCTTCGAAAATTTCTCCCAGCCATACTGTGTTCGTTTTAAAGTGGCTCAACTACGAGAAAAGTCCTGTTAAAATTTTGCCACTTCTTCTGCAGTCAAAAAGCGACTGTCGCCTTTCTCTAAACCGTCTAGATTAATATGGCTGATGCTAGCGCGGTGCAGCTCAGTTACTTTATTACCAAAGTAACCCATCATGCGTTTGACCTGGTGATATTTACCCTGCTCTAGGGTTAAGCGTGCATGGGTTTCATCAATGAATTCAAGAATAGCAGGCTTAGTGTCTTCGTAATCGCCATCTAATAAGATACCTTCAGCGACTTCTTTTACTGCGTTGGCCTGTGCATCGCTATCCATAGGATCAGCCAAGGTCAGCTCATAGACTTTAGCGTGTTCGTGCTTAGGGCTAGTAACGCGATGCAGCCATTTTCCGTCATCACTAATTAGTAGCGCCCCAGTGGTATCGACATCAAGGCGTCCGGCAATACGTAAACTACCAATCTCCGGTACGGCTATCAGCTCAGTAACGATAGGATGCTCTTTGACTTTAAGCGTGCATTCAAAACCTTCTGGCTTATGCAATAAGATATAACGATTGCCAGCAGCGACCGATAACGGCTCGCCTGCCCACATGACATCGTCATTAACAATATCAACATGTACGCCAGGATCTTTAATCACCTTATCATTGACAGTGACTTCACTAGCGTGCAGGATTTTTTTGGATTCTTTACGTGACAGCTCAGTGGCTTTACTAATAAATTTATCTAAACGCATGCTATTTACTACCATCAGTTGCTATAGTGGGGAATAAAATGAACACTGCGCCAAATACGGACAGCAGTGATAATAGTGCAAGTTTAGCATATTCAACTTAGACCCTAAATTAAATATGAGCTACCAAACGTTACAGCGTGCGGTAAACGCGCGTCTTGAAATTAAGAAATCTGAATTTATCGCTTATGCTTATCCAGTGACTTCACGTGAGCAAGCTATGTTTCACGTGGAACAACTGCGCGAGCAATATGCCGATGCCCGTCATTATTGCTGGGCTTATATTATCGGTGATCCAACCAATACCACCAGTGCTGGCTTCGATGATGATGGTGAGCCAAGTGGTACGGCAGGACGACCAATATTAAACGTCCTACAGCACAAAGCTATTGGCAACATCATTATTATAGTGGTGCGTTATTTTGGCGGAATTAAACTGGGAGCAGGTGGTCTGACGCGCGCCTATGCCGGCTCTGCGCAAGCCACAGTCGATGAAATGATATTAAGCCCTTATGTGGCAATCGCTCAAGTACAGATACAAGCTGAGTTTGCCACTGAAGCACAATGCCGCTATGTGGTCGACAGCTTAAACGGCAGTATTGATGACGTCGCTTATAGTGAGGGTGTGCTATTAACCGTTACCATTGCTGAGGGCGATATTGAAGCGCTAAAGATAGAGCTGGCGATGGCAGGTAAGGTTCTACATGACGACGGCTAATCAAATTGTTATTAATAACTCATCTTCTGAGTATATACCTGTTCACTGAACGGTTCACTAAAAAATATTGGAACCCTGCTCATAGCTGAGTATGATAGTTACTTTTAATACTTTAGTTAAAATATATTATTTGTTTCACGTGAAACTTAATGTTTGAAAATACAGCAATTCTATTAAATAAAAAATGTACTATTACCCTTTTTTCTTAATCAAACCTGATACGACTCTATGACTAATTTTACCTATAACAAATTTAAGCCGCCATTTTGGCTCACTAATCCGCACCTACAAAGTATTTTGCCCAAGTTTTTTGCCCCAAAAGCACCCACTTACAGAAGGGTGGTCGAAAAAGACTCTTTGGATGAAAGCGATATTGCTTATGACTTTTATGATGCCCATGAGCTGAACACAGAAACAAGTAATGATGGTGCGCTAGAAAAGACACCGTTAATTGTGCTATTTCATGGTATGGAAGGCAGTAGCGACAGCCATTATGCGCGCGTGTTGGCTTATGAGATGCATGCTCAGGGTTGGCACTTTGTCGTGGCGCATTTTCGCAGTTGCGGTGGTATTCCTGCTAGCGGACGCGTGTTTTATAATGCGGGTGACACGGGTGAAGTACATCACGCGCTAGAAAACTTACGCCAAAAATATGCGCATATTTATGCCGTTGGGGTCTCATTAGGCGGTAATGCATTGGCAAAATACATGGGTGAGTATGGTGATAAAGCTTTGTGTGATGGCGCAGTGGTCATCTCCGCACCCGTTGATATGTCATCGGCGGCCATTACTATGCATAGTTTTTTGAGTCATCGTATCTATACGCCGTATTTGCTCAATCCCATTATCAAAAAAGCACTGGCCAATGATATAACCAAAGAGGAAATTGCCTCTATTAAGGCCGTCAATCGCATTAGCGACTTCGATAATATTTTTACGGCCCCGCGTCACGGCTATCGCTCTAAGAACGACTATTATCATTCCTCTTCTGCCCTACCTCATTTATTGGGTGTGACTCATCCGCTACTGCTCATTAGCGCCAAAGACGATCCTTTTATTGGCTTTACCGCTACCATCAACGATGTTTCTGATAGCGTCACTATTCTGGAGACGGATCACGGTGGTCATATCGGCTATCTTCGTTATCGTTCAGACAAAAAGCATTCTAATAAAAAAAGCAACGCTACTCAGTCAGATGCCAAGCCGTCTCTAGCGAACGGTAAAAAAGCAAAAACATCAAAATTTGATATTAATTGGATACCCGAAACTGTCAGTGCTTTTTTTCATTCCATTGGTGTGTAACCTGGCAGACCATAGCCCTACTTTTTAGACTTTTGACTAAACTTTTGAGACCACTTTATGTACCCATGTATCCGCTATACTAAGTCTATCGTTGATGCTGTTATCGCTAACAAAAAAGGCCGGTCTCTAGATATTACCCAGACCAGTGAAGTAAATATTCGCTGTAGCCTAACCGATCTCGACGTCATGTTCGAGATGAATAATGGTCGGGTATTGACCATATATGATATAGGGCGCACTGATTTTATTATCCGTACGGGCCTTGGGCGTATGTTACTCAAAAAACGCTGGGCGATGGTGGTCGCAGGTAGCACTATTCAATACCGTAAACGTATTCGATTTTTGGACAAAGTCACTATCAAGACCCATATCGTCGCCATAGATGAGCGCTGGCTGTATCTTGAGCATTCCATGTGGGTTAAGGGCAAGCCTTGCTCTTCGACATTACTACGGACTGGTGTCACTGAAAAAGGTCGTGTGATTGATACTCAACGCGTACTTAAAGCGATGGGTAAATCAGAGTGGGATATGCCGCCGACGGGTTATGTAAAAGAATGGATTGAGAGTGATACTCATCGTCCGTGGCCGCCTATTAGTTGAGGTACAAGTGTCTAATAGTAAATTATGCGGTTACGCTCACTCAGATACCTTACTGATAACTTGCAACAACTAAGTGACTTAAGTAACTTAGGCGCTACTATCTTATAACAATACATTATATAAAAAATAATAATAAATGGTAGGCTACTAGTTAGTAACTTATTCAATAGAATAAAACTCTAATAGGAGAACCATATGATTAAAACTACGGATTACGTCGGTACGTTGTTTGATAACAAAACAACCAACCCAAACAAAATTACTTTGGCCTTTACAATGGCTGGCAAAGCGCTAGAAAAAGGGCACTCTGCAACGGTTATCTTGATGGTGGATGCCGTGCATCTAGCGCTACCTAACGCTCTAGATGATGTTGATATTGGCGCCCCTTTTGAGCCTGCTGGCAAATTGCTAGAAACCTTTATTGAAAAAGGCGGTCAAGTATTGGTCTGCGGTGCTTGTATGAAGCATAACGGTGTAGATGAATCAGAAATCGATACGCGCTTCGATGTCATCAGTGGTGATGATGTAGTGGAGTTGCTCATGAGTTCGAAGGGTTCTTTGCAGTTGAATTAAGTATTTAGTTTAAGTAGCTTTACATGTAGAAGGTCGTAATTTAGTCTTTGAAACTAGATTATGACCTTTGTCACATCTAAGCGTACTTAACACGATACTCTTCGACCTTTTGCAGTATCTCATCTACCGTACCTTGTAGCTCTGAACCCATTCGTAAATACTCTTGCTGACGTTCGTCTTTGAGTAAGGACACTGTAGCGTAATAAATAGGCTTAAACTGCTCTTGTAGATGCTTGAAACTACTCATCAATTCGTAAATTATTTCTAATTGATTCTTCTTCATTAAAAGTATTAGTAAATTTTCAAAGAAATAAAACGACATTGAACTTTCTTCAAAATTAAAGTCTTTACTTCTCAACATTTCTAAACTACTTTTGAAATTTTCAAACTCATCAAACCATAACTGTATATATGTTTGAAAAACCATAAATATAGGACTATCAAACTTTGCTTCTGACTTTGTTTCATTAACTATTATTCGACCAACGTTCTTAACACTTGTGTAATCCATGTCTATTATGTTCATCAATAGCATTAAACGACTCGTAGAAGATTTTGACGATTTTCTAATAATATTATTGATTATTCTGTCCTTTAATCCTTCTTCTTTGTTAAGAAAATGATCAGCGACCTCTAACACTATTAGGTTTTCAGTAGTACCTATATCTAGTTTTAGTATTTCCTCAATGTCAAGTTTCGCTTCCTCATACTTTTGAGATTCTATATTGGAAAAGCAATTTTTAAGATAGCTTTTATAACTTTTATATTCTTTAGATTGGAACAAGTTGTTGTAATACGGTTCTAAAAAAATATTTACGCCAGCTTTTAGAGTTTCGTCTATATGTTCACTAGCCAGTAAAGCATTTATATACACCTCTTTAGTTCTTCGCAACTTGAAACCGTCAGCACCATTTAAGTCTATATAAGGTATAGCTATTTCAGCTAGCTTTATATTCAACTCATTTTTATCATACCAACTCTCTAAAAATCTCGTAAGCCATAAAACACGGCGCTTGTCCTTCTGATTCCCATAGCGCATCAAATACCAAATATTAAAAAATCGCTCTTTGATAATGTAAAGATGATTCTTAGTGCTCGTCTCAATTTTATCTACTATCCATTGCTGTTGTAGCTTCACCAATTGTGCGGATACAGTCTTGCTTGGTAAGCGTGTTTGTTCCGCGATCTCTTTAGTGCTCATCGCATCCCAGTTCATCGCTACAGTATGTACAATCGCTTTTTGCTGCCGTGATAAGTCATCCATTCGATGCTTATATAAGGGTGTAGTCTTATCGATAGTTTCCTCCAGATACGCATAGCTACTCTCTTTCGCACCTTCCATGATAATTTGGAATAGCGATACGATAGTACGCGGTACACCATCGGTAAGCCGTCTGACCGCCTCGATACGTTCAGGATGTTCGGTGATAATTCCTTCAATAGTTTTTATCGCTTCCTCATTGGTTTGCTGTGCTAAAGAGCGCAGTAGCTCATGCATTTCCGTTTCATTAATTGATTTTAAGTTAATCAATTTGAAAAACTGGTAGAACGGAGCTGATACATCGAAATGCGCTTCGAGTAATTGACTTGAACCACCGATAAGACGCATGTGTGGATGAAAACTCAACACTTCACGCAGTTGAGCATGCTCAATATCGTCAAAATCCTTGAATAACTCCCCTAAATTATCGACAAAAACGATAATTTTCTGCTTATTTTCATCTAAGTAATGTTGTATCAGCTCCCAAGCTATTACAGCATCATTATCTAAGCTCAAGACCTGTTGAAACAGCTCTAAATATAACTTAGCGTCGTGTTCTGCTAGCTTTTCAGTGATACGCAGCCAAAAAGTAAATAGCGATAATATACCGTACTCTTCTTCATTCAATAAAATAGGTATCAGCCATTTACTTAATTTTTCATCTTCAGCAACTTCATAGGAAAGACGAGATAATAAAGTAGTCTTGCCTGCTCCTCTTACGCCTTGAATAAGATAATGAGTCTCTGGCTGAGTCATTTTACTCGTTTGAATATCCTTCCAAATGCGTTGGTATTCTTTTTTACGAATACTAAAACTCGCCTTTAATAACTGAGCGTCTATATTTTGAGTGTTATAAAGTAAGACTGAATGGCTTTTTATATTATTATCTTCCATAACGAGTCCACCAACGTTTTAATAAAGGGGAGGTAAATTGATAGGTATTGTCTTCTGGTTGATAAAGATAACCATCGTGTAAAAGGCAATTAATGACATATCTGCCATTCACTTGATCTTTAAAGTCAGCATGTTGCGACAGGTTAAATAACTCTCCATGAACCACGCTAGTATCTGTTTTGCTTACCAAATCTAAAACTTGTTGAGCATAATGGCGTTCAATTTTTTCTAGACGGTTTAATCTATCACGCCAATGAGAAAAGACGGTTTTCATTGCTGGACTAAACAAACTGTTGATAGCTACCCTTACATCGCTATGCTCGATTTGACGTTCTTCTTCATCAAATGTTTCAATAAGCTGCTCACATACCAACCCTAAATAGTAGGGCATATTCCAACCTACTTCATCGATGATTGCTTGCTTAGTCTCTATATCTAGAATAACTTCTGAACAATGCTTATTAATGTAAAAGTCTATAAATTCTACTGCTCGATCGTCTTTAAAAGGGCGAACACTCATATTCACCAACATATTAATTAAGTCAGTAACTGCCAATTTTTCTGCTAATGTATCTAACCCTATCGAGCCTGTTAAGATAAACTGAACTTTTTCATTGAACTCAGGGTCTTGACACAGTGCGCGAATACCAGATAAAAACTGCTCTACACCTCTTTTACCATGTTCATCAAATATTTTCTCAAGTACATCAGGGAATTCATCAATCGCAATAATGATGGTCTCTTCACTCAATTTCAGACTCTCATACAGTATATCTCGAATCATTTCATGAGTAATTATTTTGGTCTCACCCTTTTCTTTACCCAACCCAACTTCGATGTTCGTTGGACTAACTGACAAGCTAAAATTAATACCTTTTGCCCACTCTGAAAGCTTACTCTTTATCTTTTCAGATTTTTTAATGTGGTCGGAACGGTAGATTTCACGTAGCATTTTTTGATAAAAGCTCTGCTCATTATCACAAGCTTGTACGAAAACATATATAACTGCATAACCTGATTTAGGTTGGTCTTTAATATGAGTAATCATTGAAGATTTTCCTACTCGTCTAGGTGCAAGCAATAGAACATGAGCACCATCTGATAAATGTCTCCATAGTTTTTTTTCATCAGCAGGTCTTGGAAAATAATTATCGCCTGTCACTATGTTCCCTGTGCTCATCTTCTTACCCTTAGTTGACTACAGATATGTAGTCATAGTACTTAACTACAAAACCGTAGTCAAATATCTTAGCTACAGATTTGTAGTCAAAGTATACATAATAAAAAAGAAACACCAGATACCCTAATGTTTCTTTTTATTGGCATTACATATCTTAAGAGCTAACATTTTCGAATAACAAAAGCTACTTCGCCTCTAACCCTTTACGAAATTCCTTATAGTCGTCTGCCGACTCTTTTACCGCTTCTACCATCGGTACATGTCCGACTTCATCCATCATGATGACCTTCGCTTGCGGTATCAACTCACTCATCAAATGAGCAGTTTCAGGCTTTAATACTTGGTCCTCAGCTCCCCAAACAATCAGCGTAGGAATATTATACTCGGCAATGACCTTGGCACGCGCCGCCACATTATCTTCAACGATCTGTTTGAGTATTTTGGTATTCAACTCGCGATTGGCGATACTTTCCTGCGCAAAGACCGCTTGCACGGTTTTGGGGACATAAGGCGGCTTGTACATAACCGTTTTATACATCGCAAAATACTCCTCGGTGCTATCGATCAACAGCGGACTGTTATCAAGGTCTGACGCTTTGAACTCTCGTTGCGAGTCTGCTGACCAAAATCCACCGCTGTCCAATAACCATAGGCTTTTGACACTATCAGGATACATCGCTGCATAAGCGACACTGATAGCACCGCCCATCGAGTTGCCCCCGACATGAATGGCCGATGCCACGCCTTTGGCTTGTAGTAGCTCGTGCAGGCGCTTTGCTTGTGCATCTGCGCGATAGTCTGCTTGCGGCGGCTTACTAGAGTTACCGAAACCTAGCAGATCTGGAATAATGAGATGATAGTCCTCTAACTTATCCGCGATACGGGTAAAGTTATCTTTATTACCGCCAAAGCCATGGATCAATAATAAGGGCTCGCCAGCTAAGTTGCCGCCTTCTAGATAAGTCATCTGCTCACCAGACGCCAGCGTAAATGCTTTGGTCTCGAGGTCTGATTTATTCCGTTCATACTGTACGAGCTTTTGGGTCGTGGCGACGGTAAAGGTGTTGGGCGTCGTACATCCCACGACAGAAAGAGTCAGTAGAGCGGCTAAACTCGTACGCAGTAATGTCATTAAAATATCCTTATTTATGGTTGGCAAAATAACTTGAATACGTAATCTTAGCATAAGCCCCTTTATGGCAAATTAATTTATAATTACGGTCAAGTCAGAGTTTGCACAATAAAGATGATATTAGCTTTCACCCACCAAAAACTCCACCGCCGCTGCCGCATGGATAGCCGTGGTATCAAATACCGGAATTGGGCTGTCATCTTGGCTGATTAATAGTCCAATCTCGGTACAGCCTAATATCACACCCTCGGCTCCCTGTTCGGCTAGCTGCTTAATCACTTCAACATAATACTGCCGTGAGCTATCCTGAAATTGCCCCAGACACAGCTCCTCGTTGATAATTCGATGTATTTCTTGCTGCGCGCTTGTATCAGGCACTAATACCTGCAAGCCAGCATTAATAAGACGCTGCTTATAAAAGTCTTCGGTCATGGTGAACTGTGTACCTAGCAACGCGACCGTCTTTAGCCCTTGTTTATTGATTGCTTGCGCCGTCACATCCGCGATATGAATAATAGGTAAACCAGTCGCTGCCTGTACTTTATCTACTACTTTATGCATAGTATTAGTAGCTATCAGTAATCCTTGCGATCCCGCTGCTTGGAGCCGAGTGCCGCTATCAGCCATCATCATGCCCATCTCATCCCATGCCCCTTGCGCTTGTAACTCGCTAACCCGTGCAAAGTCCACGCTATGAATCAGTAAGTCTGCTGAGTGGAGACCGCCTAAATTTTCTTTGATACCTTGATTAATCAAGCGATAATAGCTTTGGGTACTCTCCCAGCTCATACCACCGATAATGCCTAAGGTTCTTTGATGAGGGGGTTTTTGATGGGGTGGTTGCTGCTGAGAAACTGACATACTGCTTCCTTATCTATTGATTATAATATTGAGAGCCTTACGATTGATAATAACTGTTTTACCAATTGGTTATCACTCTATATGATGGTTGCCAATAAAAGTGAATATCATTATGCAGGATTAAGTAAAACCATGGCAGCACTACCTACCTTCAGAATACGCACTCGCCGCAAATACTATCGGCTTATCTTCACCGGCCTAATGGCCATGATGATGTCACTGATTATCTCGGGAGCGTTGCTACTGATTAAAGTGGGGTTGGTTGATGGGTTCTTTATGGAGCTGATGCATTCATGGGGGCTTGGGTTTATGGTGGCGTGGCCGAGTGCTTATGCCTGTGCATACTTTGTACAAGAGCATGTGCTAAGCCGGATTGAGTTTTATTGAATAGGCGGAAGTCAAAGCATGACAAACCCAAAAGATATGACGAAACTATGATAAAACCTCATTTCGAGCTGATGGCAAATTATAATGCTGTCATGAATAAAAAAATCTGTGACAGTATAGCGAGCCTTTCTGAAGATGCATTATGGGCAGATAAAAAGGCGTTCTTTGGTTCAATATTAGGGACGCTAAATCATCTCGTAGTAGGTGACCTAATTTGGCTGGCTCGTTTTGGTGCTCACCCTAGCTATATTTATAACCAACCGACTTCTGGCTTCAAGGCACTGGAGTCGTTAGCAGACTTTCCCTCACCGACTACCCTCACTCAGCTTTTATATTTAAGTGCGCAGGATTACACAAAAAATCGTCAGATATTAGATCGGATAATCGTCCAATTTATAGGAGAAACGGTTGAGAGTGATTATTCAAAGGTTTTAACCTATACCAACACCAAAGGGAAAGTTTTTAATAGGTCTTTTTCCATGCTGCTACAACATTTCTTTAATCATCAAACCCACCATCGTGGTCAGGTAACGACGCTACTGAATCAAATAGATATCGATATTGGTGAGACCGATTTGCTGATGCTGATTCCTGACTGTTAATTTAGTCTCTGTTTATTAAATTACAAACATAGCGGTCAAACTCTTGAGCTACCTTACTGTCTTCAAATACTAATTCGATAGTAATCGCTGCCTTAGTAATCACTACCTTCCTTATTCAGCACTTTATAAACTTTAGTATACCCTCACCTCAAAAAACAGATAAGATAAGCTACATAAACTTTTTATCTAGGGGAAGCTATGACCCAACCACGGCGTACTATCGAGTATTTGCTCCAGCAAGGTACTCTTCCCTTAGAGCACGCAAACGTGGCAGCGACTCATCTAGAAGTCTTTCCAACTAAGCGCTCATGGCTGACGTTCTTTGATAAAGCCTTACTTATTATTGGGGTGGTGGCACTGGCATTATCGCTGGTGTTTTTTATTGCCTATAATTGGCTAAACATGGGCAAGATGGGTAAGTTTGCTTTAGTCGAAGGGGCGTTAGTTATTACCATAGCACTCTACGTTGCGCTCTCTTTTCGAAAACGATTTAAGCTCATTCGGCAGTTATTACTGCTCGTTGCTAGTATCATTACTGGCAGTTTACTTGCACTATTTGGGCAAGTCTATCAAACAGGTGCCGATACTTGGCAGCTGTTCTTTGGCTGGGCCGTCTTAATTATTCCTTGGGTAGTTATTGCACGATTTCCCGCCCTTTGGTTACTCTGGCTTGGGTTAGTGAATGCTAGCCTTCCCTTATATCTAGACGTTGTAGACTTTGCATTTGCAAGCTATCTTTATCAAGGTATCTTGCAAATGGGGCTGCTTGCCGTTGTTAATTTTGTGGCACTAAATTTGTGGCTACTCTGTCTTAAGAACATTCACATATCCCAAACAAGCCTCTCAAAACCAGCCTCTCAAAGCAAAGTTGATTTGCATTGGAGTACTTATGTCGTGGGTCTGGTCAGTGCTTTTTTTATCACTTGTTTAAGTATTATCACTATTTTTGACGAGATTGATGTTTTAGCGTCTTCTATCACTTTATTATTATGGGTAGGCTGGTGCGGATTTATGCTTTGGCGCTTCTGCAAAAAAAGTATCAACTTGCTAATGTTGACCTACCTATGCGGCTCGGTGATTACCGTGGTGATGTTCTGGGCGAGTAAACTCTTGCTGAATGATTTTGAGACAGCCGGATTTTTAGTATTAGCCTTACTATTAATTGGTATGAGTTCAACTGCCGTAGTTTGGTTACGCAAGATTGCACGTATAGATACTGCAAATATTGAGTCCTCTCCCAATGAGCAGGAGAATACTTATGAATAATCAGCATCAGCAGTCCATAGCCAAGCTGCAACAACTGGGTTTGCTTACCACTGTGACTAGCGAAAACAAAGCAGGCAATGACCTTCATGACGATAATAGCCCTTGGTTTATACAGCTGCTTTTTGGTTTCAGTGGTGTGTTGGCCAGTTTATTCTTCGTCGGATTTTTATCATTAATACTGTTTGAGACCAGTGTTTTCGATAGTGTTCTTGCTCTGTTTATCATTGGACTATTATTGTCTGCGGTTGGGTTTGCTTTATTTAGAAGCTCATTGACTCGTAAGAGTGCTTTTTTATCAAGTGTGGCCTTTGCAGTGATCTTTGCAGGTCAGCTCTATCTAGCTTTTGCGCTATTTGGTGGTGAGCTAGGTAACCCTCTGGATATTTGGCTATTTTTATTACTGCAAGCTTTTATGACGCTCATAGTGCCAAACCGTATTTATCGGTGGTTAAGCGCGATAGTCACGCTAGGTTTTATGGTTTATTTGCTTAATTATTATCATATAACAGAGGTCAGTTTGGGGTTATTGGCTTTGATTACAGTAGTGACTAATCTGCAACGCTACGAGCTACTACAGCGCGTGCCTATGCGATGGCAAGCCAGTTCCTCCAATATCCTCAGTGCCGTCGCTTACGCTAGTGCTGTCATGTTATTGGCTGTTTCTGTCTATTTTATCGCCGCTGAATATGGCAATGACTTTGTTGATAATAGCTTTGATAATGGTGCAGACTTCGTTTACAACTACTTTCTAGCTCAAGGTCTGCTCATCCTTGCCAGCCTATATGGCGCTTATCTCATACTAAAACGCTATCAAGTCAAAATACAATCAACGCTAGGGTTGATAATCGTTTGTGCCGTTGCGGTGCTTGGGGTTGTGTCGATTTATGTCTCAGGCTTATTGGCGACCAGTTTGATCATTATCATTGCTACTGCCAATAGCCAACGCGTGCTATTAGCGCTTGGTATCATCGCCTTAGTCAGCTATATATTTTGGTATTACTATCAGCTCGATAGCACGTTGCTTATAAAATCTATTTCAATGCTGGTAATTGGTCTGACTATACTGCTAATGCGTTGGCTACTGGTCGAACGTTACGCTTTTGAAAGTACAAAGCAAGTCAACATCGATGAGCAGAAGGAGCACCTACTATGAGTAATGTAGAGAATACCTTACTGGTTCGAGAACCTCCGATCACATCACGACCTTGGTGGCAAAAGCGAACATTCACGATTAGCGTTGCGGTATTAGGATTGCTGCTGATAATCGTAGTAATGACTATTAATGTTGCGAAATACGAGACCCATTTAGCTAACGGTGATACGGTGTTATTAGAACTTGCGCCTGTCGATCCACGTGGTTTTATGCAAGGTGATTATATGGCGTTAAGTTATGCATTAGAGCGAGATGTGTTCGATACCATACAACCAAAATATGAGAATTCAGAACTAGTTAATTCAGAGCAAGAATCGGATGAGTTTGAGTCAGATTTCCGTAGCTATAAACCTAGCGAAGGATATGTCATTGTAAAAATTGATCAGAATAACGTCGGACAGTTTGTGCGCTTAGCAGATAATAACAAACTCGATGATCTAGCAACCAATGAGATACCAATCCATTACCGCATTCGTAATGGCAGCGTACAACTTGCTACTAATGCTTTCTTCTTTCAAGAAGGGCATGCTGAAGCTTTTGAAGCCGCTGAATATGGTTTATTCCGTGTTAATAATAAAGGTGAGCCGCTACTAACCAATATGGTGGATGGAGAGTTCGAGATGATTAAGGGTAAGAGTAATCAAGTGAATGAGACTCAAATTGATGACCCGCAAGGTAATGAAACGCTAAATTAGATATTTACTATGCTTATATTATGAATTACCACTTATTAAACCAAACAATATTGACCATGCATAACATTCCTTAACTAAAGTAACATTGAGGGTGATAAGACAAACTTGTTACTGTTGATGGCTGATGTTTAATGCTAGTTTGAAACGATTAGCGGCTATTAGACATAACCAATTATTCACATTCCATCAAAAAATTAAAAGGAATTTATCATGCGTAGCGCAACTTATGACCATTTTGGTAAACCTGCTGAAGTTCTTAGCTTAGGCGACCGCACAACCCCAGAGCCTAAAGCCAATGAAGTCCGGGTCAAAACCATTTTAGCCTCTATTCATAACCATGATTTATTAACCATTCGCGGACAATACGGCTTTAAGCCTGAACTGCCCGCTATCGGTGGTTCTGAGGCCGTTGGTATCATCGATGCGGTAGGAAAAGATGTTAAAGAATTAAAAGTCGGACAGCGTATTTCGGCAGCCAGTGTCCAAGCGACTTGGGCAGAGTATTTCGTTGCTTCAGAAGATATGGTATTTCCCATGCCCGACAGCTTAGACGATGAAATGGCAGCTCAACTAGTGGCGATGCCGCTCAGTGCTTTGATGCTGCTTGAATTTTTAGACATGCAAAGCGGTCAATGGATCATTCATAACGCGGCCAATGGCGCGGTCGGTAAGTCACTCGCTATGCTAGCGGCTGCACGCGGCGTGAAAACCATCAATGTGGTACGTAGTGCAGATGCGCTAGACGAATTAAAAGCGCTGGACATTAAAAATAATATCAATACTTCAGACGATGACTGGAAGGATCAAGTTAAGTCGATTATCGGTAATGACAAAATCAGCGCTGCCGTCGATTCTGTTGGCGGAGAAGCCAGCGGGGATTTATTGTCATTACTGGGTCATGGTGGCACGTTTGCGGTATTTGGCGCGATGTCAGGGAAGCCGATGATGCTCAACCCTACTGATATGATCTTTAAGCAAGCCGTTCTAAAAGGATTCTGGGGCAGTAAGCTCAGCCAAGAGATGAGCGTAGAGAATAAGCAGCGCCTAGTTGAAGAGCTAATTGATAGAGCCGTCAGCGGTAAGTTAAAGCTACCTACTGAAGCAACTTTTGATTTAGCTGATATTACCGAAGCGGTCTCGGGAAAACTACAGTCAGACAAAAAAGGTAAGGTATTGTTGAAGCCTTAATTTACTGAAATCGAATAAAAAAAACTCATGACTTCATGGGCTTTTTTATTTTAATGATACGAGTAAGCTGTTACTGATCATACAAAAAAATAAACCTAATAAGGAATATAATTATGTCTAACAACACAAATTTTAAAGCCTTGGTAGTTGAAGAAAATACTGACGGCACCTTCAACAAAAGCATTCGCGAACGCAACGTAGACGACTTGCCTGAAAACGACCTTTTGATTGAAGTGCATTATTCGTCATTAAACTATAAAGACGCCATGTCGGCCGCAGGTAATAAAATGATTACCAAGAATTACCCACATACTCCGGGTATTGATGCAGCAGGAATAGTGGTTAGCGACAAATCAGGTACCTTTACAGCTGGACAAGAAGTGCTAGTGTTTGGCTATGACTTAGGTATGAATACGTCGGGCGGTCTGGGTCAAATGATATCAATACCAGCGGATTGGGCATTGGAATGTCCGTCTTCCTTGACGCTAAAAGAAGCGATGACTTACGGTACTGGCGGCTTGACCGCAGCCTTGTGTATTCAAAAGTTAGAAAAAATGGGCGCAAAACCCGCCGATGGGCCAGTAGCGGTAACAGGCGCAACGGGCGGCGTGGGCAGTATAAGTATCGCGATTCTAAAACAGTTAGGCTATGAGATCATTGCCTTCTCAGGCAAACCCGAGCAGAGCGAGCATCTAAAAACCTTGGGAGCCAGCGAGGTGCGTCATCGCGATACTATCAATGAAGTCGGTAAAAAACCTGTCGGTCCTGAAATTTGGGCAAACGCCATTGATACGATAGGCGGCGACTACTTGGCAAACTTACTCAAACAAACCAAAGCTGGCGGCGCAGTCACCAGTTGTGGTTTGGCGTCCTCACCTGAGTTTGCCATGACGGTAATGCCATTTATCACTAGAGCGGTTTCTTTATTGGGCATCGATTCGGTATATATTCCACTGGCTGATAAGAAGGCTATCTGGGAACGCGTTGCAACCGATATGAAACTGACCGATCTTGAGAGTTATGGCGAAGAAATTACGTTAGAGCAGACACCTGCATACTTAGAGCGCTTTATATCGAGTACAGTTGTGGGTCGTTATGTGGTGAATTTGCGGGGGTAAGGCTTAGGATTTTAAGAAATTATTTTTAAAAGGGTAAGGTGTTGTTGAAGCATTAATGTGCCAGATACTGTTTAAAATAAAAAATGGTAACGTTAAGGGCGTTGCCATTTTTGCGTTCATTTGCATTCATTTGCGTTCATTTGCGTTCATTTGCGTTCATTTGCGTTCATTTGCGTTCATTTGCGTTCATTTGCGTTCATTTGCGTTCATTTGCGTTCATTTGCGTTCATTTGCGTTCATTTGCGTTCATTTGCGTTCACAAAATAAAAAATAGCATAGCCTTGTCGACAATCTACAAATTTATTTATAAATCTTAGATTAACACATGAAGTGCAATTTCAAACAGCAGGTGAAAAAGAGGCCTAGATGCGCTAGCATCACAGTTTCTATCCACCACCAAAGTGAGATTGCAACCATGAGCTATACACATCTAAGCCT
>NZ_CAJHBI010000043.1 GCF_904846605.1 Psychrobacter sp. 72-O-c
TCTGATCTTTCTGCGCATGCATTTCTGGAGAATGTGCCATAGCAGAGGTTGAGACGACTAATGCGACAGCAGTTGCTACGATTGATTTAGATAACCACATATTTAATTCCTATTGATTGAGTTGAAATCTATTTAAGCTTAAGACTATTAAATCAGTTTAGATCATACCTTATTCATTCTATCTGGTAGATGACAATAAGATTACAATGTCGTCATCTTCACATCTTTGGATTTTAATGCGCAACGTATTCATTTAATATGGCTTCAGCGTTCGTGTCACGATCGCGTCCATATTTATCTACAAAATACTCTTCAGATTGTAAATGTTGATCTTGATGCTGAACCTGACAGGCCACTCTGGCATCGACATAGCTTTTCATCTGTATACTAGAAACCTGTGCATCATTGTGGTCTGCGTTTTTTGCAAAGCTAGTGACCGCATCACAATTACTGAGCACAGAGGCATCCAAGTTTGTAGTATGCGCATTTGCAGCTGACATTCCGATTAGTACCGAAAAAGACAACAGTGCGACATTTTTTAATGAACTATAACTTTTCATATAAAACCTTTTAAAAGATAAATAATTGGACGTTCAAGTGAAATAAGCATTTATAAATGCTTATTAACTACTGACACCACCACATAGAAGCAATCCGTATCAAAGCAAAGCGACTATGTATCGTTGGTTTAGAATACCAAATGCAGACTGACAGCTGAATGACGGGAACATGACATGTTTGTTAGAAATAACACAATGCTGTCATTTTTCTGCCATTAACAGCTAGCATCAGAATATATTTTTGTCCAGAGGGCACAGTTATGGCAAGAGCTTTTGATAAGCTAACAACGCTGGTGATAGGCTGTTGACAACTATAATAATATTAAGGAGAGAAACTATGAAAGTGCTGTTAGTAGAAGATGAATTGAAACTGGGAGAATATATAAAAAAAGGCTTAACCGAGGCTGGATTCATCGTTGATCATCATATGACGGGCCTAGATGGCTACCATGCGTTAATGATAGAAGAATTCAGTGTGGTACTGATGGATGTGATGCTGCCTGACGTCAATGGTTTTGAGCTAGTACAGCGCCATCGAGCAGCTGGCAAGCATACACCTGTTTTATTTCTAACGGCCAAAGATGATTTGAGCGATCGTGTTAAAGGTATTGAAATTGGGGGTGATGATTATCTGACCAAGCCTTTTGCCTTTGCTGAGCTGATTGTAAGAATAAAAAGCTTGTTGCGCCGTGCCAATCAAGCTGATTATAAAAGCTCCATCATACACATGGCTGATCTAAAAATGGACATTGCTAAACGCACCGTACATAGAGGTGATACTGCCATTAAATTGACCGCAAAAGAGTTCTCTCTGCTACAGTTTTTCTTAGAACGTCAAGGCGAAGTGCTGCCGCGCTCTGTTATCGCCTCTCAAGTATGGGATATCAACTTTGATAGTGATACTAACGTTATTGATGTTGCTATACGTCGCTTACGGATAAAAATAGATGATGGGTTTGGCACTAAGCTGATACATACTGTGCGCGGGATGGGCTACAGATTAGATGCGCTAGATACTAGCATTAGCGGAGACGATCCTGAATATAATGAACTATAGATTCAAAAATCGGCGCTGGCCACTGCTATGGCGAACTGTCTTCTTGTTGACAATATTCGTCGTAATTTCTCAAGTCATTATTTATATATGGGTTCAGCGCTCTGTTAGCGGTCACTTTGAACAAATGGACTCAGAAATCATTACTCATGCGGCATTTAATTTTCGTAAGCAAGTGATAGATGCTGCTGATCAAACAGCTTTACCAAATTCGACTGATTCTGCCATACCAGTAAGTGATGATCACCTGCATTCTTCTTGGCTTGACTATGATCTAAAAACCCTTATTGCTGATAAAAATGGTCAATTAATTTCAAGTAATCCTAGTAACTTTACTAATGAGTTTCCCAAAAATTTTAATTTATTGACCTTATGGCAAAATCATCATGAACAGCAGTTTGTATTGGCTATAGACAATAGGAATTACCGTGCCCTCATTATTCGAAATGATCAAATATTAGCGCTTATCGCGCTACCTATTGATGTTCACCATCAGTATTTATTACAATTTAACCGTCAGCTAAGTATGATCTTAATTGCGATCACGCTACTGCTGGTTTCAATAGCGGCATTAAGTGTTTATTGGGGGTTTGCACCTTTATCTACTATCGTCCAAAAGATGAAGGGTATCAATCCTGAACAATTGCATGAAAGAGTGGTTGTCAGTAACATGCCGCAAGAATTACGACCGTTAGCTGAGTCTTATAACTTAATGATGGAGAAACTTGAGAGTAATTTTGAATCGCTATCGCGCTTCTCAGATAATATCGCCCATGAGCTGCGTACTCCGCTAGCAACGCTTAGCACCCAAACTCAGGTGATGTTAAGCAAGACGAGAGACAGCGAAGAATATATCGAACAGCTACATCATCAGCATGATACGCTTGAGCAGTTATCAAGTCTGATCAATAATATGCTGCTGTTGGCAAAGACCCAAAAAGGGCTGACTGACTCACAACTGAATCGTGTTGACACTGAGTCAATGATCACTAAGCTTCTGTCTTACTACGAGATGATAGCAGAGGATCGTGATATATTTTTCGAGAAGATGGGCGATTTTCATGCCGTATTGGGAGATGAGAGTTTATTGCAAAGGCTGTTTGCCAATCTAATGTCAAATGCCATATATTACGCGGCAAGTGATAGCGTCATTACTATTGAGGCATCAACGGTTAAAGCGTCCATGCTGACTCATAGCGTCATGAGTGATCCACAACAGACAAAACAATCCGCTTTAAAGTCCTCATCTTTAAAACCATCATCTTCAAAACCACAACATTTAAAGATAGTATTCACTAATCGTTTAGATGAACCATTAACTCAAGTAGAGGCAGATAAACTGTTTGAACGCTTTTATCGTCATCCTAAAACGAATAATATGCATTCAGGAACAGGCCTAGGATTATCAATTGTTCAAGCTATTGCGCATGCTCATAACGGTCAAGTCAGTATTACTGTAAAAGATAATTATTACTTTCAAGTCAGTGTTGAGCTGTTAATGTCTGGATAGAGGAAATCAAACGAAGGCAATCTAAAAACGGAGTTGTTCTAAAAGCACTAACATTAAATACTTAATTCAGACCTAGTAACCTTATGTTCAAACCTAAAAAATCTATATAGTAGTTTCATTTTGTGAATTACAAATGGCAACAAGAGTTAAAACTAATCTTATATTATTCTCAATCACTGATTACTATCAGAAACTTTAAGCTTTTTTATGCTTATAACGCTAGAAAAAAGTCATTTTACAGGCTGGCTCGTAATTTTTTAGATGCTAACTACCTCTATAATAAGGTAATAGGAATATTAAGATTATAAATGAACACCAGTAGTAAATAAACTTTAGTAGCAGTAAAAAATGTTGTTAACGCTATACTAAATAAAGCGTTAACAACATTTTCGTATTTAGTATTTTTCTTAGGTAATGTAATGAAAATTAGGGTTTGATGTGATAGCTAAGAATAGAGTGAATGAGATTGTTAATACTATTTGGTAGAAAAGCGAATTGTGATTGCATCCTATATTAGATACAATAGTTTAATCAGGTCGATATAGATGTGAAGGCTTAAAAATAGACTCAACTCAAAAGGTAAAGTTTAACATGTTTACTAATCTTGACATTGATCACGGTTGCAGTATTAAAGAGCAAGTCTCTTACACCAACGACAACGATCACAAAAATAATCGCTTTCATTCTACCGAAATGCACGTTGTAAATTATGCCTTAGACACTAAAGACGGCTTAATTGATTACTATTTGTACAATAATAAATTTGATGTTAATAATGAAGAGTTTAAGTCGGCGGTTGATTTACAGCTTGATAAATACGTTGAAAACGGCGCTGAATTTGACTATATAAAAGCACGTGAGCTCACACAAAAAGGTTTTTTAGAATGGTATTTTGATGAAAGCAATTTACATAGAAAAGAAAATTCTTAATTAGCCTCGTCAAATAAATAAAGCCCCGCTATTAAAGCGGGGTTTTATTTATGAAAAAAAGAGGTTAACTTTTATATGAACGGACCCCCATAAGTTGGACAAAACTTATGGGGTTATTTTATGAAGTACGACATAGGGTAATCACCCCAACCATAAGACACCTAATAAATAGAATTAAGCTGCGTGGTTTAGTTTCTGTATAGGCGTAAAGCCGCCATTGCCCATATTAGGACGTTCGTTATTATAGTGATATAACCAGTCCTCTGCTTGCTGCCGGACTTGATCCAAAGTGGTAAACAACTCTTGGTTTAACCAGTCATACCTCATGGTTCTATTATAGCGCTCAACATAAGCATTTTGCTGTGGATTGCCAGGTTCAATATAACTGATTGTGATGTCTTGTTCTATCGCCCAGTCTTTGAGTGCATTACTGATGTACTCAGGACCGTTATCACACCTTATTTGAGTAGGACGGCCTCGGTATTCAATCAACCGGTTCAGACTGCGTATGACTCTTTGAGCGGGTAGTGAGAAGTCGATCTCTACCGTTAAGGCTTCTCGGTTGTAATCATCAATCACGTTAAACAGTCTAAAGGCTCTGCCATCAGTTAAAGCATCATGCATGAAGTCCATGCTCCAGCTTTGGTTCGGCGCTACAGGTACAGCAAGTGGTATTGGTTTGGCACGCTTAATGCGGCGCTTAGGTTTGATTCTAAGGTTCAATTCAAGCTCACAGTAGATGCGATACACACGCTTATGGTTGTATGGCAGTCCTAACACGTTACGTAAGCTTAAAAAGCATAAACCAAAGCCCCAGTTCTTATTCTGGGTGGTCAGCTCTATAAGCAAGTCGGCTATCTGTTGATTCTCATCAGAGGCGACTGACTTATGGTAATAGCCCGTCACGCTGATGTTAAAGATGTGGCAAGCCCTGCGAATACTGATGCCACGATCTTCAATGTAGTGACAAGCGAGTTCTTTGCGCCTTACTGGCGCTACCACTTTTTTGACATGGCATCCTGTAGGATGTCTGATTTAAGACACTCATCAGCATACATCTTCTTTAATCGAGCATTCTCAACTTCAAGCTCTTTTAGGCGAGTGATAAGCGCGGTATCCATGCCACCATACTTAGATCGCCAGTTATAAAAGGTGCTTTGGCCTACATTGTGCTCACGGCAGAGCTCAGTAATGGGCACACCCTGTTCTGCTTATTTGAGGATGTTGACGATTTGGTTGTCAGTAAAGCGTGACTTTTTCATGAGTTTCTCCTGCTGGTAGTTTAGCAGTTAATCTCTACTTCTAAGTGTTCTTGTTTTTAGGGGGGATTACCATATGAATATTAAGATCATAAATTAATGTGCGTTGTGACTAATTTTGATAGAAGTGAAAAAGGTTGCTAACGCTATATTATAGATAGTATTAGCAACTTTTCTTTGTTTAGCATTTTACTTAGGTGACCTCATTGATACTGGGGTTTATTTGTCGACCGAATTTATATTATCTGCTTTAGCATGACCTGTATCATAGAGAATTGCTCTAATAAGGGATATTCCCATTAGCACCATAACAAAACTAAAGGGCAATGCACCAATAACCATAGCAGTTTTAATCGCACCTAATCCTCCGCTTGTAAGCAGTACCCCAACAACTAATGCTAATATCACACCCCAAAAGATAATGTGTGAGCGACCTTTTGGACCTTCGTTACCACCTGAAGTAATAGTATTTATAACTAGAATTGCCGAATCTAAAGTGGTGACTAAGTAAGTCAATAGTAAGACCAAAACTAAAATTGCCATTCCCCAAGCGAAACCTGAGGACAGCATCACATCAAGCATTGCCAACAATTGAGCTTCTTGGCCCACACCTGAAATAGCATCACCAGCCGTACCATTGAGCGTTAAATCAATCGCTGTTCCGCCTACAACTGAAAACCAAATAAAACACATAAGAGCAGGTAGAATAACGGTACCGAATAGATAAGCACGAATACTACGGCCACGTGAAATGCGAGCAAAGAAAACACCAACAAAGGGACCAAAAGCAATCCACCATGCCCAATAGAACACTGACCAATCTTTTTGCCATGTGGCAAGTGTATCACCGACTTCCGTACCATCTGGCTGCCAAACAGTAATTAGTAGTTCAGGAAGAGCTACTACATAGTCAAATAGACCTAAGAAAAAAGCTTGTAAACCGAAGAATGTCGAACCGAATATTAAGAAAAATGCAAAAAGAACAAGACTTAAACCCATGTTTATATTAGATAGCCATTTTATACCTTTACCGACCCCAGAAAGAGCAGATAGCGTTGCTACCCCGACGATAACTACAAGCGCAACGATAATAGCTGCAGTTGACGACTTGCCATCAGCATTCAGTAACCAATCGCCCATTCCAACACGATGCATACTAGAAACAAATTGCTCAACCCCAAACCCTAATGTCTGTGCTACTCCCAAAATAGTGGCAATGACTGCGATAATATCGATTGTATTACCAAGCTTACCTGATAATTTTTGGCCAAATAATGGAGCAAGACCTGACCGAATGGTTAGGGGTAATTTACGTCGAAAAGAAAAATACGCCATAGACAATCCGACTAAGGAATAGCAAATCCATGCGCTGAATCCCCAATGTAGAAATGCCCATTTATAGGCATATCGCACATTATCGGCAGCAGAGCCAGTTGCCATACCCTGAATGACTTCAGGATTATTGGCAAAGTGATACATGGGCTCTGCGGTCGCAAAGGTTAACATACCAACACCTATACCTGCGCCGAAGATCATGGAAAACCATGAAAAGTTAGAGAACTCAGGCTTATCCCCTTGATCCCCTAAAATTAACTTTCCATAGCGCGGAATAACGGCCAGAACCAAAGCTAAAATCAAGAAAAAGGCTACGGAAAAGATATACCATATCGAAAAGTGATTGAGTAAGAAAGTATTGAGTGAGCCTAGTATAGCCATTGAGTTTTCGGGAAATATGACTGCCCAAATAATGAGCATACCAAGTAAAATTTTAGCGGTAATCGTAACGTCTTTATTAAACCCCTCATAAAAACCTTTGGTTGCGACTTTGATCGGCAAGTTAGTTAAAGGTCTTTTGTTTTTATCTTTCATGACTAATCCTTTAGATGGTTTTTCTTCCGTTTAAATAAGCATCAAGTTTCACGATCCGTCGAGTCACTTAATCCATATCATTTAGTTTAACTCGGTAAAAACTCACTACTCCAACTATCACTCAAATCTCCACTGGAAATACTTGCCTCAATTTCTGCCTCGCTATAGCCAAGTTCGCTCATTATTTGACGAGTTGATTGCCCAAATTTTTCAGGTCGAGAAAGCGCATATACGATGCTATTCGATGGACGAATAGCGTACGGATCAAGTTGTGTCACTTTATGACCACTTGGATGGTCCTCATAAATTGAAAAAGAATAACTACCACGATCAGTGCCTGGGTTACCATCCGCTATGTAACTATATTCAGCACGTAAAGCATTAAGATCCTCACAAATTACAGCAGCAATATCAGCAGCTTGTAAGCGCTCAACCCAATCATGAGCAGGCGATTTTTGAAAAGCACTAGACAAGAATGCAGCACGATCATTTTTGTCTAACTGGCTAAAACCTTCTAAGCCCTCAACGTTTTCAAAGTTTTTCACGTCAACTTCATAAGCGTTTAATAACAAATAATTCCCTGAAGAGGTATAGTAAAAGCGCGTCAACTCATCATGGCCGTTTGTTTCACGACCTGATGGCTCATCAAATAAACCACGCTTTTCAAAGTCATAGCAATATGGAATTTGCAGCAATGCACTATTCGCCACTAATGAAGTACGACCGCGTCCAATACGGCCGGTACGATATTTTTGATATAGCGCTACGCCAATACTCATTGCGCCACCAAAGCCACACATGACATCAATGGTACCAACGTGTGCATGTTCTTCAGGAGTATCCATAGCCCCGCCGCAACGCAACATGATGCCAGTAGAAGCCTGCACCACATCGTCATACCCTATGAAATCACTACACGGACCCTTACGGACACCACTAAAACAGTCAAGCTTGCAGAATATAGCTTCAGGATTAAGTGCTTTTAAGCCTTCAGCATCCAATCCCATTTTCATAATTTGTGTATCTGTTGCATTCCAAACAATAACGTCAACTGAACGAACTAACTTCTCAAACACTTCTCGTCCTTTTCCCTCACGAATATCAGCAAGTATTGAGCGTTTACCTACCATTTGAGACATACCATAAATGACGGTATTCCAACTGTCGTACAGTGGAGACGCAGAATCAAGCTTAATGACTTCTGCACCAAAACGTGCTAAATAACATGCCGAATGTGGCCCAGCAATAACATTACAAAGATCAAGTACCTTAATACCTTCTAACCAACCACGCTTTTCATTAGTATTACTGACTGAAGGCAACTTGGTTTTGATGCTCTTTAATTTTTTTAACGCGCCATCAAAGTCAATAGGTTGCGGAGGTTGCGGTTGCAACATCATCTCACCACTTTCTTCTAACCAAACAATTGGGCCTGGCTGAATCATCTTTCCATAAGTTGGATCTTCGACTTCAATCATTAGCCCTGTAGTTTCAGCATGATCATCATGGATCCATTCCTGTAACCAACGCTGTGGCGCCCCAGGAATACCCCGTTTCCCAAAAATCTTTTGCCACTCTTTTGATGTACGTATTAGAAAAGCAGCTTTCATTTTCTCAGCAATACGATCTGCCCAATGTTTTGGCATTGGATAAACACCAAGCGATGTATCAGACTGCCACTGACTAGAAGGTAAGTAAGTATCCTCCTCTTCAGTCAATCCTTCCTCAATTAATTCATCGTATAACCCCAATACTTTCAAACAACGCTTAGCGTGATATTTGTGACTGGGACATACCACGTAAAACATACGCCCATCTTTACACATGTAACTGCGGTAAAAAGGATCTAGCAGTTCTTGCAACTCTTCGTAGCCCATATTCATGGGAATACCTTCAACGCGACGGCGTTGAATTTCAACTTCACGTTGGGTTAAATAACGTTCAGGTAAATCTTCAATCTCTATTGAGTTGTAACAAAGGCCTTCCATTACAGCGGCGGCAAGAGGGACTTCAATAGCATCTCCGACTCCGCTTTGTTCTCGTGCTTGTAGAGCAAAAACGACTGCAGAACCTGCTAGCATTGCTCCATAAGCAGAGGGAAGTGGAAGGGGTGAAAACGATGGATTAATTCCCATTAACACCCGATTTAAACCCATGTCAGTAAAAACGCCTGAGCTCGCTGCTACAACACTTTCATAGGCACGTAGCTCACGGCGTTTTTCATCATTCGATGCAAATCCAGGGATTGACAGCGTAATCAGCTGCGGACGTTCTTTACGCAACTCAACCAGATCTAATCCCATTTCTGCCATTTTTCCAGAGCGAAAGCCTTCGATAACGATGTCACTTTCCAAAATTAATTCTCTAGCATGTGCCAACCCTTCATCAGTTTTCAAATCGAGTTTTAACATCAATTTATTGCGATTTAATACGGCGTTAGCTGGACTATCCCACTTTGGACCCGACGGTGGATCTACATGAACTACTGTTGCGCCTAAGTCGCCAAGCATCATACCTACAGCAGGACCCGCAATATATTGACCAAAATCGATGACTTTGACACCTATGAGTGGTAATTCAAAAGTTTCTCGCATAATTATCTATCCTTAGAATTTTATGGTACTACTATGAAAAATCAGAATTTAATGAGAGGCGACAGCATAGACACAAGTAGCTATCAAACTATATAGTCAGAGCGCAAGCAGTCCGGCCACTAATAAGAGGAATGAGAAGCAAACGCCAATTATTTAATCGAAAATATAAGCTAATACTGCTTATAGAAGCGGTTGCCCTTAAAAATCAGATTGTTAAGTTGGCATAGCGAATTGCTTTTCTTCACGCAATATCGCACTAGGCCAGCGTTGGGTAATGGTTTTGCGGCGTGTGAAGAATCTCACACCGTCGGGTCCGTACATGGCAAGGTCACCGAATAATGACCGTTTCCAACCACCGAAACTTTGAGACGCTACGGGTACTGGCAATGGGATATTGACACCCACCATGCCTACTTGGATGTTGTCTACAAAGTAACGAGCCGACTCCCCATCTCGCGTATAGATGCAAGTACCGTTGCCATATTCATGATCATTTATGAGCTCTATAGCTTCCTCCATAGTTTGCACACGCATGACCTGTAGAACTGGACCAAATATTTCTTCCTGATAACTACTCATTTGTTTGGTGACGTTATCTATTAAAGTAGGACCAACAAAGAAGCCGTTTTCATAACCTTCTGGTGCAGCATTAGATCCATCGATTACCAAGCTTGCTCCTTGATCAGCCGCACTTTTGATATATCCTAAGATCTTAGATTTATGGGCTTCGGTAATAACAGGACCAAAATCGTTGTTTTTGTTCGAGTGAACCCCAAATTTTAGCTCATGAATGGCAGGCTGTAGTGCAGCTATCATTTTATCAGCCGTCTCATCCCCTACCACAACAGCGACTGACAACGCCATACAGCGCTCACCTGATGAGCCAAAAGCTGCACCCAATAGTGAGGTAACCACATTATCCAAGTCCGCATCGGGCATCACAATAGCATGGTTCTTTGCACCGCCGAGCGCTTGGCAACGTTTGCCTTGTGCCGCCGCTGTGGTATAGATATATTCAGCAATAGGGGTAGACCCTACGAAGCTAACTGCCTTGATATCTGGATGATGCAAAATAGCATCGACGGCTGGTTTGCCACCGTTCACTACATTTAATACCCCATCAGGCAGACCTGCTTGTTGTAAAAGCTTAGCGATAAATAAAGTGGCGCTTGGATCACGTTCAGAGGGTTTTAAAACAAAAGTATTGCCACATACGATAGCCATAGGGAACATCCACAGTGGCACCATCACCGGAAAGTTAAAGGGCGTGATACCAGCCACGACACCTAACGGATGAAACTCACTCCAAGAATCGATGTCTGTCCCTACATTACGACTGTGCTCACCTTTTAATAGCTCTGGCGCTCCACAAGCGTACTCAACGTTTTCAATTCCGCGCTGTAGCTCGCCTGCCGCGTCATGACTGATTTTGCCATGCTCTTCACCGACTAAGCGACAGATCTCATCTGCATTTTGTTCTAGTAGCTCTTTGAATTTGAACATGACTCTGGCACGTTTCATCGGTGGGGTTTTACGCCACGCTGGAAAAGCAGCTTTGGCAGCAGCAACAGCCTCATCGATAGTTTTGGCACCACCTAAAGAGACGTGTTTGGTCACCTCGCCAGTGGAGGGATCGTAAATGGGCTGCGTTTGGTTGTCTTCAACGATCATATTACCGTTAATAAAATGTCCGACAGTTTGCATAGTATTTTTCCTTTTAAAGAGTTAGGGCTATCGATGGTTAAAAAGAACAGTGGATTAAAAAGTAAGGTATTTAAAAGTAAATCATGAATCTATTGGTTTGCTCAGGCGTCAGCACTACTATGGTCATCCCATAACAAGGTATAGAGTTGAATCATCTCTTCTAGACTTGGTATTCGAGGATTATTATTAGGAGAACCTGAGGCAAATGCTTGCTCACACATGGTGTTGATAAGCGCATCAAAGTCAGCTTTTACGACGCCGAATTGCTCAAGAGTAGGCACTTTAAGTTCTTTGTTCAGATCTTTTAGAAAAGTAACTAGATGGGCATTGGCCTGCATATCGGTGTCGCTATATTCAGCAACGCCTAAAGCACGGGCACAGTCGGCATAGCGATCAGGAGCACTTGATATACCGAACTCGGTGATGGTTGGTAGTAGCATCGCGTTGGACAAACCATGTGGGACATGGAAAAAAGCACCAATTGGTCGACTCATACCATGTACCAGTGCTACTGAGGAGTTACAAAAGGCAATGCCGGCTAAAGTAGACCCTAGCATCATGGCTTCACGTGCCGTCTCGTCTTTGCCATCATGATAGGCTGTTTGGATGTTTGGTCCAATTAGTCGCAGTGCCGCTAGGGCTTGTTGATCGCTATAGGTATTGCGTTTAGGGCTAATGTAAGCCTCAATAGCATGAGTCATAGCATCGATGCCAGTATCTGCAGTCGTTCTAGGGGGTACGCTTAAGGTGAGACTGTAATCAACAATCGCAGCTATCGGCATAAATCCCACGCCTACACATAAGAGCTTTTCGTTGCTGGTTTCATCAGTGATGATAGTGAAGCGTGTCACCTCTGAACCCGTTCCAGCGGTAGTCGGA
Organism: Psychrobacter sp. 72-O-c; assembly: GCF_904846605.1. Classification (GTDB taxonomy): domain Bacteria; phylum Pseudomonadota; class Gammaproteobacteria; order Pseudomonadales; family Moraxellaceae; genus Psychrobacter. The sequence continues at coordinate 12,360 of NZ_CAJHBI010000043.1, forward strand.
ATGGCGACGATAGGTAAGCCTGCTTCATTGACTTGACGGGGGAATTTATAATCACGCATCGCTCCGCCAAATTTGCCCAAAATGGCAATGGCTTTTGCACTATCAATAGGGCTACCGCCACCTAAGGCGATTAATCCGTCATAGTCCTGAGCTTTTACCAGAGCGACCCCAGCTTCGATAGAGCTTTCTGTCGGTTCTGGTACGGTATCCGCGAATACCTCAGCGATGATGTTTTCGCTGCTCAGAATTTTTTGTATTTGCTCGACATAGCCCAATTGCACCATCATATTATCGGTAATAATAAGCGGCTTTTTTATACCCAAACCTTCTAATATCGTCGGAAGCTTTTCACAGGCATCGCGACCGATTTCCATTATCCTTGGTAGAAGAATACTGTGTGACATACTGACCCATCCTTGTGTTGAATAATAGGATTGAGAGTGCCTTCACTCCTATTAATGTAGCAATTCCATTTGATATAAATTATATTTAATATAAATTGTATATCGATAAAAATCCTATCGATATGTAAATATATCAGAGTATTTTTATAATAACAATACGTAAACCCATTAATATTATCGTTATAATGGGTAAATTTATTTAATGTCATATGGTTAAGGATTTAAACTGAGCTATGAGTAATATTAAGGGAAAGGGCTCAAGCGTTGAGCGAGTTTTACAAATAGTGGAGATTTTGGCCGGCTCACAAAGACCTATGAGTGTCAGTGATCTAGCAGAAACGTTAGAAATACCTATACCGAGTATGTATCGGCTATTGGATCAACTACAGAATCTAGGATTTGTTCAATTAGATTTACCTGGAAAAGTAACGTGTGGTAAGCGTACCTATAAGCTGGCTATGGATTTATGGAGAAATAGTCATTTCAAAGCCGAAAGACTGGCAATATTGCAGCAGCTATCAGCGCAAATAGGAGAGACTGTAGGTATTGCACTTATGCAAGATCTAGACGTGGTTTATATTGATCGTGTTATGTCGGATTGGCCGTTGCAAATATTTTTACCCTCTGGCACTCATGTTCCCGTCTGGGCCAGTGCCAGTGGCAAATTATTATTATCACAGTTATCGAATGAAAAATGCGAACGCATCGTTGAGAAAATGTCGATACATGCTCTAACTACCAATACGCAAACAGATAAAAAGCAACTCATGCAAACGATTACAACAACACGCGACACTAAAGTTGGGATAGATAATGAGGAATTCATTCCAGGTATGGTAGCTTGTGCTGTCATGATTCCTAATGGTGATCAACAAGCATTTGCTACGGTGTTTACGCATGGTCCGACAGTGAGAAAAAGTCTAGACGAATTGTTGAGCTACGTGCCTCTTATGCGAGAAGCAGCTAATGAGTTATCCGTTGTTTTTAATCAAGACTATCAGTAAAATTATTGGCGATAAAATGATATTGCTTCTTAGCTATAATCATTTTATCGCACAAGCATTTGTGATCTAATATTTAAAATATAATGACATAAAATCTATGATCTGATTAAATTTTCATAACTCTTTGATAAAACCTAACAATGGCAGGACTGGCAAAGTAAACTCATGTCATTTTAGGGTATATGTTGATGGTAGCGATATTCCTGCATATTGCTGGGGCACTTAAACATTATTACTTAGATGCGCCCGAAGCAGACGTTCTACCTCGTATGCTGCCTATAAAATCACGTGACTAAGCTCTTTAAACTTAACACTTTAAATAGGTACTTTAAACTAAGCAATTTAAACTAAAACTTTAAAAACTATTCTTAATTCTACTTTTATAAATATAAGGTCAATACTATGCATTCATTACACTAGCTTCTAAAGTACCTACAATAAGTCATTAGATTTATCGTTAGGCTGTTTGATTGAAATGACCCAATTTGATCTTTATAAGATTGAAGGCAATGGTTGGTTTTAGCCAAATTGAGAATAGATATTGTAAATTAATCATGTAATATATTGAACTAACAATAAAAAACAATTTATTATCCAGACAATTTAATGATAACTACGACCAGTTAACTAAATATTTGCTTAAATAAATTGTTGGTATATTGGTTGGTATAATAAATTTATTAACATTTAATACTCTTAAATATCAATACGTTGGTTGCTTAGTTTAGTTGATACTGGGCCCACCATATTTAAACCCTGGTAAGCTACGTCTTACCAGGGTTTTTTATTGTCTAAAATTCGGTGCAGCCTAACAGTGTCGAATCTTTTCCTAACTTCGTTAATTAGTCATAACTCTTGCACCAATCTTTCTAACAACGTAATGGCACGCTCTTGTCTGACCTGAGTAACACCTTGTCCTGCCCATAATGACAGATGTTCTGCATCCTCATTTTTCGCAGCATTAGCACGCATCGGACTAGTCATTGCATTTAATTGTGGATAAGGCGGCAGTTCATCTTTTTTATCGAAAACAGCAAAATTAAGTAGATAATTATTTACAAGACCACGTGCCTGTTTGCCTGAAAACAGCCGAGTTAAGCGAGTTTCAGTACTCCGATTACCAAGACCTGCATCCAGTAAAGCCTGTGTATAGATGTCGTTAATGCCGGATTCATCGGTAGTCAAAAACGCAGTGCCAAGCTGAGCCAGCTGTGCTCCAGACGCCTGTACAGCCCTAATACCTTGCCCCGTCATTATGCCGCCTGAGGCAATCAAGGGAATATCCGTACAAGCACGCGTTTGCCCAATCAAAGTCAGCAAACCTAATGGATCGGCCTCGCTTTCTGGCAACCAACCACCACGATGTCCTCCAGCTTCCATCCCTTGTAAGCATACTGCATCCGCACCAATCTCTGCCCATGCCTGCGCCTCTAACGGATGATTGGCTGTACCTATAACGCAAGTCCCAAGCTGTTGTAAACGCTGTACTTGCTCAATACTAACAATACCAAAAGTAAAACTAACAACAGATACAGGATTTTCATAGAGTACTTGTAGCTGCTCAGCGAAACTTTGTGCTGGCCTATCAGGAAGCGCTGCTTCTATATGATGCTCTCTATAATACTGAGTAAGCCAATCTGGCATTGAGGTATCGAAAGTACTGGCATCATGATCTGATAGCACCATTAGATTAACCATAAAAGGTCGCTCAGTAAGCGTTTTTATCGCATCGATTTGGCTATTTAAAGCAGCTGGTGCGGTCATGCCTGCCCCTAACGAGCCAAGGCCACCAAAATTACTAACAGCAGCAATCAGTTCAGGCGTGGTTGCACCGCCTGCCATAGGGGCTTGAATAATAGGGTAAGTTATTCCAAGTTGGTCTAATAATTTCATTGGTTATGTGTCGCCTTTTAAGTATGAGTCGATGTATTATGATGATCTTAATCGGTTAGGCCTGGCAGCCTGACTCCAAACAACCCAGTCTCCAATATAGTCGTGGCAGTTCAAAGAGTATGGCTAACAAAGGCAATTAATATACCCGAGAATTCAAGCTTGAAGCCATTACCCTAAGGTTGATGCTGAATTTATTTTCCGAAACGCGCCAACCACTCTTTCAAGCCACCAATATCAAACGCTTGTGCGCCGTAGCCAATAGTAAGCAAGTCCTCAGGTAAGTATTCATCAAACTTCTCAACCAGTTTATTAGGTACGGTTTCGGCCAGCTCGATAGCAGATAGCAGTGGCTGAGCGGCAAGCTTTTGTAAAAACTGATGGATTTGAATCGAATCAACTTCATTCACGCGAATGACACCTGCATAAACCTCAACGATAAAGTCATGTCGTATCAGTAATGCCACTAAGGTGTTCACGACCTTATCGCCACGCCACATAAATATATAGCTATTGCCGTCTTGGTCTATAACTGGCTGGTTATTCAAATCGTACCTTCTAAAAGTATCGATACTTTCTGAGAACAGTTGCCTTGCCGTCTCATCAGCAAAATCTACGTAATGATTACCCACTTGAATACGGTAATCGCCGTTGCTTAATATCTCATACATCTCTTGACGGACTCGGTCATGTATCGACATGCCACCGCCGCCAAAAGCGGGAGGCTTGCCACCACCTTTGACAGAGATGACATCGACCACCTTTTTATCCATGTCGATATCTTTGACTTGCCAGCGTCTACCGCCAAAAATAATATATTGCTCAGGTATTAGCATGGTTTCGACAGGTAAGGTACCAAGCGTTCTGTTACCCGTCACGATACGATACTCCTCTAGGGTTTTAAACACTGCATAAAAAGTATAATGACCGACAATGCGTTCACCAATAATCCCTAATACCAATTGCTGATTACCAAGCTGGGTAAGCAATTGCATCTGCCCCATCTGGATAAGCAGCGACTTAAAGTGCACCGGTTGTATTTGCTGAAACGGTCCTTGTTTACATAGCAGCATATAGAGCTGGTCAGCACGAATACCGCCCCATTGACCGATAGTCGCCAGCACTTGATGTAATAGCGTTGAGAAATGATACAGCGAGGTATCGGCAGGCTCAAACCACTTACTGATAATCAGCAGTCGTATCATCGCCAGTGACTGAATTAACTTAAGACGTAGCCTGTCAATTAGATTTGTGTCCTTATCAATTTCGTCTTCAGTGATAAGCATTCTTAGTACCGCTGAATCGCCACGTCTGCCTGAACGCCCAAGCCGCTGCCGCAAGCTGGCAACAGAATGCGGTGCCGTCACTTGTACAACCGTATCAACCTTACCAATATCAATCCCCAGCTCTAAAGTCATGGTGCATATAGCAGTGGTCGGTAGTGCTTCTTTTTGCAGTCGTTTTTCTAAGCTTTCTCTCAGCTCTTTTGACAATGAGCCATGATGAGGAAAAAATTCATTAGGAACAATATTACGCTCACACAAATCACTAAGCTCTGTCGCTATCATCTCTGTGCGCTGACGACTATTGGCAAAAACCAGATGACTTCCACCCCGGCAAAACCGGTATAAATCAGCACAAACTTGCGCCTCGGCGGTATAAGGGGGCTCAATACCCATATTCTTAGCATCAGGGTTTTCAACATTAATGTTTTTAGAGTCTGCTTCAAGCGCCAACTTACTTGGCTGCACATAGCCCTTTACTTGTACCTTAATGCTAGCTGTTGCCTCATCCTCTTCAATGATGACGCAAGGTAGTGACTGATTAGGTCTCAGTGACTTCGGTACGCTTCCTAAATCTCCTAACGTCGCGCTTAATGCGACCCGTGGAATAGGTGAATCCAAACGTTCAGTGAGGTGCTCAAGGCGCGTTAATAATGACAATAAGTGCTGACCACGCTCGCTACCTAAGAACGCATGAAACTCATCAATAACGATATATTTTAAGCTGCCAAAAGCTTGCTTTACCCAGCCTGCATCTCGAACTAATAATGATTCAAGTGACTCAGGAGTAATCAGAATAATGCCTGATGGTGACTTTTTTTGTTGCTGTTTTTTACTGCGCGGGCTGTCACCATGCCAAGGTGTTACTTGCATATCGAGTAATTCGGCTAAGCTCTCTAGCCTGCGATATTGATCATTGATTAGTGCTTTTAACGGGCTAATATAGAGAATCCCTACTCCGTTACTCTCGCCCTCTTTTCCATGTCGGTCTGAATTTTGTCCATCATCTGACTTAACAAGGACACTACACGCTGGCAAGAAGAATGCTTCCGTCTTGCCAGCAGCCGTTGCCGCGCTGATAAGCACGTCGGTCTTCCCAGATAAAATGGGGGCAATTGCTTTGGCTTGTACCTCGCGTAATCCATGCCAACCTTGATTAAATATCCAACGTTGAATGCGACTATCTAGCTGAAGGTGGGCATCTCTCAAGGGTAATCTCTCATCTACTTTGTTAGGGTCGCCAACGGCTTATAGCTTAAAATCGGCAAGTCCGTCTTCTTCATTCGTGCCACCAATACCGCTCATATCAATCTCCATATCGGATGGCATTTCAGGGTCAATAGATACTGAGGTAATGAGCTGATGCCATGAAATATCTGGGTTTTGGTCGATGACGGCTAACATATCCAAAAATGCCTTGATAGTATTACGAGGCGTTCTAAAATAAGCATCGCCAATCGTTTGACTACAATGCTGTAAAAAGGCTTGTAGCGATTCATCAGGTACTAAATATTCAGACTCATCACCGCCTGCATAGACGTGACGCAGGTTTTTGAGCAAAATGTATAGCTCTTCTGGCGTAAGGCTCGCCAAATGTAGTGCTGGTGACGAATAGTCAATGACCCCTGCCTGCTTGGCAAAGCTATTATCGGCTAAGCGCGTTTGTAAGGCATCATAGCTATACAACCCTTTTCGTGGATCAAGTAAGAACTCAGGCGTGCCGCCTAATAAAAATCCTAGATGCTCAGCGGTACCTTGCAGGCAGTCATTTAGAATACGTAGGATCTGCTCATAATTCGCTTGGCGTGCTTGGGTACTATTGAGCTTATATAAGTTAACCATCTCATCAAGATTGACCAGCAGCCCTTGATAGCCTGCTTGCCTTACAAATAAGCTCATCAATTTGAGGGCATCATAAAAGGAGGCGTCAGATATGATAGTACGCACGCCCAAGTCTCGTCTGGCATCAGTCTTAGTCGAGTACTCTGCTCGCAGCCAACGAATGGCATTCACTTTTAACTCATCATTACCGTCTTCGTGACCCTGCCAATAGGCTTCGATAACCTTAGCAAAATCATAACCGCCAACCAACTCCGTCAATTCGGCTAGCTTATGCTGGATGACATCGCTAATAGCCTCACCCGTGCTATCCGCTTGTTTGCGCGCTTCGGTAATAAAACGTTCAACCACACTGGCTAACCCATTACCATCCGGTTTATTACGAGTAGATAGATTACGCATAAGCTCAGAATATAAATTCCTTGCTTGTCCTGACGATGCTTGGATACGTCTATCAGGTGATAAATCAGCATTAACAGTGACCAGTTTACGCTCAAGCGCAATCGCCCTTACCACACTCAGAAAAAAGGTCTTGCCTGAACCATACTCACCAATAATAAGTCGAAATGCTGAGCCACCATCAGCAACGCGTTCAATATCACTAATTAACGCTTTAAGCTCATTGATGCGCCCGACTTGGATATGCTGGATACCGACCTTGGGAGTGACTCCTGCCTTCAATGACTGAATAATAGCGTCACGCTCTTTTGCTCTGATTTTTTTACTGGCCATTGTTTATCCTTGCTAGTTTTTAGAATTGGTTTTTATATTTAACCCAATGTTTTTAACTCTTCGACAATCTCAAAATCAATCACTACCTCATCATCATCTTCGAATACCGGCGCATCGACATTATCATAAGCCCAATCGTTAATAGTTTCGATAGCGCCATTTATCATCAGGTTTAGTGACTCACATAGTGCTTCAATTTCTGCTCGCTGCCATACTTCTTTGCTAATCAACTGCTGATATAGCCTGCTATGAATACTATCTAAACCTTTGGTAACGGACTCGTTAGCGGCATTAATGTCAGTATGGTTATCTACTTGTTCATTAGGTAGTAACTCACTATCTGTTCCCAGATCGTCATTATCTGCCGCAAATATGCTGGCCAGCATTGCTTTAGCGTCACCGGTTTCACTTTCATACGAGGCTAATAATTCCGCATCAAAACTAAATGACTTATTATTATGGCTATTGTCATTGGCACTCTTCTGCTGTGCTGCATCACTCAACGTTGTGGTTACCTTTTTAGCGGTGGTCAAATGATGAATGTCGCTAACCGCAGACGTTTTATCAAGTCCTAAAGCCTGATATAACTTTTCAATTTGTTTGATTTGACCGGGTTCGACATTACCATTAGCTAAAGCAACCGAGATAATGAAGCGACTAATAAAACTAATATGTGGGTCATCAAGCGTCGCCAGCTTTGCCTTTAGACCTGCCATATTGGACGGGGTATTTAGTCGCCATAGCAGGTAAGCCGTGAGTGATGCTTGTTCAATGGTGGTAAGCTGAGTATCTCGATCGATAATTGTCAGCAGCGTCTCTACTTCTCTTTTATCAACACAACCGTTAATGGTCGCCACCATTGCCCCCAATCTCAGCGCCAAACTGACTTGATAAAAAGACGGATTCGGTTGAAAATCTTGTCTATGGCCACCCTCAAATAGCACCACATAACCATCGAGCTTAAGACTGGTCTCATGATAACGTTGATCTGGGACAATACCAAACCCTGCTAACTCCGCTAAATTTACGATAAGCTCATTCTGTTTTTTAGTCAGTGACTTAGTTGAGGCTTGCGGTAGCGGCTCGTCTGAATGTGCCCATAACTCTTTCGTCGTCGTCAGCCCTTCGTCATTTTGTATAACAGACTCAGCCCATGTTTGAAATTTTTGTATCACTGCATATTTTTCTTGATGCGCTTGCTGCTGAATAAGCGCTGGTGGCAGCAGCATAATGGCGGCTATATCGCCTTCAGAGTGGCCTTCTTTACCCAAATAGCGACTATAGGCATCCAAAGTATAGTTGCATTGTTCTGCAATCGCTATCAGCTTTTTGATAGGGGCTTTCAGACCGCTTGGGTCTGGCAAATCAGCGAGGGTGAGGTCGATGCTTACAATTGAGCGACTGGCCGCATGATAGCTGACCTTCAATTTGGTTTTGTTAGGAGGGACGATAAACCCACTCAGATAGGTTTGCTGATAAATGATATCGAATAAGGCTTTGAACGCTTCTTCGCAGCGTTTGGCCGGGGTTTTAAAATTATATTGATCAGAAAATACCAACCAATCCCAAGCTAAAGTCGCAGGAATAGCTGATTTTAACGCGACTGTTTTGGCTAAACGCAACTTGAATTTTAGATTCTGGCTGCTAGCTGGTGGTGGTGGCAACAGTTGCGCGGCTCTTTTCTTATCTTCAAACAAGGGTGAGCGGATAAGGGACATAAACTCTAAAAAACGAACTGAATAGTTGTTAAAGGAGGACTGCTTACCATAAACATTATGCAGTCGTAATAACTCATTATAGATAGAGATAAACTCGTCGTCAGAAACGGTATCATTATTAATATTTTCAATAATTCTACGCTCAAAGCCGCCAAAGTAGATAAACACATAGCCGATAGGCGTGTTGAGATGCGCGCGGTCTGATGCCAACCAGTCTAGATAAGCACCGCGACAGGCCGCTGACAAGCGCTCATAACTTGGCCAGTAGCCAAGCGACTCATCACTATAGATCGGCGAGATGCGGTGTATGATTTTAGGCGGACGCACCAGCAGCGCCTCATTTATCAATGAAGGCTCAGTAATATGACCGACTAAGGCCTCAAGGTGCGTGCCTGCGTAATAAAACCCGCGCGCTATTTGACGCTTATTGATCGTAAGGGCTTCATGCTCTGTGACCCAGCGCCCTAATTTTTGAGTCGCTGCAGCAGCCTTATAGGTGGGTTTATTAGAGGAGAGAATAAAAGTCGCCAGCTCATCCACACTATCATCATTATTATTATGATTCTGTTTTCTGGTCTTATTTTGGCTATGTTGATGACTTCGGCTACTTTGGATATTCGCACTGGCAAAGTTATTGGGATTAGCCACTTTCGGACTGACCACGGGCTCGTCATTGCGGGCAGACGGCTTTATATCAGGCGGCAATCTTATGAATTTAGTGTGCCCTGTTTTATAACTTTGAGGCTCATACTTTTTTTTGAAAAGAGCAAGTACATCTACAATAAAATTTTTCATTACCTATAAAATCCATACTGAGTTGCTTGCAAAGCAAAAAATGGCGACACTGAATTAACACCCATTAATTAACTGTTAGTAAAAGAGTGCTCATTTTAGCAACAAACGTAAGGCATCTAGTTTGTTTATTTGCAATTCATTTATTTAGAGTCTTATCTATTTACAATAGGTAGACAAGCATAGCTATAGTCGGCACACTTTAAAACGGAGACAGCGCATTAAAGAACTTGAGCGTGAAAATAAATCACTAAAACAAGCCAACGAAATCAAACGCATATGACAAGATAGTAAACGCCGTTATGGTGTTCGTAAGGTTTAGCACTGAACTGCTTGAAGTATATTAAAGGCTAGGTAGTTATACCAGATCGCTGAATCAAATAAAACTGTCTCACTTCTCATGAATATCCATTAAGTAATTATTTTAACACTCTCATGAAACACAGAAATCTTCCTCAGAGTAATTGAAGTCAGCAAATTTGTGACATCTAATACAAATACCAAAGCTAAAATTGCCCAATAGCTTGAAACTACTTTTAGAATAAAATTGATTTATTCTAATATGTCTGTATTATTGGACATATGGAAATAACTAATGCAATCGCCAGCTTTGCTGCGCTATCTCAAGACACTCGCTTAAAGGCATTTAGATTGCTGGTCAGTCATGAGCCTGATGGGCTGCCTGCCGGTGAAATTGCCCGTCAACTGTCTGTACCTCATAATACGATGTCCGCTCATCTAGCAGTGTTATCGCGAGCTGGATGGGTCCTCTCGCAACGCCAAAGTCGTCAGATTGTCTATCGCGCTTCATTGTCGCATATGGAAGCAGTCGTTCAGTTTCTATTGCAGGACTGCTGTGCTGGGCATCCGGAATTGTGTTCCTCTCTTATAGATCGTTTAAGTAGCTGTGATATCAATAAAACCAACAACTGAATTGTTAATCTAGTCAAGAATCAGACCCATAAATACACTAACGATAACATCAATAATAATAACTGAGGTCACTATGACATCGCTCATTTTTCACAATCCCAACTGCGGTACTTCTCGTAATACTTTGGCCATACTAAGAGCTTCCGGTGAACAGCCTAATGTGATTGAATATCTCAAAACACCGCCCACTCGTGAGTATCTGATCGAGCTACTAACGTTAATGAGTATTGCACCACGAGATCTGCTACGTCGTAAAGGCACACCTTATGAGGATCTGGACTTAGACAATCCAGCGTTATTTGATGATCAGCTCATTGATGCTATGGTTGCGCACCCTATCTTAATCAATCGTCCTATTGTCGTCACAGATAAAGGCGCTGCCTTATGCCGACCTTCAGAGCGGGTTTTTGAATTATTGAATAATCCAGTAACTACTTTCAAAAAAGAAGATGGAGAAGTCATCCAATTTGATAAAGACAATGCCATACATTCATCTATCGATTTGATTGACTTACCCAATATCGATCCAGAGAATATGCGCTCAATCGACATTGACTCCTTAATTGGCCCAAACGACCTTAGATATCCTCCAAAAATATTGGTGTTATACGGTTCCCTTCGTGAACGCTCATTTTCTAAACTGGCCGCGCAAGAGGCGAGCCGTCTACTACGTTGGTATGGTTGTGAAGTTCGTACCTTTGATCCCGCCGGCCTACCATTACCTGATAGTACCGATGCCGATCATCCTAAGGTGCAAGAATTACGTGAGCTGGCAGCGTGGTCAGAAGGCATGCTATGGGTAAGTCCCGAGCGCCACGGCAGTATCACCAGTATCATGAAAGCGCAGATTGACTGGATTCCACTATCGCTAGGAGGCGTGCGTCCTACCCAAGGTAAGACGCTTGCCGTGATGCAAGTCAGCGGTGGCAGTCAGAGCTTTAACACCGTTAATCAGCTACGTATTCTGGGACGCTGGATGCGCATGATTACCATACCCAATCAATCCTCTATCCCCAAAGCCTTTTTAGAATTCGACGATGATGATCGCATGAAAATATCGCCACTGTACACTCGCATTGTCGATGTGTGTGAAGAGTTGGTTAAATTCACGTGGATGACTCGAGGGCGCTCAGCATATCTCACCGATCGCTATTCAGAGCGAGTAGAAAACGCTGAAGAAGTATCACAGCGCGTCAACCAAAAACCTATCTAACATTTAACCTCTTCAATGTCATTGTTTTATTAAGGCGACTTCATGTTAGCACTAGCGATTTTTATCGTCACTTTGACCTTAGTCATTTGGCAGCCTAAGGGTATTGGTATTGGATGGAGTGCGGTTGGTGGGGCGTTAGTCGCCTTGCTATTTGGCGTGGTTCAATGGTCGGATATTGCTATTGTATGGAATATTGTGTGGGATGCAACTTTCACCTTTGTAGCGCTTATCATCATCTCATTAATATTGGATGACGCTGGATTTTTTGGCTGGTCGGCCCTCCATGTCACGAAATGGGGCAAGGGTCAAGGTCGGCGACTGTTCCCCATGATAGTGATTTTAGGGGCGTTCATTGCGGCTTTTTTTGCCAATGATGGTGCAGCCCTACTGCTAACGCCTATTGTTATCGCTATTCTGCTGCGTCTTGATTTTCCGCCAAAATCAGCCTTAGCATTTATCATTGCCACTGGTTTTATTGCAGATACCGCCAGCCTACCGTTAGTCACCTCTAATTTGGTCAATATTGTTAGTGCCAATTATTTCGATATAGGTTTCGGACGCTATGCTTCGGTCATGGTGCCGGTGAATATTGTATCTGTGATAGCGACTTTACTGGTGTTGTGGGTCGTTTATGCTCGCCACATTCCAAAACACTATTCAACCGCTGACCTCATTTCACCACAATCTGCCATCAAAGACCCTTTGGTTTTTCGAGCCGCCTTTCCGCTTTTGGCTCTATTACTGGTGGCTTATTTTGCGACTGAGTCGTTAGGTATCCCTATTTCATTGGTGACCGGAACAGCGGCGTTACTGCTTATGGCGATTGCAGGACGCTTTTGGCAAGGTGGTCGAGGTGCCATTGTTTCTATACCAGATGTCCTGCGTAAAGCCCCTTGGCAAATCGTACTTTTTTCAATAGGCATGTACTTGGTTGTTTATGGTTTGGGTAATGCTGGACTAACCGCATACGGCGCGCAAATACTCAACTGGTTAGGGCAACAAAGCGATGTCGTTGCCACGTTAGGAACTGGATTTCTCTCTGCTATCGTAGCCTCAGTCATGAACAATATGCCATCAACCCTCATCGGTGCACTCGCCATTGACCATGCACAAGTACCCGCAGCGACGCGCGAGCTGATGATTTATGCCAATGTCATTGGCAACGATTTAGGGCCAAAATTCACGCCTATTGGCAGTCTAGCGACCTTATTATGGTTACATGTACTCGCAGAAAAAAACTACAAAATTAGCTGGGGTCAGTATATGAAAATTGGACTAGTCATTACCCCACCCGTATTATTAGCAACCCTTTTAGCCTTAGTATTTTGGTTACCTGTCATAAACGGATAAATCGGTTATCAAGCGTTTGAGTAAGATATGATTTTCTGCTAGCTGCTGACCAATCGACTTATTATCTAAATTGATCGCAATCAATACCTCACCTCCTATGGTAGAAATGCCATATAATCTTCTACAGTCAGTTCAAAATAAAAGAGGTTGTTACCTTAGTGTTTAAGCTATAATATATAAATGAGAATCATTCAAATTAACAGCGTTAATAAGTGTCATTATTAGGTCTATATTGTTAAGTTAAATGGTTAGTTCAAGATAAAACTCTATCAGACGAACCCATTACCTAGGAGTCACCATGAGCCACTTAGTTATTCCGAGCCATTGGAAAATAAAACGTTCTACTCATTTTTTTACTAAGCTTAGATTAACACACCAAGTGCAACGCTAAATGATGTTATAGAATACCTGATTTGGTGTTTTGAATCCCAATCGTTTTCTTGGTCTGCTATTTAATCTGTCCTCAATGGCTTGTACCTCATCATCGG
>NZ_CAJHBI010000044.1 GCF_904846605.1 Psychrobacter sp. 72-O-c
TCGAGCCGTTAGAAGAACCTGTTGTTTCTCTAAAAAGCTTGATAATCACTTTAAAGTCTTTGATTTGGTGTTCTTTTATATCAATTATGGCTATGTCTGATGCCAGCATACTTTCTGATACACCACCAAATAAAACTCTAAATATTTGCCATAAAAAAAGACAGCCTAAGCTGTCTTTTTTATATTTAGAATAAAGTAGTAATTATGATTTATTTTAAGTCATCATTGTCAGTGTTACTGATATTAGAGCTATCGGTAAAATTAGGACCAGAAGACAAATCGGTAGTGCTATCCGTATTGTTATCATCGGTATCAAAATGATTGATATCAACCGTATCTGAACCCAAGTGAGTAGAGGCGCTTGTACTAGGTGTACTAGTAGTTGTTGCAGCGCTAGGCGTCGCATCATGAACAGCATCAGCAACTTTATCGGTAGTATCAGAGGTTGTTTTGGTATGACGCGTAGTGTTCACTTTTAAGCCTGTCTTTTCTTCGTCCATCTTATCCTGCATCTTGCGTAAGAAACGTGACGCTGCTTCTTGACCACCAAGACCGAAAGATAGGGCGAAGGCAACCGCAACGGCGCCTAATGTTAGACCAAATGCTAGGTTAACAATAGAATCAGCAATCCCCATCGCTTTTAGACCCATGGCAAGTACTAAGCCCATGATTAATACACGTACGATATTAGCTAAGAACTGTGATCCTTTTTCAGAGCGCTCAACGACACCAGCAATGATATTTGCAAGCCAAAAACCGATGAATAGAATGATCGCACCAAGGATAATGTTGGCACCAAAGGCGATAAACATGGTGATGATTGCTGAGATAGGTTCAAAGCCAAGTAAGTCAGCGGCTGCAATCGATGCAAACAACATTGCAAAGAAGGTAATCGCATAACCAACTAAGTCAGAGATTTTCTTATCACCCATAGTCTCTTGGAGACCGACTTTAGCGGGTAATTGGTTAACCTCAGTGTTTTCAAGCAAGCCTTTGATAATGTTAGCTACCATGCGTACTACATAGTAAGTCACAACCAAGATAGCTACAGCCATAAAGATATTAGGCAAAGCTTCTAGGATTTTGTTAAGCATATTAGTCGCAGGACGTGCGATAACGTCGATTTTCAAAGCATTTAAAGCAGCAATAATCGTTGGAATGATCACCACTAAGAACGCTAAAGAACCAGCGATATTAGGTAAGCTGTTTTGCTCACTTAAGCCTGCTTTAGAAGCAAGCTCTTGTACATTAAAGGTAGAGACAAGATTGGTCACAATGCCGCGTACGACTTTGGCGATGATATAACCCACCACAAAGACCACACCAGCAATAATAATATTAGGAATAAAGCCAAATATTTTATCAACCATATTAGTAAGCGGTGCAAATAAGCCATCAAGCTCTAATTGACCTAGAACCATGGTCAAAACAACCAATAAGATGAACCAATAAACCATGTCAGCAATAGTGCTGCTCATAGGCTTAACACCAGCATGAGCGCTTAGACGCTCATCCATTGTCGTTTTAGATAAGGCAGTATTGATCGCAGTGCGCGCAACTGTGGCGACAACCCAACCAATCACACCAACAGCGATAGCAGCAATTAGATTCGGAATAAATGCCAATACTTGGTTAACCATATTTGCAAATGGGGCAGATATAGAATCTAGATTCAGTTGGCTAAGGGCTCCTGAAATAGCAATAATAAAGATAAACCAGAAAACAATCTTGGAGATAATACCTTCTAAATCGTAGGTTTTGCCAGTTGATGAATTCATACGTTGGTTGAGGTTAACTTTAGCCAATACATTGCGCACAAGAGCAGCAATCCCAAGGGCAATTAGCCAACCGATAATAAAAATCAATATAGCGCCGATGATAGAGCCAATGGGCCCACCAAGATAGCCATTAAACGAGTTAAACATTGGATTCATCCTGTCCTCCTTTAATTATCATATGTCAGACTTGAAACTAAGTGTCTATTTAGGACTGCTAAAGACTGCGAGCCCGTTCATCTGACAGAGTGATAGTTATAAATAGTTTTTTAATTAGAGTTATTCATATATGCAACAGCAGAACAGGGTGGTTTGCCAATAACTTGAATGAAAATTACGAACCACTTACTCTATTGCCGCTTATTTGGCCTTCCATAACCGAAACCTAAGTGATAACGACCGCGATAAAAATTTATATAAAAAATTACGCTTGGTTACTTATCACCTGAGCTAACTTAGCTTAGCTGATAAGATGATGCGGATAAAGATAGAAACATTAACTTCTCACCATAGTTGTGTGATAAGTTGTTATTTTTATGGCAGATATTAACAAAGATTGTACATTAGCCCGATAATTTCATCGTAAATGTAGCCCACAAAACCAAGATTTGCTATGATGGCAAGCAGGTGACATTTCACCACTATTCTTACCACCCGAGAGTATTCTATGAAAAAAATCACTACCTTGACTGTCAGTGCACTAGCTGGCGCTATGTTATTAGCGACAGGTTGTAGCACTAACAATGGCAACCAAGAAACAGCCACTCCAAGCGTTTCAGTCACTGAGCAAAGTCCAGCAACCGAAAAAGTCGGTTATAGCTTGGGCTTTATGATGGCAGAAGGCAATAAAGATGCAGTTAAAGACTTAGATCTTGATACTTTTGAGCAAGGCTTCCGCGATGGTTACGAAGGTAAAGATTCAGCCTTAACCCAAGAGCAAATGCAAGAAGTGTTGACGACTTATCAAAAAGAGCAAGAAGAGCAATTTGTCCAAGACATGCAAAACAAAGCAGAAGAGAATAAAACCAAAGGCGCAGCCTTCTTAGCAGAAAATGCGAAGAAAGACGGCGTAAAAACAACGGATACTGGCCTACAGTACAAAATGCTGACAGCAGGTACAGGCAAATCACCAAAACCGACTGATGTGGTTGAAGTTAACTATGAAGGCAAACTGATCGACGGTACGGTATTTGATAGCTCTTATGAGCGCGGTGAGCCTATTGAGTTCCCATTGAATCAAGTTATCGCTGGCTGGACTGAAGGTCTACAGTTGATGAAAGAAGGCGGAAAATACGAATTCTATATCCCATCAGATATCGCTTATGGCGAGGCGGGTAACTCAGGTATCGAGCCTAACAGTACTTTAATCTTTACGGTTGAGCTGTTAAAAGTAAAATAATACGGTATTAAGAGATAACACGCCCTAATGATACGCAATAAAAAAAGCCCTCATATTTTATTATGAGGGCTTTTTTAGTATTGAGCGTTAGGTATGGATATAAAGCTAGGAGTAATAATTAAAGTGTTTTTTGGAAGACTTTAGAGTTGCGACCATTATGATATCTTTGCTGCCGATCTTCAGGTAGCACGCTGGCATCAACCTCAGCAAAGCCTTGCTCAACAAACCAATGCGCAGTACGGGTGGTTAACACAAACAACTTATGCAGACCGTGACTACGGGCTTGCTGCTCTAAAAATGCCAGTAAATCTGTGCCGCGGCTACCGCTACGATATTCAGGATGTACCGCCACACAGGCCACTTCTGCTGAATCAGCATTTAATGGATATAAGGCCGCACAGCCTAAAATCATACCGTCACGCTCAATCACACTATAGTTATCAATCTCTTGCTCTAGGCGTTCTTGTGAGCGACTAACTAAGATGCCTTGTTCCTCTAACGGCGATAACAGTTCAATAAGTCCAACCACATCATCGATATTAGCACGGCGAATCTCTTCGTATGGGTCATGGCTGATCAGTGTTCCGGAACCGTCACGGGTGAATAGCTCTTCTAATAGCGCGCCGTCTTTAGCATAAGAGATAATATGAGTACGATGCACACCTTGACGGCAAGCATTACTGGCACAGTGCAAGAAGTAATTAATTTCACAATTTAAATCACGTCCCCGTAAGAAACGATCGACTTCATTAGGGATCATTTCACGTAACAAACGATCATCATCATTAATGCCAGCTTCCTCGCCTAAAAATATAAGCTTATCAGCACTAAGGGCAACTGCCGCGCTAAGCGCCACGTCTTCTGCTAATAAATTAAAGACTTCACCAGTCGCTGAATAGCCCATTGAGCCTAGGATAACGATATGATTGTGCAGTAAGTTATTTTTAATAGCATCGACATCTATTGAGCGTACTTCACCGGTCATCTGATAATCAACGCCATCACGGATACCATAAGGGCGGGCAGTGACAAAATTACCCGAAACCGCATCAATACGTGAGCCATACATTGGCGAGTTGGCCAATCCCATCGAAAGCTGGGCTTCGAGTTGCAGGCGAATCATACCAACTGCCTGTAAGATAGAGGGCATGGCCTCGCGCGGTGTTACTCTAATATCTTGATGTAGTGGCGAGGTTATCCCTGCTTCTTTGAGGTTTTTCTCAATTTGCGGACGCGCACCGTGTACCAGTACCAGTTTGATACCCAAGCTATGCAACAAAGCAAAATCATGGATAAGCGTACTGAAATTAGGATGCTTGACCGCCTCGCCACCAAACATAATCACGAACGTCTTGCCGCGATGGGTATTAATATAGGGGGCAGAGTTACGGAACCAATGAACGTATTCAGGATTAATCTGTGGCATAGCGCTAGTAGTCATAATAGGAACAATAGTAGTCGGAATAAGGAAAGGGGCGTGACAAAATATTATCGAACGCTAAAGATTTACCATAGCAAAAAACACTGTTATGAGCTATCTTTTTATTTTAGCCAAATTAATGCGGATTTATAGTAGATTGAATAGGACATGTTGAATGTACACAACCTCAACACGGGGTTAGTGTACCCTTAAACGCTTTTTGCTATGCTAAGTGCTATTGTTTTTTATATGCTTTAGACACCACAACCCTCCGCTAGCACCGTTTTATCAATATATTAACTAGGAATAATAAAAATCATGAAAAAAAGCAACCATTTTGCCAATCCGTTTGCTGCTTGGACCGGTCATCGCTTGTTTCACGTCGTTGCCGGCACCTTGGTTGGTGCGATGGCAGTCACGCAAGCTTCCGCCATGTTGCCCATTCCAGAGCCTGCGCTTGGTAGCCCACTTGCTTTGCAAGTGGCAGATAATAGTAGTCGCGCTAGTGCGCAAGCCGTTAATAGTAAAATTACAGCTTCGCTTATTAGTGTTGATGCCACCGGTCAAGAGCTGTTAGTACCGGTCGATGCCAATACGCGCTTGCAGGCCGGTAATGTCTTAGAATATCAAGGGTATTTTACCAATACCAATACCGATCGGGTTCGTAAAATGACGGTTACTATGAGTATCCCTGAGCAAGTTGAATTGCTTGGCGGCGTCGCTCCGGAGTTTCCATATGGTAGCGCCGATGGTAATACCTTTGCTCGTATGCCATTGCGTGGCAAGATTGACAATCAACTGCAAGAGATTCCTTTAAAGTATTATCAAGCGGTGCGTTGGGATATCGAAGGTGTTGGCCTTAACGATACGGTAATGGTTAAATATCGTGCACGGGTTAAATAAAGTTAGTTTTAAGATTTTTTAGCGTATAAAAAAGCATCGCAATTCATGATTGTGGTGCTTTTTTTATAGTCATCTATTATTAACAAAAATTTCCTTATTTGCTGTGCGACCTTACCATTTTAAAGGCTGCAAAAACCTTACTAACCAGACTGTAGGTGTCTTAAATCAGACTGACGATATATGCTAAAAGAATAGTATAGTCAGTACCAAATAAAGTAGATACACATATGGTTTTGTATAACTGGTAGAAATTTTTCTAGCTTGCTGTGTGACTGCGTCACTCCAGAGGCTTCGAAAATTTCTCCCAGCTATCTCTTATATGTTTTAAAGCGGCTCAACTATATATAAGCTAGAGAACAGTGTATTTGCTCTTCGTCTTATCTTCAATAAGTTGCTTAATAGCGCTAATCTGTAGAGTAGTGGCCTGCGCTCCAGCATTGATAAGGGCACGGCGCTGGCTGGTATCCAATGAGCTGATGTGACTGACATTGGGTGTAATAAGAATGTCAGCTCGCAGTCGCTCATTGCGCATTGACGAGTTGTTGCTAGTCGCATTACTGTTGGTATTGGCAGTCCAATTAGTCTCGAGTAAACCCCAAAAGCTACTGAATGAAGTAATCGTTGGTAGTTTATTACGAGCTGCGGAAGAGGCATTAGGTTCAGTAACGTCAACGGCAATAATAATGTCAGCTCCTAAATCACGAGCGCTATCGACGGGTACTAAGCTGACCACGCCGCCATCAATGTATTTTTTACCGACCTTTTCGGGAATACGCGGGGCAATAAAGATATTGGGTACACTACAGGATGCTTGCACTGCCAGCCCTGCATTACCTTGGGTAAAGACTGCCTTTTTTAAACTGTGTTTTTCAGCAGCGATAGCCGCAAAGGCGATGGGAAAGACTTCTATCGGTCGACCGCCAACATGAGTGTTAATAAAATTTTTAAGTTTAATACCTTCAATAAAGCCTTGATTGGATAAGGTAAAGTCAGTCAATGCGCTATCAGGCGTGGTCAGCGCCAACTGTTCTAACTGCGCCGATGTATAGCCGCTGGCATATAGGCTACCTACTAAACTACCGACACTCGTCCCAACTACTAGCGTTGGGGTAATACCGCTTTCCTCTAAAGCTTTAATTACTCCAACATGAGCAAAGCCTTTGGCTCCGCCGCCACCTAAAACTAAAGCGACACTGGGTGTATTCGGAATAGAATTTACTTGCGCGGTAGTGGCGTTTGGCGTCATGCTACTGCAAGCACTTACCAGCAGAGCTAATGCGCCAAGCAAACTCGCACGACGTAGCAAGGATAAAGTTGTTAGGGTGTGGAGAGGGCTTCTAATAAGGCGAGTAATAGCGTGAGCAACAGTAGGAGCGGACATAACGAGACCTTTTGGCTTTTAAGTTCAGCCTTTAAATTTAAGCGTTAAATACATAGACGCATCATTACTAAATCGCTTAGCATAATCAAGTGTTTTGTCAGTTATAATGAGAGTATTAGATTCATTTTATAAGCCATTGATTATTATGTGGTTAAATATTTTCCTGTAGTCTTTTTATAATAAAAACAGGCAATTTAAGAGTAATGTGATCGGGAATTATTAATGCCAGTATCTAACAGGAATTTATCTGCCCATCCGTCAGCTGAACCTCCACTCTCGGCGCTTGATATGCCGGTGACGGCGCTGGCGGGTGTGGGGCCAAAAGTCGCAGAACAACTCGCGCAATTGGGCATTGTGCGTATTTTTGATCTGCTATTACACTTGCCGCGCGATTATGAGGATCGCAGCCGTTTGGTTTCGATAGGAGAACTTGCGCATGGACAAGCGGCACTGATTACAGGACGTGTTGTGCACGTTGATAATAAGCGTAGTGGTATGACGGTTATCATCGATGACAATAGCGGTACGGTTTCATTACGGTTTTTTAAAGTGTATCCCGGTTTAGCGCAAACCATGAGCTTGGGTACACAGCTACAACTGTTCGGTGAGACCAAAGTTAGTCGTTACGGCAAACAGATACATCATCCTGAATATCAAGTCGTTACCGATAGTGCAGCGGTTACCAATATGGGTCTACAACCGATTTATCCTTCCGTAAAAGGTTTGCATCAGAATAAGCTACGCACCCTAATTAAACTGGCATTACAGACCGTTCGCAGCCAAGGGTTACCGATGACTCTGTTCACCACAGACGATTTTGCCACTGTTGCTGATTTACCGCTAGTGCCTTTTAATACATTTAAAACCTCTCAATTAGATAATACAGAATCTGAAGATATCTTTTCAACGCTAGCGCGTAGTGTGCCAGATAACAGTATGTCAAAGAGCAGTGTTCACAAAGCCAATCCCTCTATTTATGAGTACCCAAATTCTGATGATGTAACTGATTATAGAGCCGATGAGACAGCTATTAATACAGTAGCAACTAGCGCTGCTAATAATGTTTATAACTTAACGATATTCGAAGCGTTGGTGTTATTACATACGCCGCCAACCTATACCGATGCTGGTCAACAATATAAATTATTGACCCAATTGAGCGAGCGCACCCATGCGGCCTGTCAGCGTTTAATTATTGAAGAACTGACTGCCCATCAGCTCAGCTTACTATATAGACGGCAGCAGTTGCATCAGCACAAAGCGCCAAAATGCGGCATGCAAAGTCCGCTGGCTGATAAGCTGTTTGCTGCTTTGCCGTTTAGCTTGACCAAGGCTCAGATAAGAGTCATGAAAGATATCACCGCTGATATGGCAACCTCGATTCCCATGCTCAGGCTGGTACAAGGAGATGTGGGCGCGGGCAAGACTTTGGTCGCCGCTGGTGCTGCCGGTTATGCGCTCGATAGTGGCTGGCAGGTTGCGATTATGGCACCGACTGAGATTTTAGCAGAACAACATTTACTAAATTTTAAACAATGGTTCGAGCCATTAGGAATTGGTGTCGGCTGGCTGGCGGGTAAGCAAACGGCCAAGCAGCGCCGTGAAGCATTAGAGGCAGTCGCAGAAAATACGGTGCAAGTGGTGGTCGGTACGCATGCGCTGTTTCAAGAGCAAGTACAGTTCGCCAAATTGGGATTGGTCATTATCGATGAGCAACATCGCTTTGGGGTTGAGCAGCGTATGGCGTTGACCAATAAAGGCGTGGCGGGTAGCACACCGCATCAGCTGGTGATGACCGCCACTCCAATTCCGCGTACGCTGGCAATGAGTGTCTATGGCGATATGGATAACTCCATCATTGATGAGCTGCCACCAGGTCGCACGCCAATTACGACGGTGACTATTGACCGCAATCGCCGTGATGAAGTCATTGAGCGTATTGCGTTTAATTGCGAGGCAGGACGGCAAGCTTATTGGGTTTGCTCGCTAGTTGAGGAATCTAGCGTACTTGATGCCCAAGCTGCCGAAGCCACCTATGAAGACTTAAATGAGCGTTTAGATATTCGTATCGGCTTAGTGCATGGCAAAATGAAATCTGCTGATAAACAAGCGGTGATGCAAGATTTTAAGGCAGGCAATTTAGATTTATTGATTGCTACTACGGTCATAGAGGTTGGTGTTGATGTGCCTAACGCTTCACTAATGGTTATCGAAAATGCCGAACGTTTGGGTCTGTCACAATTACACCAACTACGCGGACGGGTAGGGCGTGGCTCGACCAAAAGCTATTGCGTATTGCTATATCAAAAGCCGTTGTCTGAAACTGGTACTGAACGTTTAAGTGTGCTGCGAGACAGTACTGACGGCTTTGTGATTGCCCAAAAAGACTTGCAACTGCGTGGTCCTGGCGAGCTACTAGGTAAACGCCAAACTGGTAATGTCGGCTATTATTTAGCAGATCTGATTCGTGATGAGCAGTTATTTGCGATTGCTCAGCGGCTTGCCAAACACTTGATTCAAGACCCTGCGCGTAAGGCGGATGTGAGTCAACTAATCCACCGCTGGATGCCTGAGGCCAGTCGTTATACCAATGCTTAACTCTGTTTATTAACCTTATTATTATTCTAAATTCTTAGTTCTAAATTGTAATAAGTAATAATGCTTGGAAAATAGACGCTATAGACACGTGTTGATAATTGACGCGCTGGCGTTATGCTCTACAATGCTAACAGCCATTAGTAACCATGGTCAAAAAATATCTCCCTTTACAATGTCTGTTTCAACCTATCCAAATCGTAATTGTGTGATCTTTTACTGCTTCAGTTTTTATTATTGCGCTTATCTATAGAGACCGACTATGAGTGACTTTCAAGACCCTAATACTCAGCAAGATCCTAATGCCAAGCAAGAGCCTGATATTAAGCAAGAGTCCAATGTTAACTTGCCACCTGAGTCTGAGCTGCCACCATATCGTAAGCCTGACGCATCAGTAAATAAGTCATCGCCAAAATACCCTCTATGGCTTATCCCTGTTATGGCAGTAGTGCTCATAATGGGCGTACTATTAGGTAAATATTGGGGTGGTAATGAGGCCGTAAGTGATGAGTCGTCAGCGGCAAATAGTGCGCAAGGTAACAATGTTAGCAATGCTAGCGCAGGGGCGACTGCTGAACAGGCAGTATTGTCAGTCGAAACGGTACCGCCTAGCCAAGATAATATCGGTAACACTTTGACCGCTGACGGTACGATTAATGCTAAAGACATTGCTAATGTCAGCGCCAAGGTTAGTGGCGTCGCGATTGAGCGTATATTAGTCGAGGAAGGGCAGCGCGTTGAATCCGGACAAGTATTAGCGATATTTGATACTGATGCCATGCAGCAGCAAGTTTTGCAAGCGCAAGCAGATGTGGCAGAAGCTGAGGCTACCCTTGCGAATGCTAAAGCTGATGCGGCACGCGTGCTACCGCTAATCGATATTGATGCGATTAGTAAGCAAGAAGCCGACCGCTATCGTACTTCAGCATTACGTGCTGAGGCTGCCTTACAAGCATCAAGAGCTCGACTTAGTACTCAGCGCTTGAGCGTTGATAATGCCAAAGTAGTCGCGCCAGTAAGTGGGGTTATTAGTGAAAAAATGGTTGAGGTTGGCATGGTCGCAGGTGGTGAACCATTATTTACCATCATTAAAGGTGGTATTTTAGAGTGGCGAGCAGATATTGATCCCAAGCTAGTCGGCGAAGTACAAGTTGGCACCTCTGTCAAAGTTAACTTACCGAAAAGTCAGTCGGTCATGGGAGAGGTAAGCCGAATTGCCCCCACGGCGGATAATAATCGCCAAATTACTATTTACGCCAGCCTAGCTGCCAACTCAGCGGCGCGTGCCGGCATGTACCAAACGGGCGAATTCCTATTGGGCAGTGCCAGCATGCAAACCGTGCCAAATAGCGCCATTGTCAGTAATGATGGTTATGATTATGTGATGCTGGTGACAGACATCAAAACAGAGAAGGGTAAAACTGTTGGGCGCATTAAGCGGCAGCGCGTCACTCTTGGCGACCGTTTCGGCGATAGCGTGGCGGTCACAGAACCGATACCAGCTGACAGTAGGCTAGTCAAGCAAGGTGGTGGCTTCTTAAATGATGGCGATTTGGTACGTGTTGTTGATACGGTCAATAAAGACAGCGCAACAGCTGATACCACCACGCAGGCGCCTTCATGAGTTTAAATGTATCTGCGTATTCGATCAAAAACCCACTGGTCGCGATTCTATTGTTTGTGCTACTAACGATGGGTGGGCTGTTTGGCTTTAAGCAAATGAAAGTCCAACAGTTTCCTGATATTGACTTACCGGCCGTGGTGGTCACTGTCACTTTGCCTGGCGCTGCCCCCTCTCAGCTTGAAAATGATGTGGCCAAAAAAATTGAAAACAGGCTAACCAGTATCACCGGTATCAAGCATATTCGCAGCTCACTACAAACCGGCGCTGCGACCATCGTCACCGAGTTTGTATTGGATAAAGACATTCAAGAAGCAGTCGATGATGTGCGCTCAGCGGTTGGAGAGGTGCGTGGAGACCTGCCTGCTGCTGCCAATGACCCTATCATTACTCAAGTCTCAACCTCAGGCTTTCCAGTCGTTACTTACTCGGTCACTGCGGACAATATGAGCGTTGAGGATCTATCATGGTTCGTCGATGATACGATTACCAAGCGCTTATCAGATATCCAAGGGGTAGGATCGATCAGCCGTATTGGCGGTCTTGAGCGTCAGATAACCATCGCTGCTGATCCCATTGCCCTCAGCGGCTTGCAGTTTTCTGTTGCACAGCTGTCGCAGCAAATTGCTGGTATTCAACAAGACAGCTCAGGCGGTGAGGCTGAAGTTGGTAAATCTACCCAGACTATTCGTGTATTAGGGGCGGTTGAGCGTGCCCGTGAGCTGAATGATTTGCAGATTACCGTTCCGTCTGGTGGCACGCAAGCGCTTGGGCGTATAGCACAGGTAACTGATGGTGCTGCTGACCCCAACTCTATCGCCAAACTGGATGGAAAAACGGTAGTGGCATTTAACGTCGTCCGTTCGCGCGGAGCCAGCGAGGTTGAGGTGATGGCGCGCGTTGATGAAGCACTGGCGCAACTGAGCGCGGACATGAGCAATATCACCGTTGATAAAGTCTATGATCGCGCAACACCAGTCGCAGAGGATTATGAAGCGTCACTGCGGATGCTGATTGAAGGCGGTATTTTGGCCGTGATTGTGGTGTTTCTATTCCTACGTAATATTCGCGCGACCATCGTTACCGCTGTGGCCTTACCCTTATCGATTATCCCTACCTTTTTAGGGATGTATCTGTTCGATTTTAGCCTTAATATTATTTCACTATTGGCCTTATCCTTGGTAATTGGGGTGCTGGTCGATGATGCGATTGTCGAGGTCGAAAACATCATGCGCCATTTGCGTATGGGCAAAACGCCTTATCAAGCAGCGATGGAAGCGGCAGATGAGATTGGGCTTGCCGTGGTGGCGACCACCTTTACCTTAATCGCCGTATTTTTACCTACTGCCTTTATGGGCGGTATCGTTGGGCAGTTCTTTCGACAGTTTGGCTGGACCGCGGCGTTGGCCATTTTTGCCTCGTTGATGGTGGCGCGTTTAATTACTCCTATGATGGCAGCCTATATTCTTCGTCCAGAAAAAAAGCACGTTGAAAAGCAAAGCGCACTAATGACTTGGTATCTAAAAATAGTCACGTGGACGCTACACCATCGCTGGCTGACTATGGGTGCCACTTTGGTGCTGTTTGTCGCCTCACTGGCATTGGTCAAACTGCTACCGACCGCTTTTATTCCCGATAATGATATTGACCAAACAAGGGTAGCGATTGAGCTGACCCCCGATGTCGAGTTGGCAGATACAGAACGAGTAGCAGCGCTGGCAAGTGAGCGTATTTTAGCCTTGCCTGAAGTCACCCATATTTTTACGGCAGTTGGGCAAGCGCAAGCGTCTATGGGCTCAGACACTGGCGGTAGAGGATCCAAAAATACTGCTAGCTTAGATATCGTACTCGCACCAAGAGCGGATCGCGCTATCAAAAAAGAAATTGAACAAAAAATAAGCGCCATATTGGCAGAAGTGCCCAGTGCACGCTTTACGGTGGGCTTATCAAGTGGTGGCGAGACCGGTTATAATTTCTCTTTGACCAGTACCAGTCCAGAAGTACTAGAGCAGACCGTTCAACAAATTATGGCTGACATCCGCACGCTACCTAGTGCCGGTGCCGTCACCAGTGATCGTAGTCTACCGCGCCAAGAGTTGACGGTTACCCCTAACAGACTGGCGATGGCGGATAAAGGGGTCACTACTCAAGATATCGCAACTACTTTACGTATTGCTACGGTAGGCGACTATGAGCAGCGCTTATCTAAGCTCAACCTTGACACTCGGCAGATACCGATTGTGGTGCGTCTACCCGATGTGGCCAAACAAAGCGTCAATCAGCTAGAGGGCTTGTATGTTCCCAGTGCGCGTCCAGCGGGTCAAGGCGTACGCGTGGGCGAGGTGGCAACATTAGATTTTGGAACGGGACCTGCACAAATTAGCCGATTAGATCGCGAACGTGCCATCAGTATTACTGTGCAACCGGCGAATGGCGAGCTTGGAGAATTAGTCCAAGCGGTCAAAAACACGCCGACTATGCAAAACCTACCCGCATCGATTACCATAATCGAACAAGGCCAAGCAGAAAACATGGCAGAGCTATTTAGTGGCTTTATCATTGCTATGTCAGTCGGTATTGTCTGTATTCTTGGCGTCCTTATCTTACTGTTTGGACGTCTATTGCAGCCCTTTACCATTCTGATGGCGTTGCCCTTATCGATAGGTGGTGCGTTTGTCGGATTGGTCATTACTGATAGCAGCTTATCTATGCCCTCGATGATTGGTTTTATTATGTTAATGGGTATCGCCACTAAGAACTCTATTTTGCTAGTCGATTATGCGCTAATTGCTCAGCGTCGCGGCCTACCTCGTTTTGAAGCTATTATTGATTCGTGTCATAAGCGCGCTCGACCTATTATTATGACCACTATTGCGATGGGTGCTGGTATGTTACCGCTAGTATTCGGTTGGGGAGACGCAGATCCTACCTTCCGCCGTCCGATGGCAGCAGCGGTGTTAGGCGGGCTAGTAACTTCTACCTTATTAAGTTTGGTAGTCATTCCAGTGGTATATACGCTGATGGATGATGTCTCGACATGGTTTGCTAAATGGCTCATTCCACATGGTAAAGACGATGATAAAGGCCAAGCTAAAGAGCCTTTGACTACTGACGAGTTATAGAATTAATAGGCTGATATGATATAGCCAAACAGGGTGATCACAAAGGAAGTGATCTAGATGTCAAACAACGCTACAAAGGAATGCCATTATGAGTCAAGTTCTATTTAGCCAAATAACATTACGTTATCGTCAGCCTCTAGGAGTGCTATTGCTTTTGGCGGGTGCTGTTGTTGGCAGCGGTGCTAGTAGTAGCCACGCTGCCACTTATCTGCTCGAGCCCAACAATTCCAATGTCCGCTTCGCTATTGATCATTTTAATACCTCTACCAATACCGGTGGATTTTACAATCTGACCGGACAGCTAGATTATGATCCGCATGCAAAAACCGGCAGTATTTCCTTAGTCATTCCGATAAACTCTTTAAATACGGGCAATAAAGCTTTTGACTTAACACTCACTGGCCCTGACTTTTTTGATGTTGAGAAGTTTCCGTTGGCTTCTTTTGAGTCGACGAAGTGGTATTTTGCCGATGACAATGCTAGTGGTACGGCAGGATCAGATGTTGCAAAGGTTGATGGAAACTTGACTATGCACGGTATAACCAAGCCCATTACCTTAACGGCTACCAAGTTTAACTGTTACTTTAGCTTTATAGCCAAAAAGCCGGTATGCGGTGGCGATTTCACAGCCACGATTGATCGGACTAAGTGGGATATGAGCAAATACACTCTACTTGGTATTACTGAAAAAGTGACTTTAAATATTCAGATTGAAGCGGCGAAGCAGTAGCTAGGGTTAGTTAACAGTCGTTATAAGTGACAGTAACAAAGACCAAGACCAAGACCAAGACTGATCATGATGAGTTTTGGTCTTTTTGGTTTGTTATAGAGGATAGCGAGCAATACCGTATCAAGTTAAGAGTTGCTATGCCGAAAGCCTGTGATTACTCTACCAATAACTGAAAAATATTATTAAAACTATAATTCAACCGTTTTATGAACGGTCTTTACCTAGAGGCTTTTTAAGTAGCTAGAATTTGATATCAAGATACACTTTTAATCCTCAGGATATCTTATGGATGAATTTACGAAGCCGTATGAATCTCGCCGCAAGCATGCGTGGTTGATCCCTTTTATTTGTCTGCTGGCTGGAGGCGCCCTGATCGGCATATCTACCAATCTAGCGAAATATGCGGGCGAAATTGGTTTGGGTCCGCTAGCCTTTCTCTTCTGGTCAATCACTGGGGCCGCAATTATCCTGTTGGCTGTCGCGCTGCTACGTCATAAACCGCCACCTTTTAGTGCGCGCAGCTTCGAATATTACTTTGTCGCCGCGCTGGTTAGCGTCGCAGGCTCTAACCTAATATTTTTTTCCGCTGTCCCTCATGTTGGCGCAGGTTTTGTCGCTCTGATCATTGCCTTGCCACCGCTGCTCACGTATCTTGGTGCGTTGGCACTGCGGATGGAGCGGTTTCAGCTTTTCCGCGCTTTCGGCGTGGCGGCAGCACTTGTCGGTGCGGGTATTTTGGCCGCGCGCAAGTTTTCCGCGCCGGATGCCAGTGTGTTCTGGATTCTACTAGTTCTCTGTGGCCCCGTTTTGTTGGCAATTGGCAACCTCTATCGTACATTACGCTGGCCCGATAATGCGTCTCCCGATGCGCTCGCACCAGGCATGCTAATTGCGGCGGCAATTATGCTGGGTGTGCTCGGCATTCTACCGAATCTCTCGCTTACTGTTCCGCTAGGAGAGGTTATGCCACTTGGTTTAATCATCGTGCAGGCTTTTATCTTTGCAGGCCAGTTCCTACTGTTGTTCCTGCTCCAGAAGACCGGTGGTCCAGTTCTGTTGAGCCTACTAGGCTCAGTCGGTGCGGTAGTCGGCGTACCTGTAGCTGTCTTTTTACAAGGTGAGACCCCACCTGACGGGCTCATTCTGGGTGCGTCCCTAATCGCGCTCGGTGTTGCCTTAGTCACCTGGGGTGGAATAAAAATGGCAAAACCCAAAGAGCAATCCTAAAATACCCATATTTAAGCTCAACAATCATGATCCCCTCAAAGAGCCATTCACTTTTGAATATTCATTTCCTGCGGTAATTGCGAATCATACGAGCTGGTTGTCATCGCTCTAATTCCGCGACTGGTAGGCGACAAGATATTGGTCGGTTCTGACGGCAACTTGGAACTACTGATGGCAGTTACCGCATCTGTACATAGGCAGATATGGTCAGGACAAGGACAGGTTCAGCGTTCTGGTTAATTAACTCTCCAGCATAGGCGACTAGCGCACGACCTCGGTCGGACTGGAGTTGGATGTCTTTGATAACAAGGGATCCGGTGAGCGTGTCACCGGGACGTACTGGTCTGCGAAATTGCAGTCCATCGATTCCCGCCCCGCCGATCACGTTCAAGTTTTGGATGAAACTGTCAACTGATAGGCGCTGAAAGATAGCTAGAGTCTGGATGCCGCTGGCGATAATACCGCCAAAGTATCCGTCGGTGACGGCGCGCTCCTCGTCGATGTGGAAGAACTGCGGGTCCCATTGACGGGCGAAGGTCACTATATCGTCCGTGCTAATCGTGTATTTGCCCAACTCGGTACGGTCACCTAGGTTTAGGTCTGCAATAGATAGTCGGTCGGTTGCAACGTTTGATTTCATGGAATTCATCTTTCACCTGTGTAATAGTTATATTTTTACTTTAGAAAACATGACCTACGTTATTGATCCTGTGGTGCTGATACTGTCATTATTCTCTGCAATATTTTTGATTGCTTCCGCTTTGAGTTCTGCACTGTAGGTCTTCCTTTTCTTGGTCATGGTAAACACCTGTTTACGTTATTAGCTTACCAAATTGAAGTCAACGGTTTTTTAAGCATACATCATCATGATAATGGTTTCTATTTTTATAGCACAACATAATATTAAAGACGATAAGACGTAAAACTTTAGAGTGGTCGACCTTATTTGATCAGATAGAAAAAACCCTGCTATTGTATTTAACAATAACAGGGTCGTTTAAAGATCGATAAGATGACACTTTATTACTTAGTATGATACTTTATTACTCAATGACAAGTGTCAGCCTTTCAATTCATCAATTATTCGACCGTTACTGATTTTGCTAAATTTCTAGGCTGATCAACATCGGTACCGCGCATGACGGCAACATGATAGGACAAGAGCTGTACTGGCACACTATAAACGATAGGCGCTAAAGTCTCACAAACATCAGGCACATAAACCACATGCATGCGCTCCTCAGCGAGCATCTTGCTGGATTCACTAGCAAAGATAAATAGCTCACCATGGCGCGCGTGAACCTCTTGCATATTGGCTTTCAGCTTGTCAAACATACTGTCTTTAGGTGCCAGCACCACAATAGGCATGTCCTTATCAACCAAAGCTAATGGGCCATGCTTAAGCTCGCCAGCAGCGTAACCTTCAGCGTGAATATAGGAGATTTCTTTAAGCTTTAATGCGCCTTCTAAGGCGATGGGAAATTGTAGACCACGACCTAAGAACAGGCAGCTTTTTTTATCCTCAAAATGCTCGCTCATCTCTTTAATACGTGCATCAAGGTTTAAGCTAGCATAAAGCTGACCGGGCAACTTTTGTAGCTCGCCAAGCAGCGTGGTTAAGCGCTCGCCAGTTATACGCTGCTGAACAACGCCGACCTTTAATATTAACAGCATGAGAGCTGCAAGCTGAGTGGTAAAGGCTTTGGTTGAAGCCACACCAATCTCAGGACCCGCAAGCGTAGGCAAGAAAATATCGGTTTCGCGTACCAATGATGAGGTTGGTACATTACATAGTGCCAAGCTCACTAGGCCTGCTGGGGTATGTTTTTGGGTATCACGTAGCGCTGATAAAGTATCGGCCGTTTCACCAGATTGAGAAATACAAATCACTAATGAGTTATCGACCACCACAGGGTTACGATAGCGGAACTCACTGGCCACCTCAACGGAGCATGGCATGCGTGTAAGATTCTCAAACCAGTATTTAGCAACCATGCCGGCGTGATAGCTGGTACCACAAGCAATTACTTGTACATGGCGAATACCTGCTAACTTCGCTTCATGACGCTGCAAAAAGTCTTTACGAAGCGTAGAAGTATCAGCACTATCAATGGCCATCTCAAGCGTTCGTGCGACTGCGTCGGGCTGCTCGTAGATTTCTTTGAGCATATAATGCTTATACTCGCCCTTGTCAGCGTTGTGCTGTTTGGCATCAATCTCGTGGATTTGACGGCTAACTTCTACGCCATCAGCGTAGACTGTGATGCTATTGCGAGTGATTTTGGCAATGTCGCCTTCTTCTAGATATATAAAACGGTTGGTCACCGGTAACAGCGCTAATTGATCTGAAGCAATAAAGTTCTCACCGATGCCCACGCCAATTACTAATGGCGAGCCTAGACGTACCGTGATTAGCTCTTCTGGACTATCCACATGAATGATTCCTAATGCAAACGCACCATGTAAAAGCGGAATGACAGCGCGAACGGCTTCTAATAAGTCTGGCGTTTGTTGATAAAGGTCATTAATCAGATGGGCGACTACTTCAGTATCGGTTTCCGAGGTAAACTCATAACCCTTTGCCACTAACTCTTCTTTCAGCTCAGCGTAGTTTTCGACAATACCATTATGTACCACGGCAATCTTACCTGAAACGTGCGGGTGGGCATTACGCTGTGCTGGCTCGCCATGAGTCGCCCAGCGAGTATGAGCAATACCAATATGACCGTCAAAAAATTCTGGGTTTACGGCTACCGCATCAACCAGTTCTTTTACTTTGCCCACTTGGCGTTCACGATGCAACCCACCATCACGGATGATGGTCAGACCAGCGGAATCATAGCCTCGATATTCCAAGCGCTTTAAGCCTTCAAGTAAGATATTTGCAATATTACGCTCAGCAACTGCGCCTACGATTCCGCACATAGCGATTCCTTAAATTAACTATATTGTTATAAAAACGGTTATCAAATAATGTTTTTATGAAATGAGTGAGTAGAGTAACGGCTACCCAAGATACTATTAAGCAGCACCACAAAGTTATTGTCGCACTGCTCAAGGTTATTCAAATTTTTTTATCTCTACTTTACTAATTTTACTATTTAGATGTTTTTGTCGGACGTTGAAAGTTGGTCTTTTGTACTTGCCGTGCGCGCCCAAGC
This sequence comes from Psychrobacter sp. 72-O-c, assembly GCF_904846605.1. GTDB lineage: Bacteria > Pseudomonadota > Gammaproteobacteria > Pseudomonadales > Moraxellaceae > Psychrobacter. Next base: position 19,335 of record NZ_CAJHBI010000044.1, read on the forward strand.
GCTAAGGCATCAGCATCAACATCATCGGTAATTACCGATCCGGCAGCGACTGTTGCTGTACTACCAATCGTCACGGGTGCAACCAGACTGACATTTGAGCCCACAAAGGCGTTATCGTTAATGACAGTTTGCGATTTATTGACGCCATCATAATTACAAGTAATCACACCTGCACCAACATTTACGTTCGTGCCAATGGTGGCATCACCAATATAACTCAAATGGTTGACTTTGCTGCCATGACCAATTGTTGATTTCTTAATCTCAACAAAGTTACCAACACGACTGCTGTCCGCCAAAACGGTGCCAGGACGCAAATGGGCAAAAGGACCGATATCAACACCAGCACCGATGTGGGCTTGATCGACAACGCAATAAGGTTTTAGATGACAAGCATTACCGATTTGAGCATTTTTAATAATACAGCCCGCTTCGATATAAACGTTATCGCCCAATGTACAGTCGCCTTCGAACACCACACCGACATCGACAAATACGTCCTGCCCAGCAGTCAACGTGCCGCGAATGTCGACGCGGGTAGGATCAGCAAACTGTACGCCGGCTACTTGTAAGTCCTGTACCAATTTACCTTGCCATGACCGCTCTAAGCTCGCAAGCTGTTGGCGGTTATTCACACCTTCAATCTCAAACGTATGCTCAGGCTCAATAGCCGCAATATTAATACCGTCAGCCACTGCCATTTTGACAATATCGGTTAGATAATATTCTTGCTGAGCATTGTCATTAGACAGTTTTGGCAAATATTTATGGAGCAGCGCGTTGTCAACGCAGTAAATACCACTATTAATCTCTTGGATTTTTTGCTCATCACTGCTAGCATCTTTTTGCTCAACGATGGCTTCGATATTGCCGACTCGATCACGTTTAATACGTCCCAGTCCAAAAGGATTATCGACCGTTAAGGTCAACATCGACACACCCTCGTTATTGGCAGTCTGTAACTTAGTCAAAGTACAAGAGCTGACTAGCGGCACATCCCCGTATAGAATTAAACTTTGACCATCCTTTGGCAATTGGGCGAGAGCAACTTTTACCGCATGACCCGTACCCAATTGCTCAGTCTGAGCCACCCAAGTAATTGAAAGATGCGCATACTGATCAGTAATCGCCGTCTGGACTTGCTCTCCGCCAAAACCGTGCACTACAATAGTTTCATCTACAGTAAGCTGATGACAGGTGTCTAATACGTGACCAAGTAAAGACTTGCCAGCTAGTGTCTGTAGCACTTTTGGCTTAGCCGATTGCATACGCGTGCCTTTACCGGCCGCCAGAATAATCACAGAAAGAGAAGAGGTCATAGCATTCCTAAAAGATAGCTCTACAAATGTAACAAAATATAATCTTAATTATAGCGCAAATGTTTGTTGAATAAAAATGGTAAGCAGTGTGAGCTTTGTAACTTTGGCTTATTACTGACTATTAGCTATACACTTCGTTGTCGCTTACAACAGCATGCCTAATATAACTATGATCCAAACTGCTGCTGCCATAATACCAGCGATAATATCATCAAGCATAATACCTAGACCGCCAGCGACTTTTTTATCTGCCCAGCTAATGGGTGGTGGTTTGATAATGTCAAAAAATCGGAACAATACAAAGGCGATAACGATCGCAATAAGGGATAGAGTCTGCGTTACATCTTGCCAGTAGTTTGCTGAAGAAACGCCCATATAAGAAAAGGGCAGTAGGGTGATCCATATACCAGCCCATTCATCCCAAACGATATGCGGATCATCGTGACCTCCCATCAGATCAGAGGTACGACCGCATATCCAAATCCCAATCACGCAAGACAGAAGGGTAATGATTAGAAACGGCACAAAGCCCAAGCTCATCAGTGGTATGGCGACTATAAGTCCGCCAACCGTACCCCAAGTCCCTGGTGCACGGCGTGGTAGGCCGCTACCTAGCCCAAGACCCAACCAATAAACAATACGGTCAAGCGCGCTAGCATGCACAGGCAATGGCGGGCAGTCGTTAGCTTTACTAATATCAGGTTTAGATAAGTCTTCAGTCATGGGTTAACCTGCAAAATGTTGGTAACCCGTCAGAGTCGGCCATGTGGTAAAAGGCGAGGGTTGGCTTGGTGTTACTGCTTGATTCTGATAAAACAGTTCAGGACGCGGCGATGCTATAGTCTTGTTGAAGTCAGTATCTAGAGAAACAGCTTCAGTAGAGTCAAACACATTTGCTACTGCAATAACTTCACCAATACAGCTGATCGATGTATTACCGGTGGGCGGGGTGACGTTGGCAGGTAAGGTAAATGCCAGTTCATAATCGTCACCACCTGTTAATTGGCACAGTAACCGTTCAGACAAATCGATCCTTGATAAAGGCACACTACTTGGCAACTGCTCAAGGTTAAGACGCATACTGACATGACTTTGCTGACAAATATGACCCAAATCTTGATAAAGACCATCAGAGATATCAATCATTGCGGTCGCGCCAATTTGTGCTAATGCGATACCTAGTTGGACACGTGGCGTCGGCATATGTAATCGATGCGCCAGCTCAACCCCAACACTATTATCAGGATGCTGCAAAGCGTAAGCGGCGTCACCAAGCGTACCTGAAACATAGACCTTATCACCAACCTGCGCCCCTGAGCGGTATACCGCTGGCGTTTCTATGGCAAGGAATCCTTGGGCGCTGACGCTTAGTACTAAGGTGTCATTACGAGTAGTATCGCCACCGATAAGGGTCACATCGAATAACTGGCAGGCGTGGAATAAACCTTTAGCAAATTCAGTCAACCACTCTTTATTTGCGAGGCGCCCAGGCAATGCTAATGCTAGCAAGATACTATGCGGCGTTGCGCCCATAGCAGCAAGGTCTGAGACGTTGACCGCCACTGCTTTATAACCAATGGCAAACGCCAGCTGCTGCATTTGCGCCCAATCAGCACTAAAGTGCCGACCTTGCACTAAGGTGTCAATACAGCTGACCAAGCGCGACCCTGCTGGCATGGCCATCACTGCCGCATCATCACCGATACCTTTTTCGATACCTTTTTTGCTATTAGCGGCTAACGAATTATCCGCTTGCAATTGGCAGAATATTTCCTCAATCAGCTCAAACTCGTTCATGGTTAGTCTTTGCTTTTTGTATCAGTATTGTTTACATCAGAGTCGTTCAAATCGATATCGTTCAACTTAGCGTCATTCGACTCAGTAGTATTTGATTCCGTGCTTTCTACTTCAGTGTCAGTTATTTCAGGGCTATTGGTTTTGACACTGATTGACTCTAAATCACTTGCTTCAACACTAGCTGTAGCGCTGGTATCTGAAACCTCATTTTCAACAATACTGTTTTCTGATTCTGGCGAAGCCTCAACGTTGTCAGTATTTACATCGGAGCTGACCGTATCATCAGTAACTCTAGTGTCGTTATCGACAACCGCACTCTCATTAACAGAGTCGTTATTAACAGCTTCATTATCAACAGCAACGTCAGCAGTATTTATATTATCAACAGTAGCATCAACAACGCCATCTGCCTTATCAGAAGCAATTGATTTAGCGCTTTCTTCTTTAGCCTTGCTGTTTTCAACGGCTGCTTTGATGCTCATTCCAGCATTGGTTTTATTAGGACGGTTACGTTTGACGCTAGCATTATTGGCACTGATACGGGGTTTATTTGAAGCGGTTGGCTCGTTCTTGCTATCAGCTTCTATGTCGACTATATTTTCAGTAGTGTCCACTTGAGTCACATCATTTTTTACATCTGCCGGCTTGATAGCTGCTTTCTGTGAGGTACGTAGGTTGGCTTTGATATCGGCTTGTACTTCAACGTCACGTAACTCAACTGCTATTCTGTCTAATACCGCATTAATCAATTTATGAGCATCAGTTGCGCCAAAGTGATTATTCAGCTTCATCGCTTCATCAAGCACCACTTTATAAGGAATTTCTAAGCGGTTTTGCAGCTCATAAGTACCGATAAGCAAGATGGCGTGCTCAACCGTATCCAGTTTATCGATTTCACGGTCCAGATGCTGGCTGATAAGCGCATTCAGCGTTTCAATCTGCTCTGGAATGTCATGCATCATTTCATGGTAGTAGCCAATATGTACCGTATGCATAGCGTTAGTTGCGCGCGTACGTGCTGCGATATCATGCGGGGCATTGGCTTTCCAACCGAGCTTACCACTGGTATCGAAGCGGTGGTCAGTAACGAGCCATTCATACAAGCCTTGCATGGCAAATCGTCGCGCCTTACGGATAGCGGTGTGACTGGTCTTATAAGAAGACTCACTCATATCGAAGTTTTGGTCACCCGCACTGCTACTTGCTGTACCGATAGATTCAGCTTGTTCAGAATTGCTTTGTGCGGTTTTCGCAGCGCTAATGGCGCGCTTGAGTTGGTCAGTCATAGAGGGTCAATACCTGAATTTTAAAATAGTGTTTTAAAAAGAGTTCGTAAAAAATGCGACGAAAAAGTCAAACCATAAACGGCTGATAAATTTTGACAGCCGCTTAGTAACGCTTAAGCGCTGCAAGCATAAGCTACAGCGCTGAATAAAAACTTTAAACTAAATAGCTTATATAAATTAAGCCTATTTAAACACTGTCACTACTATCGTCAATATCTAATTGCGATAAAACCGCAATCATCTCAAGCACGACCATCGCGGCTTCAGAGCCTTTATTACCTGCTTTGGTACCTGCGCGTTCAATAGCTTGCTCAATGCTGTCAGTCGTCAAGACGCCATTAGCAACGGGAATATTATAGTCGATAGCGACACTGCTTAGGCCTTTTGCTGACTCGCTAGCAACAAAATCAAAGTGCGGTGTGCTACCACGGATAATGGCACCTAAGGCAATAATGGCGTCAAAACGATCGGACTCAGCAGCACGTTGGGCAACAAGTGGTAATTCAAACGCACCAGGCACGCGAATAACGCTGATATTACTTCCTAGTACGCCGTGACGTAGTAGGGCGTCGATAGCGCCATCAACCAATGACTCTACTACAAAACCATTAAAACGCGCCACTACGATACCGATGCGGGCGTCTTCATTTTGATGTAGATTGCCATCGATATGGGTGACGTCATTGCGCTGCTGTTGTAAATTTGACATAGGAGTATCCTGTGAATAATTAGATTTTGGTGGTGTTTCAAAAAGTATGCTGGCATTAGACATAACCATAATTGATATAAAAGAACAGCATATTGAACGTTTTAAAGTGATTGTCGAGTTTCTTAGAAAAAGCACAAGTCTTTCTAACTGCTCGC
>NZ_CAJHBI010000045.1 GCF_904846605.1 Psychrobacter sp. 72-O-c
TCAAACCATCAAACCATCAAACCATCAAACCATCAAACCATCAAACCATCAAACCATCAAACCATCAAACCATCAAACCATCAAACCATCAAACCATCAAACCATCAAACCTTCAAACCATCAAACCATCAAACCTTCAAACCTTCAAACCTTCAAACCTTCAAACCTTCAAATTTAAATCATCAGGATAGGAATATACACGAGAGCTAAGCTCCTGACTTTCTTGATTCAATTCACTCTGTCCATTATCTAATAACCATGCAACCACTTTCTTATGTACCCTATCGCTGTAGAGTAAGTCGTAATGGCTCAACCCATAAAAAATTGCCTTGTGTCCTTCCGGCACAGACAAAGCGTGTTCACCAGTATGCTCCCCTAGCGCAGAGTCTATCGTGACCAAACCATCACCCAGTAGGCTCGTCGCCTTAGAGTCGTAATGAGTCTCGACCAATGTGGCCGCTATAAAGTAAGTACGAACATGCAATGGCAGACGAGCGGGATGGCGAAAGTCTGCTGGGAGTACACTACGCCCTTCTAAAGACTTCCAGTCAGCATCACGAATACTGCCATAACGTAGATCAATGATACCCGCACTACGTAAATCACCCAGTTTGGCTAATGAGCCTGCAAAAGGAAGTTTCGAGATCCTATCTTGCACAAAATTACCAATACGTTCAAGACTGGCACCATGATGCGGTGAGCCTAGAGTGATGAGATTACCCACTCGCTTCACCCAGTCGAAGCCTTGTTCTTTACTATAAAACAGCGCACTACGAGCGACCAAACCGCCCATACTATGACCAACTAAATCAATCTGAGTGATGTCTGGATTATTATCTACTAGCTCCTGTAATACTTTAGAGAAGTTGCGACCGTTACTTGAAATGCGTCGTCCCGCATTATAATTAAGGTACAAAACAGTGGAAGTTGGCTGACTGCGGATAAGCTGTTCACCTAGATTGTTACTCTTGGATAACTGCCAGCTTAAATGACTCATACAAAGTCCATGACATAAAATAATAATGCGCCCTGATAGCGCATCACGTTGTAAATGACCATGCCTGTTATATAAGGAGCTATTGTGTAAAGAGCCATCATATAGAACCATCGGGACAGCCAGTGGATTATGATGATTGACAAGGTGATCACCCATCACGCCATTTAAGATATTGACTAGCCGTCGCAAATTTATAGGTAGCGGTTGAACTTCTTTTGGATTGCGCATGTTGTTATACAATTGCAACCCTGATGCGAGATTATTACCTACCAATAACATCACCTGGCGTACCGTACTATAGATTCGTCCAGTGATCCCGCGTGGCCATCTCGTTACATTGCCTTCATTGAACCGTCCTAATGGACGTAGAATAATCTCACGGTGGACAGCTTCTACAATATCGGTAACTTCAACCACACCCATAGTCGCAAGCTGAGCCAATCCTTCAAAAAAATCAACTAGAGAGATAGGTTCACGATTGGTGATAGCGTCGCTGTCATCCACATTTAACCGAGTGAGTTCATCCACGTAAATATATTCAAGCTGAGCCAGCTGTTCATACACGTCATCCCGAAAGTGCTTGCTAGAATCAGAGTTAGCATGAGCATCAGGATCACGCCGAGTGGTGGCGAACAGATCATGGATGGTATCGAACGACTTTGGACTAATCATAATTTTGATGTATTTAACGATAGGAATAGTTTTATATACTATCCTGTAAATGGGATAAACAGAAGGAAAGGATTTGTCTTGTTAAACAAAAAAATCCCAAGCCGTAGCTTGGGATTTTTTATATTTATTTTTAATTTAACCAAAGAAAAATATATTACCTTTTATTTATGCCGATACAAATGACTCTGCCAGTATCACGTCACCGTCTTCTTTGGTAATCATGACCGTTGCTGAGCGCGGAGTACTGCCGCCAGCGACTGCGCCCCATGTATTACCGGGATGCTGAATATTAATAAACAGCGTTTTAAAGTCTGGGGTCATAGTAATGCCTGTCACCTCACAACCCTCAGGGCCTACAAAAAAGCGTTTTATATTATCATTACTGGCGGGCGTACCGACTCGGGTTTGCTGACCTGCAGAAGTTGTCTTGAACGTGCCGTCACTCACATTACCCGGCAGGGCTGCCAGTAACATGCAATTGGTGGTATCTGTGTATGCACCATCGTCAGTCTGAATCCACAACACGCCACGTGGATCGAAGTACAGCCCATCTGGCGATGACAAGTCATTGCTGTCATTCAATTCTGATAGGTTCTCTGCGGACAAATCACTCGGCGCGGCAAACAAATAAATATCCCATTCAAAGCTTGTTGCGGCATGGTCGCCGTCTGTTTCTGCCCAGCGAATAATATGGCCATTGTCATTGCCACGCGCTTTGCCACCAGCGTCATAGCTGCGTGGGTTGGTCGCTGAGACTGGTTGATCATCACGAACGCCGCGATATTTATTATTGGTCAAAGTCACATAGACCTCGCCCGTAATAGGACTGACCGACACCCATTCAGGACGATCCATCTTAGTCGCACCCAATACGTCAGCAGCGGCGCGAGCAAAAACCAAGACCTCATCTTGTCCATTAAAGGGCAGCACGCTATTAGAAGCGTCCAATTCGTTTTGACCGTGAATCAAGGGCTTCCACTTACCGCTACCCTCTTCATTAAAAATTGCGGTGTATAGCGTGCCCTCATTCATATACTTATCACCGGCTTTTAGGCCGCCACCGATATCACTATTTGACCACATGGCGTTGGAGACAAACTTATAGATATATTCGCCGCGTGAATCATCACCCATATAAAAGACCACAGGGCGACCTTGCTTTACAGGTGCAAAAGCGCAGTTTTCATGGGCAAAACGACCCAGTGCCGTACGCTTTTGTGGCATAGAGTTTTGGTCAAAAGGGTCAATTTCGGTGATATAACCAAAGGTATTGAAGCCATTACGATAGTCATCAGCCGCCGTTGCACCAACTGCGGTCATATCCCAGCGTGAGAATTCATCAGCAATCTTGGCGTCTGTGGCTGCAGGCGTGTGCCATAGATAGCCCCAGCTGGCATGCTCCTCTGTTGCGCCATAACGATCACGACCGTAGTTATCCGCGGCACTCAATTTGCTGGCATCTTGACCACGGGCAAAGACCCCGAGGAAATTCTCTTCTGTGGTCAGATACGTGCCCCACGGCGACAGTCCTGCGCCGCAGTTATTATTAATACCGCGGGTCTGAAAGCCAGTTGGGTCAAACTTGGTCTTCACCAAATCAGAGCCAGCAACAGGGCCGGTCAATTGCGCGGTCGTGCTGCTAGTGATGCGGCGATTGTATTTTGAATCGCGTACCATCTCATAGCCCATACCATCCGTACGGCGTTTCATCTCTACCACAGCAACCCCATGGCAGTTGACTTCACGGCGTACATCGCTGGCGCGGCGACGACTCTGAAAGATGGGTGCAGCATTCTTATCTTCTGTCACATCATAGCCAAAAGGACTTAGCTCGGCACTATTGACGTACTCATGATTCATGACCAGCAGGCCATTTTCTGAGGCTTTAGCATCATATGCTCTGCCCTTTTTGCCAAAGAACCACATGCCATCATGGTTGTCACCCATACGCCATTCAAACGATTCGGCAGACTGTTCACGATTGTCTTTCCAATCCTCAATGCCATAAATGAGCGGTGTGCCTAATGGTAGTATCATCTCAGCTTTATAACCTGCAGCCACGCTCATGGTTTCAGCAGTTGAGTGGGCTACTGCAGTGAACTTTAAGCTCTCAGGCCGTTTTAATTCACCCGTTGCTGGGATAGCGGCATTGTCGTCATTATTAACGATAGAGCTACCATTATCGTCCTCAGTACACCCCACTAATGGCAAAGCACCAAAGAAGGCAGCAGCGGTCAATCCTGTGCCTCCTTTTAAGATGCTACGGCGATTCAGGCGGCGATTAATAATGGTCTGAAAGTCGATATTATTGGTAGGGTTGGAATCTTCAACGACTTCATGGGCGAGGTTTTGTTTCTCATTGCTTAATGTCATTATCGGTCACCTTACTGTTAGGCTGGATTATCATAAAGAGCGTTCTGGCATCTAGGCTTATGAAGCCTTTAAATCGTAAACATGCCTGAGTGTACTGAGCATTTATGACAGTACGTTGAAAAATAGATGACCGTTTGATGACAAGGCTTTATTATGACAAATTGACAAGGCTTTATTGTAGACATGATTTTTTCGCAGTGAAGGCTTTGTTATAGGGATGGCTTGTTAAACAAAAAATCCCAAGCCGTAGCTTGGGATTTTTTGTGCTGACTCATCAACTCAGCTTGTTTACTGTACCTGTGCCTGCCATTCATGCGCGCCAAGCACCAGCTTCAACTGGTCTCCCGCGTGCAATATACCAACGCCGCTTGGCGTACCAGTCATGATGACATCTCCGGCTTGCAGACTAAAAGCATGGCTAATTTCAACCAGTAATTCATAGACTGGAAATAGCATTAACGCGCTATCGCCATCTTGCTTAAGCTCACTATTGATATAGAGCTGATACTGCACTTGGCTAAAATCACCAAATGCCTGCGGATCCATCCAATCAGCGAGTACACAGGCCCCATCAAAGCACTTGGCGCGTTCCCACGGTTGGCCTTTATCTTTAAGCTGACTCTGCAAGTCGCGTAAGGTCAAATCTAACCCTAAAGTAACCCCGCCAATCGCTTGCTGTGCCTGTTCGATATTGGCATTGCTCAAATCAGCTGATAGCTGAATGCACAGCTCCGCTTCATAGTGAGTATCGCCATAGCGGGTTGGGTCTGGACGGACAATGTCATTACCTACGCTCACAATAGATGACGTTGGCTTCATAAATAATATTGGTGAGGTTGGTACGTCATTACCCAACTCACGAGCATGAGCGGCGTAATTGCGTCCAACGCATACTATTTTACCAATAGACTCACGTGCAGTGCGATTAGAACTTTTATCGCTCTCATCTTTATTGACGCTAGCAGCAAGGGGACTAACTAACGACATATGTGGCGATTGACTCATAGTAAGCTTTCACAGTGAAGGTTATTAGATTTGATAATTATTAGTTTTTATAATAAATAGAACAATATTTAGCAACAAGTAGCTAGGTAATAGTGTGCGTGGTCACATCTGGCGGTACATAAGTCATATAACGGTTCATTCTTTTTTCAAACAGTCTAAAGCTGAATAGAATAACCCACGATAATAGCAAATAGACGATACCAGCAGCGAAGAACAACTCCATTAAGGTATAAGTCCGCGCACTGATCGTACGCGCCACACCAGTGATATCCATCAACGCGATGGTTGAGGCCAGTGCACTGCCTTTAAGCATAAAGATAACTTCATTACTATAAGCAGGAATTACAATGCCAAAAGCTCGTGGCAAGGTAATACGTGTGAGCTTCTGCCACTTTGACATGCCAATAGCGTCAGCAGCCTCAAGTTCACCGACGGGGATAGTCTGAATAGCGCCGCGAATAATCTCAGCTAAATAAGCACTGGTGTTCATAGTAAAGGCAATGATGGCACACCAATAAGCCTGACTAAGTATCGGTTCCCATAAGAATGAGTTACGTACGGCTTCAAATTGCCCCAGTCCATAATAAATCAAAAATATTTGTACTAACAGCGGCGTACCACGGAAAAAGAAAATATAGAGAAAAGGTAGTGTTTGTACCACCCAGCTTTTAGACAAGCGCAGTTGCGCTAAAATTAAGCCCAGAAACAGTCCAATGATACCGGAGATGACCACCAACTGTACGGTTAATACTGCACCGCCTAATAAGTCTGGGATATGATCAAAAATAACCTGCCAATTCCAATCCATGAGACTCTCCCTTACCCTATGGTCGATTGATGGTTGGTTGATTGACGGCTAAGCTTTTTGGCATAGCGCGCTGCTGGGTTGGCACGCCATTCAAGCCATATCATAAAACCAGTGATCAACATCGTTAGCCCCAAATAAATAACAGCCGCTGCCATATAAAAGGTAAACGGCTGCTGGGTTGACTGCGCGGCGCGCGATGATTGATACATAATATCTTTAAGACCAATGACTGATACTAAGGCGGTATCTTTAAGCAGCACTAAGAACAAATTACCTAGACCCGGCAGCGCAATTTGCCACACTTGCGGTAACGTGATGCGATAAAAAGTCTGTAAGGGACGCATGCCAATCGCTTGCGCCGCCTCGCTTTGTCCTATCGGAATCTCTTGAATCGACATTCGAAAGATTTCGGTCGCATAGGCACCAAAGGCAATAGACAATGCCATTACCCCGCCCCAAAATGCGCTAATTTCGACGTACTCGTTGTAGCCGAACTTTTTGAGGATACTCATCAGCAGGATAGAGCCACCATAATAGATGAACAGTACCAGTAACAGTTCAGGAATACCGCGCATCGTCGCCGTATATACAGTCGCAATCTTACGCAGCAGCCAAACATTCGACAGCTTAGCAGTAGCACCGAGTAGCCCCAAGATCATACCTATAATTAGGCTAGTCACGGCAAGCTTGATGGTGACGGTTGCGCCGCTCAGTAATAGCGCGCCAAATCCCTGTAAATCAAACACAATGGTTCACTCAGTCTCTTTATATTAGCCAGTTAGCAAAATATCGGTTGCAAGAATCAGTATCCGTAGTCTTATGCCATTTATCATAGCGCTGCACGTTATTCTCATATATGAGAGCCACGTGTAGACCACAGCCGATTAACTTGGTAAAAATAACCCGTGATTTTATCATAATCGGTGCGAACTATGTTACTGCCTACCTATAAAAGCTGTGTTTAAATGAGTCTCTATTTATCAAATAACGACACAAAGCAGATAGGTTTGACAACATTGGCCAGTCAAACGCTGATAAGAATGGTTTGTTTTTTTATCAGAACAGCAAAAAGGACACCACCTCGCTGGTGACATCCTTTTTATTATTAATACGATTGTCTAACGACAGACGACTACTGCGTAGCAGCCTCTTTTACAGGGTCAGCGGTCACTACCGTGGTACTGGCTACTGGAACTGCAAAGTACTTTTGATTAATTTTATCATAAGTGCCATTGGCTTTTAGATTGGCCAACGACTGATTAATTTTGGCTTGCAGCGCATCACCAGGACGTACTGCTATTGCAAAATTATCATTGATGTCAATCTCATCACCTTTGAGCACATAATCACTACCTGATGATGAACTGAGCCATTCTATAGCAGGAAGTTTATCAGATATCATGGCATCAACGCGACCTGACCCTAAGTCCAAAAAGGCATTACTCAAAGTGTCATATAACTTCATGTCTGCTTTTGGATACGTGCCTTCCAACCACTGTGAAGAAACCGTAGAGCGCTGGGCGGCGATGGAATGCGCGTCGATATCGCCGCTGTTACTAGGATCAAAAGGGCTGTCTTTTTTGGCCAAAAATACTAAGCTGTTACTAAAGTACGGATCAGTGAAGCTGACTTGCTGCGCTCGCTCAGGTGTCACTGACATGGCCGCCACGATGGCATCATATTTACCGGCTTTGAGACCGGGAATGATACCGTCCCAATCTTGGGCGGTAATCTCACAAGTAACTTGCATGTCCGCACATATGGCGTTGGCCATATCGACATCAAAGCCGCCAAGCGTGCCATCAGCATTGGTATAATTAAAGGGCGCATATGCCCCTTCTGTACCGATACGTAGCACATCGTCCGTTGCTACCGTCGTAGTCGCGGCGTCTGTACTAGCAGCATCTGTACTTTCAGGATCACTGGCACTTTCTTGACCATTGCTACAACCTGCTAATGTGAATACAGCAGCCATCGCTAGCAAAGGCGTTAATAAAAGACCTCTCGTTGTGACAGTAGTGATTGCTATGCTCGAGGCCAGATTTTTGCTCATGGTCATCCTTGACTTCCTTAATAAACTTAATGAAAACGCCGCTTACCGGTATCAGCTAGCAGCCACTTAGTTAGTAGCTGCTTCTGCTTGCTCTTCTGCAGCAATGGTAGCATTAGCATCAACGTCGACGTTATCACCTTCGATGACCAGTACCTCTTCCACACCACCTGTTGCAACGGCTTTTTGCGCGGCAGCAGTTGAACTGGTACCAAAGTAGCTGCCAGTGATTTGGTCATACGTACCATTGTCTTTTAGCTCAGCCAACGCTTTATTAAATTTGGCAACTAAAGGATCACCTTTACGGAAAGCAATACCCATCGCGTCTTCGTCAGTACTAATCTCTTGACCTTTGACTTCATAGTCTTTGCCAGCTTCTGTTTTTAACCAATCAATACCGGTTACTTTATCGGACATCATCGCACGAACGCGACCTGAAGTTAGATCCAGATAGGCATTATCTTGGGTGTCATACAGCTTAATCTCGGCTTCTGCATGCTCATCCTGCAAGTATTGCGATGCTACGGTCGAGCGCTGTGACGCCACTGGTTGACCTTTTAGACCTTCAACACTGATGTCATCACCTTTTTTACCAATCAAGATAATACCAGTATGGAAATAGGGATCGGTGAACTCTACTACTTCTTTGCGTTCAGGAGTAATCGACATACCAGCTATAATGGCATCAAACTTTTGCGCATTTAGACCTGGGATAAGACCATCCCAATCTTGCGAGATAAGTTCACAATCTGCTTTCATTTGCGTACATAGTGCATCAACCAGTTCAATCTCATAGCCGATAAGCTTGCCGTCAGCGTCTGTATAACTAAAAGGCTTATAGCTGGATTCGGTAGCTATTTTTACACTTATCGGGGTGTCGGTAGCCGTATCGGTTGCAGCGCTATCTTCTGGTGTTGAGCTGTTATTACAGCCCGCCAGCATAAGCATTGCTGCGCTGAGCGGTGCTAGCCACAAGACTTTTTTTGTCATTGACGATGTCATTGAAATTGTCATATTTTTTATTCCTTAATATGTTAATCCGCAGTGTGTGGACCCGCAATTTAGTTACCAAAGTTTGCCTGTTCAAGACGCGCCAGCTCACCGTTGCTACGGATTTCGCTAAGGGCTTTATTAAAGTCGTCTCTGAGTGGGTCACCTTTACGGACAGCAACGGCAATATTGTCATCATTGTCAATCTCTTCACCAACGATACCGAAGCCGTCAGGGTTGTCTGTTAACCATGATTTAGCAGATACTTTTTCGGCCAATACCGCATCGCTACGACCAGATTTTAGATCTAAATAGGCGTTGTCATAATTGTCATATAACTGAACGGTGTTGCCGTCTTTGCCTTCGTAGTTGTCTTGTAAGTAGGCGCCAGGAGTCGTCGAACGTTGACCGCCAAGCGTTAAATTCTTGATGGCCATAGGATCAAAGCCGCCTTCAGTATCGGTTAGCCATACCATAGTATTGGCAAAGTAAGGTTCGGTAAAATCGACCTTTTCTTGGCGCTCAGGCGTGATGGACATCCCAGCGACAACCGCATCATATTTCTGAGCAAGTAACCCTGGAATAATACCGTCCCAATCTTGAGCGACGATCTCACATTTGGCTTGCATTTGCTCACACAGGGCATTAGCCACGTCGATGTCATAGCCAGATAGACTGCCATCGGCATTGGTATAATTAAAAGGAGGGTAAGCGCCTTCGGTGGCGATACGAATAGTCTTGCCGGCAACATCTGCAACAGAGGCATCAGCGTTGGCATCGGCAGCTTCGTTAGCAGGCTGGCTACAAGCACTTAATACCATCGCTGCTGACATGGTCATCGATGACCACAATAGGCGAGAATTCGACATTATACGTTCCTTATTTTCTGATAGAGGTCTCTGATATTTTACTCTCTGACGTCCCTGCCAGATGATAAAATCAGTGAAAAAAATAAAATAGAGGCTGTTATTGACAGCCTATAATATTATCGATAATACCTGACTCAATTATCAAAAACAAACATTTTGCATATTGACTGTTATTATCGAGTAATAAAAAACCAACCTATCAGTTTAATAAGGAGTGTTAAACAAAAACTTAAATGACATAGAGGAAGAGGTTAAGACTGGCCTAACCGTTCGGCTTACGCTAACAACTCAAGTGTTAGCTTGCAGATGGGAATTCGCTTGGAGACGGGAGTTTGCTTGACAACAAGTGTTAGTTTTGGCGATGCGCTGCCATAAAGTCTTTAACACGCTCAGAGGTAGGATTATCAAAAATTTGTTCAGGCGTGCCCATTTCTTCAATAACACCTTGATGTAAAAACACTACTTGGCTTGACACTTCCCGAGCAAAACGCATCTCATGAGTGACTATCAGCATGGTACGCCCCTCTTCTGCCAACTCACGCATGACCGCGAGCACTTCATTGACCAGCTCAGGATCAAGGGCGGAGGTAGGTTCATCAAACAGTAATACTTGGGGCTGCATCGCAAGTGCCCGTGCAATCGCCACGCGCTGACGCTGACCACCTGATAGGTTAGCCGGATAGGCGTCTCTCTTATCGAGCAGACCGACTTTATCAAGTAACTTTTCAGCATCACTAATAGCTTGATCTTTTTTAATTTTTAAGACTTGCGTTGGCCCTTCAATGATATTTTGCAAAATCGTTTTATGCGGCCACAAGTTAAAGTTTTGAAACACGAAGCCCACCCGCGCGCGCAGGCTTTCTAACTGCTTGATATCTGCAGCTTGCATCTCGCCGGACTTATTAGGCTTTAGTATTAGCTGTTCATTACCAATACTGATACTACCCTGTGTTGGCTTCTCTAACAGATTAACACAGCGTAGTAAGGTAGATTTACCAGAGCCAGAAGAGCCTAGAATAGAGATCACATCACCATCATATGCGGTGAGGGAAACCCCTTTTAGCACCGCCAACGAGCCGAAGCTTTTATGAACGTTGTGGAGATCTAAAGCGATAGGTCGAGTTGTTTTTTTTGCAATATCAAGCATGGTTTAGCAGACTTCCAATGAATATGAGTAAAAATATAAATAATAGAGAGCGTTGCAAATAGAAATAACGGTTTGATAGGCTACTATCAGTCAATATCAGTCAACATCAAGGTACTTATGAAAAAGGTACTTATCAAAAAAGCTATCTGTAAACAAAAAAACTGCAAGTACGGTCAGGCCTTAGGAGGTTATAATGAGTTTTTCTCATTGCATCTTCACTGGCACTATTTATTAGCACTGTATGATTTATGAGTTAAAAGCACCACATTGTCGCTTAAAACAGCATAGTAAGGCAAGTTTTCTACCTATTTTCGTGCTCATAAAAAACAACTCAGACTGCTACCGCATATCTGAGCTTTATTTTATCATCTTAGGACATTAAGTGCTGTCTTATAACACTGATCTAATCAGTTTAAATAAATGGGACCGCATGACTTGAGTAGCAAACAAAAAACCAAACTAATAAGTCGAAACATGCTCTACTTGTTCGCTACCGTCTAATATCTCAGAGTCATCAACGCCCTCAACGACGACGCCGTCATCACCGCTAGCAATAACAACGTCATCGCTTACCGTAGGGTCAGCGACCAAAGAATCATCTGAGATATCTGCACTATTGACACCCTCAGCAACTTGCTCGACATCATCGACTCCAATTGCAGCTTGCTCTACAGGGGTTTGCGCATCATCTATCGTTTCCATAGCGTCAGGTTCACCAATTTCGGGTGCTTTATCAGCACAAGCACTTAGCGATAATGCTACCGTTGCTAAGGTCGCACATAGCCATTTTTTATGCACAGATGCATGAGTTACGGTCACTGTAGTGAGGGTATTTGTAGTACTGGTCATTTTGACTCTCCGTGGTCTAGTCAGTAGGTCTGGTTTTAAAAATTCTATTATTGAGTAAGGTGATAATAACGAATACTTAATCAATATAATGTCGATGAGGATTTCACTATACTCACAATCAATACTGGCTACCTTAGTAGTTACAGCACAATTATGTTAAAAAAGCGTAACTGCAATTGCTAGAAATTATTAACTGAAACCAGCCCTATTATAAAAGGCATATTATAAAAGGCATATTATAAAAGGCATATTATAAAAAGGTAGACCTTAAAGCACACCTTATAAAAGGTATGAAAAATTGCTATAAAAGTGCTAAAAACCCCGTTGTAAAGGAATGCTGTTCACAAATTCATCTTTACTCTTACCGCAATCTCCTCTATGTTAAATAACATAACGCCATAAAAGCGTTAAGTCCCCTATTTTTGTCCATTACTGCTAATATTTGGCACGTTTTTCGCCTATTTAAGCGTTTGTGCTTTATTTAGCAAATTGCTTTCTTCCTTCTTATTAACACTTATTTTATTAACATTCAGTTTTGGTTAATATTCAGTGGTAAGAATTTTAGATAGCCATTTTTTGCCCATTTATAAACATAAGGAAATTGATTTATGAGTCAATCGAATACCACAGATATTACCGCTTATATGCAAGAAGTCGGTCAACAAGCTCGCGCGTCCTCACGTGCTCTTGCCGCTGCCAACACCGGTAGTAAGAATTCAGCACTCATGGCCATTCATGATGAATTGGTCAATGCAAAACAAGACATATTAGCTGCAAACAAGGTTGATATGGATAAGGGTAAAAAAAATGATCTTGACGCTGCACTACTTGATCGCTTAGAGCTAAATGATGAGCGCTTTGATGGCATGCTCCAAGGTCTAAAAGACGTCTCAACACTGCCCGACCCTATTGGCGAAGTTACTGATATGACTTTTCAGCCGTCAGGAATCCATTTGGGTAAAATGCGTGTGCCTCTCGGCGTGGTTGGTATGATTTATGAATCGCGTCCCAACGTTACCTTGGAAGCAGCATCACTGGCGCTCAAATCTGGTAATGCCATTATTTTGCGTGGCGGTTCTGAAGCGTTTGAGTCTAACCAGGCGATTGCTAAATGTATCCATCGCGGTCTAAAAAATGTTGGATTATCTGAGCATAGCGTCCAAGTACTACAAACTACTGATCGCGCTGCGGTTGGTGAGCTGATTACTATGACAGAATATGTCGATGTGATTGTTCCACGTGGTGGTAAAGGCTTGATTGCGCGTATCAGCGCCGATGCGAAAGTGCCAGTCATTAAGCATTTAGATGGTAACTGCCATACCTTTATTGATCGCGATGCCGAGCCAAAGATTGCAATTGAGGTCAGCGTCAATGCCAAAACTCATCGTTATGGCACTTGTAATACTATGGAGACGTTATTGGTTGATGAAGCGGTCGCTGATGATTTATTGCCACAAATTGCTGAAGCCATCGTGCAAGCTGATGATGCTATGCAACTGCGTCTCGATGACAAGTCGCAATCGATTTTGAATGATAATCCCAAGCTTAAAGGTCATCTGTCAGCTGCAACTGAAGAGGACTGGGATACCGAATATTTAGCACCGATACTGGCCGTCAAGGTTGTAGCAGGAATTGATGAAGCCATCGAGCATATCAACACTCACGGCAGCCAACATACTGACGTGATTATCACCGATAACTACAGCAAGTCACAGCGCTTTATTCGTGAAGTAGATTCAGCAAGCGTTATGATCAATGCCTCAAGTCGCTTTGCTGATGGCTTTGAATATGGCTTAGGTGCTGAGATTGGTATTTCAACAGACAAGATTCATGCCCGTGGTCCGGTTGGTCTTGAAGGCCTAACTTCACAAAAATGGATCGTTTATGGTCATGGCGAAACTCGGGCTTAGTTAAAAACACGCTTTTCCATAGATTTTAGCAGTTTGGAAACGTCAGCATTTATGCTGGCGTTTTTTTATGATTAGTAAAAATATCCAGCTTTTGTAGGGTGCATTCCACGTACATTTTTATAAAGAATGAATAAGGTGAGTGAATTTTTTATAACTAATGATATTTTTATTATTCTAACGAATTTGAGCTTTTCATACATCATAGGTGCGCGGGGCGCACCCTACTACTTTAACGTTATTTTTTAAAATAAAAAAACCGCCCAGCAGAAGCCAAGCGGTTGTTATTTCAATTTACCTAAAACTCATAAAAACTAATCTTAGCTCATCAAAAGCTACTTATTGATTTTTAGCATAAACTGGCTTTTTAGCACAAAGTGCTTCAACCTTTTTGCGGGTATCAGTAATCACTTGCTCATCGCCACGGCTGTCGATGACATCACACATCCAACCAGCCAATTCTTTAACGTCAGCTTCATCAAAGCCGCGAGTCGTTACTGCTGGCGTACCAATACGGATACCAGAAGTCACAAACGGTGATTTTGGATCATTGGGCACGGCGTTTTTGTTGACCGTAATATGTGCATCACCCAACCATTTGTCCGCTTCTTTACCCGTCATCTCTTGCTTGACTAAGCTGATAAGCATCAGATGGTTTTCAGTGCCGCCAGAGATGATTTCATAGCCGCGTCCTTGAATAACAGTGGCCATGGCTTGGGCGTTTTTAACCACTTGCTGCTGATAAGTCTTAAAGTTGTCTTCTAAAGCTTCTTTAAAACAAACCGCTTTAGCAGCGATTACGTGCATCAACGGGCCACCTTGGTTGCCCGGAAATACTGCTGAGTTTAGTTTTTTCGCAAGTTTTTCATCACGAGAAAGAATCATACCTGAGCGTGGGCCACGTAGCGTTTTGTGCGTGGTGGTAGTCACTACGTCCGCGAACGGTACTGGGTTTGGATAAACGCCAGTAGCAGCAAGACCGGCAATGTGTGCCATATCGACTAAAAGGTAAGCGCCTACTTCATCCGCGATATCACGGAAACGCTGCCAATCGACAACTTGTGAATACGCTGAAAAACCAGCAATAATCATTTTAGGCTTGTGTTCACGCGCCAAACTATCAACTTGGTCATAATCGATAAGACCCGTTTCTTCAACTAATCCATATTGTACGGCGTTGTAGTTAATGCCTGAAAAGTTAATGTGCGCGCCATGAGTCAAGTGACCACCCGCGTCAAGGCTCATGCCAAGAATAGTGTCATTGGCATCAAGAAGTGCTAAAAATACGGCTGAGTTCGCTTGGCTGCCTGAGTGTGGCTGGACGTTTACATATTCTGCGCCAAACAATTCTTTTGCGCGGTCAATGGCCAACTGCTCAACCACGTCCACGTGCTCACAACCGCCATAATAGCGCTTACCTGGATAGCCTTCAGCATATTTATTGGTTAAATCGGTACCTTGTGCTTCCATCACCGCTTGTGAGCAGTAGTTTTCTGAGGCAATGAGCTCAATATGGTTTTCTTGACGAACGCTTTCGGCTGCCATGGCTTCAGCAAGTACGGGATCATATTCCTTGATCGATATATCTTTAAACATGTTTATGTCCTATAGAGTGAGGTGACTTTTATTAGAAGGGTATTGTTAGCATAAGGCTATTACAATGAAGTTGTTAGAATAGAGCTATTAAAAGGAGTTAGCCTATGATCGGCTTGTCGTACTCAGCAATAATTTTGATGCGATCCTGCATCTTAAATTTGCTGCAAAACAAGTGTACCATGAAACTTTATGTTACGAACGCAAAAAACACTCACCTTAACATGAGTAGGTTACATGAAGATATTTTTACTATATAAGTATATATGAATCAGTTACTTATAAATATAAAATCTGAATAGCAACTGTAAATTTATACAGAAATTATTAACCAAAAATCTAACAATAAGAGAAAATAGTAGCATAACTGACCAATTGGTCAACTATTTTAGTTTACTAATGAAATATTTAAATGTCCAGCAGTTTTTGACAAAATTGCGGCAAAAAAGTTTCACTGATGAGAAATTTGCGTCCATACCAATCATAACGTGTTTGTCGTTGCCAGCCTTTATCGGTATGGCAGATACGGCGCTGATTGGGCAGTGTGCGGCAGCGCTTAAATAACACGTAACCAATGGGTGTGCCTTTTAATTGTTGCAGACGGCGCGCGCGACCTCGTAGACTATTCAGAGGAAAAACACTCTGCGCCCATACCCACGGTAGCTCATCGTTACCATATAACTGCGCTTCACGCACCCATGCGAGCAGCGGACGATTAAGCGCTGATCCTTGTAACCCTAATTGCCGTTTTTGAGCCAACGACAGCAGACGATACCCTTCAAAACTGCGTCGTACTTGTAACGGCTTTCCAGCTTTGACCTCTAACATTGCCGTCAATGAGCCATTGGTATCGAGCCAAGATATCAGTTCGGATGGAGGCAGCGTATCGGTTGATTGAACAGGATAATAATTGGGCATAGTTAACGGCTGATTATGAGGTAGTACCAGTAAAGTGCTAAAGTGCTACTAGTAAAAAGAAAAAGTTAAAAGGCGATGTCAAAAAGCTGTATCGAAAAATGATGTCAAAAAACTATCCCAAGAAATCAGGCATATTATCGATGTTAAATGGCAGTGCTGCATGAGCTTGCTGACGATATTGCGCTGTTCGCATACGATCTTCGCTACAGAAATTTGCAATCGCCGGTACAAAGCGTGGATCATATATACGATGTAACGAATGGGTCTTAGTAGGAATAAAGCCACGAATCAGCTTATGCTCTCCCTGCGTTCCGGGATCAAAATAAGTCAAACCTTGCTCGATGGCGAACTCAATTCCTTGATAATAACACAGCTCGAAGTGCAGACTATCGTACTCACCCAGCGCGCCCCAGTAGCGTCCGTATAAAGTAGCCGTCGGCGAATCCTCAGTAGATTCAGGCTTGTCAGGAACATCATATAGGAACAAGCTGCTGGCGATAATCTCATCATTACTGTCACAAGCTTGCGCTAAAAACACATTCTCTGGCATACTTTGCGCCAATGCCATAAAAAAATCAGCGGTTAAATATGGCTGCTGACCGCGTACTGCATAGGTCATGACATAACAACGGTAAAATGCTTTCCAATCCGCATCAGTAATATCATTACCACATTTTCGATAGCATTGAATACCTTGCTCAGCAACTTTTCTGCGCTCAGCCCGAATGGTTTTGCGTTTTTTGGCCTTTAAAGTCATTAAGAAGGCGTCAAAGTCTGTAAAGGGTTGTCCGTCTTCGGTTAAGTTTTTATTCTGCCACAAGAACTGACAGCCTTGGCGCTCGAGCATCGGCGTATTTAGAGAGGCTTTATCTGCTTTGGAATTTTGGGCTTGTATTATATTCTCTATCTCATCAGCGTTAGGTATAGCAGACGTTTCTGCTGTCGCAAGTTTGGCAAGCTCAGGCGTAACAAACAATCCATGCCAGCCCGATGCCCCTACTTGCTGCGCAATATCATCCACTCCTGCAATGGCGGTCTGTACAATCTCAGCATTAAGACTTTCACCCTGGACCAACCAAAAACGCTCACCAGTAACTGGCGTATAAGGGGCACTAGTCACTAGCCTTGGGTAATAGTCAATGCCATAGCGTGCATAAGCTTCCGCCCACGCATGATCAAAGACAAACTCACCTTGGTGATGGCCTTTTACAAACACTGGCATCACCGCAATAGGCTGCGTGAGAGCTGTATTATTATCGCTATTAATACTACTACCATCTGTAGCAGAATCCATGTCGGCATCCACTTCGTTTTGGCGATAAACCAATACAAAAATAGGTAACCAGCCTGCCCGCTCGCCAATGGCATCGGTATCACTCAATGCTTGCCAAAAGGCAAAGGACATAAAAGGGGTATCTGGCGTTTGCCAATCTGCTCGATCCTGCCAGCTCGTATCACCAACGAGTGCGTACTGTAAACTCATAGTCATGTTGTTTGTTATCACTGTATTATTAATTCTTTAATTATCCATTAGACTAACAAATTTTGGTTGAGGCACTGTCACAATTTGCAGACTAAATGAGAAAAGCAGATAAAAAACTTTCCTATATAGTTATAAATTGATCGCAAAAAAAGCCACCTACAATAGTGTAGACGGCTTTACTGGTTGTTTTATTTTTCAAAATAACCGTTATTTAAGGACCAGTGCTGATATGTACAAGATGATATTTATTCTGATGACTGGTAGAATAAGGCTCTTAACATCTTAATATAATTCACATACATAAGAAACGAGCGAAAACAGTACGCTTAGTTCATTATACGAGATTGACATCGTATTGGCTTTATAGTGAGTTCACTATAATGCGCCGTCAGCAATTCACTTTCAGGCAATTCAGACCATAGAGTCAAAGCGCCTTGTTAACGCCAGCTAACGAGAGACCAGTCAACGAAAGAAGCTAAGCAGACTCGAAACTCTCCGAAGACTACCTATAATTTATTTGATCTAGCTGCATAGCCTATTACTACATAAGGGCTGTATAGAACTATTGAATTAGTTTTGAGCCTTATTATTAATGACAGTTATTAACAACAACTATTAATTACAACCAGAGGAATGCCCACTAAAATGTCAAAAATTATTTATACAAAAACTGACGAAGCCCCAGCGCTAGCGACCCTCTCATTCTTGCCTATTGTTAAGGCTTTTACCCAAACTGCAGGAATCTCTATTGAAACCGCTGACATCTCTCTAGCGGGGCGAATTATTGCCTTATTCTCAGAGTTTTTACCTGAAGAACAACGTATCCCTAGCGCATTCGTAGCGTTAAGTGATTTAGTAAAAAAACCTAGGGCAAATATCATTAAATTGCCTAACATCAGTGCCTCTGTCCCTCAGTTAAAAGAGGCGATCAAAGAGTTACAAGATAAGGGCTATGCCTTACCTGATTATCCAGATCACCCAGAAACGGATAAAGAAAAAGACGCTCGTATGCGTTATGACAAAATCAAAGGTAGCGCTATAAACCCAGTTCTACGTGAAGGTAACTCTGATAGACGCGCGCCAAAAG
Organism: Psychrobacter sp. 72-O-c; assembly: GCF_904846605.1. GTDB lineage: Bacteria > Pseudomonadota > Gammaproteobacteria > Pseudomonadales > Moraxellaceae > Psychrobacter. The sequence goes on from NZ_CAJHBI010000045.1 coordinate 18,749, forward strand.
CAGTGAAAGCTTATGCCAGAAGAAATCCACATTCAATGGGTGCATGGAGTGCTGATTCTAAGTCTCATGTGGCTACTATGAGCGAAGGTGACTTTGCGGATACTGAAGAATCGGTGACTATCGATAAGGCGACTGATTACCGTATTGAGTTTACTGCCGATGACGGTACTGTCACTGAGTTAAAAGCGCCAGCGCCTCTACTGGCCGGTGAAGTCATTGATGCCGCTATATTGAGTCATGATGCCTTAGTTTCCTTTTTTGAAGAACAGGTCAAAGACGCCAAAGCGTCTGACGTGTTGTTCTCATTACATCTAAAAGCCACCATGATGAAGGTCTCTGATCCCATTATCTTTGGTGAGGCGGTAAAAGTTTTCTTCAAAGCGCTATTTGCCAAGCATGGCGATACTTTTAAAGAGCTGGACGTTAATGTCAATAATGGCTTTAGCAATCTACTCGCTAAGTTAGAAGAGTTACCTGAAGAGAAACGCCAAGAGATAGAAGCTGATATTCAGAGCATCTACAAGCGCAACCCAGATCTTGCCATGGTTAATTCCGACAAAGGTATTACTAACTTACATGTACCCAGTGATGTGATTGTCGATGCCTCAATGCCGGCGATGATTCGCAGTTCAGGTAAAATGTGGGGCGCTGATAATGAGCTACATGATACCAAAGCCGTTATCCCTGATAGCAGCTACGCTTGCATCTATGATGAAACCATAAAATTCTGTAAAGAACACGGTGCCTTTGATCCCACTACTATGGGTTCAGTACCTAACGTGGGCTTAATGGCGCAAAAAGCGGAAGAGTACGGCTCGCATGATAAAACCTTCCTAATACCCTCTGCTGGTAAAGTTCAAGTTCTCGATAGCGATGGCAAAGTATTGACCGAGCATGCGGTAAAAGCAGAAGACATCTGGCGTATGAATCAGGCAAAAGACGCACCAATCCAAGACTGGGTTAAATTAGCCGTGACTCGTGCCCGTGCTAGTAATATACCTACTATTTTCTGGTTAGATAAAAATCGTCCGCACCATGCAGAATTAATCAAGAAAGTAGAACATTACCTAAAAGACCATGACACCGGCGGGTTAGATATTCGTATCATGCCGGTTAGAGAAGCCACTCGTCTTACCTTAGAGCGCTTAAAAGAAGGCAAAGACACCATCTCTGTGACTGGTAACGTACTGCGCGATTACCTAACTGACTTATTCCCAATTTTAGAGTTAGGTACCAGTGCAAAAATGCTATCAATCGTCCCACTTATGAACGGTGGTGGCTTGTTTGAGACTGGTGCAGGCGGTTCAGCACCCAAACACGTTGAACAGCTGGTAGAGGAAAATCACTTACGTTGGGATTCATTAGGTGAGTTTTTAGCATTGGCAGTATCTTTGGAACATTTGGCAGAGCACGACGACAATGCCAAAGCGCAAATATTGGCAGATACGCTTGATAAGGCGACAGAAAAACTGTTATTAAATAACAAATCGCCATCACGTAAAACCGGTGAGTTAGATAATCGTGGTAGTCATTTCTATCTGGCCATGTACTGGGCACAAGGGCTGGCTGAACAAGATAAAGACAGCGAGCTAAAAGCACAGTTTGCGCCACTTGCCGAAAAATTAGCCAGCAACGAAGACGCTATCGTTAAAGAGCTGAATGACGCTCAAGGCAAAGCTGTCGATATCAAGGGCTACTACTCTTTTGATGAAGCATTAGCCAAGAAAGTGATGCGTCCAAGCCAGTTATTCAATGAGGCGTTGGCATCGTTGTAACTGATGATAAGTTATTGAAAATAGGTAACTGAGCTTAAGTGATTGGGCTTAGACAACTGGGCTTACGTAGTTAAACTTGGCTAGCTTTACACTCTAGAGCTTTTTGAGCCTATACAAAAAACACCTCAACGGTCTAGAACTGTTGGGGTGTTTATTTTTTGCAAAATTTGATAACCATTTTTGATAACCATTAGTGACGGTTATAATTTGCAAAAAATTGCATTTATTTAAAAAAAGTGTTTGTATAGAAAAGATGATATTTTTTCTGATGACTGGTAGAATAAGGCTCTTAATAGCTTAATATAATTCAGGTACATTAGAAACAAGCGGAAAAAGGTCACTTAGTTCATTATGCGAGATTGACATCGTATTGGATTTATAATCAGTCCACTAAACGCGCCGTCCAACATTCACTTTCAGGCAGTTTAGATGACACAATCAAAGTGAATGTCGAATTACCTTTTAACGAAAGACCCGTCAACGAAAGAAGCTAAGCAGACTCGAAACTTTCCAAGAGACTTCTTATAAGATATTAGCTACAAGAGATTATCTTTAAGGTATTTGACCTAACCACATGCCCATTATTGCATAAGGGCTGTATAGACCTATTGAATTATATTTGAGATTTATTATTAACAACAGTTATTAACGACAACTATCAACGACAACCAAAGGAATGCCATACTATAATGTCAAAAATTATTTATACAAAAACTGACGAAGCCCCAGCGCTAGCAACCTTATCATTCTTGCCTATTGTTAAAGCTTTTACCCAGACGGCAGGCATTTCTGTTGAAACCACTGATATCTCCGTTGCAGCGCGAGTGTTGGCTGAATTCCCCGAGTACTTAAATGAAGAACAACGCGTTCCTGACAATTTAGCTGAGCTTGGCCGACTAACACAAGATCCTAACACCAATATTATTAAACTGCCTAACATCAGTGCTTCTGTTCAGCAGCTCAGAGCATGTATTAAAGAGTTGCAAAGTAAAGGCTACGCTATACCTGATTTTCCAGATGACCCAAAAACTGATGAAGAAAAAGAAATTCGTCAGCGTTATGGCAAAAGCTTAGGCAGTTCGGTTAACCCTGTTTTACGCGAAGGTAACTCAGACCGCCGCGCACCTAAAGCAGTTAAAAACTATGCTCGCAAACATCCACATTCTATGGGTGAATGGAAGCAATGGTCACAGACGCACGTATCGCACATGCACAGTGGCGACTTCTATGATGGCGAGCAATCTATCACTTTAGATAAAGCGCGTACCATACGTATGGAGCGTTTAGCTGATGACGGCACTATCAATGTCTTCAAATCAGAAATTTCTTTACTTGATAAAGAAGTCATCGACTTGATGTTTATGAGCAAAAAAGCGCTACTTGAATTTTATGAGCGTGAAATGGAAGACTGCCGTGAAGCCGGTATCTTATTTTCACTGCACGTAAAAGCAACCATGATGAAAGTATCGCATCCTATCGTATTTGGCCATGCGGTTAAAACATATTATAAAGATGCCTTCGACAAACATGGCGCTTTCTTTGACGAGTTAGGCATTAACGTCAATAACGGCATGGCAAGTTTGTATGAAAAAATTGCTGAGCTACCAGCCAGTAAGCGTGAAGAAATTGAACGCGACTTACATGCCTGCCAAGTACATCGTCCACGCCTTGCTATGGTTGATTCATCAAAAGGTATCACCAACTTCCATTCCCCAAGTGACATTATTGTAGATGCGTCTATGCCTGCTATGATCCGCTCAGGTGGTAAAATGTGGGGCGCCGATGGTAAAATGTATGACTGTAAAGCCGTCATGCCTGAGTCCACCTTTGCTCGTATCTATCAAGAAATGATTAACTTCTGTAAATGGCATGGCAATTTTGACCCAACCACTATGGGTACGGTACCTAACGTTGGCTTGATGGCACAAAAAGCAGAAGAATATGGCTCGCATGATAAAACGTTCGAAGCTAGCGATGCGGGTATGGCTCGTATTGTTGACGTTGAAACCGATGAAGTATTGCTTGAGCAGCGTGTCGAAAAGGGCGATATTTGGCGCATGTGTCAAGTCAAAGATGAGCCTATTCAAGATTGGGTTAAACTTGCCGTGCGCCGCGCGCGCGACTCAGATACCCCAGTCATATTTTGGCTAGACCCTTACCGTCCACACGAAAATGAACTCATCAAAAAAGTTAACACCTACTTAAAAGATCACGATACCAAAGGTTTGCACATTGAAATTATGTCACAGGTTCGCGCGATGCGTTACACGTTAGAGCGCGTGGCTCGAGGTCTTGATACTATTTCTGCTACGGGTAATATTCTAAGAGACTATCTAACCGACTTGTTCCCGATTCTAGAGTTAGGAACGAGTGCTAAAATGCTGTCAGTGGTACCTCTAATGAAAGGTGGTGGTTTGTTTGAAACGGGCGCAGGTGGTTCTGCACCTAAGCACGTTCAGCAGCTGGTAGAGGAAAACCATTTACGTTGGGATTCACTAGGCGAGTTTTTAGCCTTGACGGAATCTTTGGAGCATTTGGCAAAGAATGACGACAATGCCAAAGCTAAAATATTGGCGGATACGCTCGATAAGGCGACCGAAACTCTGTTATTAAATGACAAGTCACCATCACGTAAAACCGGTGAATTGGATAACCGTGGTAGTCACTTCTATTTGGCCATGTACTGGGCTCAAGAGCTGGTTGCACAAAATGACGATGGCGATCTAAAAGCACAATTTGCGCCATTTGCGCAGAAGCTTGAGAGCAATGAAGACGCTATTGTTAAAGAGCTGAATGAGGCTCAGGGTAAATCTGTAGACATCAAAGGCTACTACTTTGCGGATGAGACATTGGCTGAGCAAGTCATGCGTCCAAGCACCTTATTCAATGACGCTATAGCATCGTTGTAATTGGCTTAGGTCATTGTTATTAAGTAACTGTTATTAAGTAACCTGAATTCGGGATAAGTCCTCCATTAAGCTACTGATAACATTCATATTTCCCCAACTTCTTTAAAGCCAGCCACATTTTTGAGGGTTGGTTTGTAGGGAAACCAACAATAAGCTATCAGTCCT
>NZ_CAJHBI010000046.1 GCF_904846605.1 Psychrobacter sp. 72-O-c
AAACCCTATCGAGCAGACATGGGCATGGATTAAACAAAAGCGTAAAGAGTGGCGTTTAGATTGTATTGATACGTTGTTCTTCTTATGGTTCTTTATCTGTGATAGTTGTTAGGTTCTTTGACTATAGTTTAGTCATTCTAAGCGGATAGTTTTGGTAAAGTAGCGGCAAAGAAGAGTCCTGTCCAACTGCGAGCATAGCTCTTGTCTTGCGGACGGGCAAAGCAGTGCTTTGCTTACTCCGTCCTCAGGGCTGATGCTAAAACTGCCCCCCAGCTATTCATGAGTAGTGTGTAGCAAACCTAGCTAAGGCATCTGCATTATCGTCGATTTGCCTCTTGTCTGGAACACAGCTTTGATTAACTAGCAGCTATCAGCAGTGCTTATTTGTGAATGTTCAACACGCCCTAATAAAACGACAAAAAAATAGCCCAAGACTTACTTGAGCTATTTTATCATATTTTATATTGAGCATTTATGATGGGCCACGTTCAGGCTTATTTTGACTCATCATGCTCAGCTTCAAGGCGCATCGCACGCTGATAGCTTTCAAGGCCGGCCAGCTTGTCCGCGTATTGTTTAATATGCGGATATGCCTCTAGTTTTTGACGCTGAGCAAGAATGATCAAGTCGAATGACAGCATAAAGTCAGCACCGCTAAGTTGGTTGCCCACGATGAAAGACTTACCCTCGACCGCTGCATCTAAATACTTAAACAATCTGGTCTTTTCTTTATCGATATAACCATTCAAAAACTCATTATCATCGATGCCTGCCTTTTTGGTAAACAATTCAAGCATCAATGGCAACATTAGCGAGCTCTCGGCAAAGTCAATCCACTGCAGATAATACCCATAGTCTGCACTATCAGGAGCAGGACGTAGGCGATCTGACGCAAAGCGTTCAATCAATAGCTCAGTAATGGCACCTGACTCTGAGTATATCTGACCATCCAGTTCGATGACCGGTGACTTCCCAAGGGCATGCACAGCTTTTAGGCTATCAGGTGCTAGATGGGTCTTAGCATCTCGCTGATGACTAATAATTTCGTACGGCTCGCCCAGCTCTTCTAAAAGCCATAAAATGCGTAGCGAGCGTGACTGGTTAAGATGATGCAAGCGAACCATAGTATTAACCTCTGAGCTTAGTCAGTAAGCGTTTGGCAGCTTCTTCTGATGACGCTGGGTTTTGCCCTGTGATTAACAAGCCGTCTTCTACCACAAACGATTCCCAGTCAGCCGCTTTTTCGTAATTACCGCCATTGGCTATAAGTGCATCTTCTACTAGGAAGGGTACCACATCTGTAAGGCCAACTGCTTCTTCTTCTGAATTGGTAAAGCCAGTGACTTTTTTACCTTTTACTAAGTATTCGCCATCGACTTTGACGTTTTTAAGGGCTGCTGGAGAGTGACAAACAAAAGCAACGGGCTTGTCTTGCTTAACGAAAGTCTCGATCAGATTGATAGAGTTTTTATCCACTGCCAAATCCCATAATGGGCCGTGACCACCAGGATAAAATACTGAATCAAAGTCTTCAGCTTTCATATCAGCGAGTTTCTTAGTATTGGCAAGATGCTCTTGAGCGTCAGAGTCTTCTTTAAAACGTGTGGTATCTTTTGTTTGTGCATCTGGCGTATCGCTACTAGGGTCAAGGGGTGGCTGGCCGCCAGCAGGAGAAGCAATCGTAACATTAACGCCAGCATCAATAAATGCGTAGTAAGGTGCCGCAAATTCTTCTAGCCAAAAACCAGTTTGCTTGCCAGTATCGCCTAGACGGTCGTGTGAAGTCAGTACCATTAAAATATTCATAATTGTCCTTATTTATTAGTTATTGAAATTGTTTGTTAGTAGCCATAATTTATAAAACTGGTTTTTCTAGATTTATAAACATGAGTACTAACCGTATCTTTTTTTGAGCTTAAATGTTTATTATTAATGTTAATAATTATTAAAACTATGGGCTATTTAATAAAGCTAAGAGTTACTTAACGTCAGCAACTTTAACGACAGTTTTGCCAAAGTTATTACCCTCTAGCATGTCAAAGAAGGCTTGTGGTGCTTGTGCCAAACCCTCGACTTGATGCTCTTTGGTTTTAACTTTGCCCGATTCAACCCATCCGCTCATAGTGCGTAAAAACTCTGGGAAATGATCGCCGTACTCTTCAAAGATGATAAAGCCTTTGATTGTTAAACGTTGACTCAAAACATGTCCCATCAGTAGTCCCAAGCGGTCTTTACCATCAGGCAGTTCGGTCGCGTTGTATTGCGACACTAAGCCACACACTGGGATACGGGCATGAGCATTTAGCAGCGGCAATACGGCATCAAATACTTTACCACCGACGTTTTCATAGTAGACATCGATACCATCTGGGCAAGCGTCTTTGAGCTGCTTAGCAAAGTCGTCTGCATGGTGATCAATGCAAGCATCAAAGCCTAATTCGTTGACCGCGTAGGCACACTTCTCGCTACCACCTGCCACGCCAACTGCTCGCACGCCTAACTGCTTACCAACTTGTCCGACGGTTGCACCGACCGGACCCGTTGCTGCTGCAACCACTAAGGTCTCACCTTTTTGTGGTTTACCGATATCAGTTAAGCCCATATAACCGGTAAAGCCCGGCATACCAAGGACACCAAGACCGTAAGAGGGGTGGGCCATGTCTTTATCAAGCTTTAACACGCCTTCGCCATCGCTGACGCTATAGTCCTGCCAGCCAGAGTTGGCTACGACTAAGTCGCCTACTGCAAAGTTGCCAACGTTAGATTCGACCACTTGCGCCACTACGCCGCCAGTCATGACGTCACCAACTTGCAATGGATCGGTATAGCTCTTTGCATCGCTCATACGTCCGCGCATGTAAGGGTCAAGTGATAAATACACAGTACGTAGCAGCATTTGCTGGTCATTTGGCGTTGGAATATCACCAGTAGCCAGCTCAAAGTTGTCGTTCGTTGGTGCGCCATGAGGGCGACTGGCAAGTTTGATTTGACGATTTTGTTGTTGATTTTGCTGCTCATTAAAATTGTTATCGAAGCTCATTTTAGGAATCCTTTTTAGTTATTTATTTTAAGGTTCTTTGTTGTAACGTGCTTTATTTCTACTGTAGTAACTACTCAGCACTGAGTAGCTACTATAGATAGCATAACTATATGTGTTTCTTATTACTGTGGCGTTTTTTATTAAGACGCTTTGCTGCTGACCGCACGTTGTAGGATACGACGTGATACCTCTAAACCGTTAGTACCATATTCGCCCAATTTGACCATTTTATGTGCATCAAGCTGTTTGATAATCGGGTCAATGGCAGAGGCGTCTAGTTCAACATCGTCTAGGCTGACAGGTAGGCCAAGCTCACGGAAGAAGTTTTCGGTATAAGCAATAGCGGTCTCGATGATGGCATCGTCGTCTAAGTCAGTATCGGTGATGTTCCAAACATTGCGTGCATACTGGAGCAGCTTGTCTTTTTTGTTGTCTTTAAGCTCACGCATCACTGATGGCAACACAATCGTTAACGTACGGGCATGATCAATAGCGTGCAATGACGTCAATTCATGACCAATCATATGCGTCGTCCAATCTTGTGGTACACCAGAACCAATCAAACCGTTCAGTGCCATGGTTGCGGTCCACATAATGTTTTTACGTGTTTCCATGTTTTTTGGATTATTTTTGACGACCAAACCTTCTTCAATAAGAATCTTCAGTAAGCTCTCAGCAAATGCGTCTTGGACCTTTGCATTGACCGGATAAGTTAAGTATTGCTCCATCACATGGACAAAGGCGTCGGCAACGCCATTCATTACTTGACGCTCAGGCAAGGTTAAGGTCTTAGTAGGATCTAAGATTGAGAACTTAGGGAAGGCGAGTGGGTTGCCAAACGGTAGTTTCGCTTGACGTTCACTATAATTAACAACGCCGCCTGAGTTCATCTCTGAACCAGTTGCTGGAATAGTCAAGACAGCGCCTAAATCAACAGCAGAGTCTATATTTTTGCAATAGCTTGTTAGGGCATCCCAAGCTTGTTCACGTGACACAGTACCGTCTTCTTCAGTCATTGATGCTACTAGCGCCACAAACTTACTGCCATCAATGACTGAACCGCCACCGACCGCCAATAGAAAATCGATGTTATGTTCGTTGACCATGTCAGCGGCTTTTAATAAGGTGACAAATTCTGGATTGGGTTCAATACCACCAAACTCAAATACTTCACGATTACCATTCGCTGATAGCGCATCTTTTACTTCATCTAAAGTACCAGTGCGCTGTGCTGAACCACCACCATAAGTGATAAGGACGCGAGCATCAGTAGGCACTAGATCTGATAACTGTTTGATTTGGTCTTCACCGAAAACGATGCGTACTGGATTGTAATATTGAAAGTTGTTCATAATATTCCTAAAACTTAATAAGGGTGTGTTGAGACTTTCTAAAATTGAATAATAATAAGTAATGTGCGTTCTTTGCATCTGTGGGCATTGTACATTAATTAGACCGGTCGTCTAGTGCTACTTACAAAAGTATCGCATAGTGACTTAACAGACAACTACTTAACACAGTGTCGTGCTTCATTGCTTTAACTAAAGACAGCCTTTAGACAGAGTTCTAACGACCCATTTCAATAGTGGTCATCTGCCATACTTCTGCTAACGGAGTATTGGTCTGGCTAATCTTTGCAATCAAGCTGGCACCAAGCCAGGCAAAATACCAACGTTTGGCCATACTCTCAGCTGAGATATTTTCATGACGCGGTACGGAGTTATCTGCCCAGCCCGCTTTGATCTGTTCAGCGAGCCACGAAGTTGTTTGTTTGTAGCCTGCATCAAGCACTTTACGCATGGGCTCTGACATGTCTGCCACCTCAGCACTGAGTTTGACGACTAGGCACTTTTCGTGATCACAGCCGTTTTGCTGGGTGTCATACCAGTTTTGGAAGTAGTTATAAAGCTTTTGCTGCGCGCTAACTTCTTCTGCATCAATAGTTTCTAGGCGTGTCTTATATAGAGTGAAGTAATGATTGATAATGGCTTCACCAAAGGCTTCTTTAGAAGCAAAGTAATGGTAAAAAGAGCCTTTCGGAACGCCTGCTGTGTCTAATATTTGCTTAAGACCCACAGCGGTAAAGCCTTTTTTGGCAATCAGCTGATAGCCAGTCGCGAGTAGATGAGCTCTAGTATCTGTTGTGGCAATATTTACAGGTGTAGCGCTTATGGTATCGGACATAAAGGGGATGTTCTCCTTAAAGATTCATATTAATAGGGTGGTCAGTTTTGTATTTGAGCGCTGTATTTGAACGCTATATTGGGGACGTGTTTTGATGACATTAATCAGTATGCGTTACGTTTTATCAACAATATTTACGGACTAAGTCTTCTTGTTTTATTGGTGGCTATGATAGCATTAGACCAGTCGTCTAGCAAGTTAGGCTTTGAGCTCATCAGTTTTTGCACACGCTCACCGCTTAAAATTGAGTTTAAAAACATTTCTTGTGTGAGACTTTTTGTTCCAAAAACTAGCTTAGATATTTCTAGCCCAAACCGTTAAATCAGATCTTCCAAATAAATTTTAAATACAAATAAAGTAAAAATAAGGATAATTATGTCAACCAATAATACTAACCCTGATAATGACAGCGCCTATAGTGACTTCCATCTGCAGTACATCGCAGGTGAGTGGCAAAAAGGTAAAGACGATAATGTCAACACCAATACCAATCCCTATAACGGCGATACGCTTGTAGAAATTCAACAAGCGACAGAAGGGCAGCTCGATGAGGCCTATCAAGCCGCCAGTGAGGCACAAAAAGAATGGGCCAAGCAAACCCCAGCGACGCGTGCAGGTGTGCTATATAAAGTGGTCAGTATCTTCGATCAACGCCAAGATGAGATTATTGATTGGCTAGTCAAAGAGTCGGGCAGTACCCGTATTAAAGCTATGGTAGAGTTTAGTAGTGCGCGAGCTATTACTCTTGAGTCAGCGACTTTCCCCAACCGTGTGCACGGCGAAATTCGCCCTTCTAATACGCCAGGTAAAGAAAACTTCATTTATCGTGAGCCTATGGGTGTGATTGCAGTTATCAGCCCATGGAACTTTCCGCTTCACCTAACTCAACGCTCTATTGCCCCGGCTTTAGCGCTTGGTAACGCAGTCGTGCTCAAGCCCGCTAGTGATACACCGATTACCGGTGGTTTATTGCTTGCGAAAATATTTGAAGAAGCCGGCTTGCCAAAGGGACTACTGAATGTGGTGGTTGGTGCTGGTAGTGAGATAGGGGACGCGATTGTCACTCACGATATTCCTAGTTTGGTATCGTTTACCGGATCGACTTCGGTAGGTAAACATATCGGTGAGCTGGCCAATGGTGGTGATTATATCAAGCAAGTGGCGTTAGAGCTGGGCGGTAACAGTCCATTTGTCGTATTAAAAGATGCCAATATTGAGCAAGCGGTAAAAGCGGCGGCCTTTGGTAAATTCCTACACCAAGGTCAGATTTGTATTGCTATTAATCGCATTATTGTCGAAGATGAAGTTTACGATGACTTTGTAGAGCGTTTCCTTGCTCACGTTAAGACCTTGAACGTAGGCGATCCTAATAAAAAGGACACAGCAGTTGGTCCCATCATTAACGAAAAACAAGTCAAATCGTTAAAAGATAAAATTGCTAAATCTCAGCAAGAAGGCGCAAAAATGATTTTAAGCGGTGAAATTAAAGGTCAAGTGGTCCCGCCGCATATCTTTACTGAAGTGACGCGCGAGATGGACTTGTCATGTAACGAAGTATTTGGTCCCTTGGTTGGCATTATCCGTGCCAAAGACGAAGAAGATGCATTATCGATTGCTAATGACTCTATGTATGGGCTATCTAGTGCGGTATTTACCGAAGATATGGCAAAAGGCCTACGTTTTGCGCGCGGTATTAAAGCCGGCATGACCCATATTAATGATATTTCAGTAAATGATGACAGCAATGCACCGTTCGGCGGTGAAAAGAATTCAGGTATTGGTCGCTTTAATGGTGAGTGGATACTTGAAGAGTTTACAACTTTGCATTGGATTTCGGTTCAGCATACCCCACGTGACTATCCGTTTTAGAGTTAGCCGTTTTAGAGTTGGCCGTTTTAAAATAAGCTGTTGTAAGCATTTATTTTAGACGTTTGGCTTGAAATTTTAGCTCAAAAAAAGACTGCCATGAGGGCGGTCTTTTTTGTTTATGATGTATGTAGTAGAAGATATTGTTGTTCTATTTTTTACACGCTTATTTAAGGTTAAAACCTAGCATGCCCTGAATATCTTCGATAGTCATCCCTCTAACGAGCGCTTGCTCTTCTACCGATAAGCGGTTGGTGTGCTCTTTGATCATAGTATGAATACTGCGAGCGACTTCAGAAGTCGTAGCATAATACATTTGCGGCTCTTCTTGCGTGAGTTTAATCAAAAATCTATTGACAATTTTACGCCTTTTATTTGGATCATTTTCTTCAGTCATGGCATTCTCCTAGGTGTAAACCATTTAATCAGTCCGCTCAGTGAGAGTCAATGCTCATAATTAGAATAAATCAATCCAATAGCCGTAACCTGATTTTGACTCAACAGTGTGCCCCAAAAATGGTATAGATAGACCCTTGGACAAATCTCAAAAGACGTCTTCTACTGTATGTGATATTTTACAATACTAGAGTGTGGACGTTGTTACTAATTGAATGAATCTAAATATTGGGAAATTTATGATATGTCAAATCCGCCATTAGAGAACCCGTCAGATAGCTTGTTGGCAAAAAAGGTTGCATTGGTCTTATTCCATAATGATTTACGGGTAGATGATAATGCCACGTTGGTCAAAGCTGCTGAAATAGCAGGTGGCGATAATGGGCGGTTAATGCTCGTTTATGCGCCATTTTTGATGAATGTTGCCGAAAAAAAAACCAAGAACCAAGCTTATCATTACGACAATATGGGTAATGCCCGCCAGCAGTTTTTAGCCGAAACTTTGGCTGACTTAAATGAGTCACTAAAGCAGCTTGGTAATAGATTGCTACACTTACAGGAACGTTTGCCATTGGCATTAGACACCTTTGTACAGCTGTGCCAGCTTATCGAGCAACAATACGTCACTGATATATGTGTGAGTCAAACGGCAGATTATAACCAAAACCAAGCTTATGATATTTTACAACGTAAGTACCCACAGGTACGCTGGCATATGCAATTAACGGCCACCTTATTTGACACACTGCCGCTGGATGGTTTGCCCAAAAGTTTTACTCAGTTCCGCAAAAAAATTGAATCGGATTATGATTTATTAAATGCAGAAAATAGCATTATACTTTGTCAAAAACCAAAATCGCTCTCGCCAATGCCTGAAAGCATGGTAAGTAAAAGCGATTACTTTTTTGCAAGCAAAAATTTTAACGAACGAACCGTTGCAGTTACTGACGCCGGCACTGGCACGACATACTCGTCACTCCATGAGTTCAAAGGCGGCGAATCAAGCGGTCTGAACCATTTGGATACCTATTTTGATTCCAGCTCTCCGAGTACCTACAAAACTACGCGTAATACGCTGGATAACTGGGCGGATTCCACAAAATTTTCCGCTTGGCTGGCGAATGGCTCGTTGTCTGTAAACACGTTATTGAATCGTTTGCGTCATTATGAGCGCGATACTATCGCTAACGAGTCAACCTACTGGATATGGTTTGAGCTGCTTTGGCGTGAGTATTTTTATTGGTATGCGGTTACCCATTGTCAGAAGCTTTTTACTTTTCAAGGGATTGCCCAACAGTCGCCATCGACCCGTTTTGATAAAAAGCTGTTAGAGCAATGGAAAAATGGAGAAACGCCCTATCCAATCGTCAATGCCTGTATGAATCAGCTAAAAAGTACGGGGTATATGTCGAACCGCGGCAGACAATTAACCGCTAGCTGCTTCATTCATGAGCTGGGTCTGGACTGGCGTTATGGCGCGACCTATTTTGAGCAGCATCTTATCGATTATGATGTTGCTAGTAACTGGGGAAATTGGCAGTATTTAGCAGGAGTTGGCGCTGATCCTAGAGGGTGCAGGCAATTTAATCTCAAAAAACAGACCCAGCAATATGACCCGAATGGCGACTTTATTAAAAAATGGCAAGGTAAGGTGGGGTAAGGTTGCAAAATAATAATAGTCAATCCACTTCAAAACTGTTACATCGTAAATCTCGTTTGAAGTACTATTGGTACAACTGAACTCGATTTTCTTGTACCAGAATTAAATTGAATCGGCTATAGCAGTCAAACTCTCAATTAAAACTTTGAAAAATAAAACCCTGAATATAAGATAGGTTTAAAAAATGAAAAAGCCAAGCCCTTATCTAACCTTTGCGGGTGCTATTCCGTTCGTAGTCTGCGCTTTTTTGATTACTATCGATGTTGATGCTATCCCAATTTTGGGAAAAACTGTACATATTCTATCTATTTATGGGTTGGTGATTGCCTCATTTATGGCAGGCGCACATTGGGGCAATCATCTTAGCTTGGCTGATGACGATACATGGGTGTTCAAGCTACCTGTATTTAGTAATATCATCGCGCTTGGCTTGTGGCTAGGGTTTTTGACGCTATCAACCTTTGGTTTTATTTGGCTGCTGATTATTGGGTTTGTTAGCCTGTTGGTCATTGATTACGGTCTTCATCAAGCACAGATTATTCGTCATGACTATTTCAAAGTCAGACAATACGTCACTGCAATGGTAGTCATATCCTTAATTATTGCAGGTGTCCAGCTATAAGTGCTGCTTATGTTGGTAAGGAACCTATAATAGAATCGAAACCTACTGTTGAAAAACTGAAATATAATCAAAGAATATCAAAAGCACTACACTAAATATCGGGCATACTCAAAAGATTGCTGACACATGACACTGGGTAACCTAGATAAATCCCATCGAAAAGACATAAGCCTAGGTCAATAAAAAACGTCAGGAGTGGCGGTTGGATTGTGTTGATAGGCTGTTCTTCTACTTCCTTTTGGTTGTGCGGTAATATATCGGTTATTTGACTATAGTGAGTGGTATCTTAACGGGCTTAGTCATGGCAATTTACCTTAAAAAACGCTAGTATATCTGCCAAATTACAATATTTTTTGTATGCCTTCGAGGTTCTAAAACTCTTCGAGGCGCAAATCGTTCAATATAGACCACAAAGAGAAAATCATGACTGAACAATCATATACCTTAGAAGAACAGCTGGCCCTTATCCAACGCGGTACGCAAGAGATTCTATCTGAAGAGGATTTAGTCGCTAAGCTTAAGCTCAACCGTCCGCTGCGTATCAAAGCCGGCTTTGATCCGACCGCGCCTGACCTACATTTAGGTCATACGGTATTGATTAATAAGCTCAAGCACTTTCAAGATTTAGGTCATGAGATTTATTTCCTAATTGGCGACTATACGGCCAAAATCGGTGATCCTTCTGGCAAAAACAATACCCGTCCGCCATTGACCGTTGAGCAAATTAAAGCCAATGCTGAAACTTATGCTGAGCAAGTCTTTAAGATTTTGGATAAAGAAAAAACTCGTGTGGTCTTTAACTCTGATTGGTTTAACGACATGTCAGCGGCAGATATGATTCAGCTTGCCAGCCAGCAAACGGTTTCACGTATGCTTGAGCGTGACGATTTCTCTAAACGCTATGCGGCACAAACGCCAATTTCAATCCATGAATTCCTTTATCCATTGGTACAAGGTTACGATTCTATCGCGCTTAAAGCGGATGTCGAGCTTGGCGGTACCGATCAGACTTTTAACTTATTGATGGGACGTACCTTGCAAGGTCGTTATGGTCAAGAGCCACAAGTTTGTATTACCGTACCGATTCTAGAAGGCTTAGATGGCGTTAATAAAATGTCTAAGTCTTTGAACAATTACGTAGCCATCTATGATGCACCGGGCACGATGTACCAAAAAATCCTATCCATGCCAGATACTTTAATCCGCCGCTATTTTGAGTTTTTAAGTTTTAAACCAATGGATGACGTTGAAGGCTTAATGGCAGAAATGGAAAAAGGCCGTAACCCACAAGAAATCAAACGTCTCTTAGCCGAAGAGTTGATTGAACGCTTTCACGATGCCGATGCAGCTGCCAACGCGCATAAGTCAGCCGGTAATGTCTTAGCCGATGGTGAATTACCCGTAGATCTACCAGAAGTGACGCTAGATTTAGAAGGTCAAGACGCGCTATTTATCACCCAAATATTAAACCAAGCTGGGCTTACTAAAAATAGTTCAGCTGCTAAAGATATGATAAAACGTGGCGCAGTGAAGGTAGATGGCGAAGTCGTCGATGGTGGTTTTAGCTTAACGTCTGGGCAAACGGTGGTTATCCAAGCTGGCAAGAAGGCGTATGCTAAGGTTACAGTGGGTTAGTTGGGTTTTTAGAGTTAAATTGAGTAAGGCCGACATTAATAGTCAGCCTTATTTTTTTGAAATGGTAAAAGAGTTACGCTTATGGCGACGTGCTACTGGTATATTTTTTTTTGGCGTGCCGTTCGCAAGCGGGACAGAGACTGAAAAAAATTCATTCCAGCAGCACTGTGTTTTTTTCAAATTGGATTGACTATACAATAATAAAAACACTCAAGACTGAATGATTGCCTTGCGATACTGGCTCGGTGACTGCCCATAACGGCGCTTAAAGGCACCGTGGAATGAAGTATCCGATGCATAACCAACCAGTTCACTAATCCGGCTAATTGAGTATTGTTCCTCGCGCAAATATCTAGCAGCCAGCCTTAAACGATAGTGACTTAAATAAACGTGTGGCGTAATGCCAATAACTTTTTTGAAACGGTCGTTAAGTCCTGTGCGTGACAGCCCTGCTTCTTTAGCTAATTGGGTCATCGTCCAAGGCTCGTTAGGATAACTGTGCATTAAGTACAGAGTTTTTGCGAGATAAGCGTCTTTTAAGGCAGCGAGAAAATTGGGTTGGTTTTCTTCATAAACCTTTGGCTTAGTAGCAGAAGTAGAAGCTAAATCAGCACGATGCTCTTGATGTGTTTTAGTCTTCTTGCTGATTGCGCCACTATTTAACTGCTCGATATATTCGCGGATACATTCAATCATCAGCATACTAGCAAGACGATTCAACATATTAATTTTGCCTGGCCGATTTAGACTAGATTCCAACTGAAAAAAACTGACCCCAATAGTGATGACTTTATGATAGGCCGAGCGCTGCTGCGTCGGTGGTGGCAGGCTTGCAGGTAGGGCAGATAGTAAGGGTGTTGCCATATCCTTATCAAATTGACAGCGCACAATTATAAAACTAGTCTCAGCTGTTTTCTCAGTATGCGCATCGTCAACGTGGTCTTTATCTGAAGGGCTTTCCTCAATATTAGTAGGTAGCTGCTTTGCTCCCTTAATATCCAAACCTGTCTGTCCGGTCTCGTGCGCTGGCATCAAAGTTCGGCTAACTGATGGTGCAAGTGATGCACTCGATTGACAGCGATAGGGGAGCGCTCGCGTCAGCATTATCATATTATTATCACTGACAATCTGTGTCTGTTCGGCATAGTTCAATACAATCTGACCCTGAGTCACTATAATAAAGGTTAGATAATCATGCGCCAAATGCTCAAGACACCAACTGTCCTTTGCGGTGACACTAATGTATTGCACATTATGTAAGTGCAGCTCTTCGAACAATAGACTCAAAACATCCATATTATGCGTCTCTTAATTTTATTTACTAATCCTTTTCGTTATTTATGCAGTATTAGATTTCCTATTATAAAAGGATAGGTCCTAATAAACGCAATCATCAGACTAACAAGATACCTAAAATAGTTATGGAAGTCTGCTATAGAGGTAAGTTTCGGGCACAAAGTGAGATTTTATTGCCAATAAATTCGTTTTTAACTCAACTACCTTGTCATAATTAATGGACAGCAATGTCTCTTATGGATGAGGAGCAATACAATGACTAGGCAATTAGACGCACGGGCGCTTGAAACTATTAAAGCAGCGACTGATTCCGTGCTATGGCAAGATCCAAAACGCCGATTTTGGCTATTTAGTCCAGCTTTACCCTTGCTTGGCTGTTTGTTTGCACTCAGTCTGCGCGACCAAGACGGTATTGATGTTAAGAATACAGTAACCGCTTGGGCAGGAATATTGTTTATCCATGGGGTTATCCCTGTCGCTGATTTAGTTATCGGTGACGATAACAGTAATCCACCTGAGGGTGCGTTTGAAGCGTTAGAACAAGACCAATATTATCAGCGCATCGCTCATGCATTTATTCCATTGCAATATGCTGCCTTAGGTTTGCTCAGTTATCAATATATAAAACGCGATTTGCCCTGGTATAACCATTTAGGGGTTGCTGTTACGGCTGGGGTAATGAATGGTGTCGCCATTAATACTGCGCATGAACTTGGGCACAAGTCTGACCGTCTCAATCGCGTTTTATCCCGTATCAGTTTAGCACCAACGGCTTATGGACATTTTGCTATTGAGCATAACTTTGGTCATCACCGCTGGGTTGCTACCCCAAGAGATCCGGCCAGTAGCCATTATAACGAATCGTTTTGGCAGTTTTTACCACGTACTGTGTTTGGTGGCTTACGCTCAGCAATTGACATTGAGACTGATCGGCTGGCACGTAAAAACCAGTCTTTTTGGCATCAAGATAATGAGCTGCTGCAAGGCTGGGCAATGTCAGCCGTACTCTATGCTGTAATGTATAAGGCCTTTGGTAAAAAGATAATTCCTTTTATTGCCATTCAAGCTATTTATGGTTTCAGTCTATTAGAGGCGGTCAACTACCTAGAACATTATGGTCTCTTGCGAGAGCAGCGCGATGATGGTCGTTATGAGCGTACCCAGCCTGAGCATAGCTGGAATAGTAATCACGTGGTGACTAACTTATTCTTGTACCAGCTGCAGCGTCATTCCGATCACCATGCCCATCCTTCCCGTGTCTATCAACTGCTACGCCACTTTAAAGAGGCACCGCAATTGCCTTCGGGTTATGCCAGTATGATTATACCAGCATATATTCCGCCGCTTTGGTTCGCTATAATGAACAAGCGAGTCCGTCAACATTACGATGGTGACATGAGCAAAGTACATCAACACCATAAATCGCTTAGCCCACGTATGCAATGGGCAACCGATCAGGCTACTAAAGGCTTGGAATGGTTAGCGCGCTTGCGCAAACAAGTTTAGTATCAGGTTGGTACTAGCAGATATATGGTATGTTATTAGTCCTTCTTAACCCTTTTTATATTAATAAGCTATAGCAATGATTCAACTGAAGCTTGTCAGCTATAATAGACCTCTTGCGAAAGTACCAGTTCATTGACTTCCACTGACGGAGTTACGAGGGCTAGCGATGACTTATGCAAGAGGTCTAATTATCATTGTTTTAAATGACCTAAAAATACATTGAATATAAGCAATCTTATGACGCAATCAACTCAAAATACTATCCCACAAGGCATCTACCGGCACTACAAAGGTAGTCTGTACCAAGTTTTGCACACCGCCCAACATTCCGAAACCGAAGAAACATTGGTTGTTTATCGCTGTCTGTACGGTGAATACGGCGTTTGGGTACGACCATTAGCGATGTTTGCTGAAATGGTCATAGTAGAGGGTAAGCAAGTATCAAGGTTTGAGCTTGTTAAAGCGCTGGCTGACTAATTTCAGAAACTATCGTATAAAATATCTACCAAAAAAAGCGACCATTTAAGGTCGCTTTTTTCATTCATTACAGATCAATAATCAATCGTTCAAAAAATCAATCAATACTTGGTTAAACTCTTTTGCATGAGTCACATTATTACCGTGCGGGCCACCTTCAATGATATGTAGCTGACTGTCTGCAATTATATCGTGCGAGCGCTGGCCACTGACTTCAAATGGAACGATCTGATCCGCATCACCATGAATTACTAACGTAGGCACATCGAATGCTTTTAGGTCATCACGGAAATCAGTATAAGCGAACGACTTGACGCAATCGTAAGTGGCTTTAGGGGAAGCAAACGCAGCAATCTCACGGTGATATAGGCGCAGAGGTTTGCTAACTAATAACTTACCATCTTTCGGGGTAAAAAAGGTCTTAGTGAAGTCATTTAAAAATGCGATGCGATCACCGCTCACTCCATCTAGGAACTGCTGAACATCTTGCTCTTCCAAACCACCATCAGGATTGTCATCGGCCTTAAACAAATAAGGCGGAACTGCAGAAGCCAGTACCGCTTTATTGATACGGTCTGATCCATACTGACCAAGATAGCGAGCAACTTCACCGCCACCCATCGAGAATCCAACAATCGCTGCATCTTTTAGATCAAGTTCTTCCATGAGGGCTTTTAAGTCTTGCGCCAAAGTATCATAGTCATAACCCTCCCACGGCTTAGAGGATTGACCGAAACCGCGTCTGTCATAAGTGATCACTTGAAAACCAGCTTCGACAAGGGGAGCGATTTGTGGTTCCCATGAACGTCCGCTGAGAGGCCAGCCATGGATTAAGACCACAGGCTTGCCAGTGCCTTGGACTTCGTAATACAAATCGATAGGTTGATCAGCTTGGGTTGCAACCGTAACGTAGGGCATGGTCATATCCTTTTAAATTATTATATTGTATGGTGACGTTCACTACTGACCAACATTGGCCTGTTTTTTAGTATAGAGAGAGGATAGAAAAATTACTATGGTATGTTGTAAAGCAAGGGCGTTGAATACGAGGTTTTTTAGGTGAAATCGTAATAATATCATTAATCCTGCAAAAAATTCCTTAACACGCGATAAAATCCAACAGGCGCATCAAGCGGTACCGCATGTCCAGAGTTTGGTAATATTTGCGCATTAGCATCAGGTAGCATGTCAGACAGACATTGTTGCCATTTTGGGTCATACAATTGCGAGCGACCACCAATCAGTAAGGTAGTCGGAATATTCACAGTTTCTAAGGTATTACGATAATCATAGGGCAGTTCAATATAAGCCGATAGACAGCGCAGTTTATGCTGCCAAGTTGAATGGTTCATTAGGGAGATTTTGTGTGGCGCACGATAACTCAAAGTTTTCACTAATAATTGCGAATGTCTACGACTTACAGAGAGTAATGAGAACGAGCGCTCCATTTCTAATAAACCAACTTTTAAACTATAAGGTAGATGACGGAAATCATCAAGATACATATAAGGTTCAGCGTTATTGATTAAGCTCTCGAATTGAGCAAATAATTCTGCTTGACGTGACCCAAACACCCCACCTTGCCAGTCTGCCTGATTATGGATAATAGGTGCTTGGTCAATATTCAGATAACGACTGACACTGTGCGTACCAAAACGCTGAAAGTAAGCCCACATTACCAGCGCACCCATAGAAATACCAGCGACAGGCACCTCACTGACACCTGTCCTTTTAGTAATATATTGGATTACTTGCTGAGTATCTAATGCGTATTGCTCAATAAAATTGAAGCTGGGCAACGTCAAATCAGCCGCTAACCCAAACCCACGAAAATGCGGTAAATAAAACATATATTGATTCACCAAGGGTAGAATAAATGGCAAAAACTGCCGCGTATCCATACCGAACGCATGTAGCATCAGCACAGGCTGACCGCTACCAATCACAGAGACCGGTAGCAGCGCTCCATCCGAAGCAGCAATATTAATGGTCCGTAGTTGGTACAGAGTCGGAATGTTATAAACCATGCTTTAATATACCGTTATTGCCACAATTTGGCATAATTCGAATCACTGAGTGCTGCGATATCTAATGTTGCCAACATCTCACGCAGTTCTGACCAACGATCAGCGTCAGGCTGTATCGGTGTGACCAATCGCTTTAGCGTGTCATTGATAATGTCATCCATCAATGCAGATGGGGTCTCATCAGTGTAACCATAATAAATAGCACGCGCTTCTGCCGGATTATTAGTACATAGCTGACTCATTTCAGTCGTGACTTTAACAAACTCCCGCAACGCGTCTGATTTTTCTTGCCATATGCTATGCGTGGTCATTAGCTCCAGTGCGGAAAAGTTCGGATACGGTGATAAATGCTGATCGATAAAAGTATAGTCAAGACCTGCATGATTGGCTTCGATGCCTTCAAAGTTATAAAAACATAACCACGCCCCATCAAATTCTTTATGTTCTTTGCCTTGCCCATCGCCTTGTTGCAGGTTATTCAGATGCTGAAAGTCAGTCTCTACAAACTCGACATTATCGCGATCTAACGTAAAATCATTCTGCTTGGCATAGCGATTAAGAATCTCAAAGCCAATGTTATTGGTAATCGGATTAGCGGCTGGGGTGGTGATTCGTATCGGTTGATTTTGATGCAGCTTATCCATACTGCTTTGCTTCATTAAAACCCCGCCGTCGGTCACAAAAAAACAGCCCAGTGCCTTTAAATCATCAAAATAATGCTCGAATAAATGGATAGGCTCATTGACATGCAAATCAATATTGCCTGCTTGCAACTCCGCAAAGCCATCATAATGTTCAGTTGGCTGGATCATTTCAATATCAAGACCCGCCTTCTTATAAGCGCCGGTGTGGATTCCGGCTATAAAAGGCAGATGATCAGGATTTAAGAACCACTCTAACGTCAAGGTAAGTGCCGTGTTCGCCATAAAATATCCTTATACAAATAATGAGAGCTTGTTATAGTAAAACCTGCTGTAATAAAAACAGCCAAGTTGACCATAGTATAAAAACTACCCTAGTAATCTGATAGTAAATGAAGTTTATTGTTAGCAATTATAAACATACTATAGAGCAAAAAGGACGTATAAAATATTAAGTGAATAGTAGCATATGGCAAAGGATAGCCGCGATGATTATGTATTCGATTATCAACATAAAAAAGGATGATGCGTCATGAGTAAACCAACGCTACCAGAACTTGATAGTAGCCTTTATCCGCAAGTTTGGGAGGAGCAGGTATTTAACGATCCACAGGTGTTATTAACAGCAATGCTACAGGGTAGGATTACACCAGATCCACAAGCGTTTACTAAGCAGATTTTGGCAAACGATGTTTATCAAGAGTGGATCAACTTTACGGTATTTGGGCGCTATATTCAGCGCAGTTTCGCCGCCTTTTATCAGCAAAGTGAAGACAGTTTTAATATGGATATACCGGCATTGTTTCGCCATGAGCTGATGCGCCATGCGCAGTATTTACCGTTAGATCAGATATTATTTGTAGCTAGCAATATATCTAAAAACGTACGCCGTGAAAAGCTGCTAACGACTACGCTCAATCCGGCTACTGCAGTGATGAGCGCGTGGACAGGCAACCAGAGTGCTAATAAATTAGCGTTAACGGGCTCTCAAGAAGTTATTGTTAATCAGATTTGGGTGAAAGGTAGGCAAGTACTAGGATTTCCAATACGCCATAACAAACGCACTAGCGAGCGCACCCGTAATGAAGTACTGATTTTAGATTTCAATGATTTACGTTTAGTAGATGAGCAAAGTGTGAGCGATAATAAGGTAAGCAACGAACAGGTAAGCATAACAGCAAAGCTACAGAAGGTAGAAAGTACCGTATTGCTTCGCTGTTATGAACTGCGCTAACAGAATGCTGTTGAGTTTAGCTATTTAGCTAGTAACTATCTAACTCACTGTTCTAGTCATCCTGCTTAGCAATAGTCAGCCCGTTATAGGTTTGCGCCACGGGCATCACTTCTAAACGATTGACGTTGATATGAGCTGGAGACTCAATCAGCCATAATAAAATATCACCAATATCGTCACCAGTCATACTTTTAAAGCCGTCATAAACCTTAGCAGCTTTATCATCATCACCATGATAGCGGACGTTTGAGAACTCAGTACCGGCGACATTGCCCGGCTCAAGATTAGTCACGCGTACCTGTGTACCAATCAAATCTGCTCGTAAGTTTAAGCTGAATTGCTTCACAAATGCTTTAGTGCCGCCATACACATTGCCACCATAATACGGCCAACTGCCAGCGATAGAGCCGACATTGATAATATAACCGCTATCGCGCGCGACCATTGCTGGCAAGACAGCATGTGTTAGCGCCATCACGCCTTTAACATTGGTATCGACCATACGCATCCAGTCGTCAAGATTGGATTTTTGGGCAGGCTCCGCACCGAGTGCCAGTCCTGCATTATTAACCAAGACATCAATTTTTTTAAACCCATCTGGCAGATCAGCAATTATCTGTGGGATAGAAGCCGTATCGCTGACATCCATCGCCACTGGTAAAAACGTTTCGCCCAAACTCTCTGCCATGGTATTAAGCTTATCGAGTCGTCTGGCACAACCAATTACCCGATGGCCTTTAGCAATCAAACGCTTAGTAAGCGCTTTACCAAAACCCGCACTTGCCCCTGTAATCAATACGTTCATCATTCATCCCTGTTATTAATAATAAGTTATTAGTGGCAGTCATCAATGACCCTTGCTAGTGACAAAGCGTTCTTTATCGCCGTTATTGATGGTGTTATGTGTATTAGATCTGTTTGGTACCAAAGATTTTATCACCAGCATCACCAAGACCCGGAATGATATAGCCGTGTTTATCCAGACGGCTATCTAATGCCGCAGTATAGAGCGTCACGTCAGGATGCGCTTCATTGACCAAGCGTACACCTTCGGGTGCTGCGACCAATACTAATGCTTTAATGTTTTTACAGCCATGCTTTTTGAGCATCTCAATAGTAGCAATCATTGAGCCACCAGTTGCTAACATCGGATCAATGATAATCGCAGGACGTTTGTCCATATGACTGACGAATTTTTCAAAAAACGGCACAGGTTGCAAGGTTTCTTCATCACGCTGTAAGCCTACAACCGAGATTTTAGCCGTTGGAATTAAGTCGAGCACACCATCTAGCATACCAAGACCAGCACGTAGAATCGGTACAATAGTCGCCGTCTTACCCACGATTTGCTCACCAGTAATATCACCGCACCAGCCTTCCATCGGAAAGGTTTCAATCTCAAAATCGCGACTTGCTTCATAGGCCATCAAGCGGGCAAGCTCTTTGGTTAGCGTACGAAATTTATAAGTACTACAGTCTTTTTCACGCATTAGGCTGAGTTTATGGCGTACTAACGGATGATCAATTACGGTAATTTTTAGGTCACTCATGAGTACTCTCTTAGTTTTGGTCGTATGTTCCCACAGTATCACTATCAGAGTAGCCACTGTGATAAACAATATAGACACTTATATGGATAATCGACAAATAGACACACTGCAGAACAGTACTTTGAATTTAGCTATTTTACGGGTTAATTCAACTATACAGCCATCGGCATAACTAACAAATCATATATTGACTCTATAACCCAGGCTTTTATAGTAATTAGAGATAAGCAATTAGAAATAAGTTTATCCGATTAATAACTATAAATAGCGGTTCATAACAAGTCTTATGACAATCAAGCACAACTATATCAAAGCCATTTCACCTTAAGCAGCGTTTACGCTTGCTATGATACCAAAAAAACACCTTTTCTGATGAAGAATATCATGACCAAACCACCATTGAATACTCACACCGATCCATCAAAACCTGCTAATGACTTTGTATGGTCACAAACTTTAGAAACAGAAACAGCAAATATCGAAACGCATCCCTTTGGCCCGGTCTTACCACCAGATGCGACAGTCATGATGATGGGAACGTTTCCACCGACCGCTGATAAATGGGCAATGAGCTTTCATTATCCTAACTTCTATAATGATATGTGGCGTATTTATGGCCGCGTATTTTTTGATGATGCGGATTATTTCAGAGTAGGGGATGAGAAGCGCTTTGATTCTGAGCGTATCCGCGCCTTTATGTTCGAGCGTGGTATTGCCTCTTGCCCCACAGTAGTGCAAGCGATTCGCGAGACTGGGAATGCCTCCGATAAGAATTTAACAGTCGTCACAACGGTTGATTTAGATAGCATTTTGTTGCAAGTGCCAAAAGTCGAAGCGTTATTTACCACAGGCGGTAAGGCAACTGAGGTATTACTTAATCTACTCAATGCGCCACCACCCAAATCGCGATACCCCAAAACCAATCAAAGTATGGATTATCCGTACCAATGGCAGGACATAGATAAAAGCTCAAGCTCAGGAAAGGTCAATGATTTAACACTATATAGACTGCCTTCAACATCGCGTGCCTATCCATTAGGCTTAGATAAAAAAGTCGAAGCCTATAAAGCGTTCTTCAAAAAGGTGGGTAAGCTATAGATAGAAGGGTGCGAGGTATAGTTAAAATATAATAGTGAAATGAACTATGATAATAATAATTTAGCGTACTAGAGAGAGAACAATAAATTTAAAACTGTTTTTAGGACTAACTTACTGATAAATATAATAGTATTTCAGTACATCCAAATAGTTAGTTTATAAACATTAAAAACGCTTCCAAAACCCCTTGACGCTCAATCAGAACTGCGTATAATACGCCCCTATCGGAACGGAGCTGCTTTAGATCATTTGGTTTACCAAATGAGATTAGAGATTTGCTAAATTGGAATTAGAGTTTAAGATTAACTTTAAAAACCAATTAAAAATAAGTTCTTGACACAGCATAAAAAGCGTCTATAATACGCCCCTCAGCAAGGGAAGCCAGCGACATAAGTAAATTACTTATACTCTGACAAACTTACTGAAACGAAATAGAACAAAGGGTTGACAGGGTATCAAACGATGCTATACTAGTCAGATCGCTAAACGAGACAAGCAAATCGCTTTAATCGAATAGCAGAAACATTATTTACTGGACGACAGTGAATAACACTATTTAAAAGCATAACTAAAGAACAACTTGTGTGGATTTTTGCTGATTCGGAATGCTAAAAAATAAAGTTGGTTGAGTCAGAA
>NZ_CAJHBI010000047.1 GCF_904846605.1 Psychrobacter sp. 72-O-c
CGTTCTTCTTGGTGTGTTTTTCACCACAAAAAGGGCAGTTTTTTGATTCATGGCTTTGATTCCTTGCAAATACAGACAGTATATAGCTTTAACCTATACGACAGCATGAATTTTGTCCATTACACCATTATATCTATAACGCTTGGCCTATAAAAAATGGACATAAAAATAGCGCAGCTCGTGGGTAACGACACTACGCTATAAACTTAAATAATAAGCTGAGATAGGAATTTTTTTAGTAGTACTTCTCAGTAATGCCTTATTAGTGTTGTCTGATTATTTTTGAAATAGAGGCTTAGGATAGCTGACGCAAGGCTGCTAATAAGCGCTCATTAATACCTTCAAAACCACCGTTAGACATGATAACGATGGCATCACCTGCCTGCGCATGGGTGCTGATGTGTTCAATAATGGCATCGACACTAGGAAGGACTTGCTGAGATCCATTATGCTTGTTGCTAACGTTGGCGCGATCAATAACGTCTTTTAGTCCCCATTCAAGGCCAGCAGGTTCATACCATAGCGTATAGTCTGCCAATGCTACTGATTGCGCTAAGCTATCTTGATGAATGCCCATCTTCATGGTGTTGCTACGGGGTTCGATAACGGCCCAAATGCGTCTGCCAGTTAGATTTTTTTTAGCACCATCTAAGGTAGTAGTAATAGCAGTCGGGTGGTGGGCAAAATCATCAAAAACTAAGATATCATTAATATCGCCAATCAGCTCCATCCGGCGCTTGATTCCAGCAAATGCTGACAACGCTGCGCAGGCGGTAGGGACACTCACACCAATATTATAAGCAGCAGCGACCGCCACTAGAGCATTATTGACGTTATGAATGCCACTCATCGACCAATCTACAATAGCGGTCGCTTCGGTACCAGTATCAGTATTTTCATCAAAGCTGACTTTGAACTGGCTGCCATCTTGGTTGATCAGCTCGGCTTGCCAGTCGCTTTTGATTTCTACACTACTTTCTTGATCGCTATGTTCTTGATCTTTATCAAGCTGATCGTCACTTAATTGTTTATTAATGACAGCAGTACGCCAAATGGGTGTCCAAACCCCTTTAGCTAAGGTTTCCTCTAAACTAATAGTCGCCGAAGGCATGATGATTTTCCCCGTACTGGGAATCATGCGCACCATATGATGGAACTGGGTTTGAATGGCATTAAGGTCCGCAAAAATATCCGCATGATCAAATTCAAGGTTGTTTAAGATTGCCGTACGCGGGCGATAATGCACGAACTTTGAGCGCTTATCAAAAAACGCAGAATCATATTCATCGGCTTCAATGACGAAATAAGCCTTATAACCACTGTTTGTCTGTGATGTCGCCTCGTTCCTGGCTTTATCTATCTCACTCGTACTGTGAGCTGCGCCCAAATAACTGCTATGAGCAAAGACCTGTTGCAAGCGCTTGTCAGTTGTATCCACTAACGGCACGCCGCCAATTAAAAATCCAGCGTCGATACCCGCATAATGAAGTATCCAAGCCAGCATGGTGGTCGTAGTTGTCTTACCATGAGTACCCGCAACTGCTAAAACATGACGGGACTGCAATACTTGCTCAGATAAAAACTGCGGCCCTGAAGTGTAACGCATGCCTTGATCAAGCATATGTTCAATCACTTCCATGCCGCGTTTCATAGCGTTTCCGACCACTATCAAATCTGGTGTTGGCTGCAAATGCTCTACTAAGTAGCCCTCCAAGATAGTAACCCCGGCCTGCTCAAGCTGGGTAGACATTGGCGGATATATATTTGCATCTGAGCCTGTTACTGTATGCCCGAGCTCTCGAGCCAGTAGGGCAAGCGAGCCCATAAAAGTACCACAAATACCAAGGATATGAATATGCATAGACCTTCCGTGCTCGCTTAAATAAAATAGATAAAAAATGTAGAGTGATACTATATAAAATATAATACAGCAGCATCAAAGCCCTGCTCAACCTCAGCGTGCTGCACTAAAAATAGCAGATAGTTGTCAGCTTATAACTACGGCAAATAAAAACTCATTGTAAAGTAAACACCGTTAGATAACCAATAAAAAACGCCCAGTAAGTAGGCGTCATCCAGCTCATAAATTTTACTTGTTCACTTATCTAATAGTGCGCTTAAGACAGCATATAATTCTTTAGACCTGTTATGCGTGGCTTTTCAAAAAGACAGCATATGTGAAGGTCATTTGTACCAAAATCCCTTTATGGCTCGGCTATTTTGTGAACACAACCAGCTATTTGCGTGACAAAGTATAGTCAGCATTTGGATTCTTATCTTTATCCAGCATGACTAAGTGATTGTCTTGAATGCGATAAGTCTCAATATTTTTATTTTCGTAAACGATCGTAATCGTATTACCGTCTTGGCGATAGATACCAGATTCAACCAAGGGTACTTTTGGCGACTCTGGATTGTTATAAACACTGGTCTTTAGCATCGAACCATCAGCGAATAAATTTAGCGTAATGTCGATATCATCACAAAATAAGCAAGGCAACATGCCGATATAATCCCCTATTAATGTTGCCTGAAGGGTACTATTATTGCGTGTTCCTGAAATCATCGGCGTACGCTGTGTTTGTGCACCATCGCCTACCTTAGCAGCTGAGATGAGCGACTGACCTTCATCCACACCACTCGATTCATTATCTGAGTTCGCGTTATTATTTCCATCATTATTTTGCCTAGATTCTGCTGTATTTTGCGCACTATCAACAGACGCAGTTTGAGCCACTGTACTGTTATCAGTATCTGATGTGGTAGATGACGAACTATCACAACCAATCAACAGCATAAAAAAAGGCAACGCTAATAATAGGCGTCCAAAACGTTTGATAAACACATTAATAACAGAGAAAAAAAGCGTAAAATACATCATGATCACACCAATAACAAACTAACATTCTTCAAGGAGTAGCTCTGAACGTTATCTATTATTGACAACGTAGGTCAGCAATCGCGTTCAGGTCGTTAGGGCATAAGATAAGTCCATATGCGGATAAGTCAAATAAACTGTTCTAAGATAACAAAGGTTGTAGGTGACTATGTGGACTTTTTGTTATGAGTGTTCTGGTGAGTAGTTGAATGAGGCAAGGTAGCAGCTACGAATAGGTGGAAATGGATAGGAACGGCAGGATGATATATTAATCGTATGCATGATCAAAGAGACTTAATAAGGTATTTTAGCAAGAAAAGTTCAAAATACAGCACGACCCTATGATCTCATTTTATAATAATGAAGGCCTTGTAGGATGAGCATTATAACCATTAAAGAAAGATAGTTTTATCAAGTCTTAATTGCTAATCAACCCCGACGCGTGGACTTAGTAGGCCGAACAATACGCCATAATATCAATACATGAATAAGTAATAGCAAACTAAAAAATATCAATGACTGCTCAGGGATACTCAATCCCAAAAACTGCCAATCAATAGACGCACATTCTCCAGAGCCTGCAAAAACTTCTTTGAGGACTTGTTGCATAGGGAGCGTATCAAGCCAGTAATCAAGACCAGGCCCGCATGAAGGCACTTGGTCAGCAGGCAAGTGTTGTAGCCAAACATGACGCCCTGCTACCACAGTAGCCCAACCAATACCCGCTAAACTGCCCAACCACAATAACAGTTTGATCAGCATAGGTTTGGGATTAATAACAGCGGCAAATAATGCAAAGCCGCCCATTACCATCAGTCCAATACGCTGAAAAATACACAGCGGACAAGGTGTTAGTCCCAAGTGACGCTGTAAAAAGAGTAACGCAAAACTCATACCGATGACGGCCATGAGTACTAAAAGCACTTGTAAGTTGCGGTAAGAGGTCAGTTGTTGCATTGGGTATGTGCTCTTATGGAATAATTTATCTACAAACGGCAATGGTCAGTAAGGTATTAGCGATATTGCTGGAGGAATTCCATAAAGTCTTCGGTTTCGGATTCTTCGATCTCTGCCTGCTGTAATATCGACTTTTCGGCTAGGACTTCGTATTTGGCTTGCGTATTTGGACTTAGGGTCTGCTGTAATAAAGACTCACGATGCTGCTGCGCTAAGGTAAAGCCAAGCTGCCATAAGCTACCCAAACGCTTACTATCATCGTTCACCTGCGCTGATATGGTCGACTCAGAATGTCCGGCTTTGCCTTGCATCAGTGCTACCGCTGCACGGTAGTCATTACCGCCATAATGAGCATCAAGCAACGCTGCTAATGGTTGCATACTGTTTAAGTGGGTGATCATCCAGCTCTCTAAAGATTGCTCGGTGCCATTATTGACAATATGTAAACCATCGCGGCGACCTTCATTGACCACACGCTCAAGATTAATCGCCAGCTCATCCTCTTCCTCAGGCATAAGCTCAGGTGAGTCATTAAGTAGGCAATATAGCGCCATCACTTCTAAGAAACAAGCGCTAGATAGGCGAATGCCGATATCACTATAAGGATCTAAATCTATGGCACGGAACTCAACATAAGCGATACCGCGACGTTCAAGTGCTTCGGTTGGAGACTCACCGCGTGCGGCAATTTGCTTGGGGCGAATAGGACTATAGTATTCATTTTCTATTTGTAAAATATGATCATTGATCTGAATAGGGTTGCCATCAGCATCATTTAAGCCTAGTTTTTTAAAACTCGCGTGGGGCGTTTGAATAGCACGGCGCAAACCATCGACATACTCTGGCAGATGGTTATAACGGATATCGAGATGCTCTTGCACACTATTAGTGTAGCCAAGCTTACCCATGCGCAGGCTAGTCGCGGCAGGTTTATAATAAGTCGAATCATTGAGCAGTTCCAAATCATGGTCACGGCCTGCCAAAAAGCAAGGGCAGACACTAGGACTGGCACCAAGCAAATATAATACCAGACTGGTCAGACGCTTAAAGTTACGAATGAGACCTAGATACTTGTCATTTTTAAATTCTATTAGCGACTGATTAGCAGTTTTTGGTAATTGCTTTTGCCACTCAGAAAATAGAGCGTCCCCAAACGATAAGTTATAATGTAAACCTGCGATAGTCTGCATGCGGCGACCATAACGTATCCCAAGCCCACTGCGATAGAGGGTTTTGAGTTTACCAGTATTTGAGCTGCCATAATCTGCTAGTGGAATATCCTGATCATCAGCTGAGAGCATACAGGGCATTGATAGCGGCCACATCAGCTCATCTTCGGGAAGTGCTTTATAGACCAAAACATGCAGTTGACGCAGCATGCTTAAAGTTTCTTTGGGTGTGCTTTTGGGGTCGGTAATCAGCTCAAGCAAGCTTTCTGAATAGTCAGTGGTAATAAACGGATGAGTCAATTTTGACCCGAGTTTGGCAGGATGCGGGGTTTGTGCCAGATAGCCATCCGACTTGACGCGTAGGCCTTCTTTTTCGATACCGCGTAGCATTCCCGTTAATTGTTCGCTGTCAAACCAGCTTGGAATTTCAAAATTGGCAAAGGTAGTTGCAGAATTACTCATAATACTCATCTATTGTTATTTATTATGGCAGAACAAATACCGACTGGGGTTTGCTCAGAATTTGAGGGGAATTGGGTAGAATTAATGAAGTCAGTTTAGCCCAAAGCAGCCATAAAAACTACGTACAATTACAAAACCAGTAAGCTTTACTCGAGGCTGTTTAACAGTATTTGCCTCAGTAAATTCAGCTAGAGTCGTAGTAATAACTTCATTTAGATGAAAAACAATTATCTGGACATTTCATTATTCATCTGGCCATGTCATTATTATCCGCTACTATTGGCTTTAATGTGATTAAGTTTCATCTCATTTATACTGGGTCATTTGGGCCAAGCTTCTCATACCTATGATCCATAATGGACACTGAGATATAAATGAAAAAAGCACCAACCCATGAGGGTGATGCTTTAGAAGTCTGCTATCAGTGTATATCAACGCTCTGTGGATACTTATCATAAACATTAAAAGAGCTCACTGAAATAGAAAATGCTCGCTTAAATAGAGAATGACGAGCCGCAGCCGCAAGTAGTAGTAGCATTAGGGTTAGTGACCACAAAGCGCGCGCCTTCTAACCCTTCAGTATAGTCAACGGTAGAGCCCTGTAAATACTGATAACTCAGCGAGTCAATAACTAAAGTCACATCGCCGTTATCGAAGTTGGCATCATCTTCATTGAGCTCATTGGCAAAGTTAAAACCGTAAGAGAAGCCTGAACAGCCGCCACCGGTGACATAAACGCGCAGCATAAGATTGCTATTCCCTTCTTCTTCACGCAGACGCCGTACCTTTTGTGCCGCGCTATCGGTTAGATTTAAGATAGTGGGATCGACAGGTTGGCTTGCGCTTGGGTTGTATTGGTCAGTTGCTGCGTTCATATCTACCTCAGTTGCTAAAATCGTATATTGTCGTTTTCTACTTATGCCCGATCGTCTACTTACCTTTGATAGGTTGTCTATTTATCCTTGATAGGCGCGGCTTACCAATACTTGCTTATCAATAATAGGATGTGGTGAAGTCGTTTCGATTGGGGCCGTCATTAGGGCAAAGCAGTTAGGCTAAAACGAAGGCTACTAGCGCTCAACCGCCTGATGTCAATGGTATTTTGACAGTATATCATAATTGGGGCTGGCGATAAGTTTGTCAAGGGTGACAATCACCTTTGTTGAAAGAGACGCTTAGTTTGGCATTATATGTAGTAGAACCAAAAACTTATTGACGAAATAGTTATTTAATCGTTTGCCTATCTAGTAGGTGTTTGAAATAATAGCCGGCTGTTGGTGCGCTGCAAAGTGTACTTTGCCTATGAACTTGTTTTTGTTAGTAATACAGTCTACAAAACCTTTTTAACTTTTACAAAACTCTTGAGATGAAAAAACCCTATGATCGAATTTAAAGACGTTGGTGTTCGCCGTGATGGTCGTGAATTATTTGCCGGTGCTAGCTTTCAGCTACATCCAGGCCACAAAGTGGGCTTAACGGGCAATAACGGCACTGGCAAATCCACTCTATTTGCGCTATTACTAACCCGCATGGGCACTGGTGATACTGAGGTGACGCTCGATCGCGGTGAAGTGACTATCCCGGATGGCTGGCAGGTGGCGCACATGGCGCAGGAAGTCGGCGCAAGTGCGCAAACGGCGATTAATTATGTGCTCAGCGGTGATGAGCAGTGGTATAAAATTAATGAGGCTTTGAGTGATTTGAGTACGGTCAGTGATGACCAAATTGGCGTATTACATCAGCAATTTGATGAAATTGACGGCTATCGCACCCCAACGAAAGCGGCGCAAATCATGGCGGGTTTGGGTTTTAGCACCACACAACACGAGCTGCCAGTAGACAGTTTTTCGGGTGGTTGGCGTATGCGTCTAAATCTAGCTAAAACTTTGATGAGCCGTGCGGATTTAATGTTACTTGATGAGCCCACCAACCATTTGGACTTAGATGCCATTCTTTGGTTAGAGACTTGGATTAATGCCTTTACCGGTCTGGTTATTGTCATCTCCCATGACCAAACGTTCTTGGATAATACCGTTGGTCATATCTTGCACGTTGAGCAAAAGAAAGTCACCTTATATACCGGTAACTACCAGCAGTTTATCCGTACCCGTCATGAGCGTATGGCGCAGCAGCAGCAAGCTTTTGAGAAGCAAGAAGCGACAAAAGCACATTTAGACGACTTTATCCGCCGTTTCCGCGCCCAAGCCAGCAAGGCCAAGCAAGCGCAAAGCCGTATCAAACAGCTGGAGCGTATGAGTGAGCTGTCACCGATGATGGCAGATAATCCGTTCAATTTCCGTTTCTATAAGCCTGCCAATATGAGCTCGCCATTGATTGAGCTGACTAATGCTGATATTGGTTACACCGACACACCGCTACTCCATAACGCTAATGTGCAAGTGACTCCGGATACTCGTATTGGTCTACTTGGGATGAATGGTGCGGGTAAATCGACCTTGATTAAAGCACTGGTCGGTGAGCTTGGTGTATTATCTGGCACTTATAATATCTCAGATACGCTCAAATTAGGCTACTTTAACCAGCATCAAATGGATGCTTTAGACGCTGTCGCCAGCCCGCTACAGATGATGCGCCGCTTGGCTGGCAAGACCTCTGATGCTGAATTGCGTTCATTCTTAGGTGGTTTTGACTTCCGTGGCGACCGTATTGACACTCCGAGCGAGTTATTCTCAGGTGGTGAGCGTGCGCGTTTAACCTTAGCCTTGATTGTTTGGCAGCGCCCTAACGTGCTGGTACTCGATGAGCCCACCAACCATTTAGACTTACAAATGCGCCAAGCCCTAACCATGGCTTTACAAGGTTTTGAGGGTGCTGTAGTGCTGGTTTCGCACGATCGCGAACTGATTGCTAACGTCTGCGATGAGCTGTATCTGGTACATGACGGTATAATCGAAGAGTTTGATGGCGACATCAACGACTATGGTAAATGGTTGTCGGATAAACGTAAGGAAGCCAACAGTCCAGATAAAGGCGCTGATAAAAAAGGTAAAAGTAAAAAGGCCAAGAAAAAATTCGTTAATAAAGACGACGTTTCACGTGAAACAAATGCCAACACTAGTGGTTTTGAGCCTGATAAATTAAAACAGGCTAAAAAAAAACTAGCAAATCCTAAACCAGCTGCTGCATCATCGTTAACGAAAGAAGAGCAGCGCAAACTGGCCGCTGAACAGCGCAAGCTTAGCGCGCCTATTCGCCGCGAGATTGAAGATACAGAAAAAGCGCTGGCGAAGATTGACGAGAAGCTGGCAAGTTTAGAAGTTGAGCTTGGCGATACTGATCTTTATGAAGAAGGCCGTAAAGCTGATTTAATGGTCTTACTTGATGAGCAAACCGCCCTACAGCAGCAGCATAGCGCTAGTGAAGAGTCTTTACTGGCAGCGATGACTACTCTTGAAGAGATGGAAGCAAGTTTTGAGTAGGAAGTTTTTGGGTAGAAGGTACTTGGATAAAAGAAGTTCAGTCAGCGAGACCAATTACCAATGAGTAAGTGATACACAAAAAGGGGAGAGCGCTAGCTCTCCCCTTTTTATTACGTTATTAAGTTATTGTCTACGGTATTTGCCATCACCGTAGGATAGTACATTCATACTAGTCGTACAGAGTTGGCAGTTTATTTTACCAGCAGCGGCTTTAGATAGATCGAGAATACGTCCCCTGATAAAAGGACCTCTATCTGTAATTTTCACTATCACGCTCTGCTTTGTCTTTTTATTAGTCACTTTTACCTTCGTACCAAACGGCAGCGTTCTATGTGCAGCGGTCAAGGAATTCATATTGAAGATACTACCACTAGCTGTGCGTTTACCGTGAAATTTATTACCGTAGTAACTGGTGTTAGCGGCAAAAGTTGCGGTACTTAACAGTAGTGATAACGTGATAACTAAAGACTTAATTAAATAAGACATTTAATACCTTTTTAAAATTTATAAGATAGACAGATACTCTTGCCTATGTTATCCATACTCCCTATGAGTTTGAATAATATAGCTATTTTACTATAAAAAGCTTACCACGTCCTCACGGCTCTGTAAAAAACGTACAAGGTCAAGCCGCTGAGCTGACTTATACTATTAATAAGCGCGAAGGTCGCTCGTCACTCTCGCAAACTGAGCTGACATTGCGACAACAGTTGTCAAAAAATAATGATGCTAGAATTATTATTACTCATACTGACACCCACTCTAATAATAGCGTAGTTAATGACTCAGATAGCGTGAGCGCTGGTGTCGCTTGGCACTATTACTGGTAAGACGGTACTGGTAAAGCTTTATTAGTAAAGTTATGGCTTCAAACTACAAGCTGTTATTACACAGTCGCAGGCATATAGATTCAAATACTACAACGTTCAGAATTCGTACACTATTATAATTAAAAAGCTTTTACCTTAAGGAACAATAACATGGCAGAGAAAAATTACTATGACATCTTAGGGGTTAAAAAAGATGCCTCAGATGCGGATATCAAAAAAAAATACCGTAAGCTGGTACGTCAATATCATCCTGATGTCAGCAACGCCCCAGATGCTGATAATAAGATTGCTGAAATTAATAATGCTTATGAAACTATTAGAGATAAAGATAAGCGCGCTGAATATGATGCCATGCTAAACAATCCATTTGCCGGTCAGGGTGGTGGCGGCTTTGGTGGCAGCTCTAATGGGCAGGCCGGCGGTGGTGGTCAACGCTGGGAAGATATGAAAGGTCAGTTTGGTGAAGGCGAAGCCTTTGGCAATGGTGGATTTCGCTTCGATGATATCTTTTCCGCATTTGGTCGCGGTGCACGCGGGCAAGAGGGTGGCCAATCACAGCACAGCGGCTTTGATCAATTCGGCGGTGGTTTTAGCGCGCAAGATAGCAAAGGTCAAGATCAGCATGCGGAAATTAAAGTTGATTTGGCGTCGGTCTATAATGGCGATGACTATAGTATCAAACTGAACGTTCCCGTCCGTCAGCTTAATGGTAACGTGGACTATGATAATAAAACCCTCAAAATCAAGATTCCTAAAGGGATTACCGATGGTAAACAGATACGCTTAGCAGGACAAGGTGCTGCTGGTAGTGGGAGCGGCAAAAATGGAGATTTATTCTTAAAGGTTAAAATTACTCATGCCGATAATATTCGTCTAGAAGGCGCCAATGTCTATCAAACGGTAAATATCACCCCATGGGAAGCGGCGCTTGGTGAAAAAATTAACGTCAGCACCCCAGCAGGAACTTTAGGCGTCACTATTCCTAAAAACAGCAAATCAGGTAGCAATCTGCGTCTCAAAGGCAAAGGTATCCCTGCCAAGCAAGCCAGTGATTTATACTTAACGTTGAATATTGTCAATCCAGAAGTCAACACTGAAGCGGCAACCCAAGCTTATGAACAACTAAAGCAAGCCTTTGCCGATACCAGTATTAACCGTTAATAGCTGCCATAATTTAACCGTGTTAGAGATGAATGATGACCATACGATAACGATGAAATAAAGCGCAAACGAGGATAATAATGATGAAACACTCGCCCGAATTAACCGACATTATCATGAGCTTAGATGAGCTGATATCTGCCTGTGGTCAAGAGCGCCAATGGGTTATTGCTTTGATTGAAGAAAGTATCATTGAATATGACGTGCCTGAAAGCGAACAGTTCAGCGGCTATCAGCTGACTACTGTTCGTCGCGCGTCACGTCTAAGCCGTGACTTTGAAGCCAGCGTGCCAGCGATAGGCTTAATCATTGAGCTATTAGATGAGCTTGAGCAGCTGCGTCAATTTAAGCGCCAGTGGGACGTAGAAACGCCGATGATTGAAGTAGAAGTAAGCACTTTAAAATAATTTATTAACTCAAAGTAGTTTGGCTGCATAGATAAAATCATATCTAAGCATACATAGTGAATACTTGCTATCAATAGCAGATAAAATAAAAAGGGCAATAATATGCCCTTTTTTGTTTTTGAGAATAGCTTTTTGCTAAATTCTAAGTGCTACTAACGAGAATATGTAGGGTCAGCTGCTGCCGTAAATAGTACGTCAGTTGATGAGTTTAGCGCGGTTTCTGCAGAATCTTGCACCACCCCAATGATAAAGCCGATGGCAACCACTTGCATAGCAATGTCATTCGGAATACTAAATAAGCTACTGGCAAGTGGAATCAATAGCAATGAGCCGCCAGCCACACCTGAGGCACCGCAAGCACTAATAGTAGCGACGAGACTTAATAATAGAGCCGAGGCAAAAGTAACTTCAATTCCTAACGTATGGGCAGCCGCAAGCGTTAAAACGTTAATAGTGATAGCTGCACCAGCCATATTAATAGTGGCACCCAGTGGAATAGTCACTGAATAAGTATCTTCGTGTAGACCTAATTTGCGTGCAAGGTTCATGTTGACCGGAATGTTGGCCGCTGAGCTGCGAGTAAAAAACGCAGTAATTCCTGATTCGCGCAGGCAAGTAAATACTAATGGATAAGGGTTTTTGCCAGTCTTGATCAGCACAATTAACGGATTGGCAACTAAGGCAATAAAGAGCATACAGCCTACTAATACCATTAAGATACGGGCATAACCTGCCAAGGCGGCAAAGCCAGTTTCAGCGACCGTATTGGCAACTAAGCCTAAGATCCCCAAAGGTGCCAGAGCAATCACCCATTTCACCACTTGGGATATGGCGTCAGCAAAGTCGCCTACGACGGTGCGTGCGGTATCACTGGCTTGACGCAGCGCAAAGCCGATGATGATTGCCCAAGCTAAGATGCCAATATAGTTGGCTTCAGCTACTGCATTGACCGGATTAGCGACTAGGTTAAGTAGCAGGTTGGTCAGAACTTCTTTTAGGTTAGCCGGCGGTACTTGCTCAATGGTAGCGTTAACTAACACTAGCTCGGTTGGAAATAGAAAGCTTGCCCCTACAGCCGTTAATGCAGCAAAAAAAGTGCCGAACATATACATAATAATGACGGGCTTAACGTAGACTTCATTGCCACTACGATGTTGGCTGATCGCTGCCATGACCAAGATAAAAACCAGTATCGGAGCCACTGCTTTTAGTGCGCCAACAAACAAAGTCCCTAAAAGTCCTAATGCAATACCGATGCTAGGAGCAAGCCAGCCGATTAATACACCCAATACTAAGCCAATAATAATCAGCGGTACTAGCCCTATTCGTTGGTACATCGCAATCAATGAACGCATCATTCCACCTTTAACCCAATCAATAATAAAAAGCCATTATAAAAACAGCATAATAATTCGGGGGGAATGGTAGCATTTTTTCAGATATTCGCCTACTGCAATACAGCGATGGTATAGACTTAAAACTTAGATCTAAGGTAGGAAACTGCAAGCCAAAAGTACGAAGGGAGAAGCATTATAGTGGATCGAATATAAAGCTGATATCCGAGTTCCGAATAAAAATAGTAGCTGGATTAGCAAAGCAAGTAATTTAAGTGAGGCTGTTTAAGAGGGGATAAGTGTAATGGGATTTGGTTTATTAGAATAATTGGTAACTATAAATAAACGACTACACTTTAAAGTGAGTGAGTTCATAGCCTAATTGTTGATAACGCTTATATTTAACGCGTCCGTCTTGCACGCTTGCGTCATCTGGTTTGATAATCTCAAGAACACGCGCTGGCTGTGTATTGCTAGTAGCAGTGATAAAGTCATTAACGGGACGGGAAGTGGTATTGATAACAATCCCATTAAACTCTGCCGGCAGATAAGCACCCAGTAGGACTGGGGCTATAGATGACCCTATGTTATCAACAGTGTTTTCGTTAGCTATTAGGCGTTGATGTGGAATAAAGCTGCTAGCATCCTGTACCCATAAAGCCTCATCAAAATCGCTAAGCAAAGCTTCATTCTCAGCAAGAATTAATAACGACTGGCTGCTTTTGTTGAGTGCGGTTTGGGTCAACTGACAAATAAAGCCCAAGAAATCTTGGGCTTTACTCTCACTTAACACATAAAAACTAATTTGCATCATGTAAATACTCTACATCACTAGTAGTTATGAAAGTCTATAACAGTTCTAAAGGGCTATGCCATATCTGCACAGTTTTTTAGATACTGCATGAATAGTGGCACAGGACGACCGGTTGCTGCTTTTTCTTTACCTGAGTTCCATGCGGTACCGGCAATATCTAAATGCGCCCATGCTTGATCGTCTTCGACAAAGCGAGACAAGAAACAAGCTGCAGTCACTGCGCCTGCACCCTTGCCACCGATGTTTTGCATGTCAGCGATAGGAGAGTCGAGCAATGATTGATAAGCATCATCCATCGGCATGTGCCAGATTAGATCACCTGATTGTTCACTAGCGTTCTCGAGCTCAAATAATACATCTTCATCATTACTAAATACTGCTGAGCGAACGTGACCTAAGGCAACCACACAAGCGCCGGTTAAGGTAGCAACATCAATGATGGCTTTTGGCTGATAACGCTGGATGTAGCATAAGGTATCTGCCAGTACTAAACGGCCTTCAGCATCAGTATTTAGAATCTCGACCGACTTGCCGTTCATGGCTTTAACAATATCACCGGGACGTGTTGCATCACCTGATGGCATGTTTTCTGCGCAAGCTAGAGCACCCACAACGTTAATTGGTAGACGCGCTTCGCATAAGGCTTTCATCGTGCCCAACACGGCTGCTGAGCCGCCCATATCGAACTTCATTTCATCCATTGCAGCGCCAGGTTTGATAGAAATACCGCCTGAATCAAAGGTCACGCCTTTACCAACTAATACAATAGGCGCGTCATCATTTGAAACTTGCGCGTTATCATTGCTATTCTTAGCCGCATTTTTCGCAGATTTTTTGCTAGGAAGTTTATCTGTGAGCACTTTTAGACCACTACTAGCTTTTGCGCTACTGTTTGTGGTTTTATTGGCTGCTTGGGCACTGAATTTAGATTTGCCTTGATATTCTAAGATAACCAGTTGGCCTTCTTTAGTAGAGCCTTGCGACACGGCTAAAAAGCAGCCCATGCCTAATGCTGACATCTCTTCTTCACCCAACACGGTCACTTTCAACAGATCAGGATAAGCTTTGGCTAATTCTTGTGCTTGCTCTGCCATATAGGCTGGGAAGCAAATATTCCCTGGCTCATTAGCCACATCACGGGTCAAATTTTGGCCGATAGATACGGACTGGGCAAAGTCTAAAGCTGGCTGCAAAGACTTGTCAGCGATTAGATAAATATCAGTTAATACCGGCGTTGTTTGCTCAGATTTGTATTTATCAAAACGATAACTTGCTGCTAATAAGTTTAATGAAAATTGTCCAAACTGCTTCTCTTCTAGCGTATCACCTAAGGCGACAGTGATTGAGGCGACGCGCTTTTGCGTACTTTGATAGATAGTATTGGCAATTTTCTGTAATACAGTATTATTGAGCTTATCATAGCAGCCGACACCGACTAATAATAGCTGGACAGGATTTTGCTTGGTGGTTTTTTTATCACCTGCTAATGCATAATCGGCAACGGTTTCGCAGGCTTTACCTTTAAAGTGTGAGACTTCAATGAGCTGCTCAATACGCGCTTGATAATCGCTCAAAGCGGATTCAGCAAGTATATTCTTCTTATCATCAACTAAAACGACCAAACAAGCCTCGTCTTTATTTTTGGCTTCTTTTTTGAGAATCTTTTGGGTATGAGTCTTTGGTAGATGCTGAGTTAACTTGATATTCATATATTGTTATCCTTATTTATTTTTAGGGTAAAAGTTTAGAGTAAGAATTAGTCTAAAAAACAGAAATGTGATTTATATTTATGAGCTCGTTAAGCTATCTTCACAGTGTAGCATATCAAGGAATAAGTACGCAGTAAGCAAGGATTAGGTAATATTTTCAAACGCCGTTGTTGCCTGATCTTATCGACTTTACCACCTACATGTGACAATACCCGCCATACTGTTAATAGAATGACTAATGATGTGACGAGTATTGTTGTGCATAGGTTGATTGGCAGTCAGCTATTCTAGCTAATACAACTATTTACCAACCAACTTATCAGTCGAGACTAAGGTGGCAAATCTATCTTGCAGCGCTGCCATGGCAGTATCATGCACGACATCAGCATTTATCGCTTGCCCTTTTGCATCAGGTAAAGCGCGAGTAGCACAGGCGTCATGACAAACAAAGTTCTCAAAGCCCAAATCAAAGGCGGCCCGCACGCTTGAGCTAACACACATGTGACTCATAAAACCAGCAAAGATAATTTGCTGTTTGCCAGTGGCCTTTATAAGCTCTTGCAGCGGTGTGTCATGAAAAGCATTGGGGTGCGTTTTGGTGACGGTTTTCTCGTCGTTCATTGGTTGTAAGCTATCAACAATGGCAACATTGGAAGATGACGGATCAAAAATCTTCTCATTACCGTGATGGGCAATATGAAATAAAGGAATATCTTCTTTTCGTGCTTTATCAAGTAGCAGACGCGCGTTGGCCGTTGCTTTGCTACCGGCATCACCTAGAGGCATCGCACCGTCAACATATT
This sequence comes from Psychrobacter sp. 72-O-c, assembly GCF_904846605.1. Classification (GTDB taxonomy): domain Bacteria; phylum Pseudomonadota; class Gammaproteobacteria; order Pseudomonadales; family Moraxellaceae; genus Psychrobacter. The sequence continues at coordinate 15,965 of NZ_CAJHBI010000047.1, forward strand.
CATTCTGAAAATCAATCAAGACGATAGCGCAATTTGACCAATCAATCGTAGCAGATTGACCACCAGCGAGTTCAAGTAGGGTAGAAGGAACAGACATTTTATTCTCCGTTAATGAGTAAGCGTTATGAAGCTAAATTCTAACAATTAATCGCGATGATATTCGGTGCATGATACGAACAACACACAAAGCCACTTAAATGATAAGCAATAAAATAAATGAGAGACTTAATTATTAGGACTTATAGTCCTTTTGTTTTTTAACTTTTATGTCTTAATTCGACCCTGTCTGATATCAGATGATAAGTACGTAGTTAGCAAGGGTTAGGTAATGTTTTCAAACACATTTCACAGCCATTTTTTACAAAAACATGCTAGCATTAGCGGTTACGTCTATCGTCTCCAGACAAATTTGAATAAGCCTACCAATCACCATGCGAACGCTCGTGTGAATGCCAACCGCTAAGAGTACCTATTGTGATATTACGCCGCTACATGACCCGTCAGGTTGCCTCAACCACTGCTTTGGTATTGGGGTTTTTGATGGTGATGATGCTCGGTGGACGGCTGATACGTTACTTTGGCATCGCTGCCGAAGGCAACTTAGATATCAGCCTATTATTTACTATCATTGGTTATAACCTGCCGTACTTTTTAGAGTTAATTCTACCTTTGGCCTTTTTTATCGCCCTGATGCTAGTATTTGGTCGGCTTTACGTCGATCAAGAAATGGCGGTTATTAATGCGAGCGGGATCTCTCGCGGTAAGCTCGCGCGGATGATGACACCATTAATTTTGGCCTTATTCGTAGGTGAAGCGGCGTTGTCAGTAGTCGGTAAACCTTGGGGCGTACGCTCATCCGAGACTATCTGGCAGGAGCAAGCATTAACCAGCGCCTTTGATCTGATTCGGCCCAATGAATTTATAACCAATGGTAATTATCATTTGTATGTAGGCAGCCTAAGCGATAATAAAAAACAGCTACAAGACGTAATATTAATCCAAACGGAACCTACCGATCAAGGCAGTGCTATAAGAAATACAGATACAAAAAATACAGACCCTGATCCAACCGATCAGCTGTCCATTCCTGACTTGCCTAAAGCGTTAACTGACACTATAGACAGCAGTAACCAGTCTATTAATAAAGATATCATTACGCTGGCTAAACGTGCGGAGCAAGTGGACAATGGCGGTAGCGGCGTAACTCAATTAGATTTATTTCAAGGGCGGCGTTATGAAGTAGGCGCGGGCAGTCTAAAGTATAATCAAGTTAGCTTTGATCGCTACCGTATTACCTTAACCGAATCGTCTAAAGAGGTAGTGACCGAAGACAATATTGAAACTCAAGCGATTGGACCCTTATGGCAAGCGGCGACCGGTAGCGCGCAAATCGGCAGCGACAATGCCATGCGTGCCGCGAAAGCTGAGCTTGGCTATCGTTTAGCGCTACCTTGGCTGATGATTATTGCGCCCATGCTGGCCGTGCCGCTGGCGCAAGTGCGGCCCCGTCAAGGGCGCTGGCTGCGTCTGTTTCCATCGGTATTGTTATTTGTTAGCTGTGCGATGGGGGTTATATCGCTGAAGAACGCAGTAAGTAAAGGTAGCGTTAGCGTGTGGTCGTATGCTTGGTTGATATTAGGGTTTATGGTGTTGGCGCTTTATATGAATTGGGGCAACCGTATCCAACATCGGCTGCGCTTTCGCCAAAAAGACAAGCAACCTGTAACGGACAATAGCTTCGATCATTCAGACAGTAATAGCTCAGACAGTAATAACCATGGCAACGGTTCTCAAGGAGGGCAATTATAATGCGCTCTTCACTATCTAAACAGCCCTCTAAAAATCAGATGCCCAAAAATCAACCTGCCAAACTGAAAGTGCTCGGGCGCTACGTTAAAGTCAATGCGCTACTCGCGATTATCGGGGCAGTACTTGGACTGTGGGCGCTACAACTTTTATTCTCTTACTTATCTGAGCTTGATTCGCTAAACGACAGCTATACTATGTCTGAGGCGCTCAAATATATCCTTTATCGCTCACCTTACTTTTTAGAACAATTTATTCCCACAGGGTCGCTATTAGGTGCGGTAGTGGGCTTAGGGTTGCTAGCGAATAAAAGCGAGCTAGTGGTCATGCGCGCTTCAGGAATCAGCGTCTATCGTATCGTTGGCTGGGTATTACAGCCCGCCTTGGTTTTTGTGCTGTTGGCATTGGCTATCAATCAGTTTGTGCTGCCCCATAGCAATCAATTGGCGAACGATATTCGTAGCGAAGAAAGCAGCTCGCTGGTCACGTCCGTACGTGGTTATTGGACGGTGCAGCCGCGCTTTAAAACCGTTGATGGCAATTATGACAACAATGCTGAAAATGATGCCGATAGCTCAAAACTACAGCCTGATGGTAGTGATATTTTATATATTGATTATGCCGATGTGCAAGGTAATATTGGCACGGTAAAACGTTGGCATTTGGATAACAATGGTAACTTACAAACGGCTATTTATGCCGAGGGTGGGCGCTATTCTGGTCGCAAGCCTATAAATAATGCTGGCTCAAAAGCTAGCGAGCAATATAGCTATGAGTGGCAACTGAGCAATATGACTAAGCTGACTATCAATCAAGGCTTTGATAGCAGCCAAGCCAAACAGTCTTCAGACACCTTAAGTCTGCCATTTGCCCCTAAATCGGTCTATCTACTTACGCGTAAGGCGGAAGATCTATCGCTCACCCAATTATATGAGCATCGTCAGTTTATGCGACAGCAAGATAAACGCTCCTTAACGCATGAATTGGCATTTTGGCAAAAGCTACTGTCCCCCTTATCTATTTTATCGCTGGTTATAGTCGCTTGCTCATTCGTCTTTGGTTCCCTGCGTACGCATAGCTTGGGTCTGCGTATCGTAGTAGCATTATTATTCGGCTTACTGTTTAGTTATGTTCAGGATTTGGTCGGCTTTATATCGCTGGCAACTGGATTTTCGCCGTTATTGATGGTGTTATTACCTATTATCGCTAGTGCTGTATTGGGCGGCTATCTGCTAAAACGGCAGATGTAGACTGATATGCTTTAATACAGATAGGCACAAAAAAAGCACGCTAAATCATGACAGATTCAGCGTGCTTTTTATTGCTTAAGCTTTTATTTAAATTTCACTACTTATTAATAGTTGCCGCTTAGTCTTTGGTCGCCATAGTAATAGTATAAGTTTTACCTTGTTTTACTTTCTCACTATTTCCAAATACTTCGGTAAATGAGCGTTTCATAAATTGACGCAAGCCATTAATAGTCACCACATAAAAGCGACCACCTTTACGCATACGCGCATGCGCATCGAGGAAATAGAGATAATGCTGCTCTTTACCTACCTTGGCTGGCAAGTTAGACATCACCAAGCTAAAGTCTTTAGCTTTATCAACATGGTTGAAGCCGTTAGATAAATGCACATCGACATTACTCAAACCGTTCTTCTCGCAATTACGGCGCGCATATTCCACTGCCATAAAGTCTTTATCAATCAAAGTATGCTGACCATTAGGACATTCGCGTGCAGCCGCCATACCCAATACGCCATAGCCACAACCCAAATCTATTGAGTCATCATCTACTTCAAAATCAATATAATCGAGCAGCATCAAGCTACCATCATCGAGCTTTTGTGGTGAAAAAATTCCCCACGTGGTCGCAAAATCAAAAGGCTTGCCCAGTACGTCTTGACGAAAATTAATATCATCGCGCCAGTGTTTGGCTTTTTCTAATAGGTCAGCAGGAGGTCTATGGCTCATGTGGTTCTCGGATAATTGATAATTGATAATGGATAAGTAAAAGGTGGTGCGCTGCCCAATCAGACAGCTTGCACATTATGACGAGTATTGTAACGAGAAAAGGGGACGTTTGCAGCTACCTATTAACAGAATTGTTTTGATAAAATTTATGACTGGTGCTGGGGGTAAAGAGATAATATCAAAGCAGTAATAAATACGCAGCTACAATGCGCTTACTCTTCTGTCTTAAATGGCTCTGAGAATTGTAGTATTAAAAAGCTAACAACAGACAGTATAATGGCAATCTCGTAGCGACTATAAGCCACCGAGATACCAATGGCGGCAGTATTCCATAACCCTGCTGCTGTCGCAGTACCTTTGACACTGCTACCACTTTTAAAAATGGCGCCACCGCCAATAAAACCCATGCCGGTAATAATACCGTACATGATTCTCGCCTCGGCATCTCCCTCATTGTAAATATCCCTACCTACCAGCATAAAAGCACAGGAAGCAATAGCTACTAGTGGAAAGGTTCTGAGACCTGCGCCATTGTCTTTCATCTCACGATTGAGCGCGATTGGCAGGGACAATACAAAAGTAACGCCCAATTGAAAAAAATGATACCCCATCAAATCTAAATTGATATCAAATCCAAACATAGCCAACTCCACTGTTTAAAAGTGAATACTAATAAGCAATAAGGTTAGGACTTACGCAACCAACAACCCAGGCGAGCGCAACTGCTCGCAGAGGTAGTTATCAAGTAAGCCATGTTTTAACTGATATACCGTTTTCTTTGTTTGCTTAGCAATACGGGTCAAGCATACCCAAACCAATATAGAACAACAAATATG
>NZ_CAJHBI010000048.1 GCF_904846605.1 Psychrobacter sp. 72-O-c
TTTGCCATTGTTCATCAGTGAGCATGGTACGAGCCATAAGTGACGCCTTTTCTCTTTGTTGTGGTAAACAAGAGTGTAAGGCGTTGCTTATTTTTTTCAACTATTCCACAATTCTATACAGCCCCTAGTAAAACAGTACTCTTTTTACAGACTCAAAATCAATGACCAGAGCTTGGCCAACGAGGATGATAGTCATCGACTACGAAAGGATGTGTATGGCTTATCCCATTGGCTGTAAGAGATCCAATGGCATGAGGATGGCCCTCTGGTAAATTGGCGTGTTCGTGTTCAATCTCTTTTAGATCAATAGACGGCCAGACTCTCAAAGCAACCCAGACGGCTAGTGCAGCCGCACATCCTAATACCGCAAAAGCTACAGTCATACTATAGCGAGCACCCAGCCAACCAGCCAAGGGATAAAACAACAACCAACTGACATGGGACAAGGCAAACTGAGCCGCAAACAATGCAGGGCGATCTTCTTGATGTGAGGATCGCCATAACAAGCGTCCAGAAGGTGTCAGAGCAGCAGAATAACCCAAACCTAGCACGAACCATAAAGCCATAAGTGAATTTTGTCCTATCATCAATGTACCAGCGAACATACCAACAACCAACAACCCCACACCGCTTAACATGACACTACGGTCTGTCAGCTTACCCAATAAGCTCGGTAAAGCTAACGCAGCAATCATAGAGCCTGCGCCGAAGCTCGCCAATGCTAATGCGACTGCGCTCTGAGTTAGTCCTATCCCGCCCTGAATGATCACCACTGTATTCACAAAAACCATAGACGCTGCGGCAGAAACCGCAACATTGACAGCAAGTAATCCGCGCAGTCGAGGTGTGGCCAAATAGATTCGAATGCCGCGTGTGGTCCGATCATAGATGCTACGGCGCTCTGGCACAGTGTGCGCCGGTAGCACGACCGATACTACCAGTATGGCAGAGGCCAAAAACCCCAGCACCGTACCCGTAAACAAATTGTGAAAGCTCATCACTGTCAGCAATGCCGCCGCTAACATTGGACTGACTAGACTTTCCATATCGTACGCAAGGCGTGAGAGCGACAACGCTTTGGTGTAATCCGCCTCGTTAGGCAGAACATCAGGAATAGTGGCCTGAAAAGTAGGCGTGAAGGCCGCTGAGGCGGCTTGCAACACAAAGATCAATATGTAAACCTCCCAGATTTGGGAGACAAATGGCAGTAGCAGAGCTACACCCGCTCTTATCACGTCCAGCGTCACCAGCATAGTGCGTTTGGGTAGCCTTTCGGCAAAGGCAGCTGCAATTGGTGCTACGCCTACATAGGCAATCATCTTGATGGCCAATGCAGTTCCCATTACGACCCCAGCATCGTTTCCAGCCAAATCAAAAGCTAGCAGACCTAGCGCTACGGTAGCCAGACCGGTTCCAATCAAAGCAATGACTTGTGCAGCAAATAGATGACGATAGGTCCGGTTTGCAAAGATACTTAGCATCCAATGCCTCTTTAGGTCAGTCGATTAACCTTATAGGTAACGAGTTATCTCCTTGAACTCCTCTATAGAAGTCTGTTGATCTTCATCAACAGACTCTAATAAATCCTCAAGGCAATGATCCAAATGGTCTTGAATTAAAACTTTCTTGGCTTGGTGAATGGCATTTTCTACAGCCTGCAACTGCTGCGCGACATCAAGGCAGGTGCGACCATCTATCAACATCTCTATCGTACTGCTCAGATGACCGTTCGCTCTTTTGAGACGTTTGATAACAGCTGGGTGAGAAGCGTGTATGTGTGGTTTTTTCATAGTGACAGTATCCTTCCTCTAAGGGATATGATTATACCTCATAATCACTCGAGATTTTATGGTTGACATTATCCCCCCCTAGGGGATAGTATCATACTCCTTAATCGTTCGGTTTGCATTTGAAAATTTTATGATTTTACTTATCAATCTGTAAGAAAGCACTTAGTCATGCAGAACATGATTGTTTTATCGATTGAAACTAAAAGCTCTTATCGTATTGCACCACGCCGCGTACCCACTTCTTTCAGACCATAGGATTCTTAATGTACAGCTATGTTCACAATAGGCTCTCAAGCTCGCCATGGACGACTTGGCAAACCCGTCTGCTATTATTCTCAGTAATTCTTATTTACCTTCTTATCGGTAGCAATGAAGCCATGGCTCACGCTGTAACAGCGGGAGACAAAGGCTATATTCAAGAAATTTCAGGCGTTAATCTTTTGCCCTTTATGTACTTGGGCGCCAAGCACATGATAACGGGATATGACCACATCCTGTTTCTCTTCGGGGTCATCTTCTTTCTTTACCGTATGAAGAACATTGGTATCTATGTGAGCCTATTTGCATTGGGTCACTCCACGACTATGATCTTAGGCGTGTACTTCAACATCGGTATGAATAGTTATCTTATTGATGCGATTATTGGCCTCTCTGTCGTCTATAAAGCTTTAGACAACATTGGTGCCTATCAAAGGTGGTTCGGATACCAACCCAATACCAAAATAGCAGTGCTTATATTTGGTCTTTTCCATGGTTTTGGGTTGTCAACTAAGCTCCTTGAATACGAGATGTCACCTGACGGTCTACTGCCTAACCTACTCGCATTTAACGTGGGTGTGGAAATTGGGCAGCTACTGGCACTAGCGATCATATTGATCGGCATGAGCTACTGGCGCCGCACGCTAAGTTTTTTCCGCCACGCCTATACCGCCAACGTCGCGATGATGAGCGCAGGATTTATTTTAGTGGGCATGCAGCTCACTGGCTATTTAATGTCTTAAGAACCCAAGGATTTCCAATATGTATAACAGTGATACCCCTACACAGGCCGAACTTCCCTCTTCCAAACAGCTTATGAAATCTACTATTCTGGCCGCTATCTCAGCAGTGGTTCTCTTGTTTGCTGTGGTTCTCCCAGCTGAATACGGCATCGACCCAACTGGGGTCGGCCAGCTCCTTCGAGTAACCGAAATGGGGCAAATCAAGCAACAACTGGCAGAAGAAGCGGCCGCCGATGCCGCCGCCGTACTAGTAGTCGAAACACCAGTAGTCGAATCGCCCGCGCCCGAAACACTTAGCGTTGATAATGCGGCAGAACCATCAACGAGTGCAGCACTGGGTGATACTGCTAGCGTACCTGTTCAGGCAGCTGTGTCCAATGTTAAATGGCGCGATGAAATTCCCTTCACCTTGACTCCAGGCGAGGGAACGGAAATCAAAATGAAGATGGCGGCAGGTGACAAGGCTGAATACTCTTGGGTCGTTACAGGCGGTGACGTCAACTTTGACACCCACGGCGACGCACCAGGCAAGGCTATCAGTTATGAAAAAGGTCGCGGGGTTACTTCTGATGAAGGTGTTTTAGAGGCGGCGTTTACAGGTAACCACGGCTGGTTCTGGCGCAATCGGAGCCAATCGGATGTTGAAGTTGTTTTACGTACCCGTGGCGATTACAGCACTATTAAAAAAATGATATAAAAACGCAGCGGTTAGCCAGTTCTTACCGCTGTCGGATTGGAGACAGAACGGTCTCACTAAACGTATAGTAACAAGCTAAGTCAATCCTCGCGGCAGAACACATTTGGTCTGCTGCTAGGATTAATTTAGGATTGAATAATGAGGCATACATGCCACCTCTAGAAGTTATTAAAGAGACGATTTATGGGAGAGTAGCTAAACGATGTGGTCACAGTCGTATCAAGACTTAATGGCTCTGACAAGCCATTCTACCAACTTACGAGCAGGAGTCTCACTCAAGCACTGCGGACAATTAAGATAGGTCATCACGCAATCATTTAAATCGGTCAGCGTATGTAGTAACAACCCTAAACCAATTACTTTGTAGGGCTTTGGTAGAAACAACATAGCCACATATACTGCCATCGCATAATAAGTATGGAGCGGATGAAAGTTAATACTGCAACGGTTGGGCGAAAAGATAGGCGTTGCCAGCAGATGATCTAAATCTACCAGCATGGTTGCTAGTAAGATCAAATATACTCGCTTATAGTCATTACGAAAAAACGTGTAGGCGATAATCAACGGCATACCAAAATGTAGAAAATAATGGGTAACAGCTTGAATCATCGCTTTTTCCGATTTAAGAGAGTGTTTTAGAAAGTGTGCTAAGAGTAGCATACAATCAGAGGCATATAATTACACCTGAAAGACAGGCGCGAACCCAGCACTTGATGTACGAAAGTTAGTCGTCGTCTGACCCTAATAAACACGCGCAGCAGGCAACATGCTAATCTACCGTTGGGAGACGCCAGTAAACGGCGTCTCGGTCTGGTAACGACGATCGAGCAAACATGAAATTGTATTTATTGCTATAGATATTTTTGGAGGAATTATGACTCTTGTAAGCCAATCACGCCAATCACGCCGAGCAGCGGCGTCAGCTGTGCTTGCCCTGATGGTGTGGAGCGTCAGTTTCTTTCTCCATTTTTTTTGGGAGATGGCACAGGTACCGTTCTTCTCCGGCATGGCCGAAGCGAGACACTGGGACGTGGTCTGGCTTTGTGCGCGTGCGACCGTCGGTGATGCCAATATTGCTTTTGGCGCCTACGTGCTCGGGGCGTTGTTTGTAAAAGACTGGTTCTGGATTACAAAGCCGTGGCGTCTGTCGACTTTATCGGTATACCTTGGCTTCGGCCTGATTGTGACAATAATCTTTGAGTACTGGGCAACTGGAGCTGGCCAGAGGTGGAGTTATAGTAATCTTATGCCCGAGATTCCGTTGCTAGGCATAGGTGCGTTGCCGCTCGCTCAGTGGGTAGTCATTCCGACGGCATTAATCTACGCTGTCAAATGGATGTTTCTAGGTTGGCAGGTATCCGAGCAATAGATGTTCGTATTAAAGGCAGTTGGTGTTACTGAGCTTACCGCACAATTACACCTGAAAGACAGGTGCGAATCCACCTCCTGGCGTACGGAAGTTAGTCGTCTGACCCTGATAAACACGTGCAGCAGGTAGCAGCAGTTGTCCACCATACGTATAAAGACGTATATCCACCTTTCTCGTTGTTACAGTGTCATCAATTTTTATTGATCGCTCTGTTGCAGGAACAAAGGTCTGTGCAATATAATCCTCATCCAGAATGTTTTCGAAAACGCGTTGAGTGAGCTTGCTACCGCGATAGACGCCTTTGCTTCCATAGCCAGCAACTGGCTTAAAAAACAGTTGTCGCCGAGTACGCCACAATTCTGCTGCGTCGTCTCTTGATACTATCCTTGTCCTTGGCACAGACCTTTCGAGATATCCCACTGCAGCTTCATTCAGTCCCCAAGCGCGCAGTGTTTGCGAATCGGATAGCAAAGTCAGGTTTTGCTTATTGGCCAAAACAGCATGTACGCGGGGATTGGGTGTCACCACCACAGAACCTTCTAGATACGCACGCTTAAGCAGTGCATGGTCAGGCTCCTCAAATGCGAAGTCGACCAGCCGATTGTAGACCATATCGATTTTCTGTCCATGGGCTGTCAGCGTACCATCGACATATTCGAGTTCAGAGGGATCTAGTATCACAGTATCAATACCCCTAGCTTGAAGCAGTTGACAGGCCAACTGGAACTCCAAAAACATGAACTGACTCTTAGGGTCATTATCCACGATGGCTATTCGGTTGGGCATAGCAACAGCGGACTGTCGCTGCCATTCCTGTTTGAACATAGTAAACACTGATTCCTCAAATCTATCTAGCATTTGATTGGTTGCAGCGCTCTGCTCAGAAGGGTTACAACAGCGTTTTTGTGCGCGAGCGAGCAACACATTCAGAAACGCACCACCGGCATTGGTATTGACTTCAATGAGTTGGGGGCCATCGTTACCCAAGTGAAAGTCATAGCCCATGAGAGCCCCTATTGGGCCTGGGTCAAAAGCAGCAATTTCTGGTGCCCATGACAGCGCTTGCTCTTGATACGACGGCAGTTTGGCAGCCAACTCGATAGCTTCAACGATCCGCTCCATCGTCGCTATCTCTGTTTTGGGGACGAACACTGGTGTCGTCGAAAAAAGCTTATTAAGCTCGTTCGCTCCTATTGGATTATTTCTAGTTTCCATTAATTGATCTTGAAGGCTTGTATTGAGCGCTTTACGATCGAGAGTAATGCAGTAGCACTCTTGATTCAGTCGATTTGCGAGACCGTCATTCGTTTCGTCGTTGTTGCTGGTTAGGTGTTCCATTTAAACCCCGTCGTTAAGTAGAGTACTTACGCTGACATACTCTAGTAAACAGTAAAAAACAAAAGAGATATTTGGCGTTTTTAGGATGATGCTAGTTGCTTTTTGATGTTTCACTTCCTGAGTCTAGAACGGTACTTCGTTCCTCTTTGATTAATATTTTTGCTAAGAATAGACCCAGCTCAAACAATAGCCACATAGGAATCGCTAGCAACAGCATGGATACGCCATCAGGCGGTGTTACTACCGCTGCAACCACAAAGCAGCCGACAATGATATAACGACGCTTGTCTTCTAAACTCTGAGTAGAAACTATTCCAACCATTATCAGTAGTAAGGTGACCACTGGAATCTCAAAAGTCAGTCCAAATACCATAAATAACTTTAGAGCAAAGCTCAAATAACTGTCAATATCGGTCATCGGTATGACGTTCTGAGGAGCGAACATGATAAAAAATTTCAATACGCCTTTGAGTACGACAAAATAGGCAAAGGCAACACCGGTATAAAATAGAAATATCGAAGACAGCAGGACTGGAATAGCGATTTTTTTCTCTTTTTTGTATAAGCCGGGGGCGGCAAATGACCAAATTTGATACAAGATATAAGGCATCGCTAAAAATGCAGCGACAAAAATCGTTAAGCGAATAGGTGCCATAAAGTTTGACGTGATGTCGGTGGCAATCATAGTCGAATTAGCAGGCAACTGCGCTACCAATGGGTCTGATAAAAGGTTGTAGAGCTCGCGTGAAAATCCTACCAATGCTAAGAATATAATTAAAACGACCACGCATATTTTGATTAGATGCGTACGCAGTTCAATCAAGTGCTCGGTAATAGGCATATCACTAAGTGTGCTCAATATATCACCAGATTCATTACTATCAGCAGTATCTGTCGTCGCCTCAAGCTCTGTATCAGCTATCTTTTCTTGTCGGCTTTTCTGCCGTTTAAACAGACTCATTTATCTATCTCCTGTTTGGTTAACGAGGAGGAGGTATTGGTATTCGGCTGATGATCTTGCTCATACGCAGTAACTGGCTGATGTGAAGTGTCTAAGCTTTGATTCTGCGAGTCTTCAAACTTTTGCATACTGCCGCGCATCTCTGCTAATTCACGTTTCATGTCCGTCTCAGTCTGACGAATTTTTGCAAGCTCACTTTGCATCTGTTTTCGTGTCTCAGCCAAATCAAGCTCAGCTTCTATGTCAGACTGTAGGGTGGAGATCATACGACGCAGTTTGGCATACCATTGCCCAGCCGTACGCGCAGCCTGTGGCAGTTTTTCTGGGCCCAATACGATTAAGGCTATGACGCCAAACAAGAGTAACTCGGAAAACCCGATATCAAACATAACAGTCAAATATATTAATTAATAGGCTGTTGAGCATAGCTATCTATAGCGGTGCGCTTTATACTTTGTGCTTATCATCAGTGGTGGCAGGGTTGATTTCTATATCATCAGCCTGAGTGCCAGCCTGTGTACTTGAATCAGTATTTGGTACTGGCAGATTGCCTTCATGACTAAGTGCGCGGTTTTTGCGAGTATGCTCGGTCTCTTCATCTTTTACCGCTTCTTTAAAACCTTTTACCGCCCCGCCTAAATCTTTGCCTGCGTTCTTGAGCTTAGCAGTGCCAAATACGACCACCACCACGACCAATAAAATCAGCCAATGTGTAATAGAAAAACTACCCATAACGGTATCCTTATATGTTGAGGTCTCAATAAGACCAGTACTTGTAATTGCGCTTTATAAATCTTTGTATAGCGCTAACATCATAGCTTCAAACGACGCAATCGCAGCGCATTACCAATAACAGATACTGAAGAAAGACTCATGGCAGCGGCCGCTATCATTGGACTGAGTAAAATCCCAAAAAATGGATATAGGACGCCAGCAGCAATCGGTACACCAAGGGCGTTGTAGATGAATGCAAAGAACAAATTCTGTCTGATGTTGCGCATCGTGGAACGGCTCAGTTTATGTGCTCTGACAATCCCCATTAAGTCGCCCTTCACTAGGGTGATGCTTGCACTCTCCATGGCCACATCTGTGCCCGTGCCCATTGCAATACCGACGTCAGCTTGAGCAAGGGCTGGGGCATCGTTAATACCGTCACCCGCCATGGATACAATTTTCCCGCTACTTTGCATCTCTTTAATGATACGGTTTTTGTCCTCTGGAGAGACATCCGCATGTACTTCGTCAATATTTAGCTTGCTAGCAACTGCTCTAGCCGTTATCTCGTTATCACCTGTTAGCATGACCACCCGTAATCCAGCCTGATGTAGAAGCGATATCGCCTCACTGGTACTGGGCTTGATCGGATCAGCGACTGAGATTAGACCAGCAGCTTGCCCATCTACTGCGACGAACATCACGGTTTCACCATCCTTCCTGCGTTTGTCAGCACGTTCTGAAAGCGCACTATCAAAACTGTCGAGTCGCTCCATGAATTTTGAGTTACCTACGGCTACCTGCCTGCCATTAACAAACGCTTGCGCGCCTTCACCAGTGGTTGAACTGAAATCGCTGGCTTTAGCAGTATCAAGAGACTTTGCCTTCGCAGCATTGACAATAGCTTCTGCCAAAGGATGTTCGCTAGCACTCTCTACCGCTGCGACGAGTACAAGGAGTTCATCCTCATCTAAGCCGCCAAGCGCTTCGATAGCGGTAAGTTCTGGTTTGCCTGCTGTCAGTGTTCCGGTTTTGTCCACAACGATGGTGTCAACTTTTTCCATGCTCTCTAACGCTTCAGCATTCTTGATGAGCACTCCGTTCTGCGCACCCTTGCCAGTGCCAACCATAATCGACATGGGCGTGGCAAGTCCTAACGCACAAGGACAAGCTATGATTAATACCGCGATGGCATTGACTAACGCATAGGCCATTGCAGGCGCAGGTCCGAACACAGCCCAAACAATAAAGGTTAAGACAGAGGTAACCAGAACAACTGGCACGAACCAACCAGCTACTTTATCCACCAATTTTTGTATTGGCGCGCGGCTACGCTGGGCTTCGGCAACCATTTTGACGATCTTGGATAATACGGTGTCATCACCAACATCGACTGCTTCAACTAATAGTGTCCCAGTGCCGTTCACTGTGCCACCGGTGACCGTATCTCCTGCTATTTTTGAAACAGGTAGTGGTTCACCCGTTACCATTGACTCATCGACGTTGCTATTACCATCGAGCACAGTACCGTCTACAGGGAGCTTCTCTCCTGGCTTAACCCGCAATCTATCGCCACTGACCACTTCGTCAAGTGATACTTCTGTCTCGATATCATTCTCATCCACACGTCTTGCCGTTGGTGGTGCCAGCTCGAGTAGAGCACGAATCGCGCCAGAGGTCTGACTTCTGGCCTTGAGCTCCAGAACCTGACCCAATAGCACCAGTGTCGTGATAACCGCTGCTGCTTCATAGTACACCCCAACTTGACCAGCGGTGTTCCTGAAGCTGTCTGGAAAAATATTCGGCAAAAAGGTGGCCACCAGACTGAAACCAAAAGCCGTACCTACGCCTACCGCAATCAAAGTAAACATGTTCAAGTTTCGACTTTTTATTGATTGCCATCCTCGAACGAAGAAAGGCGCTGCACCCCAAAGCACAACTGGGGTTGCAAGCGCTAGCTGAATCCATTGTGCAATCTGCCCAGAGAGATTATATTGACCAATATTATCTAGGTTTATCCCTACCATATCGCTCATTGCATACAGAAATAGCGGTATAGTCAGCACCGTACAAATCCAAAACCGGCGCGTCATGTCATCGAGTTCTGAAGTATCCTCCTCACCAAGAGTAGCCGTCTCTGGCTCAAGCGCCATTCCGCATATCGGACAGCCACTATTCTCCACGTCCCTAACCTCAGGATGCATCGGGCAGATGTAAACAGTGCCGCTATAGCCAGCGGGTACTTTGTCATATTTGCCGCCTTTGACAGACTTTACATCTGTATTCGAAGCACTATGGCAGCTTGCGTGATCATCTTTCATCTCTGCCATCTCGGCAACAGTATTTTCAGGTTTGAGAAACATATTGCATATTGGACAGCGACTATCTTCAATATCTCGTACTTCTGGATGCATGGGACAGGTATAAACAGTGCCACTGTAGCCAGCGGGTACTTTGTCATATTTGCCGCCTTTGACAGACTTTACCTCTGTATTCGCCGTGCCATGACAGTTTGCATGACCTTCTTTCATCTCTGCCATCTCGGCAACAGAGTCTTCAGGTTTAAGAGACATTTTGCATATTGGACAACCATTATCCTCAACGTTTCTGACTTCGGGATGCATTGGGCAGGTATAAATTGTGCCATTGTAGTTGGTCGGTACTTTATCGTAAGTGGTATCTTTATTAGGTTCTATGCCTGTATTCGCTGTACCGTCACAGCAATCATGGTCTTCATCGTCCGAATTCTTTTTTGTCGTATCGTGTTTCATGACTATGTTCCCATTATTGATTGCAAGTATAGTTTAGGACTGAGTTCTCAGCTTTTAATGCTATCTAAGATTAGTGCACTGCTCGTCGTTCTTAGCATAGCTGACCTACCTGAGCCGAAGATTCAACGGCTACGATAAACTCATCGTGCTTTGGCAAACCAGCGATATAGCGGCACAAACACAATTGCAAAATACCACCCATAAAGGTAAGATTCGATAAGTCCAATCAGGAAACCTGACCATGTCAACCATTCAAAACCAGGTAGCAGCGGTGCCCAAGCCTCATGCATACTTATCTGCTCAGGTGCGAGTAGGCCAAAGCCTATGCACAAGAGATAGCTGATGAGCAGAAACAAAGACACGCTGTTGCCCACAGGGCCAATTCTTAAAGTATTCGCTTTTGAATTCAATTCGTTCATCTTGACTCTCCTCGGTATTGCGTAACGCAGTTCACGCTTGATCCAACCAACAGTTTGTCTGTCCGTTCAATACCAAGTGTACTGTATCAGTAACAGCTTTACACTAAGTTGATATCACTTTTTGGCTTGTGAAGCAGCAACGAGTTGACGCCAGCGTCCCCAACGGGGGATGAACATCGGCACCTGCCGTTTGTAGGCAAGGTAGTCTTCACCAAATGTTTCGAGCATGTGTTGTTCCTCACGTCGAGCTAGCCATGTATACACTAGGACAATCACTGGGAAGAGGCCGATCGAGAACAGGGTTGGCCAATGCACTATGCCCTCACCGAATAGCGCAATAAACAGCCCCGTGTACTGGGGATGTCGCACGTAGGCATAAAGTCCTTCAGTCATTAGGCGATTTTCGCCCCGTGCTTTATGGACTTGGCGCCAACCTTGAGCAAAAAGACCAACTCCTAAAAATGCAATAGCATAGCCAAGTAGCATTGAGATCATCATGCCCGTCTCACCTAGACCAACAAGAGTTGACCATAAACTGGCACTGACATATTCGCTGTCCAAACCAAAGAAACGGATCAACAAATAAATGGTGAGCGGAAAGCCATACATTTCTGCATAGAGCGCGATAATGAAAGCCTGAACTACGCCGGCTCCAGCCCATTCACGCCAGTTCTTCGGCGCGAAATAACGGTAAAAGAACCAAGAAATCAAAACAATAACAATTAGCGCGAGGCCCCAGGCGCCAGCGTGTTCAAAGAGTTCATTCATAACTCGTTTTCCCTGCTTTCTTTGCGCAGATATTTGAGAAGCGCCATAACTACCCACACGATCACAGCAAGAAATAGTAGCGCAAAAAACAAGCAGATAATCGTCATTCCCCAGCCCATGCCCTGCATCATCGTTCCATTCATCATACCGTTCATAATAGTATTTCTCCGTAGATCATAGTATTAGCATTAATGGTGGTGTGCCAATGCATCTTTTTCGATAGCCTTTCTCCTCGCTGACGACTTGAGGTAAATCTGCTCAGCCACGGCAATCACTATAATAGTGACAATTGCCACGCCAATCACAAATGGATCTGAATTCAGTTTAATCCAGACAAAGCCGCCGAGAACCAAAAGATCAAGAAGTATGGCCACTGCCGGTACCCATATCACAGCTTTCACGTCTTGCCGAAGGTATCGCAGAACACCCCAATGAATGGCAATATCCATGATTAGATAAAAAACAATCCCAAGCGCTGCAATCCGTGACAAATCAAACAATGTCGTGAAAGCCAACCCTAGAACTACGGTGTAGACGAGCGTGTGTTTTTGAACGCTTCCTGGCATTCCTAAATGACGATGGGGTACTAGCTTCATTTCGGTCAACATAGCAAGCATGCGCGAGACTGCAAAGATACTAGCAAGGAGACCGCCAGCTGTAGCTACCATTGCGATTGCCACTGTGAACCACAGACCATAATCGCCAAGCGCTGGCCGTGCGGCAGCAGCCAAGGAATAGTCTTTGGTTTCAATAATTTCGGCAAGAGATAGATTGCTTGCTACAGCGAAACCCACCAAGGTGTAAATCACTACGCAAACTGCAATCGAAATAATGATGGCTCGACCAACGTTACGATGCGGGTCTTTTACCTCTGAGCCACTATTGGCTATCGTGGTAAAGCCCTTAAATGCCAGTATGCCTAGCGCCGTTGCGCCAAGAAAGTTGCCAACGGTACTCGCATCGCCTAAAGTAGAAGAGTCAACTGCAAGACTATCGGCCAGCCATACACCTACCAACCCAAAGACGAGAATACCGACAATCTTTAGAATACCGATAAAGGAGGCGACCCCTTGTATCCAACGATTACTAAGCAGGTTAATCAGAAATGCAGCAAGAATAAGCGCTGCGCCAAGGATGGATACCATACGACCACTATCATCGCCACCGAACAGCTGCATCGTATATGACCCGAACGTCCGAGCCAAAAAACTCTGTGCAATAACCATAGAAAAATACATCAGCAAGGCGTTAAACCCGGTTGGCAAACGATCTCCGTATGCCTGATGCAAGTACATCGCAACACCGCCAGCTGACGGATAGGCGTTAGAGATTTTAATATAGGAGTAGGCACTAAAAGAAACAACGATTGCAGCAGCCAAAAAAGCCAATGGGAAAAGCGAGCCAGTCATCTGAGCCATCTGACCAGTCAAAGCAAAGATACCGGCACCGATCATGACACCAGTACCGAGCATGACCGTTCCTGATAATGTTAGACTATCTTTCTGATAACGAGTAGTCCTGTTTTTCTGCATGCCTATTCATCCTTTTACTACCTTTTTGACTAGTAGGATTTTAAATCTGCGGTGAAAAATAGCTTTGAATAAAAAGACCTGTATGGTTAGGCGTACCATTCGATAGATCGCTATTTTCTTAGTTTAAAACACCCCTACTAATCTTATAATCTTTTACTCTAGATCTGTGATAAGCGCTTGCATCTCAGCGATTTCACGCTCTTGTGCCTCAATAATGTCATCAGCAAGCTGTCGTACTCGTGGATCTTCAATATCAGCGCGCGAACTGGTCAAAATCGCAATAGAATGATGAGGTATCATTGCCTGCATCCAGTCGACTTGATCGACGGTCTCTTGTGACCTGACGCCCCAAAGTCCGATTGCAAACAGCACCACACTCAAACCATAAACCAGTAGGTTAATCTTGGTCTTTTTATACATATTGGTCATAAAGGCCAGCATGATTATAGCCATGACCGCACCCATATATAGCGCCATATAGGCTCTAGTCTCACTAAAATAAACGTGATCCCATTGATACGTATTAAAATACATCATGATGAACATCACGACAGTAGACGTTAGAATCATCAGGGTGAATTTTAAATAAGGATTCATATGCTTTTGATGATTCATATTACTTTGATTAGAAGTATTCATAATATGTCCCCATTAAGTTTGATAATGTTAGAACCAGAATTTAACACCCGCTGTCAAACTACTACTATCAACAGATTCATTGTCTTGTCGCCGTTGATCACGAGCGTCTCCAAGAGCCGTCTCATAACTAACACCCACATAAGGAGCCAGTTGACGATTTAAGGTCTCATATGTGAGCCTAACTTCAGTTCCTAATTCATTGAAACCCTTGCTAATATGGTTGTCAAGATCATCTTTACTAAACGCAGACAGCTCTACTTCCGGTATGACCACCCAGTGCTGATTCAGACGCCATTCGTATTCTGCCCCAAGATCAAGTCTAACTTGGCCATCGGTATATAGATACGCTCTAGCATCCGTTTCGATAAAGTAAGGCATAGTACCTACAATACCCGCCATAATCGCTGGCTTATCATTTTCGGTATCATAAGCGACACCAGCTTCACCGTTCCAAAAAATACTCAGCGGCTTCCAATAAGACAGTGATGTCAGACTGTCAATTTCCTTATCATCCTTAGTTTGTATGTTGCCTTCGCTACGTAAAGATAAACGATTACCATCTGTACCATACCAAGCATCGAACTCGTAGTTAATCTGATCCTCATCAAACTGATAGCCTAAATCAGATACTGAAACGCCCCACAGTGGTAAGCTGCCCATCATTACAGGCTTACCATAACGCCCATAAGGAACCCCGTTTGAGTAGTCAGGACTTCGAGCATCGGGTGGAGCCTCGCCACCTTGCATACCGGACATATCCATATCCGACATATCCATACTGCTATGATCCATATCCGACATATCCATACCCGACATATCCATGCTGCTATGATCCATACCTGACATGTCGCTATCTGGCATATTCATACCGCTATGATCCATGCTCGACATGTCCATATCCGACATATTCATACTGCTGTGGTCCATTCCTGACATGTCCATATCCGACATATTCATACTGCTATGATCCATGCTCGACATGTCCATATTCGACATATTCATACTGCTGTGATCCATGCCTGACATGTCCATGCTGCTATGACCCATACCTGACATGTCGCTATCTGGCATGTTTGTCTTCTTCATAGAGTCATGGCCGCCCGCCGCATTTGCTAAAGGCATGGCCAGCCACACAGATACTGACAATACAGTAATATTAAAACCTACTTTATGTATTTTCATCTTAGCTCTCACCTATCAAAGACTTACTTAAACGACGGCCACTTCTCTAAACATTCCGGCTTCCATGTGATACAACAGATGACAGTGCCATGCCCATCGGCCAACCTCTCCTGTAACGTCAAAGCTTATTTTCTGTGCTGGCTGCACCATAATGGTATGCTTGCGTACCTGAAACTCACCTGAAGGCGTACGCAAGTCACTCCACATTCCATGCAAATGCATGGGGTGATTCATCATAGTGTCGTTAACTAAAGTAATGCGCACTCTCTCATTAGGCTTGATATTGACAGGAGTGGCATCCTTAAACATGACCCCGTCCAGCGCCCAGATGTAACGCTCCATGTTACCGGTGAGATGTAGCTCAATCTCTCTGGTAGGTTTGCGCTGCTCAGAAAATATAGACTCATCAACTGACTGTAATTGACTGTAGGTCAACACCTCTCTATTAATCTTGCGCAAGTTGATGCCAGGATCATCAAGGTTGATACGTGGACTGTCTACACGCATATCGCTCTTAAAATCATATTCTGTTTTGGCATGTTTAGCTTTATAACCATTCGCGCCCATTGCCCCCATCATGTCTGCCATCGTAAGCCATTCAATCTCATCCATAGCGGGCGTCGCAGCGCGAGCGTTTTCGGACGTAGCAAGCCTTGCAGAAACGTAGCCTGAACGGTCTATGTTTTGGGCGAATATGGTATGAGCCTCTTTAGTTGGCGTAACAATGACATCGTAGGTCTCGGCAACACCAATGCGAAAATCGTCAATATCAACGGGAGCAACATCATTACCATCCGTTGCGACTACTTTCATTTTGAGACCTGGGATACGCACATCAAATATCGTTTGTGCAGACGCATTAATAAAGCGTAACTTGACTGGCTGCCCTGCTTTTATGATTTGAGCCCAATTGGCCGCTGTCGTCTTACCATTGATAAGGTAGGTAAAGGTATTTTCGCCCGATAAGTCAGTGAAATCAGTGGGCATCATGCGCATCTGATTCCACATTTTGCGCTCATCAAAAGCGGTTTTCATGTCCGTCTTAGCAATGTCTGAAAGTAGCTTTTTAAAGTCCGGCAGATGGTAGTTATCAAAGTCTGCCTGTTGTTTCAGCAGCTTCAACAAATTATGAGGGTCACGGTGCGTCCAGTCACTGAGTAAAATGACGTGATCTTCCGCAATAGGATGACGTTCTCGACCTTTGGGCTCAATCACGATTGCACCACGCATACCCGTTTGTTCTTGAAATCCAGTATGAGAGTGATACCAATAGGTGCCAGATTGTTTTAGTTTGAATGTATAAGTAAAGGTACTGTTAGCAGGAATACCATTAAAGCTAATACCGGGCACGCCATCCATCTCAAACGGTACTAGCAAACCATGCCAGTGAATAGAGGTTGACTCATCCATGCGGTTATGGACACGTATCACGACTGTATCGCCCTCACGCATCTTTAACGTTGGTGCCGGCAGTGAATCATTAATGAGCGTTGCCATGCTCTGTTTGCCATTGACGATGACGGGCTGCTTGCTAACATATAAATCGAACTCATTGCCGATTAACACAGGTACTTCATTCGATTTTTGATCGGTATTGACCGTGGCGCTCTGACCGCTTGATTTACCTAATGCACTACTGGCGATCGTCGGGAGCATTGAGGCGCCAAAAACAACAGAGGACCCTGCCAAAAAACGTCGGCGGTTCAATATGTTCTGTTTATTCATAATGATGACCTAATTTAATTTGCGAAATGATGTTTACTCTTATATTTTTGATATTTAACAGATACTTCAGTTACATTTGCTGCTCAGGAGACTCAATAGCGGCATAAACTTGTGTACTGCCGTCATTGTTAAGTTGCATTACCTTATAAGGCATGAACTTGTCTTGATACTCCATGCCCGGGCTACCGACTGGCATACTAGGTACTGCAAGTCCAATGGCTTGTCCAGGTGGATTTTCCAAGAACTGCGCCATGTACTTAGCAGGAATATGCCCTTCAAAGACATAACCATCGCTAGTTACTGTGGTATGACAAGAACGCATCTGTTGGGGTACGCCGTAACGATCTTTAAATACGGATAAGTCTGCAACATCGTGCGCGGTTGTGCTTAGGCCATGATCTTCTGCGTATCCTACCCACTCTTTACAGCAGCCACAGTTTGCATCTTTATAGACCGTTGCAGAGACGTTTTTAAGTAACATAGGCTGAGTGGTTGAGGGGCTCATATTCGGTACAATTTCAGCTGGTAACGGTGTAGTTTGTGTAGCAACAGCAACAGATGGCTCAGCCTGTAATGACTGTGAATCAGAAACATTGGTGTTTGATTGGCTACAAGCCATTAGTGTCAATGACAGCGATGATGTTGCCATCAATAAAAGGACACGACCGGATAACCGGTTATGTCCATTAAAAAATATGTCTTTATAGCGTCTCATAGAAATACCCCTAAACATCTGTTGTCATCATCAGTAATTTGAAACATCAGTAATTTAAAACATTAATACTTTCAAACAATACATTGGTCTAAAAGCTCTATAGGTATTAGCCTTAAAAGTGCAGTACCGTTTAGCACTACACCTTGCAACCTAGAGCCTATTCTTATTAATGCTGCATCTCAGCGCCTTCACCCGACATATCCATCATATCTGCATTCATCATCTCCATATCCATATCATTCATATCCATGTCCATGATATCGCTATCAAATCTTGTGGTCAGCATCGTATATTGATCTGCACTTAGATCAGGTAATGATCTTATGAAAGCGACCATTGCCCACATTCTATCGTCATCATGAGTAGCGCCCCATGCAGGCATTCCGGAGGCCATAATGCCGTGTTTAATCGCCCAAAAATTCTGTTGTGCGCCTGCTTTAGTATCATAACGAGCAACAACTTCGGCCTTGGTAAAATTAGGCGGCTTTGGATATAGATACTCGCTCAGATCTGTTTTTTCTA
>NZ_CAJHBI010000049.1 GCF_904846605.1 Psychrobacter sp. 72-O-c
TTTGCCATTGTTCATCAGTGAGCATGGTACGAGCCATAAGTGACGCCTTTTCTCTTTGTTGTGGTAAACAAGAGTGTAAGGCGTTGCTTATTTTTTTCAACTATTCCACAATTCTATACAGCCCCTAATAATTACGATGAAATCGACAACCGCAAAGGATGTCGCTACTATTTTGACTGTCAAAAATATAGCAGTAGTCATTACCAATATTGAGTTATGGCTTTGATTTTAAAATTCCAACTAAGATACCCTATCGTTAAGTCGTCGAGTTTTTGTACTGCCTATACTCATTTGGTCATCAAGATACAATTAGCAATTATGTAAGCAACCCAACAATCGATAGACAATAAAAAAGACACGTTTGGCGTGTCTTTTAAAGTTGATAGTAGGTAAATACTAAAGTGATACTAGGAGAAAAACAGGTTCTTGTTTTTAATGCTCGCGGGTATTACTAAAAGTAATTTCCGGATAGCGCTCTTGCATAAGTTGCAGGTTGACTCTTGAAGGTGCAAGATAAGTCAAATAACCACCGCCATCGAGTGACAGTTGATCATGGGCCTTACGTTTAAATTTCGCCAAAGCAACTTCATCATCACAATGAATCCAGCGTACCGTGGCAATAGATACCGGCTCAAAAGTACATTGAACTTTGTACTCTTCTTTCAGACGATGCGCCACCACTTCAAACTGTAGCACCCCAACTGCACCTAGGACTAAATCGTTATTAATCTGCGGCATAAATACCTGCGTGGCACCCTCTTCACTCAACTGTTTCAGGCCTTTTTGTAAGGCTTTAGATTTGAGCGGATCTCTCAGCACTACGCGGCGAAATAATTCAGGGGCAAAATGCGGAATACCTGTGAAATTCAGCTCCTCGCCTTCGGTAAAACTGTCACCAATAGAGATAGTACCGTGGTTATGCAAGCCAATAATATCACCGGGGTAGGCTTCTTCTAACGCTTCACGATCGCCGGCCAAAAAGGTCAAAGCATCAGCAATACGCACCTCTTTACCCAGACGCACATGCTTCATTTTCATGCCTTTCTCATACTTGCCTGAGCACACTCGTAAGAAGGCAATACGATCACGGTGACGCGGATCCATATTGGCCTGTATTTTAAACACAAAGCCTGTAAAGTCAGTCTCAGTCGCGGCAACTTCCCGCTCGTTCGCAGGATGAGCTTTTGGCGGTGGCGCATACTTTACCAGTGTATCGAGTACCATGTTGACACCGAAGTTTCCTAACGCCGTTCCGAACAATACTGGCGTCATCTCGCCCGCCAAGAACGCCTCAACGCTAAAGTCTTCTAGCGCCATTTGCACTAGCTCAAGCGACTCTTCAAAGGCATTAAACATTAGCTCACCCAAACGTTCGCGCACATCAGGATAGTCATAGCCATCACGGGTCTCGACAATAGTCGTCTTACCACCATTGCCTTTTTGATAAAAGTACGTCTTGTTTTCGGTTAAATGATAGACCCCAATGAAATCTTGACCCATGCCAATCGGCCAAGTCAAAGGTATACATTTAATTTTCAGTACCGACTCAATCTCACTGAGAAGTTCAAGCGGTTCGCGAATCTGCCGATCTAGTTTATTAACAAACGATATAATCGGCGTATCACGCATCCGGCACACCTCCATCAGCTTGATGGTACGTTCCTCGACACCTTTTGCGCCATCAACCATCATTAGTGCGCTATCCACTGCGGTTAATGTGCGATAGGTATCTTCACTAAAGTCGGCATGCCCAGGAGTATCAAGCAGATTGACCACATGCTCTTGATACGGAAACTGCATGACTGAAGTGGTAATAGAGATACCACGCTCTTGCTCCATACTCATCCAATCTGAGGTAGCGTGGCGATCAGTCTTGCGACCTTTGACTTCACCGACGACCTGAATGGCTTGACCCCATAACAATAACTTTTCAGTCATGGTAGTTTTACCCGCATCGGGATGCGAAATGATGGCAAAGGTGCGACGTTTGGCAACTTCACGGGCGAGCTTGGTTGCTGAGAGCTTGGCTGTTGGAAGTTTGGTATCTGCGCTCATAATGGATAACTTATCGTTAAATTTTGGAAGAAAATAGCAAGGTATTAGAAGGGTTTTAGTGCGCGTATTGTAGCGGATTTATGGTCAAGATGCTATTTTTGCTCGTATGTGTCAAAAGGTTATATAGACCTAATAGGGTGCTAATAAGCAGCCATTAAAAGGCTATAGCGTCATAATTTTTCTCAGCGTTGTCGCCTTTTACGGTCTTCTATTTTTATGCGATGAGTCCTAAAAAGAAGCTGGCTTTAATGACTATTAGCTGTTACCAATAATATCTTTTATAGCTACTGATTTCTATAATTGTCCGCTATCTGCTCTGCCAAGAAGTCTGCTGCCACATGATTCACCAAGGTATAATCAACCACTCTGCGGAAACTGTCTGTGTTAGGGTGAGTAGTGCCATCGGCGATATAATCCGCTTCATAAATATCATTACCAATTAATAATTGATACCAGTGTATCGATTATTAATTGGTAAGTCTTGCTTACAAATCCATAGCATACCTTTACCACGGCTATGTAGAACTGACTACCTAGTTTGTTATGCTAAGTGTGCTATTTAAAAATTAGTTATCAAAACAATCTATAAAAATTCATATAAAAGGACCTACTATGAAAACACTATATTCTACTAAAGCAACGGTTGCTGGCGGTCGTACAGGCAACGCAAGCCTTTCAGACAGCGATCTGAAGATCAATATGGTAGCACCAGGCTCTGGTGAAGAAGGTAATAATCCAGAACAACTATTTGCGATGGGCTATGCTTCTTGCTTTGATGGGGCGCTAGCGGTAGTCAAAAAAATGGAAAAAGCGAGCTTCGGTTCGACCACTGAGGCGAGTGTAAGCTTGTTACAAGGTGATGACCATGACTATAATCTCGCAGTAAAACTTCATATTATTGGTGAAAGCACAGATTTATCTGCCGCTGAGTTCCAAAAAATAGTCGAAAAAGCGAATGAAGTCTGTCCTTATTCTAAAGCCACTCACGGTAATATCAATGTTGAAGTGACCTCAGAAGTAAACTCATAAGAATTCACGGGTAAGAAATGGTACCGTCGAAGTAGCATGATTTAAGTAACATGATTTGAGTAAATAACAACTCTAAATGTCATCTAAGAGAATCCAGTAAGCACTGGGTTCTTTTTTTATGGACTTCTATCATAGCCGATGTTTATAAGCTGCCTTTTTAGCACATACTCATTAACACATGCTCATCGCCACGATCGAGAAGTTCGGCACATCCTGATTTTATCGTTATAATAAGGGCAACTTTTTATCTTATACCTAATTTATCTGATACTTAATAAGTGACCCTTATGACCGACAACATGACCGACAACACGACCGACAACACGACCGACAACACGACCGACAGTGACCACAACTCCCACTTAGCCCTTGACCCTGCTATGCTACCAAGCTTTGATACTATGCCTAATGTGGCGACTATGGACACCAGTCACGTGGACAAGGACAAGCCGCCATTTATCTTAGTCGATGGCTCTTATTATCTATTTCGCACTTATCATGCCCTACCGCCAATGATGACCACTCAAGGTCAGCATACCAACGCTATTCGCGGTACGTTAAACGCGCTATTGAAAGTCATGCGGCGCTATCATCCGACCCATATGGCCGTCTGTTTCGATACCAAATCGCCTACTTTTCGTCATCATTTGTCTACGGACTACAAAGCCGCCCGCCCACCGATGGATATTGAACTGGCGCAGCAAATTCCTTATCTCCATCGTTTGGTGAAGGCGTTAGGGATTCCGCTACTGCGTATTGAAGGTGCGGAAGCCGATGATATTATAGGTACGTTAGCGCATCGCGCCGTTGCCGAAGGTCACCATGTGGTCATATCGACCGGTGATAAAGATATGGCACAACTGGTCAATGACTGCGTTATTTTAGAAGACAGCTTCACGGGTAAAATTACCGATAGCCAAGGGGTCGTCGATAAATTTGGTATTAAACCGGATCAGATGATTGATTTTTTAACCTTGATGGGAGACTCGTCTGACGGTATCAAAGGCGTACCAGGCATTGGCAAAAAGACCGCCAAAGATTTGCTTAATGAATATGGCAATATCGAGAATATGTTGCAGAACGTCACGAATATTAAAGGTCGTGGGGCAAAAAACTTAGTCGAATATGCAGACGATATTCCATTGAATGCTCAGCTGGCGACTATCGTTACTGACCTAAATATCGGCCAAGATTGGGGCGACCTAAGAATTAATACGGACCCTTGCGCGTATATTGACGAGCTGCGTGACTTATATGGCGAGCTTGAGTTTAAAAATGAGCTGGCCTCACTTGACCATCCCAATCATCCTGCAAATGGCCAAGGAACAAAAGACGTTGCCGCCAGTCAAGCAGACACCGAGTCACAAGCGCAAATTGCAAAATCATTACAATCAACCAAAATTGATAATGTCAAAAACAGCAAAAATAATGATAAAGCATGGCATACCATTTTAGACATGCCAGCTTTTGACAGCTTAGTTGAACAACTAGAGAACGCCCCACACTTTGTCATAGATACTGAAACCACCAGTGTCTATTGGCGTCAAGCTGAATTGGTTGGGTTGTCCTTTGCGATGCAAGCGCATGAAGCCTATTACATTCCACTAACTCATAATTTAGAAGGTGACGAGCTAACGGCAAAGCAGCTTGATCGCGATACCGTACTCGCCCGCCTAAAACCCATTTTAGAAAATTCAAATATTGGTAAAATTGGCCAGCATCTTAAATATGATGCCCACATTCTAAGTCATTACGATATTGATTTGGTAGGAGATATTCATGCCCCTGTTGATGAAGATGCTGCTAAGAAAGACTGTCAGCAATCAAAAAACAACTGGGCAATGGATACTATGCTTGCCAGCTATGTGATTAATGCGGCGATTACCCGTCACGGTATGGACGATTTGGCACGGCATTACTTGCAAACGCAAACTATTACTTATGAAGATGTCGCAGGTAAGGGCGCTAAGCAGGTGACATTCGATCAGGTCGCTATTGATATTGCTAGTGACTACGCCTGTGAAGATGCGGATATTACTTATCAGTTGTTTGATGTTTTTAGCAAAAAACTGGTAGATGATGAGAATAATTTTAAACTACTGCATGAGTTAGAAATCCCAACTGCAGAGATTTTATGTCAGATGGAAGCTCACGGTATCTTAATTAAGCGTTCGTTTTTAAATGAGTTATCAAAACGTTTTGATGAAGAAATTATAGCGTTAGAGCAGCGTGCTTATGAAGTGGCTGGCGAAGAGTTTAATGTAGGCTCTCCTAAACAGCTGGGTGAGATGTTATTTGATAAGCTCGGGGTTATTGGTGGTAAAAAGACCAAGTCAGGCCAGTATTCAACGGGCGAAGCGGTATTGTCCAAGATTGACCACCCACTGGCCGATATTGTCTTGGAATATCGTGGCTTAGCGAAACTTAAAAGCACTTATACCGATGCGCTTGATGCGGTCGCAGATACTGAGACTGATCGCGTTCATACTAGCTATCACCAAGCATTGACCAGTACCGGTAGACTGTCATCAACAGATCCTAATTTACAAAACATTCCTATTCGTACGGCAACAGGTCGCCTGATTCGTCAAGCCTTTATCGCGCCAGAAGGCCGCGTTATTTTAGCAGCGGATTACTCGCAAATTGAGCTAAGACTGATGGCACATTTCTCAGGCGATGAGAACCTAACCCGCGCCTTTAACGAAGGACTGGATATTCATACCGCTACTGCTGCTGAAGTATTGGGCAAAACTGTGGATGAAGTTAGTGCTACTGAACGCCGTAATGCCAAAGCCATTAACTTTGGTTTGTTATACGGCATGAGCGCCTTTGGACTGGCCAAGCAACTTCAGATGAGTCGTGGCGAGGCACAGGACTATATCGATATGTACTTCAATCGCTATCCCAGTGTCAAAGAATATATGATAAATACTCGTGCCAGCGCATATGAAAAAGGTTATGTCGAGACCCTATTAAGCCGTAAGCTCTATACGCCTGATATTAATAATAGCAATCGCATGGTCAAGCAAGGTGCTGAACGCGCTGCTATTAATGCGCCATTACAAGGCTCAGCAGCAGATATCATTAAGCTGGCGATGATTGCAGTAGATAAAGTATTGCCAAAAGCCCAGGCAAAAATGCTGCTACAAGTCCATGATGAACTGGTATTCGAAGTCGATGCCGACAAGGCTGATGAAATCGCCCAACTGGTTACAAACGCCATGCAAGAAGTCTTGTCAGTTACAGCGGCTGCTAGCGGCTGGCAGGTTGATTTTGCCGTACCGCTATTGGTTGAGACCGATATCGGTGCTAATTGGGATGAAGCTCACTAAAGGCAGCGGTATTAATAGCAGGATACTAAAATTAGCGATATAATAGATCAATGATAGGAAATCCTTTTTTACTAGGATAATTTACAGTTTGAAGTGGGCCATCTGGCTCACTTTTTTCATTTATTATAGTTGTTTCTTATAGTCGTTTTTTACATACGGAGAAATCATCATTTTTACTGAAAATGGCATCATCGAAATTATTGAGACAATGGTCTTAGTGCTGTGCATACTGCGTTGTGTGCAATATGCAGTACAAAGCCGCCTCAAACAGGGGCGATGTTTTTGGCTTGCATCCGTTTTAGTATTTTTTAGTGTTATTCGAAGAGAGTTGAGCCATTTATCAGACTCAATGGTACCACCCGACTTTATATTTTTAGGTTATTCATACGATTGGTGGGAGGATATGGTTCTCTTAGTCATCATCATTGTTATGCTTGGCTTATTGGCTTACTCATGGCGTTATTTTTGGAGCGTTTTAAAGAACACTTCCAAATTCCTATACCTTAGCGTTATAGTCTTGGCCCTCATTCAGTATATGGGAGAAAATGCCATTATGTTCCCCTATTCCTTGGGTGTCATCATCGAAGAACTGGCTGAAAATGTAATCTATATTGTCGCTTTGATTTATTTGTGGCAATTTAGACTAACCGATTTTGAATCACGTTTAGCGAATAAACCCGATTTTGACGTTACTCGCAATAAGTAACTATGCGATAGCAAGCGGCGCAGTATCAAAATCCACAGTAACAAATAATGTCCCGAACGGTAGCCATGACCTTACCTCCTCTTCTTAATCCTAAGCATGCGTGCAAGCAAATTATAAAGTCGACGTTGCCGTTTTGTCTTACTATTAGTCTTTTGTCAGTAATTTGCTATACTAAAAATGAAAGCAAAAAGCGATAATCGTTATTAATAACTGTTAAGTGAGTCACTATGAATATATTAATCACGGGCGCATCACGCGGCATTGGTCTAGCAACTGCCAAACAACTGGCAGCAAAAGGTCATAGCGTTGGCCTTTTTGATATTGATACCGCCGAGCTTGAGCGCGCGGTCAATGACAAAGCATTTAAAAAAGCGCTAAAGAATAAGCGCATCGTCCAAGGTCATCTCGATGTGACTGAGCCTGAGGCGTGGGACACAGCCATTGAACACATGATTGATAACTTTGGCAGCATTGATACGCTGATTAATAACGCCGGCATATTAGTCAGTGGTGTGTTACCTACGACCGATTTAGATAAGCAGTTGTCGCTGATTGATATCAACTGTAAAGGGGTACTGATTGGCTGTCATAAGCTAGCCCCTTATTTAGCAGATGCCAAAAACGGTAAAATCATCAACATCTCATCTGCCTCTGCTATCTATGGCCAGTCTGAAATTGCGCCTTATTCTGCCAGTAAGTTCTTTGTACGTGGTTTAACGGAAGCACTCAATATTGAATACGCTGAGCTTGGTATTAAGGTCATTGATGTAATGCCACTTTGGGTCAAGACTGATATGACCAAAGACGTGAGCGTTACCAGCATTGATCGCTTAGGTATCAACCTGACTGTCGACGATGTCGCTAAAACCCTGTGTAAACTAAGCGGTAGCGCCAATCGTAAGCTATCACGTACCCATTACCCTATCGGTATGCCAGCTAAAGTATTACAAAAACTCTCACAAGTTGCGCCAGATCCAGTCTTGCGTTGGGTTAATAGTAAAGTCGGTGCGAAGTAGTATATAAGCCAATTAAAAGTTAAGCTTTAATTTAAAACAACAATAACGGCTACCAAATACGGGTGGTCGTTATTGTTTTAGTGTTTTGTATTTTTATTAGCCTTACATTTTTTGAACATGCTGTGACACCTTACTACTAGTGGTCATTCTAATAACGATGCAAACTAATGAGTACACTTTGAAAAAATAACTTATAGTCGTATCAACTCTTATTGTTACCTCGTTTATTGTTACCTCAAATTTATTCTGAAAACTTTGTTATTAATAACAACTAAGGAAGATATCATGGACAACTCAAAAACCCCATTACCTGATGAACAAGACCGCATCGACGGCAATAACAATCAGCAAGTCGATTTAGACAACCCTATGTTACATACTATTGATAATAACGATGTCATTGACAATAGCGCAGGGTTTGACAACTCACAGGCGGGTAGTGATGCCACTCAGGGCCTGACTCCAATGCATCGCCAGAATATTGACGAAGCACGCGTGGATGAAGTCTTAGTCGAAGACAATTTAGATGACAGCGATTATCCTGATATCGTTGATATTGCAGATAGAGATGCGGCAGAACATAGCAACAACGATGATTTATAAAATCTAGCTATCCCATAGTCAATAAAAAAGCACGCTTAATTCTAGTAAGCGTGCTTTTTTATTTTAAGAGTCCTATAAATAAAATTACCACTATGCGGCAGTTAAACTTAATTTATGCTGCCGATAACGGCTGATCTGTCCAAACGTCACGGTAGCTAGTGTAATAGGTCACTATTATTAATGGAACCGCGACGATAATGTCCAAGCCTAAAGTAACCATCACAAAAATAGTTAACACGATAGCGCTTACCAATCCATAGACCAGCATAGGTATCATATTGGCATAGAAACCTTGAAAGCTTTTTTTCATCGCACTAATAGCGTCTAAATCGTGCAATACAATCAACGGTGGTGCAAACCAAATAGTCATCATCAAAGGAATGATTAGTAATAGTGATAACAAGGAGCCAACCAAGATAGCCACTATAGAAAAATTGTTGAAGTTTGACATGTTATTATCGAATAGAATCGACAAAAATAGACTACCAAACGCTAGAAACAGCGGTATCAATGCAATAACGACGCCCACTATGTAAAGTAAGCATAGAATAATAAGGGATGATAGATGCGTCTTAAATCCTGAGAATAAATGATCAAACCTAAGCTCTTCACCTTAAGCTCGCTCTGCACAACCTTTCATAATACCGCCGACGAATATCAGTCCCATAAGACTAAAAATAAAGCCGATAATCGGAATACTACCCAATATTCCGACAACAAATAGCAAGGTTAAGCTGATACCCAGCCAAAGTAAAAAGTTCTGTTTGATCATACTTGCCGCTTTCGTTAGCCAGCTGATGCCAGCCGCTGCTTCACAGGAACGAGGTTCAGACAACAGCTGCGGCAAAGGGTCGCCATATTTGTCCGTTGACGGTAAGCTTGGCGGTATCCTATTAGGACTTTGTAGTGATACATTTGGGTCTGGTAGGTCTGGACTATTGGATATAGACATCATAAGCCTCAAAGTTACTATTAAAAGGTGCTGTTAAAAATGAAACCAGAGTAAGTAAAAATAAAATATCAATATTATAAAATTCAAAAGTACTATTATTTTCTTGCGTCGATAGTCTTACATATTAAAACTTAAAATCCCAACTTTATTTCATTAATCTATATTTTTTATTAATATAGTTGAGACAAAAAAATACCGAACATCATGTCCGGTATTTTTTAATATTTTATGACTTACTCAGCATAGCAACTAGGCCCAACCGTCTAATGTACCCGC
Source organism: Psychrobacter sp. 72-O-c (assembly GCF_904846605.1). GTDB lineage: Bacteria > Pseudomonadota > Gammaproteobacteria > Pseudomonadales > Moraxellaceae > Psychrobacter. The sequence goes on from NZ_CAJHBI010000049.1 coordinate 9,970, forward strand.
CCAACCTTTTACCAGAGGCGCGCTCATAGCTTCTAACAAATCAATGTGTGCTTCATCTGCGTTCAACGCTGGGATATAGTGATATTCTTCGCCGCCTGCTTCGATAAAGTTCTCACGGTTCTCAATGGCCAACTCCTCTAGCGTCTCTAAACAATCGGCTGAGAATGCTGGGCTGAGAATTTGTACTGAGCGCACGCCGGACTTAGCCCACTCATCTAATATTACGTCGGTATAAGGCTTCACCCATTCTTGTTTACCAAAGCGGGATTGGAAGCTAATAATCCATTCGTCCTCATTAAGTCCCAGCTCATGCGCCACTTGTGCAGCGGTACATTTACAGCGCCTAGGATACGGATCGCCTTTATCCATATACGGCTGCGGAATACCATGAAAGCTAAACATTAACTTTTCAGGCTTACCATGTACCGCTTGAAAGCGGCGAATACTATCCGCGAGCGCTTTAATATATAGCGGATGAGCAAAATAATCTTTTACTATCGTGATGTTAGGCAAGTTACGCTGCTTAAGTGACCATTTAGTAATCGCATCATAAACGGCACCCGTTGAGGTCGCTGAATACTGTGGAAATACCGGCAACATAACAAAGTGATCAACACCCTCAGCTCGCAGCTTATCCATAACGTCAGGTAAGCCTGGATTGCCATAGCTCATTGCTGAATGGACAGACACTCGAAAAGGAGAGGCAGTCTCAGCCAAACGTGGCTGCAACATCTCAACCTGCTTATTAAGGATATTGCGCATCGGCGAATCGCCATCCCAAATGCTGGCATAAGCTTTTGCCACACGCTTAGGACGGTTAGGCAATACAAATAAATTCAGAATAATCGCCCATAAAAATCTAGGAATCTCGATTACCCGTGGGTCTGATAAAAACTGACGTAAATAACGCCGTACCGCTGGTGCAGTAGGCTCATCAGGCGTACCAAGATTGATTAATAAGACGGCAATACGTGGGGGCAGATCAGGTTTCATAGCGGCACATTTTATAGGTAGTGGTAAGTGGTTATAATAAGTAGGTACTAGGATTAATAGGATAGAGAAAGCGGTTACGTTGTCAAAGCATTATTAAAATAGCAAAAGACTTCAAGATATTGAGCAAGCTGCCATTAAGTTATAGTTAACAACACTTAGTTATTATTAAAATAACTTTAATTAGAGTATATAAGAAATGATGACCAAATAATACGGCTATCAAGCCTTCTTAGTGTAGCATTTTATCAATGATAAACGCATCGCAAAAGTATAAGCCATTCAATGAACCTTACTTTAGGACAATAAATGCAGTAACCTTAATAGCGTGTTAGAGAATTCTTATTTCGGTATTGTAGATTCGATATTGTAGAGTAGGCCAGCATGAAGGTTGTACTCATAAGCGCATCGCCATACAATAGGCAAACAGAGCTGTAGGGTGGTATATTGCCTATGGTTTTTTATTTTTATTGATGACTGTTGTTTTGCGAGGTAGCTTTGAACGCACGTCCTGATATTACCAGTGGCCCCTCCACTAATGATCGCCCTAATTCGGCCGGATCAACTGGCTCAGTTGGCATGGTCACGCCTGAAAACTTTCATTTTTCTGAGCCATTGACCTTAGAGTGCAACCGTACCCTGTCCTCGTTTGACTTAATAGTAGAGACTTATGGCACGCTAAATAGCGACCATTCAAACGCAGTATTGATTTGCCATGCTTTGTCTGGCAGTCACCATGCGGCAGGCATCCACAGCAGCGATGATAAAAAATCGGGCTGGTGGGACAATATGATTGGGCCAAACAAGGCCATCGATACCAACCAATTCTTTGTAGTGTGTATCAATAATATCGGCAGCTGCTTTGGCTCTACGGGTCCGACGACTATTAATCCGGACAGTACGAAAGCCGACAGCACTAAAACAGGGAGCCCGCGCCCTTATGGCCCCGATTTTCCTCTAATTACGATAAAAGACTGGGTCAAAACCCAGGCTATGTTATCAGACCGCTTAGGCATTGACGTTTGGCATGCGATTGTCGGTGGTTCAATGGGTGGTATGCAAGCACTGCAATGGGCAGTGGACTATCCAAACCGCCTAAAACGTTGCGTGGTTATCGCTTGTACCCCTAAGCTATCGGCACAAAATATTGCTTTTAATGAAGTCGCGCGCCAGTCTATTTTATCGGATCCAGATTTTAAGGAAGGACGCTATCTTCAAGCGGGTACTTATCCACGCCGCGGTCTTATCTTAGCGCGGATGGTCGGTCATATCACTTATTTAACCGATGATGCGATGAAAGCAAAATTCGGTCGCGATTTAAAATCCGGCAAGTTTATGTATGGCTATGATGTTGAGTTTCAGGTTGAGAGTTACTTGCGCTACCAAGGCGAACGCTTTAGCGAAAACTTCGATGCCAATACCTATCTCTTGATGACCAAAGCCTTAGATTATTTTGATCCGACTCGCGACTATCCCATAGAGCAGTCTTCAACCGAGCAATCAGCACCAACCAAAGAAGATATCGCAAAACTGTTAGCAAAACCACTAGAACCGCTCAGCCCTGACATAGAGAATGATTCTGATGACGCTATAAATACCAACGATGCGAATGATAACGCACACCATCAAGAACTTAATGCACTCAAAGATGCATTTGCACACACCCAATGCCAATACTTAGTGGTGTCGTTTACTACCGACTGGCGGTTTTCACCCGAACGCTCACAGGAGATTGTTAATGCCTTGATGGCAACGGGTAAACCGGTCAGCTATATCAACGTCGACGCCCCGCACGGTCACGATTCTTTTTTATTCGATATTCCACGCTACATGGGCGCGGTCAAAGGCTTTTTAAGCGCCCCATTTATTACTGATAGTCATCAAGCCGCAGGAGAGCGCTCATGAGAATGGATCATCAATTGGCCGAGCGTTGGATTGCCCCGCAGTCGCATGTGCTGGACTTAGGCTGTGGTAATGGCGAGCTGCTCGCACACTTACAGCAAAGTCGAGGCGTCACAGGCTACGGGCTGGAAATCGACGAAGAGAAGATTAATGATGGAATAGCCAAAGGGCTTTCTATTATCGAGCAAGATCTTAATGACGGTCTCGGGCGTTTCGCGGATAATAGCTTCGATACCGTAGTTATGGCGCGTGCTCTGCAAGCGGTCAAGTCTCCCGACGTGCTACTGCTCGATATGCTTCGGGTCGGACGCGAAGCGGTTATCACCTTCCCTAACTTTGCCCATTGGCAAAACCGTATTCACTTAGGGCTGAAAGGTTTAATGCCGGTCTCAGAGGCGCTACCTTATGAGTGGTATAACACCCCAAATATCCATCTGTGTACCTTTAAAGATTTTGAGCAGCTGTGCGCACAACATGATATTCATATCATCAACCGCTTTGCCGTTAGTGATTCTGATAGAGGTCATACGCCTCTAATGACTGCATTGATACGACAAGCGCCTAACCTGCTGGCAGATGTCGCCATTTATCGAGTGACTAAGCGCCAACCCGCTTAATGTGCTTGTTCATTAGTTTTACGACTGTAACTACATAAGTTTATGGCTACAATATAAAGTCGATAAACACTCTATCCAACCTTAATACGTTGTTTAGATATTCTTACAGCTTAGTAACTGCATGATTTTGTTACACTCTATAAGAGGCAAGCCTATGTTAAATTAGATAATTAGTATTTGAGTTTCGTAAGTTTGGGTGGTAAGCTATCAAATCAATGTCAACGACACCCCTATTACAACCGCTTATCTGTTAAATTAGCGTAAAGTTGCTAATACTTAGGTAAGTTAATATTGCAACGTCTAACTTAATGGTTACCGCCGTATAGAAATTTTATTTTAGCGGCACAACTTTATCCATTGCTTATCAACTGCCTATTTTTGGAGCCGCTATGAAATTATTAAAAGCTGCCTTGTTCACTGCTATTTTTTCTTGCGCTGGACTAGCAAATGCTGAATTGACCGCAAATATACCGCTTGATACCTCACGTTTTGAGCTTATGCCAGTCAGTGAACTGTCTGCCCGTGCTGCCCAAGGTAGCGATCACGCGCAGTTCTACTTAGCCAAACGCCTACAAAAAGGCCAAGGTATCACTCAAAATACCCAGCAAGCGATTCAGTGGTACACCAAAGCAGCACAACAAGGTGTCGCCCCTGCCCAGCTTAACCTTGCTATCATGTATTTGCGCGGTGAAGGCGTCAAGCCAAACTTACAACAAGCTCGCGTTTGGTTAGAAAAAGCAGCCATGCGCGGCGATAACCGTGCCAGCTATACGCTTGCATTATTAGACGAAAAGCAAAAGAATCTAGTTGATGCCTATAAATGGTATGACCTTGCTGCCCGTGACGGTATGTTAGATGAAAAGGTACGTACTAAAGCTCGTGGCAAAATTGGTCAATTGGCCTTGAACTTATCAAGCTCAGATATCGCTAGCGCTCGTAGCAAAGCAGATACTTGGTTTCAAAGTAAATAAGTTAGATAAGTAAGATTCAGTCTTAGTTTAATAATAAAAAATCCAGCCTATTGCTGGATTTTTTGTGTTTTGTACTTTCATCAGACTTCTTAACCTTCATAAAATATCCAAAAACGACGTTAAATTTGCTACACTACGCCCACATTTTCCAATTCCACAATTGCGCCAATGTTATGAGTCCGTTAAAAGAAAACTTTAACGCATTACTCATTTTTTTAAACACACTTTTCATAAACGATTGCACTAGGTTTACGACCTAGCCAGCAGGAGAAAGCTATGAGCACTACCACAGATAACATCAAAGACAGCACCAATGTAAAAGCGCCTACCCATGCCAACGCCTACGATAGCGAAACCAATAATATTGTGGTCGCTGCCCTGTATAAGTTCACGCGCTTTGCTGACTTTGAACAATACCGCGAGCCTATCTTAAATGCCATGCTCGATAATGAAGTAAAAGGCACGTTATTAATCGCGGCTGAAGGCATTAACGGTACAATTTCTGGTACGCGCCAAGGCATTGATAATGTCCTTGATTATCTACGTACTGTTGAAGCGATTGGTAGCGTTGTGTTTAAAGAATCCTATACTAGTGAGCAACCGTTCTATCGCACTAAGGTTAAGCTCAAAAAAGAAATCGTCACGATGGGTGTTGAGAATATTGACCCGCTACAATCGGTCGGACGTTACGTCAAACCAAGCGATTGGAATGCGCTAATCTCAGACCCTGAAGTAACTCTTATCGACACTCGTAATGATTATGAAGTACAAATTGGTACCTTTAAGAATGCAGTGAATCCAAATACTGAGACTTTCCGTGAATTCCCAGACTATGTGGCAAAAGAGCTGGATCCTAGTAAACATAAAAAAGTCGCCATGTTCTGTACCGGCGGTATTCGCTGTGAGAAATCAACGGCATTTATGCGCGAACAAGGCTTTGAAGAAGTCTATCACTTAGAGGGCGGTATTCTAAAATATCTAGAAGAAGTTCCTAGCGAAGAGTCTATGTGGGAAGGTGATTGCTTTGTGTTTGATAACCGAGTTTCGGTCAATCATAACCTAGAAAAAGGCGAATACGAGCAGTGCTTTGCCTGCCGTATGCCCATTACTGAAGCGGATCAGCAAAGCATAGCTTATATCAAAGGCGAGTCTTGCCCGCACTGTATTGGTAAAGCCACTGATGAGCAAAAAGCGCGTTTCCGTGAACGTGAATACCAAATGCAACTGGCACAAAAACGCGGTGAAGTACATATCGGTAGTGAGGTCAGCGGCGTCATTGAAAAACGTAAAGCGGCTAAGAATGAAGCACGCCGTAAAGCTGAGGCAGCCAATAAAGCCAAAACAGGTTAAATTTTCGCCTCACAACAGCAGAATTCAAAAGCCGTTGTCTATAAGTTACCCATAAAAAAAGATGCTTAATTAAGCATCTTTTTTTGTCTTTATATACTCGGTAAAGCTATAGTGTATTGAATACAAAACTCTTATCCAAATGCCGAGTGGAAATTGCATACATCGTAAACTAAGCGAGTTTGACACCGCGCATAACGTCCCAATCTATCAAAGAGGTTTTACAGTTTACTTTTCAAGAGTTCGTTACAACCTCGGCCCAATTTCTAATCTCGACTCTTCAGAGGCGAGCTGCCACGTCTCTAAACCCCATGCAAGAACTACTGCATAAATAACGTGGGCGACAAGCGCGACCCAAGTGACTTCTGTAAAACCGAGAAACGGCGGCAGCCCAGTGATCAGATGTGCCACGATATAGAGCGCGAATACCCAAAGGACGATACCGTAGACCACAGCTACGATCGACCAATGCAGCGACGGTAGTGTTGCCTTCCATATCGGCCGCACAACGATTAACAAACCCAGCGGATAGAGCACCAAGCCAGTGGCGTAATGAAGCAGCTCCGGGACACCCGTCGGCGCTGAGCCGAACACGACCTCAATCATAGTAGTGGGGAGCTTAATTGTCGAGAGCTTGGCGAAACCAAGAATGGGAGCTAGCGATGGACCCCAAAAATCAAAGGCCACCGTAGCGAGTGCGCCTGCGAACAGTGCCTTCTTAATAAACGAAGACTTTTTCGCTGGGGAGCGTTTGATTAAAGCATGGTTCTTGGTCATGGTATTTTTCCTTCTTGAGAACAAACCGATAATTGAATAAACGGCTTGTCTCAGTAAGCGTTCAACAGGCTTGAAAGAGAGGCTGTAAAACATTCATACCAGCAGCAACTTGGATCAACTATAGCGCAAGTTTGACACCGTAATAGGTCTGTAGTTACTATTTAGCTACCGCGGTAAGTGCTATAACCGTACGGAGATAAAGTGATTGGCACATGATAATGATTGTCGCTATCTATATTGAAGTTCACTTCAATGAACGGATAAAAAGATTTTAGATTTTGCTTATTGAAGTACGGAGTCGTTTCAAAAATAAGCTTATAAGTACCTTCATTATCAATGTTACCTTCGTTCGGCAAGAACTCATTGATACGACCATTTTCTCCAGTCTTCTGAGTATCTAGCAATTTCCAGCTGCCGTTAATCTGCTGTTCCATCAAGCGGACGTTAACATCCGGTGCAGGCTTACCCGTACTGATGTCTAGAATATGGCTTGATAGTTGATAAGCATTTTGATCAGCGGCATAGCTAGCAGTCGCAGTCATGGCTAATACGCCACCGAGTGCGGCTGCTTTCATTATGTTCATTTTCATAAAACGTCCTTTGAACTGGTAACCAGTAAATTGATAACCAGTAAGAGTAGATGTGCTTTTATTAGTCTGTGAATCATTAGTATGAGTTAATTAAAAGTGGCAGATAATTAATATAACATTACTAGGGTCTGTTGAACATTGGTGAAATAACAGCAATAAATTAGTGGCAAAAAAAATAGCGAAGCAGTAACCTTTGAGTTCTCACACAACAAAGATACCGTTCGCTATGCCTCGCACTATGCTCAAAGA
>NZ_CAJHBI010000050.1 GCF_904846605.1 Psychrobacter sp. 72-O-c
CAGTATAATTCGGTTAGGTTATCCATGTAAGAAGTCCTTTTTGCTGTCGTTTGTCTTGGTAAACTTACTTTAGCGTATTAGGACTTCTTTTTTTATCTTTTTCTTCGCTTATCCCGAACTGAGGTTATTATAAATAATTTATCCTAATTATAATCGATAGCCTGCATTAGAATGACAGTTACTTTTCACATTAGGTCATGGTTATGATAAAATATGCCACCCATAATGGCCTTGTGCCGCTATGTTTTACATCTCTGTTTTACAATTCTGGATTTTGCTTATGAGTGTTTCTGTATTTGACCCCCGTATTGAGACTGCACCCAACACGTCTGCTGTCAATGCACTCGTAGCGCCTCCTTTAGAACCAGCATCAGCGGAAGCGCCAGTATCAATGACCAAAAAAGTCTTTATCACCACCCAAGGCTGTCAGATGAATGTTTATGATTCTAGCAAGATGCTGGACGTGCTGGGCGACTCGCACGGTATGGAAGTAACCCATAATATTGATGAAGCCGATGTGCTGCTAATGAATACTTGCTCAATCCGCGAAAAAGCACAAGAAAAAGTATTCTCAGAATTAGGCCGCTGGCGCAAACTAAAAGAAAAACGCCCTGATTTGGTCATCGGGGTCGGCGGTTGCGTGGCCTCGCAAGAAGGCGATAATATCCAGAAGCGTGCGCCCTATGTCGATATGGTATTTGGACCACAAACCTTACACCGCCTACCTGAGCTGTATGATCAATCAAACGAGCAGCGTGATATTGCGCCTAAGAATCGTATTGGTACGATTGATATATCATTCCCTAGTATTGAGAAGTTTGATTTCTTACCGGAACCCAGAGTTGAAGGTTACAAAGCCTTTGTTTCTATCATGGAAGGCTGCTCAAAATATTGCTCATTTTGCGTGGTACCTTATACACGCGGTGAAGAGTTATCACGTCCACTTGATGATGTATTGGCCGAAATTGACAGTCTAGCTGCCCAAGGTATTCGCGAGATTAACCTGTTGGGTCAAAACGTCAATGGCTATCGCGGCGAAAAAGACGATAGCAGTATTTGCCGCTTTGCCGAGCTACTGCATTATGTGTCACACGTGGACGGCATTGAGCGTATTCGTTATACCACCAGCCATCCGCTAGAATTCACTGACGATATCATTGATGCTTACGCTCAACTGCCACAACTGGTATCACATTTACATCTGCCAGTACAAAGTGGTTCAAATGCGATATTGGCTGCGATGAAACGCAACCATACTATTGACGTTTACATCAATCAAATTAACAAACTTAGAACCATCCGCCCTGATATTTATTTGTCGAGTGACTTTATCATTGGCTTTCCTGGTGAGACTGATGAAGACTACCAACAGACGCTGCAACTGGCAAAAGACTTAGACTTTGATCACTCTTATAGCTTTATTTACTCTAAGCGTCCCGGCACGCCAGCAGCAGAGCTGCCCGATGATGTCAGCTTTATTACTAAAAAACAGCGCTTAGCTGAGTTCCAAAAGGTCATTATAGACTCTACTCTACAGAAATCTCATGACATGGTTGGTACGACAGCACGAGTATTAGTCGAGCAAGTGGCCAATCGCCATCCTGATTGCTTAATTGGTACCGCAGATAATACACGTACCGTGATGTTTGAATACGACCCTGAAAAGATGGATGAGCTATTGGGTAAAATCGTTAGCGTCCGTATCACCAATTTTGTCAGCCCCCATATGGTGAAAGGTGAGCTTCTAGATATATTGGCTTAGGTTGGTTTACACTTAATTAAACGTGTGTTGTCGCTAAAACTATAAAAAAGCTGCTAAGACTTTGCTCTTAGCAGCTTTTTTATCTATTATCTTTCCGTATTTGCAAAAGTTTAGGGTTAATAACTGTTCCTAAGCAAAGCTCAAACCCTCAAATATCCACTCAAGCTATAAACCCACTCACAACATCGACCAATAAGGCGGCGGCAATTAGAATAAATATCACCCCACAACCCCGATTGAGCCACGCCAAGCGCTCACCGACATCTAACCATCCCGCTAGCTTTTTGCCACCAAGGGTATAGATAAGCTGCCATGTCGTCTCACTTAAAAACAGTCCTAAAGTTAGTAGGATATACTGTGGCCATAGTGGCGCACTAAAATTAATGAATTTAGGAAAAAAGGCGGCAAAAAATAAAATTGCCTTCGGATTAGATAGTGATACCCACATACCTGTTCGAAATAGTACCCAATCACTGGGAACTGCTTTGACTGCGGCACTAGATAACGAGCGCGGTGAAGGGGTATCAGACTTACCAGAGTTCACTGTCAGCTCAACGTTAACCTCTGCACTCATGGCACTGGCATCGTCCATCAAACTGCTATTGTCTGCCGCATCGCGCCATGAGCTGATACCCAAATACACTAGATACAACGCCCCGACAGTCTTAATAACAGTCAGCAGCCACGGTGACTGCCGACTGATGACATCCAGACCCAGTAGCGTAGAAAGTAGCAGGATAAACAAACCTAGGCTCAGCCCAGCAAGCGTCCATAGCGTGCGCTTGACCCCGTAGTTCAAACCATATTGAAACGCCAGCAACATATTTGGGCCAGGGGTTGCTGAAATAAAGAACGTACTTGCAAAAAATACTGCCAACAGATGCCAAGACATCAACCAACCCCTAGGTTATCATTTGAGAACATTTAATTTAAAACCGTGCTACTTGATCTAGAACCGTACTACGGCAAACACTTTGGTTATAAAAAGTAAACACCGCCATGAAGACGGTGTTTTTAATTTCTAATAAGCATGTAATTTAATCAATCTTATACATCATTCAATCCTACATAAACCTTGTCTCAAATGCAATTTAGCAGAAATAAACCAGCGCATATAACCGCATGCAATAACCGAATCAAAATCTAATTAACAGCAGCTTTGTAATAAACGCTGTAAGAAGCCATCACAGCGCTCAATCTCGCTCAACTCCACATACTCATCTGCTTTATGCGCTTGCTCAATGCTGCCAGGACCACAAATAATTGTTGGAATATCCGCATTGGTAAACTGACCGCCTTCGGTCGCATAGGCAACCTTATGACGCTTATTGTCTGCCACGAGCGCTCCTATCAGCTGCTGTAGCTCAGCGCTGTCATCATCAGTCATCGCTGGCACCCCTACTTCTTGAAGTAGCTCAATACCGGTCTCAGGCGAACGCGCTTGCATCTGCGCGGTTAGCTCAGCAACTTTAGCTTGAATAGGCGCTAAGATATCGTCTTGGGTCATGTGCGGCAAATTACGATAATCAAAGGTAAACTCACAAAAATTTGGTACAATATTGGTCGCAGTACCTCCTTGTATTGTGCCTACTGATAAAGTTGAATACGGCACATCGAACAGGGCATCGTTATCGTTGCGGTCGCTTAACTCTTCAGCTAAAGTATCGACATAGCCGACTAGGCGGCTGGCATAACTGATGGCATTAACACCTTGCGCAATCAATGACGAATGCGCCGACTTACCATGCACGCGGCAACGATATACGGCGATGCCTTTGTGTGCCACTACCATAGTCATATTAGTCGGTTCACCAACGATACAATACTCTGGTGTGATACCACGCGCCTTTAGGTCTGCTAATATTAATGGTGCACCTAAGCAGCCGACTTCTTCGTCAAACGATAATGCCAAATGTAGCGGACGACGCAACTGACCATTTTTAGACAACAGGGCTGCCTGTGGCAACAGACTTAGCGCGCAAGCAATAAAGCCTTTCATATCGCAAGCGCCACGCCCGTATAGCCGAGTCTCACGGATCGTAGCAGTAAATGGCTCAGACGTCCATTCTTGACCATCGACTGGCACCACATCGGTATGACCTGACAGCACTAAGCCGCCATTAACTATTTCAGCGTTTTCTCCTGCTGGAACCGTGACAAATAAATTTGCTTTATTTTTTGCCTCATTAAAGGTCACTGCTACTGTCAACCCTAGCTGCTCACAATAAGCCTGAACGTCGTCAATTAACGCTAAATTTGAATGTCGACTGACGGTATCAAAACCAATTAACCGTGTGATCCAGTCGATACTTTGCTCGGGATAAGACGTGATGCATTTGGGTTGATTATCGCTATTTTTGAAAGCCATAGAACATCCTTATTGAGTAAAAGTAGCGTTAAGATTGCGGTCATTAATCTTTTTGATGCAAACGCTTATGCAATTGCTTAATTTCATCATCTAAGCCTGCAATCGGGCCTTCGACTGGCACGTTAGGCGCTACTTCTTGAATTGACAAACTGTTAATAGGAGAAGACGATTCTACGTCCAGCTCTTTCATCCACTCGCCCAACTGTTTTGAGGAGCTGATATAGACAATTCGACCAAGACCTGCCCAAGCATGAGCCGCTGAGCACATCGCACAATGCTCGCCTGAGGTATAAACCATAGCTTTGGCACGCGCTTCTGGAGTCATATTCTTTGCTGCCCAACGTGCGACCGCAATCTCAGGATGATAAGTCGCATCGACCGTATTATCACGGTTGCGATCTTCATGTAGTACCTTGCCATCGGCATCTACCAGTACGCTACCAAACGGCTGATCACCAGCGGCTAAAGCTTCAGCGGCCAGCTCAACACAGCGGCGCAAATGTTGCATATCAGTATCAGTTATCATTACTCTACTCTCCCTGTTGTTTTATTTTTATACAATTTTATTTCTAATGTTTTATCTCTAATATGGAATTCTTGCTTTTATATAAAACCATTAATACGATGCAATAATTCGTTTAATGAAACATCAGTCTAAACGCTAAACACAACGCTCGCAACACGGTACCCAGAGGCATAATGTTGCGAGCGGCATAAAGCATCATAAATACTGTTTAAAAAGGTTAGGGCGTGTTGAATATTCACAAATAAGCACTGCTGATAGCTAAAACTGTTCCAGACAAGAGGCAAATTGACGATAATGCAGATGCCTTAGCTAGATTTGCAACACAGTATGGGGCAGTTTTAGCATCAGCCCTGAGGATGGAGTAAGCAAAGCACTGCTTTGCCCGTCCGCAAGACAAGAGCTATGCTCGCAGTTGGGACAGGACTCTTTTTTGCCGCTACTTTGCCAAAACTATCCGCTTAGAATGACTAAACTAGATATTTTTGACCTTGAATCGACTAAAAAATAGTCGCTGTCAGTGCTATGGTCGAATGTTCAACACGCCCTCATGTATAATCAGCCTCTTTCAATCATTCTGACTACGACATTTTGACTATGAGGGGTTATTTTGATTCATCACATCAACCACTGGTGGCATGGGTTTTGGCATTTTGCCTTGCGCTTGACGTTCTTTGGTGGTTTTTGCGTCCATTTTTAGCCCTGAAATCAATGCTAAATCTTTGACATGTTTACGCTGACGAGTAGCGAAACTAACGGGTACCATCCGTGCAAACTCATAAATATAAAGATAAGACTCTTCACCGCCTTCAAAATCCTCATCATCTTCGAGACGGATAGCACCAATCTTGGCTAAATCCATAAGCATCTCGTTTTCTTCAGCAGTCAAACCACAATCTGTGATGCCAAAGCCAGTCATAAAGCCGTTAGCCCACTGTTTCAATGCCATCACACGCTCGTATAAGTCGTGTTCGTCATCTGGTATCAGCGGCATAAATGAATAGGCGTCCTCTTTATCTTTTAGCTGAAACACCGTATCTTCGGCCTCTTCAGCCAACAATGTGAGCCCAGCCTCCGGTAGTGGCGCAAAGCTGAGTTCATCAAAAACCGTCGCCCAGCCTTGCTCATCAGGGGGATTACAGGCGGTCATAAGGCCGGTCATCAAGCCGTGCACCTCACTAATAGACACATCAGTCCACTCATCAAACGCCTCAGCCCATGTGTTCCAGCCAGAGATATTATCATTCATAAAGGTTATCCTAGTAGTTAATTAATGGTTGTTGATTAAAGCTTATTAATTAGTGGTAGTGGTAGTCGTAGCCCTACGATATAGGCAGCACTACCATTAATAAAAGTAAAAAAAAGAAGCACAATACGTGCAATTACTTTGTTGATATAGATATTATGCGGTCACCTATGGCATTATTAAACGTACAGACCAAAATTCATTCACGCTCACTGGTTAAGGATAAAAACTGACTATGTATGATCAACTTAAATTATTAGAAAAAATGATACTCGACATTAAGAAGCAGTATCAGCTTGTCAGTGCTGAACTAAGCAACCTCAAACAACAACCCAATACTGATCCAAAAGAATTGTCCGCGCTTAAGACCAAGCTTGATAGCAGTTATACCGAGCGTGATAGCGCTAAAAAACAGCTGGGCGATCTCGACAAGCGCTATCAAAGCCTGGCCGAAGCGCATCATATGATTGGAGAAGAACAAGATAAATTACAAAAGCAGCTGATCGACTTGCAACAACAAAACAGTGAGCTACAGCAGCACAATAAAGATCTTCAACAGCAAAGCGGTGAGACGCAACAACAGAACAGCGATCTCAAGCAGCAAATCAGCGAGGTCAAACAACAGAACAATGACCTACAAGAAAAAAATCAGTTGGCAGCCGAGCGCACACAAGTGGTGTTAAAACGATTAACACATATTGATCAAATAGAAGGCTGATGCACGATTGCCGAAGGTTTGCCGAAGGATTGCCGAAGGATGAATAGCACCTTTGTCTCTCAAAAAATGAGTTTATACTTTTAGCGCTTTGCTTATTTACCTTAATTAATTATTCACTTTCATGACGATACTTTGTAGGACTTATTATGACCGATAACACTAGCAACACTGATCAAAAATCGCCACTCGAAAACAAAAAAGCGTCCGCGCCCACGGATCAAACTAAGCGCCCCCTGCCCCAAAATGTCACCCCCAATAAAATAAACGCTGAACAAGCAACAACGGGTAGCAGCACACCAGCTACTAAAACTCCTGAACCACAAATGAAAAAAGTTGATATTGCCATTGCTGGGATAACCTATGCAATTTTCTGTCCTATTAATGAAGAAGAGGAACTACGCTCAGCCGTCTATTACATTAATAACTTTGTTCTGGATATCAAAAGAGAAGCGCCAAATTTAGGCCAAGAAAATCTACTGGTATTATGCTGCTTAAACTTATATGAAAAAATAAATGCTCATAAAAAGACCAATGAAGATCAGCGTCATGAGAGCAAGCAAGCTGATGCCTTATTAAGCAAAATCATGAAAGATGCACAGTCTGTTTTATAAGCTTAGATAAAAACCTTGGTTTAAACTTAGTAGTTTAAACCTCTTACGAGTATTTCTTACCGGCATGAAAGTCAGCTTGATGCTCGTAATTGCAAAAGAATAGCTCGTTGCTAGCATTATTGTTAGCGTCATTGCTACTTTTATTGTCGCCATCAAGGGTAGTATCTGTCGCTGCGGTGGGTTTGTTCTCAACAACACCGCGATACTCAGCTAAGCTATGACCACAAAAATTGCAATTACGCAGAGTAGTCACGTCGCCTTCCTGCGGCATCATGCTTTTCGGCGCTCGTGGATACATGAACTTATAAAACCCCCACATCGAAATCCAAACTATAATTATAATAATGATAATGGCAGCCACGGCAGTGCTCCTTCGAGTAATAGTGATTGAACTATAAGTAATAGATATTATATAAAGTCTACTGTAAATTGTGCCCTTAGCACAATCATTGGGCTATTTAATTACTAGCAAGCTTAACAAACTTTGTTATTTATGAATCATATTTGCACAAAAAAACTGGCTTAGCATGGCCAGTTTTTTTGTGTTCAAAGTAATAGCTATTTATTTATAAAAATACGATTACAACTGTAGCTCACTAATATCAGCAACCGTCAAGAATAGAGCGCGTAGCTGTTTTAATAACGCTAAACGGTTATTTTTAAGCGCGGCATCGTCACTATTCACCATGACACTATCAAAGAATTGCGTTAATGGCTCATCTAAGCTGGCCAAGGTTTGCAAGACTTGCGTATAATTGGCTTTTTCAAGTAATGGCGTGACGTCCGTCTGTGCTTGGCGAACAGCACTATATAACGCTTGTTCAGCAGACTCAGACAGTAGCGACTCGTCGACGCTATCAGCAACTTCGCCCTCAGATTTGGCTAAAATATTCGCCACGCGCTTATTAGAGTCCGCAAGCTGTTCTGCTTGTGGCAACTCACTAAACGCTTGCACCGCACGAATACGCTGATCAAAGTCCAATGGCATATGTGGATTAATCGCTTGTACCGCCTGAATGGTATCAACGCTGACGCCTTGCTCAGTGTACATCGCGCGATAGCGTGAATTTAAGAACGCCATTACTTTGGTGAAGGTATCGCCCATCTTACTGATTTTGCTGCCTTCAGCGCTAATGTAATTCTTTATTGCTTGCTCAACTAAGGCCACTAAGTTGATCGGTAGCTCCTTTTCAATCAAAATACGCAAGATACCAATGGCTGAGCGGCGTAAGCTGAACGGATCTTTTGAGCCAGTAGGTGCTTGGTCTATGGCAAAAATACCCACCAAAGTATCTAGTCGATCTGCGAGTGCCAGGCATATTCCGATCGGCGTTTTCGGCAGCACATCGCCACTGAATTTGGGTAGATATTGCTCTTCCAAGCTAGCAGAAACTGCTTCAGGCTCATTATTAAGACGCGCATAATACGTGCCAGCGATACCTTGCAATTCAGGATATTCACCAACTAGAGAGCTTGCCAAATCCGCTTTAGATAGCATAGCAGCACGAGCAGTCTCATCAATATCAATCTGCTGTCCTTGCTGATGTAGTAATGCAGCGATAAAGGCAGAAAGCTTGGCGATACGCTCAGACTTCTCCCAAATCGTACCCAATTGTTCTTGGAACACACGAGTTTTTAGGCTTTCAGTTAACGCAAATAAAGGCTGCTTTTGATCTTGTAAGAAGAAGAACTCAGCATCGGCCAAACGCGGACGAACGACCTTTTCATTGCCTTCAATAATTTGATTGGGGTCTTTAGATTCAATATTAGTGATAAAAATAAAATATGGCTGCAGTTTACCGTTTTTATCTGTGAGACAAAAGTACTTTTGATCCGCTTGCATGGTTGAGATAAGCGCTTCTTGCGGTACTTGTAAAAAGCGCGGCTCGAAGCTTGCTCGTAGGGCAATCGGAAAATCAACCAACGCAGTGACTTCATCTAATAAGTCTTGTGGCACAATCGCATCAGCATTGACTTCGTCTGACAGTGCTTTGACTTGGTTTTTGATGAGCATTTGACGCTTATCAAAATCAGCGATGACTTTTAAACCATCTAGCATCTGTGCATAGTCATTAGCATGATTGATAGTATGGTAGTCCGGACTATGAAAGCGATGTCCACGTGTCTGCTGGCCTGTCTGATGACCTTGAATAACACCATCGATGACTGTGTCGTCTTGCATTAATACTACCCACTGAACAGGACGCACAAACTCATCTCGGCTCGCACCGGAACGCATACGCTTAGCAATTGGTAGGTTATCGAGAGCCGTTTGGAAGATAGCAGGTAGCAACTCAGCGGTCGCCTTACCATGAACGGTTTGCTCATAGCCGACATAATCGCCTTTGTCGGTATTAAGAGTAATCAGCTGACTCGCTTCAATACCCAACCCTTTAGCAAAACCCATTGCAGCACGAGAAGGATTACCTTCAGCATCGAAGGCAGCTTTAATCGCAGGGCCACGTTTTTGCTCGGCGCGATCTGGCTGCTTATCAGCAATACCTTGAATCTGTAATGCCAAACGGCGCGGCGCAGCAAAGGCTTTCATACTATCAAAGCTGATATCAGCTTCAATTAATTGTGCGGTGACGCTAGTTTGCAAGGCGTCACGTAAGGTTTTTAGACTCTTTGGGGGCAACTCTTCACACCCCAGTTCAAATAAAATGCTACTCATGGGATGCTCCTATTTATCGTTGTTGTTTTTGACGGTTTTGATGGTTTTGTTCTCGACAGAGTTACCTTTATCAACAGCGCTATCGGTTGCTACTTCACTATCTTCTTTAGGCAAATACTTATCCAAAGCTGCTTGGCGATGGTCGTCATCTGCCAATGGGAAGCCCAATTTTGCTCGCGCTTCAACGTAACCTAAGGCAACCTTTCGCGCCAATGTACGAACCCGCAGAATAAAGCGCTGACGCTCCGTGACTGAGATTGCACCGCGAGCATCTAGCAAGTTAAAGGCATGTGAAGCTTTTAATACCATCTCATACGCTGGTAACGGCAGTCCGGCATCAACCAATTTATCCGCTTGCTGCTCGTAGAAATCAAACAGCTCGCCCATCTTAGGTACATCAGCGTGTTCAAAATTATAGGTGGACTGCTCTACTTCGTTCTGATGGAACACGTCGCCATAGGTCACACGGCCGAATTCGCCATCCGCCCACACTAAGTCATAAACGCTGTCTACGCCTTGCACATACATGGCTAGACGCTCAAGACCGTAAGTAATCTCACCCGTGACTGGGAAGCACTCAATGCCGCCCACTTGCTGGAAGTAAGTGAACTGGGTGACTTCCATACCATTCAGCCAAATCTCCCAACCAAGACCCCACGCGCCTAGCGTTGGCGACTCCCAGTTGTCTTCAACGAAACGCACATCATGCACTAAGGTATCAATACCAATCGCTTTCAATGAGCCTAAATATAGCTCTTGAATGTTAGGTGGGTTGGGCTTGAGTACCACTTGAAACTGATAATAATGTTGTAAACGGTTGGGGTTATCGCCATAGCGACCATCGGTTGGACGGCGTGACGGCTGCACATAAGCAGCATTCCAACGTTCAGGGCCTAGAGAGCGCAAGAAAGTAGCGGTATGAAAAGTACCCGCGCCCACTTCCATATCATAAGGCTGTAATATCACGCAGCCCTTATCCGCCCAGTAATTTTGTAAGGTTAAAATTAAATCTTGGAAAGTCATCGGTTCAGAATTCATAGCTTGGGAAGTCATAAGAAAATCACTGTGGAATTAGTATTATTAGACATAACTTGATAGCGTTCAGGCGCAACGTTCGTATAGCACATTTTGGCTACATAGGTATTTACTTGCTCACCTTACTAAAAAACAGCTATTTTATCTATATTTACAGCAACTAAATTTATATCGCCGTTAGAGAGTATTTAAAATAACTAATGATAGATGCTTATAAACCTAAAGTAGAACCTAAGAAAAACCTCAAGCAACAAAAAAAAATACCCAGATGAGTTAACATCTGGGCAGGAGGAAAAGTATATCTCGGTATCCTGTTTAGACAGGCTTTTTGTTTTTTATGAGCCATTATTTTTCTATAAAGCTTTCTTTTTTTAACTTAGACTTTTACTTTCTTTGTCGAACTTAACTTTTATTAAATATTTACTGGTAAGACTGACTGGTAGCCTTTGGCATAATAATCCATAAAATAATATAGATAAGAATACCTGGTACCGCTGCACTTAACACAGATACAGCCACAAATAAGAGTCGCACCCACATCGGTGACCAACCTACATATTCTGCGATACCGCCCATCACACCTGCTATCATGCGATTATTCTTTGAGCGATGTAATTTTGCTAATTTAGCCAAACCTTATACCTCTCTATTTAGTTATTCTATTCAAAATTTATTAGACTTATTTTTTAGATCTTTCGTTGACGCTTTAGTTATTTATTACTGTTGTTAACTTATAAATAATTATAGCAACTATTGATCACTTATCTGTAGTCAGTGTAGGCGTGCTTTGTGAGTTTATGCTACCTAAGCTTACCCTAATCTGTCATTAACGCCTGTAACTAGCTGATTTTAAATAGTTATTTCAAAATGTTTCGAGATTGACTTTGTTGCGCCCACCTTTCCGCTATTTAACCAAGACTTCTTTAGATTATTGTATTGAACATCAAGACCTTGTCGTCATCGTCTATAAAAAAGACTATTATTCTTGATTATAGTTATTCTTTAATTTATGCAATGCCAAATAGAAAATATCGAACAATCTAAAGCTGAAGGATATAAGCTCAGCATTCAGTATAAATAGCCTTCATTTTTGTGAATAGAAAGATAAAATAATGCTCTACAGAAAAATAATGCTCTATAAAATAGTCGGCTTCACGATAAAAGAACGGCTTTATTTACATCTGTTCATCACAACAAAGCGCCTGTTTACAATAACCTACCTGTAACTGGGCGCAAACCTTTATACCATGCTGATAAATAAATAATAGATAAATACAGAGTGATATAGGGATTATTATGTATGATACTGGCTTAATGATTGGGCATTTTGAACCACTACATCTAGGACAAATGCGCAGTATATTGGATGCTGCCGGGCAAGCGAAGACTTTGCATATTGTCATCACGACTCATCCTTCACCGCACCCCAATTTTGCCATTACCTTGCAAGATAAAGCGCGATGGCTACAGATGGCTTGTTCGGAAATGCCTTTTATTCATATTCATACTAGTAATGAAATCGAGCTACCCTTACATGAGAGCTTCGATGACGTTGCTATAGATGTAGTCGCTAGTAATGCCAAACTGCAACGCTTAATTGATGCGCTAAGCGTGCCAGCAGAGACCGTATTGTTCGTTGCGGAAAATCATCCGTTGGCGCAGAGCAAAACTCTAGAGCAGCTGTTGATGACCGTGGTAACTACACCATTACAGCCTGAGTTTGATTCTTATGCAATTGCTCATGATCCCGTTGCGCATTGGTCAGCTATCCATCCGCAAGCGCGCGGTGACTATACTAAAACAATTGCTATTGTGGGTGGTGAAAGCTCGGGCAAAACCACTTTGGTACATAAGCTGGCTAATTATTATGGCGCTAGCTTTGTGCTGGAGATGGGGCGGCTTTATGTGGGGACAAATTTAGGCGGTAGTGAGATTGGGCTACAGTATAGTGATTATGCACCGATTGCTCTTAATCACGCTCAAGCGATACGCGAGGCCGCTGCCACCGCAACCTCACCGGTAACTATTATCGATACTGACTTCGTCACCACGCAGGCGTTCTGTGAAGAGTATGAAGGTCGCACGCATCCTTTCGTTGGGGCTTGTATTGACGAGTTTCGCTTGGACCATACGATTATGCTGGATAATAATGTCCCGTGGGTTGCTGATGGCATGCGCTCATTGGGTAATATTGAGGCCCGCGGGCGCTTTGAGCAGCTATTATTAGATATCTTTACTCGTCATAACATTCAGCCGCACATGATTACTGAACTCGACTACGATGCACGTTATCAGCAATCTTTAGAATATATTGATTGGCATATTTACGGTAAAAAAATAAAAAACTCATAGTATCCGTCTTTAAAAATATAACTGTTTAAAAAAATAATTCAACAAAACTAAATTTATAATAATAATTTTTTATGTCATTAGATTAACTTGAGGAAAACAGCGTTATGCGCATTCAGTTATTGGATAATATCACTGGAAAATGGGCCATGCAATGGATTGTAACTTGGTTCATTTGCGGTGTTGTCGCCTTATCAGCAGGGTTTTGGCTAACTACCGAACATACTACTCTGGATATATTTTATTTAGGCGTTTCGTTTATTGGCTTAGTTTGCGTGGTATCGCTTTCATTTCGTAAAAATATTATGGGCAACGGTTTTGGTATGGCAGCGACCTCAGGTGAAGTCGTGGTACAAGCTACGGCAGGTTCTGTAGGTTTAATGCTCGCGCCGCTATTTAACTTTTTTACCCATGTCTATGGCCTTTTTTATTGGTCCAAGCATACCGACCCTGACGGTAACATGGTGCCTAAGTCTGCTAATAAATGGGTTTGGCTTATCACCGCAACTTTTATGGTCATTGGGTTAGCACTATTCCCAACAGTAAATGACCTGCTCGCCAGCTATGGCTATGCTGTCGTAGAAGATGATAACAGTAAATTTCTAGGATTCATTTCCTTCTTTTGGATTAACGTTATTGCCTTTGTACTTTCCATCACTGCTCAAGCCGCAATGATTTTGCGCTATTCATTTAACTGGTGGCTATGGATACTATCAAACTTCGTTTGGTTAACCGTAAATCTGATGTCCGGTAACTATATTTTTGCCATTCAAACTATGGTTTACCAAGTAAACTCTTTTGTTGGTCTATATGAATGGTACCGTAGTGAAAAAAATGCGCTAGAGGTTCAGGTATAAAGTTAGCGCTACAGATAAAGCGATAAACAGATATAAGATGTGGAAATATTGAAATATAGTCTGACAGAACAACAGGTTATGACTGTGCGGTTTACGAGATAGAATGGTAGATTGCTCTAAATAGTGCTACAACTAATAGTATAGGTTGTATTAATTCACTAGTTAATTCACTAACAAGGAGGTTAGTATGTCTCGTGTTCATCGTAAGGGAATGTCCAAACGCACACTCGAACAATGGCTGAGTGAGTATGCTGTCAGTCATCAAAACTTGATTAATAAGAAAATCCATTGGCTGTGCGTACCCGCTATCTTGACCAGTATTTTAGGTATGGGAATGTCACTATCGGTTTGGTTCACTCTAGTAGTGAGCGCCATGGTGATGCTGTTTTATATGCAACTCTCTACCCCGCTATTTTTGGCAATGGGGATGTTTATTCTTATTTGTATGGCAGTAATGACTGTGTTCCCATGGGGGTTCAAA
This sequence comes from Psychrobacter sp. 72-O-c, assembly GCF_904846605.1. Lineage (GTDB taxonomy): Bacteria > Pseudomonadota > Gammaproteobacteria > Pseudomonadales > Moraxellaceae > Psychrobacter. The sequence goes on from NZ_CAJHBI010000050.1 coordinate 14,625, forward strand.
GTCTGGGCAAGCGTATTTATTGTGGCTTGGATTGGGCAGTTTATTGGTCATAAAATTGAAGGTAAAAAACCCTCATTTTTTGAAGATTTACAGTTCTTATTGATTGGTCCAGCATGGGTTGTTAATAGCTTGATGAAAAATAAGCAACATAAAGAGCAAGCAACTTAAAAGTAGGCAACTTGAAAAATAAACAAACAAAAAGCGCGGCCCTGTCACAACAAGGTCGCGCTTTTATTTGCTCAAAAATAAACTGTTATGCATTAATCTAATATTTATTGATCAAGCGTTTGCACGCCACCACCATTAACAAACATAGTCTGACCACTCACCCACTCAGAAACTGGTGACGCAAAATACAGCATGGCACCGGCAATGTCATCGGCTTCACCCAAACGTTTGATAGGGGTATGGGCTAGCATTTCCTTTTCAATCTCTGGGGTCAAAACAGTTTTTAGCGCGTCAGTACGAGTAGCACCCGGACCAACTGCATTGACACGCACTTCAGGACCGAAGTCATGAGCTAAGTTTGCCACCATGTGGTTGACCGCTGCTTTTGAGCCAGCATAACCACTCATATTTGGATCCTTATTGATACTCGACATTGAAGTAGTAAACAAGATTGAACCATAGCCTGATTCTTTCATATACGGTACACACAATTGGCATAAACGCCAGCCACTGAACACATTCAGCTCAAAGTCACGGCGAATATCATCAACTGATATCTTAGATGGGTTTTCACGACCGCCGCCACCGCCTCCCGCATTGTTGATAAGGATGTTAATGCAGCCAAACTCTGATATGACTTTATCAACCATCGCTACTAAATCATCATCTTTTAAGATATTACATTCTACTGCTAATCCCTTAACACCATATTCTTCGATATCTTTGACCGCAGCTTTCGCATCATCCAATTTTAAATCAGCAATGACTATATTTGCTCCAGCTTGCGCTAAGCGCAGTGCTGTCGCTTTACCGATACCATTAGCACCACCAGTGACGATTGCTATTTTGCCCGATAAATCAAACAGCTCGTTAAATTCTTTATGTTTAAATGTTGGCATAAACACCTCTTATTATGACTGCTTTTTATGTTGATTACTTTTAGTTTTATAATTCTAAATTTAAGTGCACTTAACAAGTGTGCGTGGTCTGTCTCAATTTAATGAGACAAGTTAACTGTCTTTTGTAATTAGTTCTCGTAGATAATAACGGAAGTGTAATTATCTTGTTTTATGATTTTATTTGTAAAAATTAGACATAAAAAAAGCCTCACAATGAAGTGAGGCTTTAGTGCTTTTTCAAGCCATATTTGGAGCGGGAAAAGAGATTCGAACTCTCGACCCCAACCTTGGCAAGGTTATGCTCTACCACTGAGCTATTCCCGCTTAATCAAGTCGTACTGTGCTGCCATTAAGATACTATTAATAATAAATAGTAATATTGAACAACATCGTCTCGCTCGATAGGCTGGCTATTTTAGCAATTCTGCCGCTCCTGTCAACCTCTTTTTTTAATCTTTATCAGAATCGTCTCTAGATTAAGAATTTGTCTAACCCATTATTTAATGCATGACTTTGATTATATGACCAATTTTACTATTATTCACCCTTTGGATTCTTTTGTACTTATAGTAGGTTCTCTATAAATAAGATACAATCGTTTTAAAATAAGCAAAGTGGCAGAAGAATACATGACCTATTCAGCAGACTTTCGAGCGCAAGTGATTAAAAGTATCAAACAAAAGGACATGA
>NZ_CAJHBI010000051.1 GCF_904846605.1 Psychrobacter sp. 72-O-c
CCGATCTAAATCCTATCGAGAAGAAGTGGGCACAAGCTAAATTTCTACGCCAAGGCTGGATGGAGAATAATCTGCCTAAACTGTTTCATGATATGGGCTGTATTTTTTTTATTGTGAACTGACTATAGTAGATATATTTTAGTAGTATGGCTATTATAATTTTGGGAGCCATTTGAATACTAATATTAAATCTTAGCTATGTCATTGCAATTATAATCAGTTGGCCGTTAAGAAACCGTTAAGATGGGGAATAGATTTTAGTATTAGAACGTCTTTGAAACCACCACACCAAATAAGCGGCCAATTAACGACGTAGCTAGCATCGCGAGCACTTCCCAAATTACCGCCTGAGCAGTAGCAGTAATAACAGGTGCGCCGCCCAAGCGAGTAGATATTATAAATCAGTTCATGACGCTCTTTATCAAGATCAGATTTTCCAGTATCGGCTTGTGAGGATACCTAAATATACTCGCCAGCCGCCATCGATAAAGCACCTACTGTCAATGCTGCCATTCCTGTCATTAGTAACGTTTGACTGCTTGGGTTTGCAGCAGCGGCACCGATTAATAGACTGGCGGGTGAAATTAGTCCATCGTTCGCACCCAATCGTAGTAGCTTGACGGCTTAACGTTTAATACTTTGCACATGCGAGTGATACTAAAGATTCTTTGGTTAGCTTCGACAAAGGCGTACTTCACTAACTGTCACTGCGGGCATAGCCCTTTGACTTGCGTCACTAAAACAGTCTCCCAGACTGTTTCTTAACGTTCCTCATTTGCAAAGTACGCCGTGGCCTTTTTTAGTATTTCTCGCTCCTCCTGAGCAATCTTGAGATCACGTTTAAGACGTTTATTCTCTTCTAGTATAGCCATGAGCTCAGGATCATATTGTTCTGTGCCGACAAGCTTGCCTTGATTGGTTTTGCTCTGCCAGTTGGATAAGGTTTGCATCGCTATGCCTAGCTGCTTTGCAGACGCTGAAATATTACCGTTGTTGTCCGCTATCTTCTTAACGGCTTCTGCTTTAAATTCTGTGCTATAGGTTCTGATTTTCTTGGTCATGGTAAACTCCTCGTCGAGTCGTTAGTTTACCAAGTTTATCTCTACGGTTTCTTCAGCATAGCTCAGATTGAGTATTACAAAGAAACCAAAACCGAACTAAAAAACACCCCAGCTCAGTACAAGACTGAGTTTGAATGGCTAAAAGAGGTGGATAGTTTGGCTCTGGCTAATGTCCAGCAAAACCTACGCAGTACTTATAAAAAATTCTTCAAACAAGGCTCAGGCTTTCCTAAATTCAAGAAAAAAGGCTTAAAAGACAGTTACACCACCAACAATCAAAAAGGTACGGTAGCGGTCACAAACACCACCGTTAAGTTGCCTAAAATTGGTCACATCAAGGCGAAGATACACCGTTCTATCAATGGATTGATTAAAAGTGCCACCATCAGCAAAAGCCCATCGGGTAAATACTACGTCAGCTTATTGTTTGAAACAGTGGTTGATGACATGCCTAAAAATCAATCAAATATCGGTATTGATTTAGGATTAACAGACTTTATCGTCCTATCGGACGGGAGTAAAGTTGCTAACCCTAAGTTTTTATCGAGGTTGCAAGATAAATTAGGGCGCGAACAAAAGATACTAGCCAAACGCAGGTTGGTTGCTAAAACTCAGCAGCGCAAGCTGTCTGAAAGCCGTAATTACCAAAAGCAGCGCCTAAAAGTTGCCAAGGTTTACGAGAAGATCACCAACACCCGCAAAGACTTCCTACACAAACTCTCATTCAATATCATCAAAAACCACGATGTTATTGCCATTGAGGATTTGAACGTAAAAGGCATGGTTAAGAACCGTAAACTTGCAAAAGCCATATTAGACAGCTCATGGTCTACTTTTACCACCATGCTTGCCTATAAAGCAGGATGGTATGGTAAAGAGCTTGTCAAAATAGACCGATGGTATCCATCCTCTAAAACCTGCTCAGGCTGTGGTCATTTGCTTAGCAAAGATGAATTACCTTTGTCATTGAGATCATGGGTTTGCCCTTGCTGCTTGCGAAATAATGATAGAGATATCAATGCCAGTATCAACATCCTAAATCAAGGATTGACACTGGTAACGCTCAAAACTGTCGGTGCGACAGGGTTAGCTTAGTGAATTTGTCTAACCTCTGATACAGAATATCGTATCAAGTATGGGTATTACCTAAGAAACCCCTACCTCTAAGGTAGTGGGTAGTTCATAGCCAATAGCCGATAGCTCATCAGTAAAAAAACTAATGTCTGACTGCCTGCATAAAATAATAATAAAGGTAGTGCCCTACTGTCAGATCCCACCATAAACACATGGATACTAATAAACATATAAGCCATAAATGTCAAAAAGTGTAGCCATCGCCAGGCTGATTGACCAATATACTTCTTAATATAGAAGCTAAACGCGCAGATAAATAATAGCCAAAACCCTAATTGTCCTAATGCAACGCCTACACGGTCAGTCTGAAAACCAAAGGGCAGTAAAATCTGCCATAAATTAAGGTTTAGATAATTATCCGCTAATAGAATGCCTGCATGAAAGGCTGCAAAACCCACTGCAATCAGACTTAGATATTGATGTAAGGCAAATACCCGCGCGGCATTAAAATGCTTGCCTAGACGTGTACTCAGCAATAAACCAAAAATGACTGCTAACCAGAATAGAGTATAGGCGATAACCCCACTTGCCCGTGATAAATACCAAAAGTGCTTATCAGTGGCTGTCAGTAGTTGAGAAGCTGTCTCTCCCCAGATCAAAAGCGCATAGCTGCCACCTAGAATGCCAATGCTTAAAATTAATATAACCCATAAAACCGTAGCAATCGTTTTCAATTTAGAATTGGGATGGCTGTCAATAAGATGGTTGATGTGCATAGCGATGCTCCTATAAAGGTATCTACATAAAAGATATATGCATAACGGGTTTTTTTAACGTGACTGCTTTTTAGCGAATCCATCTCAATCAATCAGTCAGTCAGTCAGTCAGTCGTTGAGATTGAGCTTGAATGGATTAGATTTGAATAGATGGCAGGGGAGGCCATCACCTTGTTATCAGTATCGATCAAAATTGCAGCAATATTATTTTTGTTAAGCCATGTCATCGCCTCTTTAACGCCAAGAAGCACACAGTATTTAGCGTATACCTCTGCTGTCATGGTATCCGTAGCTAATACGGTTGCAGTTAGGACATCACTTGTTACCGGACGACCATAGTGAGGGTGAATTAAATGATGTTGCCATTGCCCCTCATGCCACCAGCGACGATAGTCTTGCCCTGACGTGGCGACGGCACCGGAGTTTATAACAAGGATTGCGACATCTTCCTCATCTTGAACCTGCTCACCATCAGTAAGATGCGGTTTAGCAACAGCAATCCCCCAAACGATCGGGTTATCCGTGTTTTGGTCGCTTGGTACACCAATGGCCATGTCACCGCCCATATCTACTAGACAGGGAATATGCCAGTCATGAACTTTACTAATTTTCTCAGCCAACTGCATAGCGCACCAGCCTTTAACATAACCATTCAAATCTAGCGCCATACCAGCTGGAAGATATACTTGCTGTTGCCCATTATCTAATATGTGCAGTTGGATACGTTCTATGAGCTGATTAGCATCGTTTGCACTGAGCGCATCTTGCAAATTTTGGACGGAATTTGAAGCAACGTTTGTGGTGATAACGGGTGTGGATGACATAGAATGTTTTGGTAAAGTTTCATATGAATGTTTGTAGCCAGCAGTCCAAAGAGATTTAAGTAAAGTTGGTGTTACTAAACCTTGAGTTTTGGGCACAAAATGAATAGCACGCTGTAAGACCGCAAATAATTCTGCACTTACTTCAGTCCATTGGTCGGTATTATTATTAAGTTTCATCAGCTCACTGGTCTCATCAAAACGACTAAAAATGTGCTCCCAGTGGGCTAACTGCTGCTGAATATCGCTTGTCAGCAATTTAATCTGGTAGTCGATTGCTGCTTGTGAGTACTGCGTGCTCAGCCGTGCGGTATTCAAGCTAACTTGAATGTGGCAACCCATTGCTAACAGCTTAAAATTTAGTAGTTGTGGAATATTTTCATGAGATGCATTTTTTTTCATTAGAAGATTCCACTCTTTAAGGCTGTGTTTTTTGCTGCGAGATATAATTTTATTAACCGTTAGCCTTTTCTTACTGAGAAGAACGCGTACGGGCGACGACGGCTATCGCCTCAACAGGTACGACTTCATTGACCTGTCGTAACTGGCTAATATCAACAATGGGCACTGGCTCAATAACACGCTCATTATTCTCAAAAACAGCAGTACTAGTACTTAACATGGAAGTGTTTACGGGTTGGCTGTCCGTTTCTTGATTCAGTAGTAATAGCCATCCCGCCATAGTGCCTACGATTGAGACAATCATAATGCTACTTTTAAGAGTAGCAAAAGGATCTGCTTTTTTAACAGCTTTAGTCGAATGTGATTTAGTATTAGTCATCGTAATCATCCTCATCATATTGCTGATAGCTGGTGGTGATTAAACGTTCATTTTCTTTATAGTCATCGTCATTGTGTTTTTTCTTGCCGTGTTTCTCACTCTTATATTTGTCGTCATCGTCCTTATCTTTATAGTCATCATCGTAGTCGTCATCAAAGCCATCAACACGATAGTTATCGGTAGCGACCGGATTTAGGACAGCATCGATATTGGCATCAATATAAATGGTGCCACTGTCTAATAGCACCTCATAAGCAACCGAACCGTTATAATTGATGAGCTCAGGCGTCGCTTGCAATACCGCACTTGGCGCGTTTTGTTTAGCCAATGCTGTCGCTTGCGCAGGAGTAAGCGCAGCAAGAGATGATTGCGAGAGGGGGTTTGCGACTGCTTTAAAGGAGGATAAATCAGAGGTGATATCAGCATTTTGAGTGACGAGGTTAGGTACTGATAAAGTGAGTGCTGGTAAACTGTCGATAGGTTCAGGCGATTGTACTGCCAATGCAATGACGCCGCCAAAGAATACTAACGAGGTCGCACTGACAGTCAATAACAAAGGTCTTAATAGAGGTAGGCTCATAGTATGTACTCCGTATTGTATTATTAGGGAATACAACTAGCATACGCTGTGAATATTAACTCAATCTTAAGACAGGGCGGCTTTGTTTTTTATAGTGACGATAAAGCCAGTTTCTGGCACGGGACGGTTGCTGAACTCTAACGTGAGACCATGTAGCTCAGCAATTCTATTAGCGATTGATAGTCCTAAGCCGCTACCTAATTGGCTTTGACCGGCTGGACGGTAGAAGCGTTCGCTTAACCTTGCTAATTGCTCATCCTCTACGCCCATGCCATTATCAACAACTCTAATGCTACTGGTATCTAACTGGAGTTCAATCAACGACCCCTCTGGACAATAGCGGATGGCGTTGTCTAAAATATTGCGAATTAGTAGCTTAAATAAAATGGGATTAATAAGAATAGGTAAAATATCGTCAGGATTGGCGCAACGTACTGTGCGCTTTAATTGAATATGTTTTTCACGAGCCAGCCGGTTAACATCACTAAGTACAATATCGGTCAACATCAGCCAGTCTGGACTCTCTAATTGGTCAGCAGGCAGTTGTTGTTGTGGCTCTATTTTGGCTAAAATTAGTAACTGTTCGACTAAATGAGTGGCGCGCTCAATGCCGGCGCTAATCTTTTGAGCGTGATAAAAAATCTGACCATCGTCTTCCATGTCGGATAGCTGTAATAGCTGCTGCTGTAACAAGTCGGCTTGTAACTTTAGCGCGGCAAGCGGACTTCGCAGCTCATGAGAGGCATCAGCCGTAAAGCGTTGCTCACGGGCTAAGGTGTCCGCCACTTTTACAAATAATACGTTTAATGCACTCACTAAAGGTTGAATCTCCTTTGGTACGTCTGCTGTGATGGGGCTATCATCTTGCGGCTGACGTTGTTCAAGATCAGTACTGATTTGGCTTAACGGCCTAAACCCGCGTCGAATCAACCAAGTCACTAAACCCATAAATGCAAACAGCCCAATTAACATTGGTAGTACTTGCACGGACATAGCACCAACAATCATCTCTTGACGCGAGTCAAGGTTTTGACCGACGGCAATGACTCGACCTTCGTTCTTATGATCATCATGTTCATCGTGAACATAAAATAAACGCCAGCGTTTGCTAAAAGGGTTAAGGCGCTGATAGGCAGAATTATTTTCTTCTAAAAAACCACGCTGGTCTGGTAGAAAAGAAAATGCTTGGCCATTTTCGTCAGCCGCTAACAAGCGTCCATCCTTATCCCAAATGGCAAAGCCCATATATTCATCCTCAGCGTCTCCTAAATCGCCTGATAACTGCTTACTTTTTAAATTATAGATTTTGGCAGTGTGCTGTTCTTTATTTTTGTTGTCTTCTTTTTCACGATCGTCTTTATCCCCATCATCGTCATCAGCGGATACTCCTATTAAGTAACGAGCAACTTGAGTAATTTGAGTATCATTCATCTCATTAATTTCATGCCACAATTGCCATGCGATAAAGCTTGACGTAATGAGCCACAACAAAGGTAGACCAATGAGTAAGGAGGTTAATAGCCGTTGCTGAATACTTTTCATAGGCTCACATGTTAGAAGTCAAAGTGAATGAGCTAAACTTAAATACTCTTAAATTCAAATACTCTAATGATTATATAGGGCTATGTGCTGGATTGAGATAGTAACCAACACCGCGTTTGGTCAAGATAAAGTCATTGCCCAGCTTTTTACGTAAATGATGGATATGCACTTCAATGGCATTACTCTCAATATCTTGTTGCCAGCCATAAAGCTTGTCCTCGAAACTGGCTCGACTATGAATCTGTTTAGGATGGGTTAGCATTTGCTCTAATATTGCCACTTCCTTTATCGTTGCTTCGACAATTTGTCCCTGATAAGTGAGTTGCTGACTGTGGGGCTGATAAACGAGCTCGCCATAATGAATCTCAGGTTGAGTGCGTCCCTGACTACGGCGCATCAATGCTTGCAAACGAGCGATAACTTCGTCTAACGCGAAGGGCTTGACCAAATAATCATCAGCGCCGGCATTTAGTCCAGCCACCCGATTGGCAATCGCATCGCGAGCAGTAATGATTAATACAGGCGTATCTATGTGTTTGGCTCGCCAGTGTTGTAGCATGGTCATACCATCACCTTTGGGCAAAGTTAGATCAAGCAACACAGCATCAAACATACCGTCTTGCAGTGCCATTTCACCTTGCTTGGCATCACTAAACCAATCGACCATCATGCCATGGCTTTTTAGCCCAAGGATTATCCCTTCAGCGATCGTACTATCGTCTTCTATCAATAATATGCGTGCCATATGCCACTCCATCACTCGTTCACTTCATAGTAGACGGCTTATCTGTCACCGTTTTATTACCGGTTATCATCGATTTAATGAGGTTTTCCCGCTCCCAATAACTCATGACAATCGCCGCTATGATGTGTAGCGGAACGAGTAGATATAAACTATTGGCTAACAGTTCGTGAACTTCTTCAAGTAAGTCTTTATTACCAAGAATTCCTGATTCCATCAAATAACCTGTGGTGCCTAAGCCTATAATAACAGCCCATAACGATAGCACCATTATTGCTGCTAATGGATTATGTCCGAGATGCTGCTCATCTGTGCGGCGTGCACTTAAATCCGATAGGTGGTGCTTAATGCGAGCTAGAGTCGGGAAAAAATCACTAAAGCGCGCATAGCGTGACCCTACCAACCCCCAAAGTAAGCGTATAACTACCAGTCCTACAACAGTATAGCCTACATACTCATGCAGCTCGCCGCCATCTTCGGTAAAGAGTAGATTAGCAATAATGCCAGTAGCAACTGTCCAATGGGTAACTCTGACCAAAATGTCCCAAACTCGTAATTGCTTAGTCTTAGGGGTATTTGATGACGGCATACTAGGGTTATCGCTCAAATTAGTCGTACGTTTTTGGCTCACGGCGTTACTCGCTGAATAGTCTATTTAACCGCCATTACAACAAACAAAGCTTAAGCTAAGCTTAGGAAGCTGAAATTTTCAAATATTCAGACAGTAGGTGATAGGTAGTGATGTTTGCAGAGAGTACCTTTTTATTTCTACGAGGGACATAGCTTATGAAGGAAGTGACCCATTTGATCATTTTCTTTATTTGAGCTGGCTAATATCTCCATGTATGCTAATGTTCTATTAAGGGGCTGCAAGATGCTGGAATCGCCCACCAGAAGCGCAGTCAGATGGAACTGACTGTTTGGATAAAGAAAATGATTTCTAAGGTGGTTCTTATGTATGCAGTGATTGGAGCAGGTCCAATGGGCCTGGCCGCAGCCCGCAACTTACAAAAACTTAATATTCCTTTCACAGGTTTCGAACTTCACACTGATGTGGGTGGTTTATGGGATATTGACAATCCGTACAGCACCATGTACGAGAGTGCACATTTAATTTCATCCAAGCACATGACTGAGTTTAAAGAATTTCCAATGAGTGACTCAGTCGCTTCTTACCCTCATCACACTCAATTACGTCAGTACTTCCACGACTTTGCAGAAAAATTTAATCTCAAGTCGCACTACGAGTTCGCCACGCGAGTGATCAGTATGGAGCCCGAAGGCAGCAACTGGCGTCTGGTCAGTGAATGCAATGGCCAACAGCAATCGCGGTTGTTTGAGGGTGTACTGATTGCTAATGGCACACTACACACGCCTAATATGCCAGTATTGCCTGGTGAGTTTACTGGCGAACTGATGCACTCTTCTGAGTATCGCAGCCCGTCAACTTTCAACGGCAAACGTGTCCTGATTGTTGGCTGTGGTAATTCCGGAGCAGACATTGCTGTAGATGCCGTACATCATGCTAAGTCGGTGGATATCAGTCTTCGGCGCGGCTACTACTTCCTGCCCAAATTCATCAAGGGTCAGCCTATTGATACGCTAGGCGGCAAACTCAACCTACCACGTCCTTTGAAACAGCGTATAGACGCAGCATTGATCCGCATGATCGTCGGTAAACCCTCTGATTACGGCCTGCCGGACCCAGATTATCGAATGTACGAATCGCACCCGGTAGTTAATTCGTTGGTACTGCACCATTTGGGCCATGGCGATATTAAGGCACGTTGTGATATTCGCCAGATCGACGGTCGCACCGTGACGTTCATGGATGGTGAAATCGCTGACTACGATCTGATCCTGATGGCCACCGGATACCTGCTTGATTATCCCTTCATCGACCGCCAGCAGCTAAACTGGCCGGTTAATCAAGATTCACCGCAGCTCTATATGAATGTGTTTCATCCTGAACATGATAACTTATTTATGATGGGTATGATCGAGGCGTCCGGCTTGGGCTGGGAAGGCCGCAATCAACAAGCGCGGCTAGTAGCGCTTTATATTCAGCAGCGGAGGCAAAACACGGAAGCCGCCAACCAATTCAACCAAGTCAAACGCGAGCGTGCTGGGGTTAATCTCGACGGCGGCTATAACTATATCAAGCTGGCGCGCATGGCCTATTACGTGAACAAAGATGAGTATCTAGCAACCCTGTCCAAGCACATTGCCGATCTGGAAGTGGAAAAACCTCTGCTGGTACCAGAAATATGATAGCTACGGTGGTGTTTGAGCCAAGCAGTCTGATTCTGCTCAATCTCATTCTGGCACTAATGATGTTCGGTGTTTCGCTCAGCCTGCGTCTCGAGGACTTTAAACATATTGTTCTGGCGCCGATCGCACCACTGGCTGGTTTGTTCGCTCAGTTTCTATTATTACCCTTAATCACGTGTCTGTTTACTTGGGCATTGAACATCGATCCAGAACTGGCATTAGGGATGATTCTGGTGGCCTCTTGCCCTGGAGGCAGCTTCTCTAACATTATGACATGGCTGGCACGCGGCAACGTCGCTGTATCAGTCAGCATGACTGCTGTGTCCAGCTTGGCCGCAACCGTGCTAACACCCCTGAATTTTGCTTTTTATGGCTGGCTCAATCCGCATACTCGTGACTACTTGACCAAAATCACATTAGAGCCTAGCAGTATTCTAATATTGGTTCTGCTGGTACTGGCGTTACCCCTAATGCTCGGCATGATGACGGGCCGTAAGTTGCCAGACTTAGTAGTGCGAATCCAGAAACCGCTACGAATAATCTCGCTGCTGGTATTAATGAGCTTTGTTGCGATCGCTTTTTCGAGCAACTTCGAGCTTTTCCTAGAGCGTTTCCACAGCTTTTTCTGGCTGGTGGTCGCCCACAACTTGCTGGCACTGTCGTTAGGTTACGGTATGGGGCTAATGCTCAAGTTGCCAGCAGCCGATCGACGCGCTGTGACTCTGGAAGTGGGCATACAAAATTCAGGACTGGGATTGGTCATTCTATTTACCTTCTTCCCAGAGGCAGGCGGCATGATGCTGATCACGGCATTCTGGGGCGTCTGGCACTTAGTATCAGGCCTCACACTTTCACAAATTTGGGCGCGGACTCCATATGAATAAACGCATATTAATTACGGGCGCTGCCGGTTATATCGGCCATCAACTCGGTAATCGGCTGGCTACTCAGTATTACGTAATCGGTACGGATATCCGCAGTCGCGATGATCTGGCTTTCCCAATCAAAGTGCTGGATGTGCGCGATCAGGGTTTAGTCGCGCTACTGAAAGAAGAAGATATTTCTCACGTCGTGCACCTAGCGTCCATTCTTCAAGCATCCAAAGATCGCTCCCGTGACTACGACATCGACGTCAACGGCACCCGCAACGTGCTGGAATGCTGCATCGAGGCAGGTGTACATCACTTGACTATCACCAGTTCGGGTGCCGCTTACGGTTACCATGCCGATAACCCAGCTTGGATAGACGAACAAGACGCCTTGCGCGGGAACACCGAGTTTGCCTATTCCGACCATAAAAGACAGGTCGAGGAGATGCTCGCCGACTTCCGTCAGCAGCACCCGCAACTACAGCAACTAATCTTTCGGCCGGGTACAGTGCTGGGCACCGATACCCGCAACCAGATTACTAGTCTGTTCATGTCCCCGCGCATTCTTGCGCTCAGGGGTAGCGATTCGCCTTTTGTATTCATTTGGGATCAGGACGTGATTGGCGCAATGGAGATGGGCATCCAGAAAGACAAGACTGGAATTTTTAATATGGCTGGTGATGGTGCACTGACCATGAAAGATATCGCCAACAGGCTCAACAAGCCGCTGTTGACCCTACCAGTATGGCTCGTCAAAGCCGGTCTACAAGTTGCAAAATGGCGCGGCAAACCGACTGGTCCGGAGCAGGTCAATTTTCTGCGTTACCGTCCGGTACTCAGCAACCGCCGGTTGAAAGAAGAGTTTGGTTACCTTTTAGCCAAAACATCCGCCGAAACCTTTGAATATTTCATCGAATGCAATGGATTGCGTAAACCCTGACACGGAGAAGGTAACGAATGAATGTCACTTTAATTACCGGCGCCGCCTCGGGACTCGGCTGGGCTATGGCCCGTCATTGGTATGCCGCTGGACATTGTTTGGTACTGGCCGACATAGACGCTCAAGGTTTAAGCGCACGCGCTACCGCGCTGGCAGACTCTGACAGGGTAATAACCGTAACCACAGATATCACTCAAGCCGACGATATTGCCTTTCTCATTGATCAGGTTCATGAGTGCTTCGGACGTCTTGATCTACTGGTTAATAATGCCGGTATTACCCACCGCTCACCCGCCCACCAGACCGACCCAGCGGTGTTTCGTAAGGTCATGGCGGTGGATTGGCAGGGAGCAGTAGAGCTGACCATGGCTGCGCTACCTTTGCTACGTGAATCCACCGGCCAGATTATCTGTATCGGCTCAATGGCAGGCTGGATGCCAGTTCCAGGACGCGCAGCATACTGCGCCGCTAAGAGTGCTTTAACACAATTCTTTGAAGTACTGCGATTAGAGCTGGAACCCGATGGTATTCACATACTTATGGTCTACCCAAGCTTTCTTGATACGCCTATCGAAAATCATGCGCTAGGATACGACGGCAACACCGCAAAGCATCCACGCTCGATGGTGGGTAGCATGCGCAGTGCTGAATGGATGGCAGCGCTTATCGATCAAGGGTTACAGCGACGGAAACGCTGGATCTTGCCCGAACCTATTTCGCGCTTTGGCAGCTTGCTTTGGCGAATTGCACCAGCTCTATACTTGCGTCAGGTGCGTAAGCGCTTCGAGGGTGAGCTGCAATGAGACGCTTCAGTTAATTATAGATCCTTAGATAAGGCTATAACTTTGACACACTAAGAGAACATATTAAGCAAGCAGGGTTAGGCTCGTCTGTGGATGGTCCAGCTAAATATCCTGCGTTTTAATAACGACATTTCATTTGAAGCACAACTGGCATAACAGAGATAAAAGCTTTAATGCTAAAATTGCCAATCATAATTGTCTCAATAATTTGGGTAACCATATCATTGATCAAATCACGTATTTGTTACTGCGCATACCAACCCCATCGATAGGAAGCTGACATGATTGTCTGGCAAAAACCGAATGCATTCAAAATACTTTTTACCTTGCGCGGTTCTGTAATCCCTCATATTTATCCCCAAATTTTATTCATCACTCTGCTCAGTGCCTTAATATCAGCTGTTCAGCACTGGATTCCAAGCTCTTTTTCATCTTATAGTACAGCGCCCTTTACCTTGCTAGGAATCGCTTTATCGTTGTTTCTCGGCTTTCGTAACAATGCTAGCTATCAACGCTGGTGGGAGGGTCGAGGATTATGGGGTCAGTTAGTATTTGATGCTCGTAGCCTGACACGCCAAGTACTTTCTTTTATAAATGAGGAAACTGAGACCGGACGGCATACTCAGCAGTGTATGATCCACCTTACCATTGCTTTTACTCACGCCTTACGCCATCGACTTCGTAATACTTCGCCGTGGCAGGACGTTGACCGGTTTGTAGAACCAGAGCATCACATCAGCATGCGCCAAGCGAGAAATCTACCCGAGTATCTGCTGCGGTTGATGGGTAAGAAGCTCGGTTACAGTCGACGCCAGCAATTATCATCGGATCTTATGATACAAAACATGGATGAACGTCTTACTTCTATGACTATAGTCTTGGCTGCCTGCGAGCGGATTCAAAATACACCACTGCCATTTGCTTATACCCTATTGGTCCATCGCACTACTTATCTATACTGCTTTATGTTGCCTTTTAGCTTGTCCTCTTCTCTGGGTTGGGCCACCCCTTTAGTCTGTGGCGTAATTGCCTATACTTTTTTTGGTCTGGATGCGCTTAGTGAAGAGATAACAGATCCTTTTGGCGTGGCCGCTAACCATTTGCCACTTACTGCTCTGTCGCGCACTATCGAAATCAATCTATTGGAAGCACTAGGAGAAAACGATCTTCCGCCTGATATGATTTCTAAAGACGGCTACTTACAATAAATGGCTCACATAAATCTTAAAAACTGGTTATCTGCCTAATAAATAGTGTGAATTCATAATAGTATAATGCATTGTAAACTATGCTTTCTAATTGATGACAAGGCTTAGGTTATGAGCAGTTTTCGTTTACTGTATAAAGCATTCTAGACAGATAGGTTCTAAACCAATATCAACGCAAGTATTGGAAATATCAAAAAATAACCAAAAACAGCCAAAATCGCGTACATGGTCTTAATGTCTTTACCATTAACGTGAATTCTAGCTAGCGTATCGCCAAGTTTCAAAATCGAGATGGTATAAAAGTAAAATGCTAATAAAAGAAGAACCGTCCTAATAGCGAATATTGCAATAGAAGAAAGTATGCCAAAAAAGACAACAGTTCCAGGAAATAAAACCTCACCTTTGATAATCAAAACCAATAGAACGATAGCCACACCTGATGCAGAAGCATGAAAAAATATAATATCGTGCAACGTAGCATCAGCTTTATAAAAGCTGGTCTCAATATCGAGCTTATCACTATTAAGTGCTTTTGGAACAGAGTCTCTAGCCGTAGTTAATTTATGACCTTTTATATTACTCACAGTAATAAGGAAGATAAAAAATGTCAGAGCGACCCAAACGATTACATGTATATTTATGATAGTAATTACTCCTAAATCTATGAGAGCATGATTTAAAAATATCTTGTGTACCAATGAAGTTCGACATAAGGATTTGTGTTTGTATAGACCCAACTCTTATAAGAATTAATACTCCTCTATTTATATTATCACCCCCATCACTTTAATTTGTAAAAAAGTGCTCTAATGCATGGCTTTATTGTAGCGGCATTAGTCACTGCTGCACATGATGCTACTGTATCTGCTTATTCGTTTGCACATAATATTTGGTTTTGGCATAAAAAAACCACTCACAGTTTTGTGGGCGGTTTTTTTATTACATTGCTAACTTGGTTTATTGGACTAAACTTGAACTACAAGCTGATTATCTTTCCTGTCATTAAGGATAGCTCCCCCCCTATGGCAGGATAGTTGTCACCCCTAAAAAAACAATCCAAATGGGGGCATCAAGGACTCATCATGCCACGCTATAGTGAAGAACGTAAACAGGCGATACTAAACAAACTACAACCACCCTTGAACCTATCCATCGCCGAAGTCTCAAGAAATGGAGGCATTGGGCTACAAACTTTGTATAATTGGCGCAACCAAGCCCGACAACAAGGTCATGCCATGCCCGGAAACAAACGCACCCCTGATGACTGGTCAAGTGAGACCAAACTTGCCACCGTCATAGAAACCGGCAGTTTAAGTGACGCAGAACTCAGTGAATACTGTCGCCGTAAAGGACTCTATAT
>NZ_CAJHBI010000052.1 GCF_904846605.1 Psychrobacter sp. 72-O-c
CTTCAAGCTGTGGCGGGGCTTCAATTGAAGTTATTAGACAATATATCGACCAACAGCAAGTACCTAACTAGAAATGCCTTACATCCACGCCCTAGAACGACGTGGTTTTACGGCACTTTTTGATAAATGAGGGTCTTGTCGCTACAATTATCTAGTAAAAAACTAAATAATAGACCTTAACGTCATTATGAATATCAGAGCCAAAACAGCAAAACCCAATTACATTTGCCAGTCAAACGGCATCTGATGATGACCACGTAGCGCCATCATTAAGGTCTGTTGCATTTGTGCCAATACTTCTTTGGTATAAGGTATAGCAGGGACACCCCAAACTGGGTTTGGCCATTGCATATCGTTTTGATAGCGCACGATATGATGAAAATGTAGCTGGGGAACTTGATTGCCGAGTGCCGCAACATTCATCTTATCGGCTTGAAAAGTTTTGGCAAGCTGGCTTGACAACCAGCTCGACTCACGCAAAAACTGCGTCTGATCAGCCTCAGATAACTCATACAACTCTTTGATACCCGAGACACGCGGTACCAGAATTAACCAAGGAAACTGGCAGTCATTTATCAAACGACACGTCGATAATGGAAAATCGCCTACCAAAAAACTATCGGTGGCAAGCTTAGGATGCAGTTGGAACATAATGACGGGTTCTCTTGTTATAAAATATCAATAAAAGGAAATAAGAAGTAAGTAAGAATAGATATTGACGCTATTTTATCAGGTATCTACAGGATAAAATAGCAGTAGCACTATTTAGCTCATGGCTGTACTTTTGGTGCTGTATAACCAGTAGCTATGCTGTCTCTACTGCCGATGTAACCTCTACTACCATATGCTCACTAAAATAGCGTAACAGCTCTTGTACCATTTCGACTCGCTGCGGTGCGGTCTCAAGCTTATCAGGATTGCTATAGCGAATACCGGACGCACCATTCATGCGGTAATTCTGACCATTAGATTGGATAAGTTTAATAATGGCTAAGGCATCAACAGGCGTATCGGGTGCGAATTCCAAAGTCACACTCTTACTATTGGCATCAAGTTTATTAATCTTTAAGGGCTCAGCTTGTATACGTAGACGATGAACGGCAAACAGCTGCTTGGTTTGATCTGGCAACGTGCCAAAACGATCTATCATCTCGGTACGAATATCGATCAGCATCTCTTTATCATCGGCCTTACCAATACGCTTATAAAACAATAAACGCTGATGTACATCATGAACATACTCTTCAGGAATCAGGGCTGAGCTGTGCAAATTAATCTCACTGGTTAACGACAACGGCGTATTTAAATCCAGCTCTTTACCTGCCTTAATAGCTTTAGTAGAACGCTCAAGCATGTCCATATATAAGCTAAAACCAATCGCCTGCATATTACCACTTTGCTGCTTGCCTAATATCTCACCGGCGCCGCGAATCTCTAAATCTTCACTTGCCAGCATAAAGCCTGCACCCAGCGTATTGGCACGCTCAATTGCATGTAAGCGCCGCTTGGCGTCACCTTTAAGACCTTTGAGCGAGGGCACTAGCAGATAGCAATAAGCCTGATGATGGCTACGTCCTACCCGGCCACGTAGTTGATGCAATTGCGCTAAGCCAAACTTATCCGCTCGTTCAATAATAATAGTATTGGCATTGGGCACATCGATACCGGTTTCGATAATAGTCGAACAGATAAGCACGTTGAATTTTTTATGGTAATACTGCTGCATAATTTGTTCAAGTTGGCGCTCTTGCATCTGTCCATGCGCCACCCCTACCCGTGCTTCAGGAACCAGCTCACGGATAGTTTCTGCCATACGCTCAATACTGGCAACATCATTATGTAGCAAATAGACCTGTCCACCCCGTAACAGCTCACGCAATATGGCCTCTTTCATCAAGGCTTCCGTCTTTTGCATCACAAAGGTTTTAATAGCCAGACGACGTGCCGGCGGGGTGGCAATAATTGACATATCACGCATACCTGATAGCGCCATATTGAGCGTTCTCGGAATGGGCGTTGCGGTCATCGACATGCTATCGACATCAGTCTGAATGGCTTTGATACGCTCCTTATGACGCACACCAAAGCGGTGTTCTTCATCGACAATCATCAAGCCTAAATTAGCAAACTTAACATCCTTTTGTAGCAGCTTATGAGTGCCGATGACAATATCCACTTTACCAGCAGCTAAATCAGTCAATACGGTTTCTTGATGTTTTTTACCACCAAAACGTGACAAAGTCTCAATACGTACCGGCCAATCAGCAAAACGATCTAAAAAGTTATCTTCATGCTGGCCTGCCAGCAAGGTCGTTGGTACCAATATCGCAACTTGGTAGCCGGCACTTACGGCAATGAACGCTGCACGCATGGCCACTTCTGTTTTACCAAAGCCAACATCACCACAAATCAAGCGATCCATCGGTTGGTTTTGTTTCATGTCATCCATCACCGCATGGATAGCATTGGCCTGATCTGGGGTCTCTTCAAACTCAAATTGACTGGCAAATAGCTCATATTGCGAGTGATCAATTTTGAAATGAATACCGACTTTTGCTTCGCGCCTTGCTTGCATATTTAGCAGTTCGGCAGCCACATCATGAATCTGCTCCAGTGCTTTTTGTTTGGCTTTATCCCACTTACCACTGCCAATCTTATGCAGAGGCGCAAGAGCAGGATCACCGCCGCTATAACGGCTAATCATTTGTAGGTTGGCGACTGGCACATAAATACTAGCTTCATCGGCATACTTAAGATGTATAAATTCTTGCTCACCATCGCCCACATCCAAGGTAATGAGACCACTATAACGGCCGATACCATGCTCAATATGCACAATTGGACTGCCTTGAGTCATTTCGGTCACGCTTTTGACCAGAAACTCTTCTGACACCCCGCTTTGCCGACGGCGGCGCGTTTGTAACACTTGCCTACCGAACAGTTGGGTCTCACTGATGATGACTAAGCGTTCAGGAACATAAACCCCTCGCTCAATAGGGGCAACCGTCAAACTAACACTGGGTCGATCGTTTTTCTTATTCACAGCACCAGTATGATCGGCTGCTAAAAACTCTTTAAAACTACCGTAAGCCTGTAACTCAATTTTGCCTTTAAATAACTCAATCAAAATCTCACGGCGACCAGCAGTTTCAGCAACGATCAAGACCGGCGTCAATGTTTGCGCTTGTAGATGCAGAAAGTCTAGCAGCTCAGCTAACGGCTCGGCTTTTTGATGATTAACCGATAGCTGCGGTGGTGCTTGGGCACTGAGTGTCACTAAACCTTGCTGTTTAGTGGGTTTTGATATTGAATTTGAAGTTAAAGCATCGTCATCAATAGCCGCTACATCTGTCATGGTAGCCAACTCATCACGCGCACTCAATATGACTCTTGGGTAGTGATTAAGATATTCATTCAAGGTATTAGATAGTAAATATAATAGTTCAGGTGCGACTATGGGCTTATCAATATCATGTCGACGCTCTTCATAGCGGCGCTGAATTTGTGACCAGTAATCGGCTTGTCGCTCGCTAATCAGCTCGTCAGTAATAAATAAGGCGTCTCTAGGAAAATAAGCAAATAGAGTGCTCGCTTGTTGCCAGTCTTTTAAATCAAAGAATAGTGGCTGATAATATTCAAGACCACTACTGGCAATGCCTGCCATCACATCTTTGTGTAGCTCAAATTTACGACTGCTAGCATTAGGGAACATGGCAGCAAAGTTCATACGAAAAGTTTCTTTGCCTTCGTCTAATGGAAACTCTTTTGCGGGTAGTATTTGAAACTGTTGAATGGGCTTGGAGATATCTGGCAGCTTATGTAATAGCGACAGCGGCTCTTGCCCTATACTGGTATCACTACCTGAGGCCATCGCTTTAAGATCATCAGTCGTTAAGGTCCGCTGAGTCTGCGGATGAAAAAAGCGAATAGTCTCAATTTCATCGTCGAATAAATCTAAACGCAGTGGAAATGGCTGCCCCATCGCAAAGATATCAATGATACTACCGCGCACCGCAAACTCACCCGGCTCAAACACATTGTCGACCGCTCGGTAGCCCGCCTTTACCAATAGCTCACGCTGGGTATTGATATCGAATCTATCACCGACACTCAAGTCAAAATGCTGGCCGATAAGCCAGCTGGGTGTTGCAACGCGGTGCATTAGCGCCTGTACCGAGATAAGCAGGACGCCTGACGTTGGCATATCCGTCAATAGATTAATACGTTCACTGACGATATCTTGATGCGGTGACAGCTCATCATAGGTCAAGGTTTCCCAATCTGGAAACACATAGGCATCAACCCCGCAAAACGCCAGCTCAGTCTCTATCTGATTGAGCTGGTTTTGATCGCGCGCCACAACGACTTTTAGGCGCTCTGCCACGTCCCATATAGGCGCACTGACTAAACTTGCCAGCCATAGACTGCTCACGGCTCCATGGACGGGCGCCAGCCAACGCCGCTGCGTGTCTTGGATAGGAAATAGCTGATTATTAATAGGAGCGAACGCGTCAGTTAAGGCAGAGATAGGCATAGCAAATAGGGTCAGGGTTGAGAGTCAGAGGACTATTATACGAACATTTCGACCATTGACCAATGGTTTATGCCGTAACGGTTTGTCACCCCGTTTATTATCTCGTGAACTGGCTTTATTTTATAGCCCTTATGGTAGGTTTTCATGCTCATTTGACAATGCAAAGCATTTTGTTAACATGGAGAGCTTTTTTCGATAAGCACATTTATATCTTATTTTTGACATTCCACGGCTTACATAAATAAGCAGTGTGTTTAGTCGCCGTCATTTAGATATTGTCTCTGCCTATTAGGTTGTCTTGAATGTCGTTTTGAAAGCATTATATTAAATGCCCTAGCTCATTTTGACAGCCTTGTACTGTGCATCTTATTACGTGGCAAGCTGGTGGCCTGCATGACATATCAACTGACCCTGTCATATATGCTCATAGACACTAAGCCTATTGCCAACCCCATCAGGAAATTTATTACCTATGAGAGAGCACAAAAAAATCCCCCAAGTACTCGTCGATAAATTTCGCCGCAGACTCTACACTACTGAACATAAAGTGGGAGAGAATAATGTAAATATTCTTGGGTTAGAGCTACATAATCCTGTATTTTTTGTCACTGCGCTTGCGGTCATTGCTTTTGTATTATTCACTCTACTGCTCCCCGATGTTGCTAATTTATGGCTCAATGGCACTAAAAACTGGATAGTCAATAGTTTCGATTGGCTCTTTATCAGCGTGGCTAACATCATGGTGGCCTTCTGTCTGCTACTCATTGTCTCACCCTATGGCAATATTCGCATTGGCGGTATCAATGCCACGCCTGACTTTAATCGAGGCTCATGGCTGGCTATGCTATTCGCTGCGGGAATGGGCATTGGCTTGATGTTTTGGAGTGTCGCTGAACCTTTAGGTTATGCTAGCGGTTGGGCAGGAACGCCATTGGGAATCGAGGCAGACAGTCCCGAAGCCTTTAGAGCAGCAATGGGCGCGACGATGTATCATTGGGGGCTACACCCATGGGCTATCTATGCGGTCGTAGGCTTGTCGATGGCAATATTTGCCTACAATTTTCGCTTTCCTTTGACCATGCGCTCAGTATTTTATCCACTGCTAAAAGAAAAAACATGGGGATGGCCGGGACATGTTATTGATGTATTGGCCGTATTGGCCACTATCTTTGGCTTAGCGACGTCTCTCGGTCTTGGTGCTCAACAAGCAGCAAGTGGACTGAACTACTTATTTGGCTGGGACTTTGCAGGCAATACTCTTGAGATAATTATTATCATATTGGTCACAGGATTGGCAACTATTTCGGTGGCACGCGGTATTAATGGCGGGGTAAAGTTTTTAAGTAATGTCAATATGCTGGCAGCCGGATTGCTATTATTATTTGTCTTTTTTGTAGGAGATTCTCTAGGGCTTATTGGTAAAATAGTTGAAACAACCGTTGATTATGTCACTTATATTATCCCTTTATCCAATCCTGTAGGACGAACTGATAGCAACTTCTTCCATACTTGGACCGTATTTTATTGGGCTTGGTGGATCAGCTGGTCACCATTCGTTGGGATGTTTATCGCACGAATCTCTAAAGGGCGTACCGTACGTGAGTTCATCGTTTCTGTAATGCTAGCACCAACCCTCGTTACTATCGTCTGGATGACCGTATTTGGACAAACGGGTCTCAGTCAGTATACCAACCAAGTTGGAGAATTGTCAGGCGGTGTTAGTAACGCCTCTCTGACCTTATTTCAGATGCTCGATAACTTACCATTCGCCATGATTACCTCACTAATTGCCATTATTTTAGTAATGGTATTTTTTGTGACGTCATCAGACTCGGGCTCATTAGTCATTGATACGATTACTTCTGGAGGTAAGCTTGAATCCCCTATATCGCAGCGCGTATTTTGGGCGATTGCCGAAGGCTGCATTGCGATTGCCTTACTTTATGGCGGTGGTACAGAAGCACTGAAAACCATCCAAGCGGGTTCCGTCAGTACCGGCCTTCCCTTCACTTTCCTCTTGATTATTATGTGTGTCAGTCTATGGTTGGGGTTACGGCGTATTTATAAGGCTCGTGAGCAGATGCTTTCCGAATTAGAAAAGTACTAATATGTCAGTTTAAGAGTTATTACCTAACAGGCTATACCATTACAAGGTTTTAACCTATTTAAACGTAAAAATCCCAGCTTCTAGTGAGCTGGGATTTTTTTGTAGCGATAAATTTTATATTGGCTGACAAAGACCTTACTGAGTTCTTAACCTTGGTCAGTATTATGTTTAGTAAGTCTTAATCTTAAGCTTCTACATATAGACTTCTATACATAAGCGTCTGTGCATCAGTTACTAAAACCTTTATATAAGAGGCTTATCGCTAGCAATAATACCATTGTTGTCGGCGTATACAAACATACCAGAATTTAAGGTTAAATCGCCAAAGCCAATCTCAATATCAGTCTGGCCTTCATCACGGCGGGTTGATTTGCGCGGAATACAGCCAAGCGCCATCACTCCGATCTCCATCTGTGCCATATCATCGACATCACGGACACAGCCATAGACCACTACCCCAGCCCAGCCATTATCAATTGCCGCCTGCGCAATCATATCACCCAGTAACGCGCAGCGCATTGATCCGCCACCATCGACGACCAGTACTTTACCATCGCCATTTTTATCTTTGCCATCGCTATTTAATAGTGATTTGACGCGGCTATTATCTTCAAAACATTTGACCGTCACAATCTCGCCACAAAACTTATCTTTTGCGCCAAAGCTATAAAATGACTTGCCTTCAATATTGGGCAAGCATACCTGGGACTCAGGATTGGCATCCAATAAATCACAAGTTACAAAATTTTCTTTATTCATTGCTGTCGATTCTGACATAGTCACGCTCCTTGTTACTAGCTATTGAGTATTGGTTAATTGAGGTTTTTATGTTTGAAGACTTATTCATAAGTACTTATTTTTTTATTTAATATAACTCGAATACAGGCTATTCAGTTTTGTATACTTAGGCTAGTTGGTATTTACAATGCAGTTGATAGCACAATCCTAGCTTAATGTTTTACCCGTGTTATGGCAAGCATCTGTTTATTTTCGATAATATCAGTGCTATAAGGCGCAGATTCAGGGCGATACTTACTGCGCTCATAAATATCATGCGCGGTCATTGCCATAGCGCTTGCCACACGTTTTGCAGAAATGGGATGTAGCGGTAATGATTCTGAAATCAAAGGCGAAATTAACTGAAAGGCTTTTTGACTGATACTTTCAAGGGGACGACCTTTGTGCTTACCCAGTAATAAAGAGGGGCGAAAAATGACTAACTGCGCAAATCCTAGCGCCATAATGGATTGCTCGGTCTCTGCTTTTACTCGATTGTATAAGAACCGACTGTCGCTATCGGCATTCATTGACGATAGTAAAAAAAAGTTCTCCACCCCTTTATCTCGGCATAATTCAGCAAAAGTAAGATTATAAGTATGATCTACTTTTCGAAACGCTTCATCGCTGCCTGCCTGCTTTTTGGTAGTGCCAAGACAGCTGAACGCATCAGCCGTGCGATCTGCACCCACACTAGCAAACACTTCAGCTAAATTATCAAAATCATTGACCTGATAAAAGCGCATACTGGTATTAATATAACGCGGCGGACGCCGTGCAATTACAATCAAGGTGTCATAAAGCTCACTTAGCTGTTTAATAAGGTGTTGCCCTACCAATCCTGTCGCGCCAATTACGATTGCTTTTCGCTGCATAACTTGTCCATTTTTTATATTAATAAAATAATATTTTTATAGAATAATATCGGTTGATCCACTATTGGTTAATACATAATCATCAGTAATGCTATTAATAATAGCCAAACATAATACGTCACTATCTGTCATAGTGTTTAATATCATAATGCTTGGTTATCGCTTATTTTGCCTTAGTAAGGCCAGTTCAGCAAGGTTATCAGTAAAGCTATAAGTTACGTTATAAATTATCCAATTACCCGTATTTATTGTAAGAAACTTTATTTGTTAAAAAAAACTTTGTCCGGTTGTCGGTTAACAAGTTGCTTTCAATCGATAAAGTACAAACTTACACAACTACTTTACGCTTTAACTGCCAAACATATTGTCCTAAGCGCAATAATTTGTTAAGATAACCGCCTTTACACGCCGAGGCTGTTTAATTATTCCAAATAGTCGCGGCGCGAGCGATGACTCACTTATATTTGGCATCGATATCATATTTGACGAGACGGCTACTCGCCACCTATGATTGTTAAACCCATTATTACAATCGACATTCATATTTTTATCTGTTTTTTATCAAGGAGATCCGCGTGGCTAATACTGCACAAGCTCGTAAACGCGCCCGTCAAAACACCAAACGTCGTCAGAACTCTGCGTCACAACGCTCTATGGTTCGTACGTATTTGAAGCGTATTGATGCGGCTATCGCAGCTAAAGATTATGACGCAGCTACCGAAGCTTACAAAAAAGCGGTACCGGTTCTTGATCGTATGGCTGACAAAGGTATTATTCATAAGAATAAAGCGGCTCGTCGTAAGAGCCGCCTAAACAAAACAATCAAAGGCCTACAAGCTTAAGATTTGCTCTGTTTAGACCGTACGCATAAAAACCTTGTCCTAGTGGCAAGGTTTTTTTATGCTACTCTGGTTTATATATAAATATTTAGGAGAGACTCAGTGGAATCAATGAATAAACGTGCAATCGTGATCGGTGGTTCGTTAGCTGGGTTGTTCTCAGGGACACTATTACGCTCTATTGGCTGGCAGGTAGATATTTACGAGCGCTCTGCTCATGATTTGGATAGTAGAGGCAGCGGTGTTGTTTTGCAAGCTGATGTCGTTGTTGCTCTCAAAAAGGCGGGAATTGCGACAGATAAGCTAGGCGTCGATGCCACTGAACGCTATTACTTGCAAAAAGAGGGCCAAATTGAAAAAATGGCCATGCGTCAGACGCTCACCTCTTGGAACATCCTTTATCGCTCGATGCGAAGACACTTTCCAGACGAGCATTATCATCAAGGTAAGGTATTAGCGCAGGTACAATCAGAAGGCGCTAAGGTCACGGCGACTTTTGTCGATGGCTCTTGTGAAACTGGAGACTTGTTGATTGGCGCTGACGGGCCAACTTCAACGGTACGCCAGCAGCTTCTACCTACCTATGAGCCTCAATATGCAGGTTACGTAGCCTATCGAGGCTTGATCGATGAAGTGGACTTAGAGCCAGAAGCAGCCACGATATTTACTGAGCGCTTCGTGTTTTATGATTTTCCAAACTCACATATTTTGGCCTATGTTATCCCCGGTGAAAACGAGTCGCTGGTTTCTGGAAAACGTCGGTTTAACTGGGTTTGGTACGTTAACTACGACGAGGAAACAGAGTTACCTGATGTACTCACTGACAAAAATGGTAGGCATAGAGCCAATTCCGTTCCGCCAGGGATGATGTCCTTTGATGTTGAGCAAGCAATGCGAGGCTACGCAAATCTTGTACTCGCTGATCCCTTTAAAAAATTAGTAGCCGCAACTAAAGAGCCTTTTGTACAGTCGATATTAGACTTGGCGGTGCCGCAGATGGTTTTCGATAGGATTGCACTAATAGGAGACGCCGCTTTTATTCCTCGGCCTCATACAGCAGCTGGTACCGCAAAAGCAGCGGCGAATGCTATCTCGCTGGTAGAGGCACTCGTTGGTCATAGCCACAACGTTCCTACAGCTTTACAGGAATGGGAAACCAACCAACTATCACACGGAATGCAATTATGGAAACATGGTCGTAGCTTGGGCGATCGTTCTCAGTTTTCTTATGGCAAAGGCCGAACAGAAGGATAGGAAATCAGATTAGAATAGTTTTCCACTTTTAAAATGAATAGGTTCAATTTATGCTTAGTAAGCAAACCAAGCATAAATTACCTTAAAAAATCAGCTCCACTTCACCTCTGGCGGTAGCAATAGCTTGCTAGAATGAAACCCAGCAGCACGGTAACCGTCTAGCAGAGCGCTGACTGGGCGGATATAAACCTCACCACGCCAGACAAAATGAGCATTAGCTTGATCAAAAGGCTTGTCATCGAACCACAAAAACACCCCTTCCATCATCTTCGGCCAATCATTCCAATCAATTTCAAGCACATCGAGCATCACCGCTAAAAACGCAGACAATAAAGTATCATGGCTGACCGCTAGCATTAAATGACCTTGCTGAGGCTGATGTTGGTAGAACAGCGATAGTATATCTAGACCGCCTTGATAAGCGTTTTTGGTCCCTTCAAGGTTGCCCTGCAAAAATCGATTGATAAAATTAAGCACACCAATCTCTTTGAATACCGCATTGGCAATCTCAGGCTCAGTGACTAAGCTACCTGGCTCAACCAGTAATGATTGATGGGTAATATTACGCCGTAGACCAGCACCCTCTTGCATCAGTTGCGCGGTATCGATACAACGTCCAATCGGGCTGGAAATGCTGTCGACATCGAGCGAATACGGTAGATGTCCTGCCAACCAACGCCCCCAGGACTTCGCTAATACTCGACCTCTAGGGGTTAATGGCAATTGATAACTGGCAAAACCGTTACCATCAGAACGCTCCCGTAAGGAGTGCCTGGTAAATAAAATTAGTCGCTTATCGTCAGGCAATAGGCTGACCGAGGACATCATGCTATCAGGCAGGTGCGAAGGAGCCGGTGCACTTGGACTATGCATCGCAAGTTTATCAGTCGGCAATTCAGGCTGGGGAGAATCGGTGTATTTGCTCATGGGTGTCAGCGTAGCAGATTTTTTATCTAGAGTGAAAGAAATACAAGTTTGGTAGCAATAAAATCATTGGAAACAAAAATTACGGTTAACAAAAGCCAATTTTCTAGCCAATATCAACTACTTTATCCCAAGCAAATTCTAGCGCCGTACTGCTAACTTCATTCGGATAAGCGCGCGGATTGACGATCACTCGAGTATTATTAATACGGTAATCAAACGCTTCATGCGTATGCCCATGAATCCATAACATAGGTGCCCATGGCTCGTGCATCCACGCGGATAGATCACTGACAAAAGCCGCATTACTCGGCAAAGTAGCATACTTTTCAGAAACAGATAACGGGCTGATACTATGATGGCTCATTACTATCGTTTTTTTGCCCAGTTGCTTTGCTGTTATTAAAGCTTGTTTTAACCACTGACGATGCTGTTCATGCAATTGCATGGACATCTCAGGCGAGAATAGATCATTACCGACGTAGATTTGTTTATAATCACGCATAAAACGTCTGGCCACTACCATAGTGTCTTCATTAGCTTGGTACTGATAATCAGTCCACAGCGTACATCCTAAGATGCGCACCTCTCCGATATCCATATGCTGACATTGGAGCACCCGAACGCCTTGGTTAGACACCTCATTATAGTTGTCCCATGTCGCCAGCTTATAGTCAAAGTGCAGCACGTCTTCGTTAAAGTACTCATGATTGCCAGCGATAGTAATAAGAGGTACCTTTAGACGTGCGGCTTGCTCTTGTAGCCACGGCATACCACTATCACTATTAGCAGTATCACCAGCCACCAAAACTAAGTCGGCATCGGTCTTAGGAATATGTCCCATTGGATGCGATTGTCTGGCATAGCTGTCTATGTGTAAGTCACTTACAATCTGTAATTTCATACTGTCCAATATTAATGATAAGAGGCAAATAAATCCAAGCATCTAGTGTAGCACTTATTTATCCGCCATTAAAAAGTTAAAAAAAAGACAACCTGTAAGCTGTCTTTTTTATTCGTATCTAAGAATATCTCTTTGTCACTAACAACGCTATATACTTATGAAGTTAAATGCTTTTTAGAATCAAATGCTTTGAAGTATCTTTTGTAGTTTGGCTTCTGGGTCCAGTGCTTGAGTGATTGAGCGTCCAATGACCAGATAGTCTGCCCCATCACTCAATGCTTGCTTGGGGGTACAGATACGCGTTTGGTCATCTGCGCTATCCTCTGGTAGACGAATACCAGGCGTTATTAGCTTGAAGTCGTCACCGCATAGTGCTTTAAGCGTTCGTGCTTCTTGTGCTGAGCACACCACACCATCGAGACCCGCTTGTTTGGTCAAGTGCGCCAATCGGCTCACTTGCTCATCTAAATTATCAGTGACACCAATCTGTGGTAGCACATCGCTACCCATAGAGGTCAGTACGGTCACGGCTATCAGTAGCGTCTCATAATTACCTTCTAACAGTCGCTGCTTTGCCAATGACATAGCAGCACTACCTGCACTGGCGTGCACATTAACCATCCATACCCCAAGCTCTGCGGCAGCCAATACGGCTTGCGCAGTAGTGTTAGGTATATCATGAAATTTTAAATCTAGAAACACTTCAAATTGTCGTTGCTGTAACGCTTGGACAATCGCAGGACCACAGCGAGTAAACAGCTCTTTGCCTACTTTTAATCGGCATAGACTAGGATCTAAACAATCAGCCAATGCCAATGCTTCATCCATTGTGAGATTGTCTAGCGCCACAATAACAGGAGAGCTTATTACTTTATTAGTCATGATTTCGCCACTTTTTATAAAAACATCATCTTAAAGGTGTTAAAAATTATACCGATAAGCTGTTATGAGACTCAATCGCGCTTACCTTTCGTTAATACAGTAGGCTCGGAAGAATTACTCTCATTTAAGTAAGACTCACTCGTACCATCTTGTACTGCTTTTCCACTATAAACAGCATCTTCTACAGTAGGCGAATTTGCTTGCCGATCAATGACAACATTAGCCTGGTCAATTTGCTCTTGCAAGTTGGTGTTCAATTTTTGCAAACGGGAAATTTCCCATTTATTCTGTAGAACACGGAACATTAACAATGCTAGCAATAGTCCAATGACGATACCTAATATCAAACAAAGTATCAGTAGCAACCCCAAATTCATGGCTGGAGCTTGTGAAAATAGTAAGTTCACCCCAATTTCAGTGTTGTTCGCCAATACCAAACCGAGCGCATAAGCAAAACTTAAAAACAGTAACACAAACAGTAGAAAGCGCATTATGCTTATACCTCAGTTGTGAATAGACGTAGCCTATAATAGATAAAATTGGCAATGAAAATTTATTACATTAGTAGCCATTGTAAAAGCTAAATTAAAAAGTAGCTATAGTCAGTTCAAAATAAAATAGGCATAGGCATGACGTTGTGCTACACAATATAAATTATTATTGACGCATTTACCAAAATTCAACTATAAAATTTTTATGTATCAAGTTTTATATAGGACTTACGCAACTATCAGTTCAGGCGAGCGCAGCTGCTCGCAGAGGTAGTTATCAAGTAAGCCATGTTTTAACTGATATACCGTTTTCTTTGTTTGCTTAGCAATACGGGTCAAGCATATCCAA
>NZ_CAJHBI010000053.1 GCF_904846605.1 Psychrobacter sp. 72-O-c
GATGTGTATAGCTCATGGTTGCAATCTCACTTTGGTGGTGGATAGAAACTGTGATGCTAGCGCATCTAGGCCTCTTTTTCACCTGCTGTTTGAAATTGCACTTCATGTGTTAATCTAAGTAATAAAACAATAAGACTGAGCCATTATGTATGACTCAGTCTTTATGACAGTGTGATTATGTAAATGATATTGAGTAACTGATGTTAAGTAAACCATCTCAACTAAACGCTGGTTTAAGGAAATGCCACTACTAGCGCATCTGTGCATTGCCTTCTTCTTGTGGCAACACATCAAGCTTGATGCTTGAGCCGATGCCCGCACCCATCTTGACAGCGAAGCGATCCATAAAAATCGAGAACGGATCTGTTGGCGTGTAATTCACGACGTTTTCAAGCTCAAGCTGCTTCTCTAAACTAGCAATACTGCCCGCTTTATCCGCTAGGCCCAATGCAATAGACTGCTCACCAGTCCAAAACAATCCTGAAAACACTTTATTTTGTTCAGGGTTTTTCAAGCGATCACCGCGACCTTCTTTAACGGCGTCGATAAAGTGCTTATGGGTATTGGCCAGCACTTTTTCTACGTGTTGCTCTTCATAGTTTGTTAGAGGACGCGTCAAGCTTAAGATATCTTTGTATTCGCCAGCAGTAATAGTACGGTCTTCCACGCCGACCTTATCCATTAAATCTTCAAGATTATAGCTTGGCATAATGACCCCAATAGAGCCCACTAAGCTTGATGGATTAACATAGATTTCATCGGCTGCGGACGCTATATAATACGCACCTGAAGCACCGATATCACCAATGACGGCATAAAGCTTCTTATCTGGATATTCTTGACGCAAATCCATCATGGTTTGCCAGATTCTGTCGGACTGTACTGGTGAGCCACCAGGCGAGTTGATATCCAGCGCAACGGCTTTAGAGTTGCTGTTTTCAAAGGCGCGGGTCAAAGCTTCGTTAACATCATAAGCATTGGCCACATCGCCGCTACTGATCGTACCTTGCAATTCAACCACCGCCAAATGTGGCTTACTGGTATCAATACCTTCAAGGCCAGTCGGTGCTTTACTGGTGCAACCACGCCCTAGTAGTAAAAATATCAACAAAATATAACCAAAAGTCAGTAGCTTAAAAAAGATACCCCAACGCCTTGCGCGGCGCTGTTCTACCACACTAGCCAACAAGGTATTTTCGATAAGTCGCCATTCTTGTCCACTAGGCTGGCTTGGCTGTTGTTGCATGGGTGCTGGCTGGTTTGCCGAATTTTCAGGACGTTTATTAGGGTCTGGTGGCCAGTTGGGCATATAACTTCCTAAGTAAAAATAGTCTAAAACAATAAAAGAGGTGATATAAAAACATAAATATAGCGAGAAGACTCGAATATTTTCACCTTATTATATACCTGTATTGATACAGCTACATTGATATAAGTATGAATTGATATAAGTATGAATTGATATAAGTATGAATTGATATAAGTATAAAGAGTATGGTGATATTTCGGTCACGGTTCAATAGTAGAAGCATGAGAAACTATAAATTATAACGTTATTGCTGAGTTATTTATGGCCGTTCAATCTGTTTGACGCTCAGCATCATCAACACCAAGGGTTAACGCCACTTTTAAGGGCTTATCATCATAGGTAATAACTTCACCTACGCGCTGTACGCTCAATACCTCAGCAGACACTTGCGAGGTACTGTGACTGAGCCAAGTTACTGAATTGTCAGAAGTATTATTAATAGAAAAGGGTTTGGCTGTGCACAGAAGCGACCACAATTGCCAGACACGCTGATGAGTGGCCACATCAAGAATGATACGGGTTTGGTTAGCTGCAGTCTGGCTATACTTTTGCTTACTATCTCTTTGCTGGCTACTTAATTGCTTAGTGTCTTTTATAGCAGCGTTATTGATGATCGGAATGGCTGTTTTATTTAACACTTGGCCGGCCAATCGCGGAGAGCGCTGAGGATCAGTAGCATTGTACTGAACAATTTTAATAGGTAAATTACTGTCGATGGCAACGGTACAATCCCAAACGCTGACATCTTTTATTGTAGGCCAGCCAGTCTCAGCTTTTAATGTCAAATCGCCATTCGCAAGCTGCCACGTCTTCCCTTGTTCGCAACTTTGGGCGCTGATAATGGATCTCTCTTTAGATTGGTCAGCTTGAACATAAACTTGTTGTAGTGTGGACCACTGATCACTACGCCCTGCTTGCCAATATTGGCTGGTTGGCAAGCGTTGGCTTAACTGTGACACAATCATAGGTAACAGTTCAGAGGCGCTATCTTTAGCATTATCACGTTTCTTTTTATCACGCTCGTTTTTAATAACCAGTGTATCTGTCAATGCGACGCTACTGGTTTGCACAATAATACCTGCTAAGCGCTTAATTGATAAGGTACGTAGTTGCTGCTCTAACGTCGCGGAAAGTTTATCAGCCGTTAGCGAGCTTGGCATGGTGCGGGTTTTATCCCCTCGATGATCGGCTAAGAACAACCAGCTAACACTATCCGTAGTCGATAATTTGTTGCGTTTATTGCCTTTGTTAGTACTAATATCCTTAGTCTTACTGTCATCAATCTCGCTGTCAGCAACGGGATACTGCAATACAGCAGCGCTCAAATAGCGATCGCCAGTAGGCAAAACATATAAAGTCGGTGTCAATGATAGAGCTTGCTGATTGGCATATATAGTCATCGTTAATAGTGTTAGCGGTGGTAGCGCCAACCAGCGACTAATAAGTCCACGTGGTAATAACCAAGGCAGCATGACTAATAAAGCCATTAATAGAATACCGGTATTCACCGGTGTATATAGCCATGCGCCTTTTAATGACGGTAAGGTCGTCAGCCATATTATTAGCTCATGTAAGCCGGCCACTATGGCACTGACTAGCGCCCAAATACTATCAGCTACTACGGGCAATAATAAGTAGCACAGTCCTGCAAGTAGGTTCAATGGCACAATCACCCAGCCAAACAAACCGATGGCAAATAAGTTAATTACCAAACCCCACAGTGACGCCTTACCAAACAATAATAAAGTAAGGGGCAACAGCGCTATAAATAGCCAACATTGTAATTTAAATAAGCGTTTAAAAATCCGCCCTATCTGAATAACAAGCACTCTAGATTTATACCTGCCTGTCTGCTGCTGCCGATTTCTAACTACGGTCTTATTCTGCGTCTGCAGTGTGTTGTCATACTTTAATATTAGTGCCACCGCAATAAAAGACAACCAGTAACCTGCTTGCCACAACACATAAGGATCAAACCACGCCATCAATACTGCCAATCCTAACAATACGCGCATGGTACTAACTGGCAACAAGGTCAAACGTACTGCTCCAACAGCCAATAACATCCATGCGGTACGGGCAGCTGGGACATCAAACCCTGTAAACAAGGCGTAAATAAAAGCGGCGCTAATCATCACTAACCAGCGAACTTGCCAGCGCGGTATATAGCGATAAAGTATTGGAGAAATACGGTCAACAAGTAGCACAGCCGCGCCTGCCAGCATAATCGCCAAAAACAACACATGGGTACCAGAAATAGCCAGTAAATGCGAAATACCTGCCAGCTGATACAAGTCTTTAGTGTCACGATTGATTAAACTGCGATCGCCAGTTAGTAGGCTGAGCGTTACTGCCTTTGCTTGCTGTTCGGCGGTGGTTTTCTGTAGCCACTCTTGGTAAAAGTGCTGACGTAATTGCCAGCGCCCTTGATCAATACTAGTACGGAAGTGTTTAAGGTAGGAATCAGGGGAAGTCATCAGTCTTTGTGAATTACTAATCTTAGCAATCGGTGTGCCAACCGTTATAATGGTGGCCACCCCATCAAGATGACGACTCCGTAACCAACGATAGCTATCAAAACCTGATGGATTATTAATCGCTTGTTGGGATGTGGCAAGGGGTGCAAGCGCTAATGTCATAAATAATTGATCACCGGGCTGCAAATCGTTTACAGTGGCTATCTGCGTATCTTCAGACGGCTTTTTTGGATAGGCATTGAGTAATAGACGATACTTTATACTTTCATCACTATTGTTATTTGAGTTATTACTACTTAGGCTATTATTGACGTTCTCAATATAATTAGTAGTGGCGTTATTTAAGTCTTGAGTTGTTAATGCAGAAACTAGTGGTGATAGATGTTGTATGGTAGCGACCTGCCGATAGCCACTGTTGGTTGTAGGATCATAGATGCTGTCACTTACTCCCTCGATAGTAACCAACGCTTTTACACGCATAGGTTCGTTGATTGCCGTAGCCTCTGCTTGTTGATAACTGACCAAAGCCTGCAGCGCACTACCAACAATCAATACGACCGCTAATATCGCTATCAGAGAATAACGAAGAATACGAAGAGAAAAGCTAAAAATAGGCAGCGAATTGTGAGGAGAGCTTTCAGAGGAATGTTGATAAGAGCTTTGGGAAGAGTTCTGATAAAAAAGCTTGTTAGTATCCCCTGAGGATAGCGCACTGCGCTGGGTGATGAGTGCTAAGATAATGGTAATAGTGATTAATAATAAGAGCCCAATAGAAACAGTGGCCATATTTTCTAACAGCAGACTGAACGGCAACGCTATACTGTTCGCGACCGCTAGAGCGCCTATCATGGCAGTTATTATAAGAATGCCTATCAACCAGTACACTAGCACTCCCGGCTTGATGATTTTAGTATGTTTTAGATACGTTTATCGATAGCTATGCGTGACGATTGAGATGTGCACTGAGATTAGGGTACGTTAAGGTCAGCAAATTAAATCGTGATGGACAGTAAAAATTCACTAAATACCGACGATAGCATTTCTATTTATATTACCCTATACTGATTAAACGGCTTGCGCTTATAATGATCCGCCATTACCGTTCTATTTCTTCTTATAATATCTTTTATCCACATTTTATTAATAATATTGTTGCATGCCAGCCTCTCGCGTTACGCGTTGCGGACTGTAGTTAATGATTAAAGGCAAGCCTGTGCCCCAAAAACGACTAAAAAATCTGCTGCCTACGCCCGAAAAAATATTAGAAAGCCGCACCTTAAAGTTATTTGCGCCGCACTTAGCTGACCCTCGTCTGTGGCATTTTAACCGTCATAGCTTAAATAAAGCAGTATATATTGGTGTGTTCAGTGCATTTTTCCCCTTGCCTGGACAGATGTTATTGGCATTAATTGGCTCACTAATTTTTCGCGCTAACGTACCGATGGCGCTGGGTTTGACGTGGATTACTAATCCTCTTACTACCCTTCCTATTTTTTATGCGGGCTACTATGTTGGTGCCAATATTCTTGATGTACCGATGATTAGCTTACGGGTTATAGGTAGGATGATCACTGACTTTAGCTTGTGGATATTGTCTGATGGTGCCAATCCATTTATCACTTATGAAGGTACCGTATCAATAGCCGCTTTTTGTTTGGGCCTGACTATACTGGCCATAGTTACCAGTATAGTTTGTGGCTTAACGTTTAAAGCCATATGGCGCTATAAGACGGTTGTTAGTTGGCAAAAACGCCTGCACGACCCTTCCGATAAACCTCCTAAATTCTAATAAACTAACTTTATAAGCCACTTTTTCTTATTCACTTTTTTTATTCAGCACTATCAACTGTCTTTTCGGTTTTTACTCTTCTTTGTTTTTATTCTTCTTTATTTTTATTTATATCGTCAAGAATATGGTCCGTAAATTTATTGTCCATAATTAGGATATTAATAACTTTTTTGTCTTTAAATAGAGTGTAACGCTTGCCAGCGGCACTATTTTGAACCTTTAGGTCGTAATCAACACCCGCTAATGTTAAGGCATCGAAGGCTGGTGTTAGCAGCTCTACTTGTGCCTGTCTGTCAAGCGTATCGAATAACGTAGGGTCAATATATGGCTCTAATGGATTATCACCTTCTTCGAAACTGCCAAAAGCGGCGATCGGATCATCATTTTTATTCATAATAAAAGTCCTTATGGATTGAGGAAAGCGGCTATTTGGCTGCCTCTTTGTTATTACGTTTTTTGTACCACAATTTTGATACCACAATAAGACTGTTTACTAGGGTCAATCACAATAAGCTCTACACAATATTATCTATACAATAAGCATTTAACAGCTTAATATTTTTACGCTGACAATCTTGCTTTAGTATTCTTCCCAATGCCCATTACGTAACAGTAACTGACGATCAGCAAGCGCTGCTAGATTACGGTCATGGGTGACCATTAATAACGCGGTTTTCATGGTGCTTTGTAGCTCTGACAGCAGACCAAAAACGCTTTGTGCGTTATCATAATCTAAGTTGCCGGTCGGCTCATCTGCCAGAATCAACGACGGCTTAGTCACCAAGGCCCTTGCAATAGCCACACGCTGACGCTCACCTCCTGACAGCTCGCCTGGCCTGTGATCCAAACGGTGCTCTAATCCCACATTTTCTAGTATCTCAATCGCTTGTTGTCGTGCTTCTGTGGGTGATATCTTTGGACGCATCAATAGCGGCATAGCGACGTTTTCTACCGCTGTAAACTCCGCCAACAAATGGTGAAACTGATAAATAAAACCCAAATATTGATTACGCATCGCGCCACGCTCGGTTTCATTCATATGATTGAGACACTTACCATGTAGCCACACTTCACCACTGGTTGGCGTGTCAAGTCCCCCTAACAAGTGCAATAAGGTACTTTTACCCGAGCCGCTGGTGCCAACGATAGCGATACGCTCGCCAGGAGTAACGGTAAGGTCCAAACCGGTCAGCACTTGCGTACGTACTGCCCCTTCATCATATATTTTACTAATATTGCTTGCCTCTAAAATGGCAGACATACGGTTTCCTTTATTTATACTTAAGTTATTACTTATGCGGTTACTTATCGTCAAATCCAATCAACATTAATAGATAAAACTTATAACTATTTTGTCTTAGAGTTGCGCTATTAGTCGTGCTACACGCTACTCATAGCGTAGCGTTTGTGCTGGCTGAATTCTAGCTGCTCGGCGTGCTGGATATATAGTCGCCAAAAAGCTAAGAATAAATGAAGCACCAGTAATCAATACGACATCGACCAAACGCAGCTCTGAAGGTAGATAATTGATAAAATAAGCATCAAATAAGTTCAAACCAAAGCTTTGGTTAATAAAGCCCAAGATATCACTAATACTTAGCGCAAATATGATGCCCAGTATAGTACCAGCGATGGTGCCAATGAAACCGATGACCACACCTTGTACCATAAAAATTTGGGTAATCAATCGAGGGGAAGCGCCAAAAGTTTTTAAAATAGCAATATCCGCTTTTTTATCCGTTACTAGCATGACCAAACTTGAGACAATATTAAACGCTGCTACCAAGATAATCAAAAACAGCAGCAAGCCAACCATAGCTTTTTCCATTTGGATTGCGCCAAATAGATTGCCATGAGTTTGCGTCCAATCGTTAGGATACAGCTGCTCAGGCGCAATGGCCGCTGCTTTTTGTGCCGCCATCGGCGCCGTAAAGAGATCATTAAGCTTCATGCGAATACCTTGCGCCCCATCCGGTAGACGTAGCAATTTAGCCGCATCATTCATAGGAATAAATGCCATGAGGCTGTCCACTTCTGGACTGATACTAAATATCCCCGTCAAAGTAAAACGCTTAAAGCGTGGTATCACGCCAGCAGGTGATGGTGACGCTTCGGGTAGCACTAAGGTGACCTTATCCCCGATGCGCAGCCCTAACGACTGCACCATCTCTTGACCCAGCACAATACTAAAATCACCGCTTTTTAGAGTATCAATACTGCCTTCGGTCATGTGTTCGTTGATAATTGAGACATTTTTTTCGTACTCAGGATCGACGCCAGTGACCATAATTCCTGCCACTTGACCATTTGAGGTCAGCATTCCTTGCAGCTGAATAAAGGGCGCTACTGCCACAACTTCTGGATCTTCTTCTTTAATGCGATCAGCCAACTGTTTCCAGTCACCAATAACCTCGGTTGAGATGACGGTCGCTTGCGGTACCATGCCCAAAATACGGGTTTTTAGCTCGCGATCAAAGCCGTTCATTACCGATAGCACTGTGATCAGAACGGCGACGCCAAGGGTCAGACCCATCATTGAAACTAGTGATATAAAAGAGATAAAGCGGTTACTGCGCTCTGCTCGAGTGTACCGTAAGCCGATAAATAACGCTAAAGGACGAAACATATTCAAACTCTTTATCTTATATACGTGCGACCTTATATAAGCTCTAAGACCAGTGATATCAAATGCGTTGAGCATTATATCTGTTATCCTGATATACAGACCACTATATAAATCGAACACACAAATATGGTTCTAGACAGGCCAGCTATTTATCTAACTATTTACTCAACTGGTTATATAACTGGAGCTGTCAAAAGGGGGATAGTTTGACACAATTTATCTGACATGTGCCAGTCATTAGCGAAAACTGGACGTATTCTCTAATAAAATCTGCTACTTTGTTATTATTTTTTGTGAGGGGCTTGCTATTACTTGCGTCTATACCTATATATTGTATGCTAGGGACAATTGTCATTAACCCATCATTGTTGTTTGCTGACCCTTTACTAGTGCCATTGCTATCTGTTGTAGACCAATGATTTTATTTATTGGCGGACATATGAGCAAAGACATTTTAGCGTCCAAACTTCATGGCTGACTTAAGTTTGAGTATTTTCATGACCATCAATTATCAATATAAAAACGTACAATCTCCTACCAAAATTACTTTAAGCGACGAAAAAACCGCCGGTCATGCTGATCATTGGCGTATTTTAACCGACGATATGAGTCATGATGTGCCGCAGTGGTTACAGCAAATGATTGAACACGCAGCGCTACCCAAAGGGCTTAACGGCAATGCCAGCGCTAAAGACAGCTGCTTATTATTATCAGAAGACCAGCCTTGTCATATCAATCAAGTGCTGGCGATGAAAGACGGTAAGCCTGAACGTTTTATTAACGCTTACCCCTGCGTCGACGGTCCCTATGGCCTTACCTGTAAGATTGAGCGTATGGTTGTCAACGACAACTCACACGATGCGGTACTGCGCCTTCGTAGTACTGATGGCAGTATTGTTTATGCCTTTGATCAGCTTTATACCGCCAATCGCTACTTATACCAACAAAACACTACTTATTTTGTGAATTTTAGCGCTTGGGCGCATGAAATTACCCTCAGCGAGCAAAATGAAGTCATAATGGTTGAGGACAAAGAAGCCATTCGCTATCACCGTGCTTTTAACGATATCGTTGCTGCTAATGACGGTCAAGTGCCAGACGATCTTCAAGAACAGATTAAAGATTGGCAACCGACTACTAAAGAGCAGATGGAGCCAGTAGAAATTAACTTAGGCCATATGTGTGCTTATCTGTTCGGTGATACCTTAGGACAAGAAGATGAAGCCTGGTGTCAGGGTCAAGTGCTGGGCAAACAAGAAA
This sequence comes from Psychrobacter sp. 72-O-c, assembly GCF_904846605.1. Taxonomy (GTDB): domain Bacteria; phylum Pseudomonadota; class Gammaproteobacteria; order Pseudomonadales; family Moraxellaceae; genus Psychrobacter. Next base: position 9,462 of record NZ_CAJHBI010000053.1, read on the forward strand.
CGCTGTTTAATCGCAAGTCAGTTATTTTATTTGATGTCGTGATACTACGTGAGCAAGATACTGATCCGTTCGTAGTTCGTATGGGCGCGATGAGTACAGCCGGTACCAAAGCTATTCAAGTCAACGACTATATACAAGCTAATATATGGTTACAAGCAGCGATTTACAAAGAGAACCAAGCCACAAACAAGCAGACGTAAGCTAGCTAACATAGCTGCCTGACATAAATTGTCGTAACAACAAATTTTAAATCGAAAAAAGCCCCTAAATTCAATGTTAGGGGCTTTTTTTTGACTGAATGCTTAACTGAATCAAAAAAACTTCGGACATACGATATAGGAATGTAAAAAATCGCTGTGACTTAGTTTTTTTAGTAAATAAGCAATTAAGCTACTGTCGTCATCGCTTTAATTTTATCAAATAGCTCTTTTTGCTCTGCGCTTGGACGCGCAGTCTGTACTGCCATCAATTGTGACATATCACCTTCAACACGGATTTTACCACTCATGAATGCACCCATGATTTCATTCATATCGAAATCAGTGATGATCGATTGTAAAAGGCTACGGTCAAGTAGCAAAGTAGTGCTGGCAGCATCGTTCAAACCGCGGTGTAATAGACCATCAGCAAAATTAGCCTCAATATCTTGATCATCGTCAGAGACTTTCAGGTTAATAATCATATTCGCTAGTGCTGGCGGCAGATTTAGCTCACCGGCCTCATTACCTAACTGCTCAACTTGCTCGAACCATGCGTCTGTTAAAAAAACTGCCATAATATTATCCTTTATGAATGTCATGATGGGCTAATTAGATTTATCACAGCAACCCTGCTGATACCCAAAATTATTGAAATAGTTGTTGTTAACATGCTCGACCTCATTATAAGGGGCGACTTAACGATAAGTAAAACTCTTTTACGTGACCGCTTGCCAAATGGTAACAAAACTCTATTAGAGATTCTTTTATGCGCCTAATCGCTACTACCTTATTCGTGGATAAGTTATTAATAGGTAGTGAGTGCACTACTGCTTTCATTACCCTTTAAAATGTTCTTTGACCTAGACCAAACGCTATTATCAAGCTTATGCCAATACAGCTTATTGTGTCAAAAGCTACGCTATTGAAATAAACCACGTTTTATACAACTGAACTATCTCCTTATAGCTTATCGATGACGGTATAAAGACTTCTATTTTCTTAGGTCCTTATATAGTCAAATCCTTTTAAAAATGTTATAAATTAAAGTAACTAAACCATTAACCTCACAAATAACCATGACTTATTCACTAGATTTTCGTAAACAGGTACTTAAAAGCTTAGATGATGGCATGACCTATGCTCAAGCGGTTGAGTTTTACGATCTGAGCCCAACCACCATACAAAACTGGAAGAGACGTGTCCATAGCAAAGTAACAAGGCAAACTAAGCCTCATAAAATAATGGATGACGTTCTCCTCAATGATGTCAAAGAACATCCTGATGATTATCAGTATGAGCGAGCCCGTCGATTAAACTGTAGCCCAACAGGTATTCATAACGCCTTAAAGCGCTTGAGTATTAGCAAAAAAAAAGACCTTAGAACATCCAAAAGCGTGTCCGATCAAAAGAGCTAACTAACCTGAATTCGGGATAAGTCCTCCATTAAGCTACTGATAACATTCATATTTCCCCAACTTCTTTAAAGCCAGCCACATTTTTGAGGGTTGGTTTGTAGGGAAACCAACAATAAGCTATCAGTCCT
>NZ_CAJHBI010000054.1 GCF_904846605.1 Psychrobacter sp. 72-O-c
CTAGGTTAAAACACTTCAGAGGCATTGCCACACGCTATGATAAACTTAAAGCCAGCTATGAGGCTGCCATAATTCTCGCTTGTGTCTTTATTTGGCTGCCGCTGATTTGAATTCTATACAGCCCCTAATATAAAACCTGCCGATAAGCTTGAAGATACCTGTCTAAGATTTCTGAGTAATATCAAATAAAACTAGACTTCTGTAATATATTCGTTAATATAGATACATAAGTGCAATAATATGAATATATTAGTGACAAATATCAATCAAACTTATTCTTTGTTCTGCTACAACCCAATACTTGGCTAAATTTTGATTGTCTTAGTCTAAAATCAGACTAAAAAGGATTATTTAAATGAGGGATATTGAAGTATATTTTACGGAAATAAATGAAGAATGGGATAAAGAGATATCAAAATATAATTTTGACATTTATCATTTGTCTGGCTGGATTAATGCTTCAAACGTAATAGAGGAGGGCAAACCTCAAGGTATTATTGCCGAATATAAAGAAAAAAAGTTTTTTTTACCAATAATAATAAGAGAAATAGATAGTGAGTATTGGGATGCTATATCACCCTATGGCTACGGTGGTCCAGTGATAGATAAATCTCTAACTCATCTTGAAATAGATATGATTTTGGAAGAAATAAAAACATTTCTTTATAAAGCAGGTTGTGTTTCTCTATTTACAAGGCTTAACCCTATTCTCAATAAAGAATGGGACAGTACTATTGGTACCTCAGTTGCTCATGGATTTACTTTGATATCTGATTTATCTAAATCTGAAGATGAGCATTGGAAAGAAACTCAAAATCAACATCGCAGAGGTATTAAAAAAGCTTTAAAGATGAATATAGGGGCTAAAATTGAGGATTTATCTGAACAAAGAATAAAAGTGTTTTCAGAAATTTATCGAGAAACTATGACAAAGGTGGGAGCAAGTGAATATTATTTTTTTGATGACAGTTATATTTATGAATTAGCTAACAATCTTCAAGATAGACTATTTTTAGTAACTGCTTATCAGGACGATAATGCTATAGCTTCTTCTATATATACTATCTGTAAAGAATCTGGGATTATGCAATTTTATCTAGGGGGCACACTTAATGATTATAGGAATTTACAACCCTCTAAATTAATTACTCATATTGCTAGAGAATGGGGCAGAAAAAATGGGTATAAAGTATTACATTTCGGTGGTGGCTTGGGATGTAGTTCAGATTCTTTATACGAATATAAAAAAGGATTCAGCTCTCAAGAACTAGAATTTAAAACATGGAGACTAATTTCTAACTTAGAAAAGTACACAGAATTAGTGATAGCCAATAATGAGCTTACTGAAGTTGAACTGGAATCAAGCTTCTTTCCGTTATACAGAGATGTTCCTGTACATGAGCAACTAAGTCAGACAGAAGAAGTAGTGGACTAATAGTTTAAACAAACCCTAGAAGAGGTTAAAACATGAGCCATATACCAGCATTAAAGATCAAAAATAATCTACCAACGGATGCAGCCAAGGGTATTTACGACCTAGCTATTTCATATAGAGAAGAAACAGAAAGCTCCAGAAGGCTTGCTTCTAATGTTGTTGAACAGCTCTCAGACCTTGAACTATTTAGAATGGGATTACCAAAATCTTTAGGGGGATGGGAAGACAATCCTGTAGAAACCTTAAAGGTCTACGAAATATTAGCCAGTGCTGAAGCTTCCGTTGCTTGGATTGTTTGGAACAATCACCTAGCCTGTACTTTTGGCCGTTATTTGGACGAAGCCAGTATGAAGGAGGTATATAGTGATCCATCTCATGTTTATGCTAACTCAGCACGTCCTGAAGGTGTCGCTAAGGTCGTTCCTGGAGGCTATATTGTATCCGGTCAATGGACCTTAGTATCCGGATGTGAGTTAGCCGATTGGTTTGTTTTACGCTGTCTAATTACCTCGGAAGACGCCCCTGCTACCCTAGGTCCAAGTGCGAACTTAAAATTATTTTTCATTCCAAAAGACGACATCAAAGTAATTGACACATGGAATGTGGGTGGATTAAACGGTACAGGCAGTCACGATATAGTGATAGAAGATACTTTTGTAAAAGAACAGTATGCTGTAGATTTCGATAGTCCAATAGCCATTGATAATGCCTATAGCCGTTTACCTATTGGTTGTATTAATTCTGCCGGTTGTGCTGCAATGGCTTTAGGGGTTTTAAAAGCGGCTACGGACGATTTAATTAAAATGTGCTTAGATAGGGTGACACCTGGGAAAAATCCAGATCTACGCGACCGTGCAACCGTGCAAGCTGCCATAGCAAAAAGTAAGACCTTATTAGCGTCTAAACGCTCACAACTACATAGTAGTGTCGCAACACTCTGGGAAGAGTCACAGAATAAAAATACCTTTACTGATGAGCAACTTGCTGATGTATGGGCTGCGTCATGTGAAGCTGCAAGAGAAGCAAGGGCTATGCTATCGGAGATTTATGCGGTTGCGGGAACCTCTTCTTTATACAAAGAATATAAAATAGAAAGGGCACACAGAGATATTCATGCCATTTTACAACATGGTATTGTTCAGCCACATTGGATGAATCAGGCAGGAATGGCTTACGCCGGACTAACCCCACCTGCTGCGATGTTTAGAACATAAAAAACGTATTTTTATGGTGGCTAACCTCCCAATTTTTTAACTATAGTCTAGGGGAGCCAGGATTTTAAACTTAAACCATCAGTTTAGTTAGTAGGCTACTCAAAGTAGACCGAGGTAATGGAACCATCTAGAACAAGCTATCAAAGTCGTCGTTAGTTTTACACTACTTAATTGCTTACTGCTATGTTGAAATACACCCAAAAACAGATGTACCTGTGAGCTTTAAATAGCAACTTATAATAACTTTTAAAGACACGCCAAACGTGTCTTTTTTATTGTCTATCGATTGTTTGTTTTGTAAATATCGCTTTAAAGTTACTTTTTTAGAAGTAGAAACCCCTCAAAAACACAAACAGTGTTCCAACAATACACTGCAATGGTTACGGTAGACTATTACTAGCGATACCCATAACAAATGCCGTCTATAACAAATATCATCAGATTATCAAAGAGGATATATGCTAATAACGACTCAATCTGCTACCACTAAGCCGTCCTCGGCTCAGCAACTAACGATTAAACCCAGCCGTCTACGCCTGATGACTATGCTGGGTGGGTTGAGGCTGGGTGGGCTGGGTAAATTAGGTATGTTGGGCAGTGGGGTACTACTTGGCGCAATAAGCTTATCAGCAAGTGCGAGCACTCTTATCAGTAGTAGCGACTATCTCGATTATGAGCTACCTCAGAATATCCAAGAGCAGTGCATTGAGCGTGATAATTGTCCAAAAATTGAGGTCAAATACCTTAAATCCAATCATGACTGGATTAATAAAATAACCAATGCTCGTATTGATAACTTGGTTGTTAATAGTAAACCTAGTGAGTCTTCACCTATTACTGTCAAAAATAGTGGAAATTCGAAAGTCATTAAAGCGGCTATTGATGACTTTGTAGCATCGCAATTTTCTGATGACATGCCTACTAGCAGCTCATGGTCATATACCTTAACAGTAAAGCCTGATTACTTAGGGCATGTAGATAATTTTGAGTTGTTCGAAGTTAATTCTTATGTCTTTACGGGTGGCGCTCATGGGATGCCTTATAGCGAATATTTAATCTTTGATCCCAGTACTAAAAAGCAAGTACGACTAGAAGATATGCTCCAGAAAGGCAAAAAATCAGACTTTGAGTCACTAGCTTACGATGCGTATAAAACGTGGGTTAAAACGGTTGATCAGGATATTATTGGTTATGAGAAAAACTGGCCATTTACCCCAAATGATAACGTTACGTTGACCGATAAGAGCATTAATATTCGCTATCAGCATTATTCGATCGGCCCCTACGCTTACGGTATGCCAATCATCAGTATCCCTTATGATAAGCTACGCGGAATAATCAAACCCCATTTTTCTCCCAAATAAGCATACAGCAACAGCGATAGTCTTATACTAGGTTGTAAAGCTGCTAAAACAAAAGAAAACGGTGGTTTATCTGATGCTTTGGACAACAAGATTTTGAATAGCAAGGTAATGACCAATCATAAGAATATATAATTATTTGACAATAATAATGAATCAAACATTGAATAATGAACTAAATAACAAGGAGCAATAGTATGGCGAGCAACTTAGAGAATAAAGATATGACCAAAGCAGACACGGTATTAGAAGCAGAAGAAGCAAGTACTTGGTATCTTAATGCCTTAACCGAAGCGCTTGGTGACTTAACATTAGACGTCAGTGATAGCCTGTCAGTTGGGCGTGGTAGTGATAATGATGTGGTGCTAGGCAGTAAGCAAGTATCGCGTAATCATGCGCTGCTTAGCGTGCTAAATGGTAAGTTGTATGTTAAAGATTTGGACTCATCAAATGGTACGTTTATTAATGACACCCGTCTTGAAGGCAATCAGTCTAAACACCTTCAAGCGGATGATACCCTTGGTTTTGCCAGTTTTTCTTTTCAAGTAATGAAACCAATAGCGGCAGCTGATGACTCTAATAATGTTGAACAGCCTGCCTCAAAAGCGGCGGAAGTAAACAGTACAGATACCCTAGATATTGAAGCAAAGCCTGTGCCTGTAGTTGATGAAGAAGTGGCTGATACTGATGAGACGACTGCTTCAGCAGCGCCATTAGCCGATTTAGAAACAACAGACGCTCAGCCTGCGGTTGCTTCACCAGCAGAACCAGTTGTTGCAGAGGAAACGGCTGTTGCCAGTACTGAGGCAGATAGTATATCGAGTGTAGATAATGTAGCAAGCGCAAGTGAGACAGATGATCCAGTGGTAAAAGAGACGATAATTGAAGAAGTGTTGTCTTCTACTGAGATTTCATCTTCTACTACGAAAAGTACGGACGCGCCAGTCGCCGACATGGTAGACCCTGTACCTTCATCAACTTCATCGCCAAGTATGGCTTATGAGCAGGAGACAGTGATGTCCAACGATACTTCTAACGAGGCACTAAATAAAAAGCCACTAAATAATGAATCGGTAAACAGCGAGCCAGTAGCAAGCGAACCATTAGCGACAGAGCCAACGGTTCATCAACAACCGGCTACGCGACAAAAGCCAGTAGTCAGTCCAGAACATGATAAAACCACTAAGACCGAGCTACAAGAAGAAGCCGACCCTGATGTGCTACGTGCCAAACAAGCGGCCACTGCGCAATTCTCAGGAACGGCTAATTTAGGTCAGTCTCGTGATCTTGGTACTAAAGGCAATAATGCCATGGATCAGGCCATCGATAATCCCGCTAATGACGGATATGTAGAGAAAAAACCCAGTGGCGGTTGGTTTATTTGGGTATTTATTGCCATTATTATTATTGGATTGGCCCTATGGCTGTTCAACATGGGCAGTGCGTAATTGATAGCTTAACTCTACCGCTCATCCTAAAAAATTCTACCAGCTTATAAATGTCAATTTATAAGCTGTCAGTATATTGATTCGCAAACTGTTCAGTTCGCCTAAACAGTAATAACATCAGTCAGTTTTGTTATACTGTCGAGCTAGATTTTAGCCACTACAGAGCTGTGGATGTCCGCTATTTATAGCATGCTATATTTACCAGAATATCAATGCATGCTGTAACTCTATTGTTTGTGACTCCTGTTTTTGCCACTCTCATCTTTTGCCAATATTGTGCTAAGAGACTATTTACTATGATAACTTTTGAAGAATATCAAGCCTTTAAAAATCGTGGCTTTAGCCACGCGCCACTGGTTAAAAAACGTTTAATGGATGCTCAGACTCCCGTGTCTGTGTTTTCAAAAGTGCGAGACCTAAGTGGCTCAGCGTACTTATTTGAGTCAGTGGTAGGTGGTGAGCGTTGGGCACGATATTCGATGATCGGCTTAGGTAGTGATCTTATTTTGCAATATGCAGATGGTAACATGACGATCAAGAAAGACGATCATATTGACATCGACGCAGTTGATGAGCCGTTTGACTACATTCGTAAGCTGATGGCAGGCTATAAGATGCCAACATCAGATGACGTCGAAGCATTACCCAGTTTTAGTGGTGGGCTAGTAGGCTATTTTGGCTATGATATGGTACGTGTTATCGAGCCTAGTGTTGGCTTATCTGACGCGCCCAATCCAATGTCATTGCCTGATATGTGGTTAATGCTATCGATGAGTGTGATCGTTTTTGATAATTTAGAAAATACTTTATCGATTATTGTCTATGCTGATTGTAATGACGAAGATGGTTATGGTGCTGCTATTCGTGAGCTTGAAAAAATCGAAGATAAGCTCGCTGAAATGCCAGATTTAAGCGCGCCGATTATGCCAACTCCGAAGTTTGTATCGCAGACGGGACAAGAAAAATACTGTGCCGACGTCAATAAAATTAAAGACTACATTTTGGCAGGAGACGTAATGCAGGTTGTGCCTGCGCAGCGTTTGACTGCGGATTATAAGGGCGACTCTCTTGCCGTATATCGCGCCCTACGGTTTTTAAACCCGTCGCCATATCTGTTTTTAGTCCACGGTTATACTCTTGATGATCATAAGCGCTTCGATATTATTGGGGCTTCTCCTGAGATATTGTCACGTATTGAAAATGGCAAAGTGACGGTCCGTCCATTAGCAGGAACGCGTAAACGTGGCCAAGACGAAGCTGAAGATTTAGCGCTTGAAAAAGAGCTACTCAGTGATAAAAAAGAAATTGCTGAACATCTAATGCTGATTGATTTAGGGCGTAATGATATTGGCCGTGTCTGTGAATATGGCAGCGTCAAAGTTACGGAAAAAATGTTCATTGAGCGCTACTCGCAAGTGATGCACATTGCTTCTAATGTCGAAGGTACCATATTGCCCGATAAAGACGCGCTTGATGTGTTTTGTGCCACCTTTCCGGCAGGTACGCTCTCAGGAGCACCCAAAATCCGCGCAATGCAAATTATTGATGAGGTTGAACCAGTACGACGTACAGTATTTGGTGGTTCAGTCGGGTATCTAGGCTGGCATGGTAATATGGACACCGCTATTGCCATTCGAACCGCAGTCATGCGCCGCGGTAAGATACATATTCAAGCGGGCGCTGGTGTGGTCGCTGATTCGGTTCCAGAAGCGGAATGGGATGAGACCAATAAAAAAGCCTTGGCCTTGGTCAAAGCGGTAAAAATGGCGTGCGATGGACTGCGGATTCGCTAATAAATATTTGCTTTATGAGTGATAGGCAGACGCTGCTAGAAATAGCAGTGTCTGATGCTTATAAAAATAGTAGCATAATCAAACATTTAAAATTATTTATCAAAAATAATGCGAAAATATAGAAATAGGGGTTGTGTTATACAATATATTTGATAGAATACACCCCACTTTGAGAGAACAAGCCGACTTAGCTCAGTTGGTAGAGCAACGCACTTGTAATGCGTAGGTCGCCAGTTCGAACCCGGCAGTCGGCACCATTTCTTTCAAAGTAGCTTTTTTTATAATTACTTTAATTTGAATTTATTTTGATCAAAAGTAACTTTTATTAAAAGCAACCTAAGGTGGGATTGGGGAGCGGTCAAACCCAACAGACTGTAAATCTGTCGCGAAAGCTTCGAAGGTTCGAATCCTTCTCCCACCACCATATTTTTCTAAAGTTTGTCATAGCGCCAAGCATACTCTAAACCAAAACGGTTATTGGTGTTACACCAAGATTGTTTTGGGTTAAATATAGAGTTAATGCGGGTGTGGTATAATGGTAACACCTTAGCCTTCCAAGCTAATGACGCGGGTTCGATTCCCGCCACCCGCTCCATACATGTGGCATCAATCGCAAATGGTAGCTTTAAATAGCGACGAATAATTCATCATGACAGTCAGCTGCTATAGCCTATACTGCTTCGTGATATTTTTTAGTATAACCTACTGGTTGTCTAAAATACGCTCATATAGCTCAGCGGTAGAGCACTCCCTTGGTAAGGGAGAGGTCTTGAGTTCAATTCTCAATATGAGCTCCATTTATTATTCAAGTTTGCGTGTTCGATGTACGATTTAGGCATGATATGAAGAAGTGGGCTATCACCATATCAATCTTATATAACACCGTTATAAACTTTTGGCCGATATTGAAAAAAATTCAGCAGACTCGGTAAGTAATGATTCAAAGGTGACACCGAGGTGTTGCCTTTTAGTGTTGCCAGTATATTAATTGGTATGTAATACTCTTGTTTTACATACCAAACAGATTGAAAAAATTAGCATAGTGCCCATATAGAGTAGTTAAATAGAGTAACTAGACTAATAGATAATATTCAGTAGATAAGCCATAGCGTCAACGGTTTGATGGTTTTAACTCTGTCATAAGCCGTCAAACAGCTATTCATTATGATTCACCAATAAAGAGGAATACCCCATGGCAAAGGCCAAGTTTGAACGCAACAAGCCACACGTCAACGTCGGTACTATTGGACACGTTGACCATGGTAAAACCACCCTTACTGCTGCTATCGCAACAGTAGCCGCTAAAACCTCAGGTGGC
>NZ_CAJHBI010000055.1 GCF_904846605.1 Psychrobacter sp. 72-O-c
CTCGACTACTTGCGGACGCTTATGAATAGAGACCCTATCATTGATGCGACCACGAGTCTCGTCAGTCAGCCTTTGACGGTAAGGTTTGGCTTTACGTCTTAAACACTGCCATAACCCGCCACCTTGTCTTTTGTCTGTCCATAGGTAGCGATAGATACTCATGTGGCTGATACCGCCATGGACGCCTGCTATTTGTTCCGGACTCCAACTCTCTTTGAGCTTATCTGTGACCCAGTGCCAGACGTGAGCGACAATAGTGAGGGCGTTGTTTGCATGCCTCAATTTAGCCTTATCGTCTGCATGCTTTGGTCGGTAACCTCGTAGGCTTTTATTGCGTCTAAGCTCTCTTGATATGGTGCTGGGACTTCTGTTTAATTTGCCTGCTATAAATTTAATACTGTGTTCGGCCCCTTTAAGGGCGTAAATCTGATATCGTTCCCCTAGGCTTAGATGTGTATAGCTCATGGTTGCAATCTCACTTTGGTGGTGGATAGAAACTGTGATGCTAGCGCATCTAGGCCTCTTTTTCACCTGCTGTTTGAAATTGCACTTCACGTGTTAATCTAAGAAAATAAATAAAAAGCAGAAGCCAAAAAATGGAACTTCTGCTTTTTTATACTTCTTCTAGTATGAAGTTCTGAGTTATCTGGCTAAGTAGCCTTGATAGCGCTTCGTTAATTTTTTCACTCGAATGCGATCACTAATCAATGAGAATATCGGTGATGCGTTTGGTTTAGGCGGCTTACCTTCTCCCATACGTCGCAGTTGGCGCTTGACCACTGCCATCGTGGCAATAGCACTCAAGGTTTTGTCCTTCCATTGTACCCTTGGGTTGTGAGCGCTGAGTTGCTCATCTTTTTTCCAGTCATTGGGCAAAGAAGGATTCATGGCTAAAGCTGTTCCCATTCCGATAACATCGATACCGTGAGTCAATACGTCTTCCGCTATCGCTAAACGCCTGACACCGCCCGTGGTCATAATAGGCATAGTGGCCACTTGCGCAATATCTTTTGCGAAGTCCAAAAAGTAGGCTTCTCGCTGCAAGGTTCGGCCATCAGCGGTTGACCCTTGCATTGCTGGGCTTTCATAACTGCCGCCAGACAACTCGACCAAATCAACGGCCAGCGTATTCATCGCCAGAATAACGGTTTTTGCATCATTGGCATCGAAGCCACCACGCTGAAAATCAGCCGAATTTATTTTTACGGCTACCGCAAAGCTAGGGGCAACTTGAGCACGAACAGCCTTGATAACGGCAATCAATAAGCGCATACGGTTCTCAATAGATCCGCCATATTCATCTTCACGTTTATTGGTTAGTGGCGATAAAAATTGAGAGATTAGATAACCGTGAGCGGCATGAATTTGCACGCCATCAAAGCCTGCTTGTTCTGCTTTTACAGCGGTATCGACGAAGCGCTGAATCAGTTGCTCAATATCTTGGTGGGTCATGGCTCTAGGCTTACTAAATAAGTGAGAGTGCTTTCCCAGATTAAGAGGCACATCAGAAGGAGACAACACATCGCCTCCCATAGCCGCATATACTTGGCGGCCAGGGTGATTAATCTGCATCCAAACTTGGGTATTCTTCTGCTTGGCAGCTTGAGCCCAAGCTTTGAAAGGGGCTACATCACTGTTTTTTTCTAATACGATACCACCTGGACCAGTCATAGCGCGGCCATCGACCATTACGTTACCTGTGATTAATAAGCCTGTACCGCCTTCAGCCCAGCGCTGATACAAGCGCAAAATAGCAGGGCCAGGAATTTGTCCTTCATCGGCCATATTTTCTTCCATGGCGGCTTTGGCTAGGCGATTGGGGAGACTGGCACCACAAGGGAGTAAAAAAGGAGTGAAAACTGCTGACGTCATAATGGCAACCTAACGGTGTTGTTTTGTGAAAAATAAGTTCTGCTATGAATTAAACTATAGACTTATAGTTTAAATGACTATAGCCTTATAGTCGAAGTAATCTTTATAAATTTATAATCGCTTTATGTAACCTCAAACAAGTTACTTGAACTTTGATTCAATCATTTACTAGACAGGGATAGATCAGATTTGAATGCACTAGCACAGCAAAATCCAAAAGCGCTGACAGCAGTATCAGTACCAGTAGAATCGAAGCGCGAGCTGGCAAAAGCCAATACGCGTCAAGCGCTATTGAAGAGTGCATTACAGCTCTACAGCTTGGAGGGCGCTTGTGGTATGAGCATGAATAAAGTCGCTAAAGGCGCAGGCATCGCTCAACCCAGCTTTTACAATCATTTTGATAGCATGGATGCCCTGCAAAATGAATTAAGCGCACAGTTGAAAGACAATTATTTATCATCCATGCGTATGGCTTGGGTGAACATGATAAAAGATTATGATTCGTTGAATAAAGAACAGTTCAGTCAGCGTTGCCAGCAGTGCCTAACCCTAATTTTTGACTCGGCGTTTAAAAACATTGCCTTGTTTCAACATTTGATCGAAGACCGCCCGCGTTGTAATACAAAGCTAGAAAACCTAGTCAACGAGGATTTAGAAAATAAAGGCTTATTAAACAAAGGCCTAGGAAACTTAATTACAGAAATACAAGAAGAGTGGACGCACATATTTATTCAGGGGTTACAATTATCCAAGCGTTCTTTTGAGCGTACTGAGGTGAATCTCTGTGTCGATATCGCTAGTGCACAAGTCCATGAATTAATACTGGGCTGTCATCAAGAGCGCTACTCAAGACAACAAGCTATCACCATTTTAAGTACGAATTTTAACGCACTCTTTATCCATTTTTTTGCACGCAAGTAACGCCAATCAAAAGTAATTTAAATATCGAAAACTAGGATCAACACAGAATAAAAGGGAGCACGACAATGACTAAAGCAGCCACAGCGACTACAACTAATGAGCAAACACACTTTAGAACCTGTAACTTATGCGAGGCGATGTGTGGTATTGAAATAAAGCATGATGGCAACAAAGTCTTGTCAATTAGAGGGGATAAAAACGATCCTTTCTCTGAAGGCTATATTTGTCCGAAAGCGACGGCTCTGCAAGATTTGCATGAAGATCCTGACCGCTTGCGCCACCCTGTCGAGAGAACCGCTAACGGCTGGAAGAAAATTAGCTGGACGGACGCCCTAGATAAAGTGGCTGCAGGTATTCAATCAGTACAGAAACAGCACGGTCAAAACGCTCTTGGTATTTATCTGGGGAATCCGAACGTGCATAACTTGGGAGGCATGTTGACGGTTAAGCATTTACTACACAGTATAAAAACGCGTAGTCGCTTCTCTGCCACCTCAATCGATCAATTACCGCATCACATTGTGAGCATGCATCTATTTGGTCACATGCTGCGCATTCCTGTACCTGATGTCAATCGTACCCAGTATATGCTGATTATTGGTGGTAATCCGCTCGCCTCTAACGGCAGTATTATGAGCGCGCCGAACATGCGCCAGAAGCTAAAAGATATCAAAGCACGTGATGGTAAAGTGGTGGTGATTGACCCAAGACGTACGGAAACAGCAGATATTGCCAGCGAACATCACTTTATTCGCCCAGCGACTGATGTCTTATTGTTGCTGGCCATGTTGAATGAAATCCACTTACAAGGTTATGCTAAAGAACATGCCAAAAATAATAGAGCGGCGGCTTTAGCGCCAGAAATCGACCGTATCGCATCTTTCGCTGAAGATTATACCGCCGAGTCAGTGGCAAGTATTACTGGCATTACGGCCGTTGAAATCAAACGTCTAGTGAAAGAGTTTTGTGAGGCTGAAAGTTCAGTCTGCTATGGCCGCATGGGCATATCGGTGCAAGAGTTCGGGTTATTAAGTCAGTATCTGTCTATGATAATCAATATCGTGACAGGTCGCTTGGATGAAGTTGGCGGTTTAATGTTCCCTAACCCTGCGGTCGATGTCGTTAATAATTCGGGCCCAGGCTATCTAGGTAAGCGGCTCAGCCGAGTAAGTAACTTGCCCGATTTTAATGGCGAGTATCCGGTAGTGGCTATGGCTGATGAGATGCTGGTAGAAGGTGAAGGGCAATTGAAGGGATTCATCAGCGTCGCTGGTAATCCTGTATTAAGTACTCCCAATGGTGAAAAATTAGACAAAGCCTTTTCGCAACTGGACTTCATGGTAGCGTTTGATTACTACGTTACTGAAACCAGCCGTCATGCCAACATAATTTTGCCGCCAGTATCCCCACTACAGCGTGATCATTACGACCTTACCTTTAATGGTTTTGCCATTCATAATGTGGCGAAATATTCGAAGGCATTGTTCAGTAAGAAAAAGAATGAAAGACATGATTGGCAAATTTACCTAGAGCTTGCGAAACGCTTGAATAAAAAAGTGCCTTTGGCAACCAAAGCCGAGCGTATGTTAATCAAGGTTTTAGGGCCGAAATTCTTGCTTGATCAAGGTTTGAGACGTGGTCCTTATGAAGGCATGACGTTAAAGAAGCTGAAAAAAAATCTTCACGGTATTGATCTAGGACCTTTAAAAAGTATGTTACCGCAAGCCTTAAAGCACAAAGATAAGAAGATTCATCTTAATGTTGATTTTTATCAAGCAGATTTAGACCGTGTGAAAGAGATGATGCAGCAATATGACGACAGTCAGATTCTACTCATTGGCCGTCGTCATGTGCGTAGTAATAATTCATGGTTGCACAACAGCCATCGATTAGTAAAAGGCAAGTCACGCTGTACCTTGATGTTGCATCCTGAAACGGCGCAGCAGCATAGCATTGAGCATGGGCAAGACGTAAAAGTCACCTCTCGAGTAGGCAGCGTTGTTATTGCAGCAGAAGTCACCGATGAGCTCATGCCAGGGGTTGTGAGTATTCCGCATGGCTGGGGTCATGGTCGCAAAGGCGTTAAGCAAAAAATTGCCCAAGCGCATGCAGGCGTCAGCGTCAATGATCTGACGGACGATACCTTAATCGATCAGTTGAGTGGTAATGCGGCAGTGAACGGCGTACCGGTGCAATTAGAGGCAATCAAGGTAGAAGCAGATGAGCTAGAGACAAATGAATTAGAGGCTACTGAACTTGAGGCACTGGGTTAAGTGGCATTGATCTAGAAGTTAGAAGGCTCATCAATAATTTAAACTGAAAAGGCGCTTACCTATAGTAAGCGCCTTTTTTACGTTTGTTATTCTTTCTATTGTGCCTAAGCTATTGGGCTAAAGTCGTTCGTTAAACTGGTATTTATTAAGCCTTTATACCAATAAAATCAAAATCGACTGCTGGTACTTCACCTTGCATCAATAAACTAATCGCTTTTGCTGATCCGCAAGCGTGCGTCCAACCAAGCGTTCCATGGCCAGTATTTAACCATAAATTATCAAAGGTAGCATCCTTATTATGACTACCATGACGAACTTGACCGCAGTGCGCGCGCCCAATTAATGGCACATTCGATGGGGTCATAGGGCGTAGTCCTGCCCAGTATTCAACGGAATTAGCGATAATACCTTTAGGGAATAGCTGCTGTACGCGGTGAGTAATAGCTTCGCAGCGCGTGGTATTCAAATCTAAATTATAGCCATTAAACTCTGCCGTTCCCGCCACCCGCAATTTATCACCTAGGCGCGACATGACCAGTTTATATTCATCATCAATAAGGCTAATAAAGGGGGCTAAATGCGGCGCACGTGGATTGACTTTATAGGTAGCTGAGTAGCCCTTAGCAGGGAAGATAGGCAGATGAATACCCAAGGGTTTGACCAAAGGCACGCTATAGCTGCCCAGTGCTAATACATGACTGTCTGCACTAAAGGTTTGGGCGTTTTCACCTTTTGGATGAATGGTAATACTATGTACATGTGGACGGGTAGAATGGGCGTCAGCATTGAGCGCTATAATCTCGGTATCGTACATAAACCGCACGCCAGCTTTTACGCATCTTTCCGCCAGTCGTTGAGTAAATAAGTGCGCATTACCTGATTCATCGCGGCTAGTATAAGTCGCGCCAGTGAGCTTGTGAGCGATAGGGTAGAGTGCTGGTTCTAGACTGACCGCATTACTGATATCGATTAAGTGACGCTCGCAGCCTAATTCCTGCATGCGCTTAGTCGGTGCAATGGCGGCATTAAACTCAGTCTGACTGGTATAAAAGTGCATGATACCGCGCGCTTGCTGTTCGTAATTAATACCAATATCAGCGCGCAGCTGTTGCAAAGTATCTCGTGAATATAATCCGAGGTGCACCATTTGTACCAGATTGGCATCTGCTTTGTCCGCGCGGCATTCTTGCAAAAATTGCATAGCCCACTTGAGCTGTGCCTTATCTGCGCGCAGTCGATACAGTAGTGGCGCGTCCTCTTTAAACAGCCACTTGAGTGCTTTTAATGGGGTTGCGGGATTTGCCCAAGGCGTGGCATGTGATACCGATATCTGTCCGCCATTGGCAAATGACGTCTGCATTCCTGCTGCTGACTCACGATCAATCACTGTCACGTCATAGCCAGCTTGCCGAAGATACCATGCGGTGGTCACGCCCACCACGCCTGCTCCGAGTACTGCAATATGTGTCATATCACTCTCTATAGTTAAGACAGTCAAGCTCATGTAAATCCACTACGGTGTCAAACTTGCTTGCTGTAATATGCGTACTATCTGCGCTCGACTTTCTTGTATCAGAATAATTTGGTTTCGACTAGATTCGGACGTTATTTAATATCTGCCAACTATGTTCTACTTAAGGCGGGCAACATCGGCTTGTAGAGCTAGCGGTAATTCCATTATTGTTAAATCACTGTCAGTAAGATGTTCTGGACGAGCCACTACTAGCGCTTCAAAACCCTGCTGGGTATCTTGGCCGTTTGCTATCGCATTGACCACTTGAATTTTACCCAGTTTTTCGCCTTCTGCTGGTACGTCGCTTGACCCTTGTACATAATGTAAAAATGCTTTGGGTGCCGATTTAAAATAAATACGGGCGATAACTTCTTGCCCTAAATAGCAGCCTTTATCGTAATCCATACCGCCACGTTGATGCAGACGCAACTCTTGCGGTTGAAACTCGCCTTGGGTAGTGCTTGTTATCCAGTAGTTGCCCATTGCGATACTAGATTGCATCCACGCTTGAGTATCCTCTGGCGTATTATGGGTGTCTTTATGGCTAAAGGTGGGCTCATCTGCAAGTACGCAAGGGTAAATCGGTGTCGGCGCGCTGGTTTCAAACTTCGAAAAGGCACCATATTTATTGAGATGCGCTTTTAAGCCGTCAGCACAATCGGCACTGATAACCACATCATAATGCTTTTCGGCTTGTTTCTTAATCCAAATACCAAATTCAATACGACCTTTTAGGTTACCGATAGCGGCTGCTTGATAACTGAGGCCGAGTTTGGTCACATCACAAGTTAACTGGCCTTGTAAGAATTTTTCGGCGTCGTCGCCTTGGATAGTCAACTGTTGAAACTGCGGCATAGGAGAGGGGTTCAAAGAATCATTCATATTTTTTATCCTTATTATAAAATTTAAGTACTCAATATTTAAGTACTAATTTAAGTATTGAAGTAATACCAAACCCATAATATATAGTATAATTCAGCTATGACTATACCAACATATACCCTAAAAGATCATGACTTTGGCAAACTCTCGAAGACCGA
Organism: Psychrobacter sp. 72-O-c; assembly: GCF_904846605.1. GTDB lineage: Bacteria > Pseudomonadota > Gammaproteobacteria > Pseudomonadales > Moraxellaceae > Psychrobacter. Next base: position 7,620 of record NZ_CAJHBI010000055.1, read on the forward strand.
GAGTAACCCCAGAGCTCGCCAACGTCTCCTTA
>NZ_CAJHBI010000056.1 GCF_904846605.1 Psychrobacter sp. 72-O-c
CAGTATAATTCGGTTAGGTTATCCATGTAAGAAGTCCTTTTTGCTGTCGTTTGTCTTGGTAAACTTACTTTAGCGTATTAGGACTTCTTTTTTTATCTTTTTCTTCGCTTATCCCGAACTGAGGTTACGTAGTAAATCCTATTTAAAGGATTTACTCTTGCGAGCTGAACAAAGCACTGCTTTGTTTTATCAGCTCTCAGGTCATCGTCAGCTCTCTATTCCTAAAAGCCCCCTTCAACACAAGTTGAAGGGGGCTTTTTATGCCTAAAATAAAGTTGCATGAGTAAGAATAGGTAAAGTCAAAATAAGTCTCTTAATCCAGAAATCTTATCAAAATCAAACCTTAACTGCTCATTCTTACGTTGCCTTAGTTGTTCTATACGTAGCTTACGGCCAACTATTAATCTAAGTACATCACGGCGCTGCTCAGTCGTCATACTATGCCATAATTGACGTTCAGGGCGACTGCGTAGGCAACCAAAGCAATAGCCTTTTTTATTGCTTTGGCAAACACCAATACATGGATTGGCAATTTCGAACAGTTCAAACTGCTGATTCATGGCTACTCCATAGCTATTATCGTCATTCCTTTGACTTACGCAAAATTATTGTGATAACACTATTATGTCGCAAATAATGAATAATAATGTGCCGTTTTATTGTTACTATTTTTAGTGACCTACTGCTATGCTTAGCTTTTATAGTCTATATAAAGCAATCATAACAAAATCAATAAGCGAGATCACACATGAACATTATTTATATTCATGGCTTAGACAGTGATGCCAATTCCACGAAAGGCTTGCTACTAGAAGGTTACTGTAAAGAGCATTATCCTGATATTACCGTATTGCGACCAGATCTGAATAAAAGTCCTGTGCAAGTATTCGATCAATTATTAGACTTGATAACGAATTTAGGTGATATATCAAAAACAGTATTAGTAGGCAGCTCTTTAGGAGGATACTTTTCGGCATTGGTAAGTAATCATACGGGTTGTCCAGTATTGCTATTAAACCCTAGTACGCAGCCACATATAACCTTACAACGTTTTTCCGAGGAACCTATATTAGATGACATTACTGAAAATAAAAGGTTAAGCAGTCAAGTTATGCATATGACAGCAGGGGGCTGGGCAATTAGGGTAGCAGATTTACAGTGGTTTGCTGACCATCCGTTATTATCGATCAATTACCCTCAGAAAACAGCAGTTTGGATTAAAGAAGGTGATGAACTACTGAATCCTCAGGTGTCGGCAGAGTTCTATCAGCAGCAAGGCGCAGCGGTCACACTACAAACAGGTGGTGATCATAGGTTTAGTGATTTCGCTAGCCAGTTGCCTATGGTAATAAGAAGCTTACAGCAGCTAAAATAAACTAGAACACAGTCTACTAGCTAAGAAATTAGGAAAATTGATTTGGTCAAAATAGACGACATTATATGACGTGCGCTGCTGACTATTAACGCTAATCCTGCTGTTTTTCGTTATAATGGTTTAATAGAATTAATTGTTTGTGAATACTTAAGGAAGCATTTGTGAGTGAATATAATGCGCAATCGTTAGAAGTTTTAGAAGGACTGGAGCCCGTACGTCGTCGTCCTGGCATGTATACTGATACCACTCGCCCCAATCATCTGGCGCAAGAGGTAATTGACAATGCGGTCGATGAGGCACTGGCAGGCTATGCGAAAACAATTAAAGTTCAGCTGCATGAGGATGGCTCGCTATCGGTAGAAGACGATGGCCGTGGTATGCCAACCGACATTCATCCTGAGTATGGCCAATCGGGTATTGAGCTGATTTTGACGCGTTTGCATGCAGGTGGTAAATTTTCTACCTCGAATTATCAAGTATCAGGCGGGTTGCACGGCGTTGGTATTTCGGTTGTAAATGCCTTATCAACACGAATTGAGGTAACGGTATGGCGTGAAGCGACGCAGTTTGATATGGTGCTTGAAAATGGGGCACCAGTCACATTATTGACCGAGTCAGTAAGTTCTAATAAGCGTAAACGTGGTACTAGAGTGCGTTTTTGGGCAGATGGTAGTTTTTTTGATAGCCCTAAATTTAATATTAAGCAACTTAAGCATAATTTAAAAGCCAAAGCGGTATTGGCTGCGGGTCTGACTATTGAGTTTATTGACGACATCAATAATGAGAAGGTTGTTTGGCAATTTACTGATGGCGTGGTTGAGTATTTAACTGAGCAGCTAGATGGACTTGAGACGTTACCTGAAGCTCCGTTTTATTATCATCACGAGGCTAAGAACGGTGCTCGTGCGGGTATTACTTTGGCACTGTCTTGGTTGCCTGAAGGTGGTGTACCCATTCAAGAAAGTTACGTCAACCTTATTCCTACTGCGCAAGGCGGTACGCATGTTAATGGTTTGCGAACAGGTATTTTGGAAGCATTACGTGAGTTTTGTGATATTCATAACTTATTGCCACGTAGTGTAAAGCTAACAGCAGAAGATGTTTGGGATGGGATAAACTATATCTTATCGCTTAAATTTTCTGAGCCGCAGTTCTCGGGGCAAACTAAAGAGCGTTTATCTAGCCGTGAAGCTGCGGGAGCAGTACAAGCCTTAGCAAAAGACGCTTTTAGTTTATGGCTCAATCAACATGCGGATTTGGGTACTCAAATCGCAGAGCTAGCGATTAATAAAGCGGGTCGTCGGCTTAAATCCGCCAAAAAAGTAGCCCGGAAAAAAATCACTCAAGGTCCGGCTTTACCCGGTAAACTTGCTGATTGTCGTGGCGATTTGCGCGATGGTGCTGAGTTGTTTCTGGTAGAAGGGGATTCGGCAGGAGGTAGTGCCAAACAAGCTCGTGACCGGCATTATCAAGCCATACTGCCGCTGCGTGGTAAGATTCTGAACACTTGGGAAGTGTCCTCCGATACCGTGCTATCGAGCCAAGAGATTCATGATATTGCTATTGCGATCGGTGTCGATCCGGCTTCGGATGATTTATCTGAGCTGCGTTACGACAAAGTATGTATCTTAGCGGATGCTGACTCCGATGGTCTGCATATCGCAACGCTGATCTGCGCCTTGTTCGTAAAGCATTTCCCTGCGCTAGTTGATGCTGGCCATCTATTTGTGGCGATGCCGCCTTTATATCGGGTGGATGTGGGTAAAGAGGTACATTATGCTTTAGATGAGCCTGAGCTTGAGCATATTTTAGCCAAGGTTCCTGGCAATAAAAAAGCGCAAATTACTCGCTTTAAAGGATTGGGTGAGATGAGTGCTGAGCAGTTGCGCGAAACCACGATGAATCGCGATACTCGCCGTTTAGTTCAGTTAGATATGGACGATATGATATTGACCAATAGCGTAATGGATATGCTACTGGCAAAAAAACGCTCGTCTGATCGCAAAACTTGGCTTGAAAATAAAGGTAACTTAGCTGATATGCCGTTATAAAGTGGCGTTTTAATCAGCGATTCGTAATCTTGTATTACTATTTATACTTATAATCTAGTACGTTACGCCTTGGTAAAAGCTTATAAAAGTCAATTTAGCGGCCCTAGGTTAATGTTATTATGTCATTATCTTTTATTACGTGGTGCCGTCATGACATCCAAATTTTCTAGTCGTTCTAAATCTATTTCTTCTAATGATACACACTCTAAAGCGCGCTCTAAAGTGCTGCCTACACTCAGCAAAAAAGATTTGGGCAACTTAGTCCCCAAACGTGGTGGCCGAGTTGCACCAGTAGTAGGCTCTTGGTTGCTAAAAACTGCGGGCTGGCGGACGGTTGGGGATATTCCCGATATATCTCAAGCGGTAGTATTAGCACTGCCGCATACCTCGAATATCGATGGTGTTTATGCTATCCCTGCACTATTTTCGCTAGATGTGAAAATTAATATCATGGGCAAACATACCCTCTTCAAAGTACCGGTATTAGCACAGCTGCTACGTTGGATAGGCATTATTCCTATTGATCGCGGTAATAAAGGCTCGGTATTACAAACCAGTATAGATAAATTTAAGTCAGGTGAACCGTTGTTCTTAGGGTTGTCGCCAGAAGGTACCCGTAAATATACGGAGACTTGGAAAACGGGATTTTATTACTTAGCACTAGGCGCAAATGTGCCGATTTTGCCTGTTGCATTAGATTATAAAGCCAAAGAAGTACGTTTTTTATCACCGGTATATCCCACTGGTGATATCGAAGCTGATCTGCCAAAGGTTTATGCTCAATATTGCGGCGTAGTACCACGTCATCCTGAGCGCTTATCGCAGCCGCTACAGGATGTTAATGACTTGGATATTGATGATTTAAATGTTTAGGCGCCTATTACTGTCTAAATTCGATTGGTCAACTAAAACTGCGGCTGCCCGTTAGAAGCACTAACGCCACCGTCTACTGGTAAGTTAACACCGGTAATCATCGACGCATCGTGGCTGGCCAAAAAAGTAATGGCCCCTGCAATGTCATCGGGAGTCGCAAGGCGCCCTAATGGACAACGGGCTAAAAACTTGTTGGTCTTGATTTCGCTGTCTTGAATAGCGCTAGTCATGCTGGTTTCGGTGACACTAGGGTTAACGGCGTTGACGCGTACGCCATCGGGACCATGATCTAATGCTAAGGTACGGGTTAAATTACTTACGCCTGCTTTAGCCGCATTGTAAGCCGCCATATTCCAATCACCACCGACCCCTGAGAGCGATGAGACATTGACAATATTGCCCTTAGTCGCAATTAGATGGGGCATGGCAGCTTGGCAAACATAAAACGTACCATTTAGATTTACATCTATCGAAGTCTTCCAATCCTCAGTAGACAGTTCGGTAATTTTGCCTTGAATCGCTTTACCGGCATTATTGACCAGCACATCAATATGATCAAACTTTTCTATTACTCGTTTTATCATCTCCTGCACTTGACTCTGTACGCTAATATCGCAGGTGACTGTCAAATAATTATCGGTATGAATCCAAGTACGGTCTTGCGGAAAATCTTTTGCGGTTTCCTCCAAAGTTTCAGCCGTGCGCCCTACTAAAACAACACTGGCACCTTCCTTTGCAAAGCGAATAGCAGTGGCACGACCGATACCGGAGCCGGCACCAGTGATAATAACGGTTTTTTCTCTAAATCGTTTCATGATCTTCAATCCTTGTTATCATAAGAGGGTAGATGTATAAATAAAATGGCTTTTGGAGTAAAGAAATTCTACAAATAAAATAATAGTATGAGTCTAGCTTAATAAGCAAACTCTATAAATAATAAATTATTTGTAGAACCGTTAATAAGCCCTAAGAAAAATACTGGGGAACATAACTTTTAGCCATAATAACAAGTCATTGATATTATGGCGACTGTGTATCATTGCGCTTATGTAAATTGACTAAGCATTATTCTCTTAACCTAAGAGTGCAATATTTTATATTCATCTGATAACAAGAGACGGGTACTGTGCCTAAATCGACTACCATGACATCTGATTGGACGTATCTTACCAACGAGCTGGCCTGTTACCTACAAAAAGAGGCGCTAGAGGTTGTCTTGCTCTTGCCTGCAATGGATACTATCGAGGTTAACCATGCCGCGAAATACTGCGCTCGGCAGTATAACTACCTGCTACCATTAGGTCAGCTACGGCTGCTAGAGGCCACACTATATTTGCCGTCGTCTATCTATCCAGCTGATATTGAGGAAGTACGCACAGCTGCTATTACATCGGCGCTAGCGTGGCAAAAAAGCTGTTTGTCTCAAAATGAGGATGATCAAACAGACTGTTATTACGTTCTAATACTTGATATCCAGCTCAATAATGATGATATTGATGTTAATGGCAATAACGTTGATAGTAGCCATCATCAGGGTGTTGTATCGCAGCGCTTAACACATCACTTTGGCACCCGTTACTTTAAAGAAAGCTTAGTATTAGATGCCAATGACAGTGTGCAGCAACTACAAATATTCAGCTGGCAAGATTGGCACTCGATACTGATAACAGTACAAACAGCCAGTGAGCTATGGCGATTTTTAGGTTATCAGTTAAAGCATCTAAAACCACAGCAGCTAGAACCTCCAACAGCCAGTCATTCATCAAATTTTGACTCTGAGCAAGCGCTACTAACTCAGTTTATGAATAGTGATTTTTTATTTACCCAAGCAATTATGATTGATGATGCCTTAATAAAATATGGTATGCAAGATAAGCCTAATTCAGCTCTAGTGACTATGAAACTGGCGCAAAAAAACAATAGCACTGCCGTTCAAATGTATCATCAGCATATGCAGCAAGCATCGACACTGTGGTCGCAGCTTAGTACCCAAATGATCGGTTTGGTTGGTGAAAAACCCACAACTAGTGACGAAGAACAATCAACAGCGTCGCAATATTCTCACTGGCAGCAGCAATTAAGAGATGAGTCGCTATTTTCACGGCATGAATTAGTGCGCACTTTATATAGGCATCCCAAACAAACAGCGGAATTGCAACAAAGCGGCTACGTGGTGCATCAACACTCTTATGAAAGCTTGGGCCGACATTATGTGCTGATATTTTATGGACAAACAGCGAATGGGAAGCAGAGTAAAGAAGCTATACAACCAAATTTACAACAGATTGCGCAAGATGTTGCTACGCGCTTACCGATAGCAGAACTGCACCATGTCATTGTAATGGGAATAGAGTTTATAGCTGATACAACAGATACCTTTATGGATATCGATTTATGGATTCAGCCTGTCAGCGCGATGACTCAAAAAGAACGCCGGCTTACCAAGCAATTACAGCGCTTAAAGCATCAACAAACTGGCGAGCGGCAAAAAAGTAACCAGCAAGACCTTCAATCAGTCTCAAAAGTAACCTCATCAACTCAAATAACCGGTTCAACATAAAAGACTAAGCAAGATAAGCAGTCTAATGAACTACCAGGTATTCATCTAAATCTTTCTGTTCCAGCTCGCAGTGACAAACCATAATTTAAAATTTATAAAAAATTCTGTGTAAGACTTAAACGGTTTATCTTAGAGCACTTAAATAAAAGGTGGTGTATCAGAAAGTATGCTGAGGAATTAAAGGAGGGGTGACAGCCGAAGCAAGATGATATATTTGAGGTTATGAAGACACAAATAGATATCAGCTGCCCCGACTGTCACAGTTCCAGTCTAAA
>NZ_CAJHBI010000057.1 GCF_904846605.1 Psychrobacter sp. 72-O-c
TCTGATCTTTCTGCGCATGCATTTCTGGAGAATGTGCCATAGCAGAGGTTGAGACGACTAATGCGACAGCAGTTGCTACGATTGATTTAGATAACCACATATTTAATTCCTATTGATTGAGTTGAAAGCTATTTAAGCTTAAGACTATTAAATCAGTTTAAATGATACCTTATTCATTCTGTCTGGTAGATGACAATAAGATTACAATTTCGTCATCTTCACATCTTTGGATTTTAATGCGCAACGTATTCATTTAATATGGCTTCAGCGTTCTGGTCACGATCACTACCATACTTTTTCACAAAATACTTTTCAGACTGCAAATGTTGATCTTGATGCTGAACCTGACAGGCCACTCTGGCATCGACATAGCTTTTCATCTGTATACTAGAAACCTGTGCATCATTGTGATCTGCATTTTTTGCAAAGCTAGTGACCGCATCACAATTACTAAGCACAGAGGCATCTAAGTTTGTAGTATGTGCATTTGCAGCTGACATTCCGATTAGTACCGAAAAAGACAACAGTGCGACATTTTTTAATGAACCATAACTTTTCATATAAAACCTTTTAAAAGACAAATAATAATTGGACATTCAAGTAAAATAACCACTTATAAAAACCGCTTATAAACGCTTATCAACTACTGACAGCAACAACGCGTAGCAGCAATCCGTATCAAAGCAAAGCGACTATGTATCGTTGGTTTAGAATACCAAATGCAGACTGACAGCTGAATGACGGGGACATGACATGTTTGTTAGAAATAACACAATGCTGTCATTTTTCTGCCATTAACAGCTAGCATCAGAATATATTTTTGTCCAGAGGGCACAGTTATGGCAAGAGCTTTTGATAAGCTAACAACGCTGGTGATAGGCTGTTGACAACTATAATAATATTAAGGAGAGAAACTATGAAAGTGCTGTTAGTAGAAGATGAATTGAAACTCGGGGAATATATCAAAAAAGGTTTAACCGAGGCCGGATTCATCGTTGATCATCACATGACAGGCTTAGACGGCTACCATGCGTTAATGACAGAAGAATTCAGTGTGGTGCTGATGGATGTGATGCTGCCTGACGTCAATGGCTTTGAGCTAGTACAACGCTATCGAGCAGCTGGTAAGCATACCCCTGTTTTATTTCTAACCGCTAAAGATGATTTGAGCGATCGGGTTAAAGGTATTGAAATTGGTGGTGATGACTATCTGACCAAGCCTTTTGCCTTTGCTGAGCTGATTGTAAGAATGAAAAGCCTACTGCGCCGTGCCAATCAAGCTGATTATAAAAGCTCCGTCATGCACGTGGCTGATCTAAAAATGGACATCGCTAAACGCACCGTGTATAGAGGCGATACCGCCATTAAATTGACCGCAAAAGAGTTCTCTCTGCTACAGTTTTTCTTAGAACGCCAAGGTGAGGTTCTGCCGCGCTCTGTTATCGCCTCTCAAGTATGGGATATCAACTTTGATAGTGATACTAACGTTATTGATGTTGCTATACGTCGCTTACGGATAAAAATAGATGATGGGTTTGACATAAAACTGATACATACCGTGCGCGGGATGGGCTATAGATTAGATGCGCTAGAGACTGGTATTGATAAAGATAGCACTGACAAAGACGATCTGAAATAAGATGAAATATAGATTTAAGAATCGACGTTGGCCACTGCTATGGCGTACTGTGTTTTTGCTGACGATATTTGTGGTTATCTCTCAAGTCATCATCTATATCTGGGTTCAACGCTCTGTTAGTGGTCATTTCGAGCAGATGGATTCAGAAATTATTACCCATGCAGCCTTTAATCTACGTAAGCGGTTGATGACTCAGGACGACCAAACGGTGTCATCAAATCTGCCAAATTCACCGGTGCCAAACGACGCTGAGCATTTACATTCCTCTTGGCTTGATTATGATTTAAAGACCTTAGTATCTGATAAAAATGGACAACTGCTGTCAAGTGCGCCAAGTAGCTTTGCCGATGAGCTCTCCAAAGATTTTAACTTATTTGCGTTACAGCAAATCCATCATGAGCAACAATTTGTATTGACTATAAACAATAGAAATTACCGTGCCATCATTATTCAAAACAATCAGATTTTAGCACTTATTATGTTGCCAATAGATGTTCATCATCAGTATTTATTACAATTTAACCGTCAGCTGAGTATGATTTTAATTGGTATTACGCTACTGCTGGTTTCAATAGCGGCGTTAAGTGTCTATTGGGGATTCGCGCCTTTATCTACTATCGTCCAAAAGATGAAAGGGATTAACCCTGAACAGCTGCATGAAAGGGTTATCGTCAGTAATATGCCTCGAGAGTTGCGACCACTGGCGGAATCTTACAATCTAATGATAGAGAAGCTGGAAAGCAATTTTGAATCGTTATTACGCTTCTCAGATAATATCGCGCATGAACTGCGTACTCCGCTTGCTACCCTAAGCACCCAAACCCAAGTGATGTTAAGTAAGCCCAGAGACAGCAATGAATATGTTGAGCAGCTGCATCATCAACATGACACCCTTGAGCAGCTATCTGCTCTGATTAATAACATGCTGCTGCTAGCAAAGACGCAGAAAGGACTGACTGACTTACAACTCAATCTTGTTGATACCGAGGCTCTTGTCACTAAGCTTACCTCCTATTATGAGATGATGGCCGAAGATCGTAATATATTTTTTGAAAAAATGGGCGACTTTCAAGCAGTACTGGGAGATGAAAGCTTATTACAAAGACTGTTTGCCAATCTAATGTCAAACGCCATTTATTATGCCGCAAGCGATAGCGTCATTACCATTGAGGCGTTCCCTATTGAAGCTTCCTCCAAAGCATCTGCGCGCACTTATACTGCTACAAATGCCACAAAAAAACCAAAACAGTCTGCGTTAAAGTCGCCATCGTTAAAGCCCCATTCTTTAGAAATAGTCCTCACCAATCGCTTGAATGAGTCTTTGACTCAGAGTGAAGCTAACAAATTATTTGAACGCTTTTATCGTCATGATAGAACAAATGAGATGCACGCAGGCACAGGTTTGGGATTGTCCATCGTGCAAGCGATTGCGCGTGCTCATAACGGTAGCGTCAGCATCACTATAAAAGAGGAGTATTACTTTCAAATTAGTGTCGAGCTATTAATAGCTGGATAAAAAAGAGGAATAACTCTCTTTATCGTGATGTCTTAAAAGATGAATTTATAATGCTTACAACACGACTCGCCTCTAGAATGAGTACAAGATATGGTTGAGGATATCGCATAAAAAAGAGTAGGACTAAGTCCTACTCTTTTTTATTAATTTAGAAGCAACAATCTACTGGTTACTGTATGAAATATCTACTTAGTGAAGTTATTCTTCAAAAAGTTAGCCGCTTCCGTGATTGCCGTTGTCGTCGCAGGTGTTTGCGCGTATGGGTTTAGCATCACAAAATCATGGGTCGTAAAGTCATAACGCGTACTCTGGGTCTTCACACCAGCCAGCGTCAGTTTAGAGGCAAAAGCTTCGCCCTCGTCACGTAACACGTCATTGGCATCAGTAATCACGAGCGCTGGTGGTAAGTTTGCAAGATCCTTTTGGCTATAGTTCAATGGCGACACTCTTGGATTCGTGCTATCGACACCTTTAGGTAAGTAGGCATTCCAGAACCATTGCATACTTGCCTTACTCAACCATGGGCCATCTGCAAACAACTTATAAGAATTACTGGTTAAGTCTGCGGTAGTCACCGGATAGAACAGAACCATCGAGTCGAGTGGCAGACCTTCGTTTTTAGCACGTACAGCATTGATAGCGACCATCTGACCACCGACTGAATCACCTGCGATAGACAGCTGATTGGAATCAATACCGAACGTGGCAGCATTCTCTGATACATATTTCAGTACAGCATAGGTCTGATTCAATTGCACCGGATGCTTTTTCTCAGGTGCAGGGCTATATTCTACAAAGACCATCACGGCATTTGCTTGGGTCGCTAGATCACGCATCAACCTTTCATGAGTGGTAAAATTACCCAGTATCCAACCGCCGCCATGAAAATAAACCACACCCGGTAGCGCTTTACCTTTTGTGCCCACTGGACGGACAGTATAGACTTTGAACTCACCATCCATACCGACTTTAAAAGTCATCTCTTGCACGTCCGCAGGTGGCATAGCAGTGACGCCCTTAGTCTGAGTATCGATCAAGACCTGACGCGCTTTTGCATAAGGCAACTGATTAATCGGCGTCGTGCCTTTTAGACTGTCGATGAACTGCTGTGTGGTTTTTTCTAGAACGACCGTTGGAATATTGGTATTCGGTACTGAGGTGTCGTGTGCGAAACTCAAAGCTGGCATAGCAAGAATGGCAACGCTGGTTGCAAGGGTACGAAAGATAGTCATATAAGTCTCTTTATTCAGTGGGTTTGTAAGATAAATCCAATAGATAATGGCCAAATCATGATCGGACAGACAGTCTCAGCCAAAGTTCATTTACGTAGACAGATAGAATAATTGATAATAAAAAGTGATTAAAAACAATAGTCTCTGCGTACCACCCTAATTTCGTAGGATTTTTTACCTTACCACATTATTACAGGATTCCTTTTGTAATCTCGTAATGATAAAAGATACCTATTGAAAGCTTATCCAGTGGTGCAGTAGTCGACAATTGCTCTAGGATACTCAATACAGTCGCACACAATAAGTCGATGATTGGCATATAGTTGGCGATGACGTCAAACGTATAGATGAGCGCCGATAAAACAAGTAGCGCTAAAAATAGACAAGTGTAAAAAGGCAAAGACATCCTAATCAGGGGTGGTGGTCTATGTCATAAACTGTGTCATAATTGCTATGGTTATAAATCTTATGAAATTGGATTTCTCAAAGCTTTATAACGTAGAATATTTAAACAAGGAAGAATAGTATGACAGGAATTGAGTTTTACACTAACGGACATATCATCAGTGAAGCTGACAGTATGCGCCAAAAACTAGGAGAGCTAGCTAAGCAGTACTCTGCAACATCAGCCATTATCGTCACTGACGCTGGCATCTCGCAACTGGGTTACGTTGATATCGCACAGCAGTCTTTACAAGAAGCTGGTGTTGAAGTCGTGGTTTTTGATACCGTCGTTGCTGATCCACCTGTTGAGGTCGTTAACGACGCTATTACACTCGCCAGAAGCAATCACTGCGACTTGGTTATTGGTTTAGGCGGTGGCAGCTCTATTGATACGGCAAAAATCGTCGCTTTATATCCCAATGATTTCGAATCAGTCAATGATATCTTAGATCGTGATTTGAGCGGCTTTAAGAAGTTACCGTTATTCGCGATACCAACCACTGCCGGCACTGGTGCAGAGGCCACCTTTGTATCAGTAATCACTGCGAAAGATGGCAGTAAAAAGGCTATTTATACCCCTAAAATTCTACCGGATGTCGCGATCTTAGATGCGACGCTGACGCTCAAATTACCTCGCCATATTACTGCTGCGACGGCGCTTGATGCCATGGTGCATTGTATTGAAGCTTATACCAGTCGTACTAAAAAAAACCCGATTTCAGATGCATTAGCCATTAAAGGCTTGCAAATGCTATGGAATAATTTTGAACGAGTACTGGAGCAAGGTGATGATATAGATGCTCGATCCGAGATGTTATTAGGCTCAACGCTGGCTGGTATCGCATTTGTCAATTCTTCAGTAGCGGCTGTCCATGGACTCTCTTATCCACTTAGTATCAACTTCCATATTCCCCATGGCCATGCCAATGCGCTCGTCATGTGCGGTGTGTTTACTTTTAATTTGTCAGAAGCAGCACCTATGTACGCAGAACTGGCCCGTGCCGTAATGCCCACCCAGATATCTAATATGACTGATCTAGTAGCAGCAGAGCGCTTTATTGGTCAATTGCAAAGATTTTTAAAGATGAGTGGTCTTAAATATCGTTTAAGTGAATTAGATATTACGGAAAAGGATATTCCGGCTCTAGCGGACATCGTTATCAATACTTATGCGCGGCTCATTGCGACCAATCCCAAGGATATGACATTAGAAGAGGTGACGACGATGTATAAAGACATACTCTGATAAGTGGCATCATTTATTAGGGCCTGTTGAACATTCATAATTTAAGCCAGATATAAGCGCAAGCTAGCGCCACTGTATTCTCATAACTTTGCTTAAGTTTATCGTATCTGGTGGCTACTGCTCTGAACCGTTTTAAGTGTGC
>NZ_CAJHBI010000058.1 GCF_904846605.1 Psychrobacter sp. 72-O-c
AGATTAATTAGAGCTTTCATACAAACCACTTGGGTGTTGTATGGTCAAGCCAAACGAGCAATTAGTACAGGTTAGCTACACACATCGCTGTGCTTCCACACCCTGCCTATCAACGTCGTAGTCTTCAACGGCTCTTTAGGGAAATCTTATCTTGAGGTGGGCTTCCCGCTTAGATGCTTTCAGCGGTTATCCCATCCGAACGTAGCTACCGGGCAATGCCACTGGCGTGACAACCCGAACACCAGAGGTTCGTCCACTCTGGTCCTCTCGTACTAGGAGCAGATCCTCTCAAATTTCCAACGCCCACGGTAGATAGGGACCGAACTGTCTCACGACGTTCTAAACCCAGCTCGCGTACCTCTTTAAATGGCGAACAGCCATACCCTTAGGACCTGCTTCAGCCCTAGGATGAGATGAGCCGACATCGAGGTGCCAAACACCGCCGTCGATATGAACTCTTGGGCGGTATCAGCCTGTTATCCCCAGAGTACCTTTTATCCGTTGAGCGATGGCCCTTCCATACAGAACCACCGGATCACTAAGACCTACTTTCGTACCTGCTCGACTTGTGGGTCTCGCAGTTAAGCGCGCTTTTGCCTTTATACTCTATGAACGATTTCCGACCGTTCTGAGCGCACCTTCGTACTCCTCCGTTACTCTTTAGGAGGAGACCGCCCCAGTCAAACTACCCACCATACATTGTCCTCGGTATTGTTATACCTGAGTTAGAACCCCGACATGACCAGGGTGGTATTTCAAGATTGGCTCCACAAACACTAGCGTGTCTGCTTCAAAGCCTCCCACCTATCCTGCACAAGTCAGGTCAAAGTTCAATGTAAAGCTGTAGTAAAGGTTCACGGGGTCTTTCCGTCTAGCCGCGGGTACACAGCATCTTCACTGCGATTTCGATTTCACTGAGTCTCTGCTGGAGACAGCGCTGCCGTCATTATGCCATTCGTGCAGGTCGGAACTTACCCGACAAGGAATTTCGCTACCTTAGGACCGTTATAGTTACGGCCGCCGTTTACTGGGGCTTCGATCAAGAGCTTCGCTTACGCTAACCCCATCAATTAACCTTCCAGCACCGGGCAGGCATCACACCCTATACGTCCACTTTCGTGTTTGCAGAGTGCTGTGTTTTTAATAAACAGTTGCAGCAGCCTGGTATCTGCGACTGCTAATAGCTTACACCGCAAAGGGTTTCACCATCAGCAGCGTACCTTCTCCCGAAGTTACGGTACCATTTTGCCTAGTTCCTTCAGCAGAGTTCTCTCAAGCGCCTTGGTATTCTCTACCTGATCACCTGTGTCGGTTTAGGGTACGATTCGTTTATAACTATTGCTTAGAAGCTTTTCCTGGAAGCATGGTATTTGCCACTTCGCTGTACAAGTACAGCTTGCTATCAGATCTCAGCTATATTACAGTCCGGATTTGCCTAAACTGTAAGCCTACATCCTTTCACCTGGACAACCATCGCCAGGCTGGCATAACCTTCTCCGTCCCTCCATCGCATTATAAACAAGTATCAGAATATTAACTGATTTCCCATCGACTACGCCTTTCGGCCTCGCCTTAGGGGTCGACTCACCCAGCCCCGATTAACGTTGGACTGGAACCCTTGATCTTCCGGCGTGCGAGCTTTTCACTCGCATTATCGTTACTCACGTCAGCATTCGCTCTTGTGATACCTCCAGCATGCCTTACGACACACCTTCACAGGCTTACACAACGCTCCCCTACCACTTGAAAACAAATTCAAATCCGCAGCTTCGGCTCCTAGTTTGAGCCCCGTTACATCTTCCGCGCGGGCCGACTCGACTAGTGAGCTATTACGCTTTCTTTAAAGGATGGCTGCTTCTAAGCCAACCTCCTAGCTGTCTATGCCTTCCCACCTCGTTTCCCACTTAACTAGGAATTTGGGGCCTTAGCTGGCGGTCTGGGTTGTTTCCCTCTCCACAATGGACGTTAGCACCCACTGTGTGTCTCCCGGATATCACTCATCGGTATTCGGAGTTTGCATCGGTTTGGTAAGTCGGTATGACCCCCTAGCCGAAACAGTGCTCTACCCCCAATGGTGTTCGTCCGAGGCGCTACCTAAATAGCTTTCGGGGAGAACCAGCTATCACCGAGTTTGATTAGCCTTTCACCCCTATCCACAAGTCATCCCCTAGCTTTTCAACGATAGTGGGTTCGGTCCTCCGGTGCCTGTTACGGCACTTTCAACCTGCTCATGGATAGATCACTCGGTTTCGGGTCTATGCCCTGCAACTAATCGCCCTATTAAGACTCGGTTTCCCTACGGCTCCCCTAAATGGTTAACCTCGCTACAGAACATAAGTCGCTGACCCATTATACAAAAGGTACGCGGTCACCCTAATAAATTAAGGCTCCCACTGCTTGTACGCACACGGTTTCAGGTTCTATTTCACTCCCCTCACAGGGGTTCTTTTCGCCTTTCCCTCACGGTACTGGTTCACTATCGGTCAGTCAGGAGTATTTAGCCTTGGAGGATGGTCCCCCCATCTTCAAACAGGATTTCTCGTGTCCCGCTCTACTTAATATGTTAACTCTAGAATTTAAAATACAGGACTATCACCTACTACGGTCAGCTTTCCCACGCTGTTCTTCTATTCTAGAATTAATCGGCTTCTCCCCGTTCGCTCGCCGCTACTTGGGGAATCTCATTTGATGTCTATTCCTAAGGGTACTGAGATGTTTCACTTCCCCTCGTTCGCTTCTCGTACAAGTACGAGATACCTACCTTATGGTAGGTGGGTTTCCCCATTCAGAAATCTCCGGATCACAGGATATTGCCGCCTCCCCGAAGCTTATCGCAGGCTGTCACGTCTTTCATCGCCTCTGACTGCCAAGGCATCCACCATGTGCGCTTCATTACTTGACCATACAACCCCAAGTAGTCTTTCTCTATAAATAGAGTTGGATTCCTAAGTGTTATATAAGTCTAATTATGATAACGATATCACCTAATTTTATACGCTTGATTCAGTTCTCTTTATTATTTGATAATCAATCCTCTGGGATAACAACTGATGTCGTTAAGAGGACTGATTATCAGGTTAGGAGCTACACGTGAACATGTAATTCCTAACCCAGACTCATATCTATGTTTTTAAATAGTTTCTATGCTCTCATCGAGTCACAGATTCTGTATAAAACAGAAAGAAGTAATCATCTACAATCACTTGTTTCTATTTATACTATTAGCACTTAAAGCTTACTCGTCTATAGTGGTGGAGCCAAACGGAGTCGAACCGTTGACCTCCTGCGTGCAAGGCAGGCGCTCTACCAGCTGAGCTATGGCCCCATATGAAATGGTGGGTCTAAGTGGACTTGAACCACTGACCCCCGCGTTATCAACACGGTGCTCTAACCAGCTGAGCTACAGACCCATATACGTTTATGCAATAAACGTAAGCTTAAACTAAAGAACAACTTGTTGTGAATTCTTGCTGACCGAATGCGTCTATAAGGAGGTGATCCAGCCGCAGGTTCCCCTACGGCTACCTTGTTACGACTTCACCCCAGTCGCCAACCACACCGTGGTGAACGCCATCCCGAAGGTTAGGCTATCCACTTCTGGTGCAATCAACTCCCGTGGTGTGACGGGCGGTGTGTACAAGGCCCGGGAACGTATTCACCGCGGCATTCTGATCCGCGATTACTAGCGATTCCTACTTCATGGAGTCGAGTTGCAGACTCCAATCTGGACTACGATAGGCTTTTTGAGATTCGCATCACATCGCTGTGTAGCTGCCCTCTGTACCTACCATTGTAGCACGTGTGTAGCCCTGGTCGTAAGGGCCATGATGACTTGACGTCGTCCCCGCCTTCCTCCAGTTTGTCACTGGCAGTATCCTTAGAGTTCCCGGCTTAACCCGCTGGTAACTAAGGACAAGGGTTGCGCTCGTTGCGGGACTTAACCCAACATCTCACGACACGAGCTGACGACAGCCATGCAGCACCTGTATTCTAATTCCCGAAGGCACTCCCGCATCTCTGCAGGATTCTAGATATGTCAAGACCAGGTAAGGTTCTTCGCGTTGCATCGAATTAAACCACATGCTCCACCGCTTGTGCGGGCCCCCGTCAATTCATTTGAGTTTTAGCCTTGCGGCCGTACTCCCCAGGCGGTCTACTTATTGCGTTAGCTGCGTCACTAAGTCCTCAAGGGACCCAACGACTAGTAGACATCGTTTACGGCGTGGACTACCAGGGTATCTAATCCTGTTTGCTACCCACGCTTTCGAGCCTCAGTGTCAGTATGATGCCAGAAGGCTGCCTTCGCCATCGGTATTCCTCCAGATCTCTACGCATTTCACCGCTACACCTGGAATTCTACCTTCCTCTCACCTACTCTAGCCTAACAGTTTCAGATGCAGTTCCCAGGTTAAGCCCGGGGATTTCACATCTGACTTATCAAGCCACCTACGCTCGCTTTACGCCCAGTAATTCCGATTAACGCTTGCACCCTCTGTATTACCGCGGCTGCTGGCACAGAGTTAGCCGGTGCTTATTCTGCAGCTAATGTCATCGTCCGTGGGTATTAACCACGGAGTCTTCTTCACTGCTTAAAGTGCTTTACAACCAAAAGGCCTTCTTCACACACGCGGCATGGCTGGATCAGGCTTTCGCCCATTGTCCAATATTCCCCACTGCTGCCTCCCGTAGGAGTCCGGGCCGTGTCTCAGTCCCGGTGTGGCTGATCATCCTCTCAGACCAGCTACAGATCGTCGCCATGGTAGGCCTTTACCCCACCATCTAGCTAATCCGACTTAGGCTCATCTAATAGCGAGAGCAGTAAACTGCCCCCTTTCTCCCGTAGGTCGTATGCGGTATTAATTCGAGTTTCCCCGAGCTATCCCCCACTACTAGGTAGATTCCTAAGTATTACTCACCCGTCCGCCGCTCGACGCCTGGTAGCAAGCTACCATCGTTTCCGCTCGACTTGCATGTGTTAAGCCTGCCGCCAGCGTTCAATCTGAGCCATGATCAAACTCTTCAGTTTAATCTTGCTATGTAACCCTTTAAAGAGGTTACTAAACTTGGCTCATCTAATCTGGCAATTATACGCTCGTAATTATGTTCGTAATGAATTAACTTTGAGTTTTCTTGCTGTCTTAAATGATAATTTTTATAGTTAGAATTGCCTCGAAAAGAGACTCAACCAACTTTATTTTTTAGCATTCTGAATCAGCAAAAATCCACACAAGTTGTTCTTTAGTTATGCTTTTAAATAGTGTTATTCACTGTCGTCCAGTAAATAATGTTTCTGCTATTCGATTAAAGCGATTTGCTTGTCTCGTTTAGCGA
>NZ_CAJHBI010000059.1 GCF_904846605.1 Psychrobacter sp. 72-O-c
AACCAGACTAGAATTCAAAAGGGCTTGGGCTATAAATCGCCAAGACAGATGTGGTTTGACTTTTATCGTCACGCTGCGTAATTATAATCTCCCAAGTTTATGTGTACGGGATTGACAGCAGGGGTCAGTTGATGCGCCATTAGAGTCATAACTGAGTAGTAGATTCTCTGAAGTCTCTATACAGAACCATGCCGTGTTATTACTGTCTCGCGTCAATGACCAGTCTTGGCTATACGTGCCTATTCTTTTGCGCATACTGTTATCGGCATACACGTTTTCAGTGATCAGTTTACTAGAGTCGCCAACTGTAGCCATCTTGGGAATAGTGGTCGTTTGAGTCGATAGCGAATACTCACCTGAGCTGTCAGTAAAGCCGTGGAATACTAATGGATTCAGAGTAAAGTAGTTAATAGCGACTGATTGATTGGTGATTTGATCGTTCAGCTTATTGATCGTGTTTATTTCGGCACCTTGTACGGGTTTGTTGTTGAACACCATACTGCCTTTGGGCGTGACTTTAATTTCTGCTGATACATTTTGGTTGTCTACAACCGCCATTAACTTTTGGCTGCGCTCTTTGGTATAGATGTTGAGCATCGCAGCCTCAACGGGATACTCGGTTACTACGTTGCCAGTATTACCAACCGCTGTGCCATTGTTCATACTAGCGCAAGCGCTTAAGCTCAGTCCTACTGCGATATATAATCCTAGTTTTTTCATTATTTGTCCCTCTGTTTTAATTAGTAAGTTTAATTAGATATCTGGTTTAAATAGTTTAATTAGATAGCTTATATAAACGTCTACTATAATCGAATTTTTAAGCAATGACATCTGCCAAGTATCCTAGACCCTGCTATCATTACGTCAATATAACAATTAACGATTTCCAGAGCTTTGAAGGATAAAGAATGCCCACCAGTCAAATCAATCAAGACGATATTAATAAAGCCGTATGGAATGCTTGTGACACCTTCCGCGGGGTAATCAGCGCCGATACTTATAAAGACTTTATCTTAACCATGCTGTTTTTAAAGTACATCTCTGATGTCTATAAGGACGAGTACAACAAGCTGGTTGAGCAATATGGCGGCTCTGGTAACGAAAACCCAGAATTGATCCATGCCATGATGTCAAAGCAGCGCTTTGTATTGCCTGAAGGCGCAAGCTTCTGGGATTTATACGAGCAGCGCCATCAAGCCGGTAACGGCCAACGTATTGACCAAGCCTTACACGCGTTAGAAGAAGCCAATGGTACTAAGCTTAAAAACGTCTTCCAAGATATTAGCTTTAACACCGATAAACTGGGGCAAGAAAAACAAAAGAACGACCTACTCCGTCACTTGTTAGAAGACTTTGGTAAAGACATTCTAAACCTAAGCACTGAGCGCGTCGGTAGCTTAGATGTGATTGGTAATGCTTATGAGTTCTTAATCAAGCATTTCGCTGCTGGTAGTGGTGCTACGGCTGGTGAATTCTATACGCCACCAGAAGTGTCCGATTTATTAGCCACTATTCTAGAGCCTATTGAGGGCGATCAAATATGTGACCCTGCTTGTGGTTCAGGCTCTCTCTTGATTAAATGCGGGGCGATGGTACGCAAAAATTCTGGCTCTAAAAAGTATGCACTATTCGGTCAAGAAGCCATTGGCTCGACGTGGGCATTGGCAAAAATGAATATGTTCCTACACGGTGAAGACAACCACCGTATTGAGTGGGGCGATACCATTCGTAATCCGCTGCTATTAGATAAAGACGGTCACTTATTACAGTTCGATGTGGTGACTGCCAACCCACCGTTTTCACTGGATAAATGGGGTCATGAAGATGCCAGTAGCGATCCTTATGGTCGTTTCCATCGTGGTGTACCGCCGAAAACTAAAGGCGACTATGCCTTTATCAGTCATATGATTGAAACCTTAAAACCCAGCACTGGTCGTATGGGTGTGGTTGTACCGCATGGTGTGCTGTTCCGCGCATCAAGTGAAGGTAAAATCCGTCAGCAACTCATCGAAGAAAATTTACTTGATACGGTGATTGGTTTACCAGCTAGCTTATTCTTTGGTACGGGTATTCCAGCTGCTATTTTGCTGTTTAAAAAGAATAGAGGCGATAACAAAGTACTGTTTATCGATGCCAGTAATGAGTTTAAATCAGGTAAAAATCAAAACCAGCTAACTCCTGAGAACATTCAAAAAATCATTGAAACTTATAAAGCTCGCAAGAATGTCGATAAATACGCATATCTTGCAAGCTTTGATGAAATTAAGGAAAACGACTTTAACCTTAATATTCCGCGTTATGTCGATACTTTTGAAGAAGAGGCTGAGATTGATTTGGTAGCGGTACGGTCTGAACGGTTGGCGTTAAAAGCTGAGTTAGATGCGTTAGAGGTTGAGATGGCAGGGTATTTAAAGGAGTTGGGTTATGGTGCCTAACGGGTGGAGAGAAGGGAAAGTAAAAGACCTTGTAAAATCTTTGGATGCTGGTGTCTCTGTGAACTCTGAAGATGATGGGAATATAAATTCTGAGTTTAAAATATTAAAAACTAGCTGTGTTTCCACTGGTATGTTTCGACCTAAAAAAGCAAAATCAGTTGTAGATTCAAAGGAAGTTGCTAGATTAAAAGAGCCTGTAAAAGCTGACTCTATTATCATTAGTCGCATGAATACTCCAGCTTTAGTGGGAGCAAACGGCTATGTAGAAACTGAAATATTAAATTCGTTTTTACCGGATCGACTGTGGCAAGTTAAGCCACGTGATAACAAAGTAAATATGAAGTGGTTAGGTTATTGGTTCTCTTCAAGCCATACTCGATATGCTTTAAGTTCAACTGCTACTGGCACAAGTGGCAGTATGAAAAACATCACTAAACCAGATGTGTTAAATATAAAAATTAGTATTCCACCACTTCCAGAACAACAAAAAATTGCCAAAATCCTATCCACTTGGGATAAAGCGATTAGCACTACTGAACGTTTAATTGACAATAGTACTCAGCAGAAAAAAGCGCTAATGCAGCAATTGATGACGGGTAAAAAATGTTTAATTGATGAGTCAGGGAAAAGGTTTGAGGGTGAGTGGGAAGAGATTAAACTAGAAGATATATGTATCGTTAATCCTAGAAAACCAATTATGCCTGAAGATGGTTTAGTCTCTTTTGTTCCAATGGATGCAGTGTCAGAAGATGCTAAGCTTATGAGACAAGAGATTAAGAAATATGATGATGTATCAAAAGGATTTACATCTTTTATCAATGAAGATGTCATAGTAGCAAAGATAACACCTTGTTTCGAAAATGGTAAAGGTGCGTTTATCGATGGTCTACATAATGGAATTGGTTTTGGCTCAACAGAGTTTCATGTACTCCGTGCAAAAGAAAATAATCACGCAAAATTTATCTATTACTTAAGCTTAACCAGTGAGTTTAGGAGTAAAGGTAAAATGAACATGCAAGGTTCAGCAGGGCACAAACGTGTAACTACTGATTACATTAGACTTTATAAGTTTTTAGTTCCACTAACGTACAAAGAACAACAAAAAATTGCTGCCGTTTTAACCAATGCTGACCAAGAAATCGAGTTATTTGAACAGCAGCTTGCTGATTTACAGCAAGAGAAAAAGGCATTGATGCAGCAGTTATTGACGGGTAAGAAAAGGGTTTTGGTTGAAGAGTGATTGATACAAATTATTTATTCAAATGGTTTAGAATAAATCAAATGGCTAAAAGGATTAAATGACATGATTGAAGTGACCGAAGCGGTAAAACTTGCGCGTAAACTGGCTAATGATTTCTATCAAGACGAAGATATTAAAAACTTAGGCTTGGAAGAGGTTGTGTTTGACGATGATAGTAAAGAGTGGCGAATCACTTTAGGCTATGACTCCTATCGAGTAAAAACCACAGAAATAGCGCCAAATCCTTATTCAGCAATCAGTGCATTTGCGCCTAGCAACATAGAAAAAGAAACCTTACGCGAATATAAAACGTTTCGCATTGGTGCTGAAGGTGCCATTTTTAAAGGTATGTTAATACGTGATGTAGGTTAGCAGTGAACCATCATTATATTGACAAGTCGAAACGAGTATTGCTTGATGCCAATCTGTTGACCATGTATTTGGTTGCGCAATTGGGTGATGGTGAAGTTGAGAAGTTTAAGCGCACACGGGAATATACGACGGCTGATGCTAGGATATTGGATAAGACTCTATTAGGGTTCAAATCCATTATCACCACACCGCAAGTATTAACTGAAACTGCTAATCTACTCGACTGGTTTAGCGATGCAAAGCGACAAGTGCTATTTGGTTATTTAAGTCACTTTATTGTCCAGATGGATGAGAAATACTTGCCCGCCAAGCAAATTATAATACCAATCCCAATAATTAAAGTTGTGCCCAAGTTCGAGTAGTCAAGGAGCGAACCCTCTCTGGCTGCTCAAGCAACTTATTCCAAGCACAGCAAGCCGCATCAACAATAGACTCATAGCTCTC
>NZ_CAJHBI010000060.1 GCF_904846605.1 Psychrobacter sp. 72-O-c
TATTTGACTCACCATGAGATATTGGCAATAATCTAGTCGGGTTACTTTGGGCTTTTTCATGACTATTATGCTACTACGGTATTCTCTAGATTAGCAATATTTATTCGGTTTTGCGTAAGTCCTATTATAGTTGCTTTTTAAAAAAATTTACTCGTTATCCTGCTACTTTATCATTAACCGCTTCACGTAGCGCTTTACCCGGTTTAAAATGTGGGATAGCTTTGGCAGGTACGGGTACGCTTTCACCAGTTTTAGGGTTGCGCCCCATGCGTGAACGACGATGATGTAAACAAAAGCTACCAAACCCGCGAACCTCGACTCGGCCATCATTGGCTAAGGTATTTGCCATCAAATTTAATATTTCGCGTACGGCGTCATCAACGACCGTTTCGGTCATAGTGTCGCAGGTAGTACTCAAATTGTTAATAAATTCGGACTTATTAATCGCTTGCTGCATTATTACACTGGCCTTGTTGATTGATGATTATTATAACTCTGAGCTAAATTTGACTTTCAATAAGCGTTAAATTTAACGCTCTCTCTATAATGAACTAAAGAGAACTACGAAATTTTGCCATACTTAAACGTCTCTCAAAGTTATGCATAAAGAGTATTCACACGAATATTATTTCATATGAATACCATTTTACATTCTGTTACTGAGCGTTGCAAATGATAGCGGATATTATTTTGGATAGAAATAGAAGTTTAAGCCTCTAGAAAAAAATATACTATTGCTAACAACCCTATTAACAGCTTAGTCTAACCACAAAAAAAGCGACCGAAGTCGCTTTTTTATTATGCTGTTATCTGTTAAAAACCAGCTACCAAAATAATTGGCTATTAAGAATCCGCGATTTACTGCATTTTCTCTTTAATCAAGTCACCAATAGTTTTTGGCTGGGCATCAGATGAAGACGCTTGCGGAGCATTAGTATTGCTGCTACCCAAGTCTTTAATCGCTTGACGCTCTTCAGCTTCATCTTTCGCTTTGATTGACAGGCTGATGTTACGTGTTTTGCGATCAACACTGATGATTTTAGCTTCAACATCATCACCAACAGTAAAGTGCTTAGTAGCATCTTCAACGCGATCACGCTGGATTTCTGAGGCACGTAAGTAAGCTTCAACTTCTTCAGCAAGCACAATCGTTGCACCTTTGGCGTCAACTTCTTTTACTTTACCATTAACGATAGCACCACGGTCATTATTGACTAGGTATTCGTTAAATGGATCTGAAGTAAGTTGCTTAACGCCTAGACTGATGCGATTAGCTTCTGAATCTACAGACAATACCATTGCTTCTACGGTGTCGCCTTTGTTGTAGTTACGGATAGCATCTTCACCAGTTTCATTCCAAGAAATGTCTGATAAGTGAACTAAACCATCAATACCGCCGTCTAAACCAATAAAGATACCAAAGTCAGTGATTGATTTGATCGTACCAGTGATTTTATCACCGCGCTCATGTTTCTTATCAAACTCATCCCATGGATTGGCTAGAGTCTGTTTGATACCTAAGCTAATACGGCGGCGTTCTTCATCGATATCAAGAATCATAACTTCAACATCATCACCTACTTGAACAACTTTCGATGGATGGATGTTTTTGTTAGTGTGATCCATTTCAGATACGTGAACTAAACCTTCAATACCTTCAGAGATTTCAGCGAAACAACCGTAATCAGTCAAGTTGGTTACGCGAGCTTTAACAACACTACCGACTGGGTAAGTTGCGCCAACGTTATCCCAAGGATCAGTACCAAGTTGTTTTAGACCTAGGCTAACGCGGTTGCGTTCACGGTCAAATTTCAATACTTTAACTTTTAGGTCTTGACCCACTTCTACTACTTCAGATGGATGCTTGATACGGCGCCATGCCATGTCAGTGATGTGCAACAGACCATCAATACCACCAAGATCAACAAACGCACCGTAATCAGTTAGGTTCTTAACGATACCTTCGATCTCGATACCTTCTTCAAGCTTGTTCAATAGCTCTTCGCGTTCAGCTGAGTTTTCAGCTTCCATAACGGCGCGACGGCTAACCACAACGTTGTTACGTTTTTGATCAAGCTTGATAACTTTAAATTCTAGCTCTTTGCCTTCTAGATGCGTAGTATCACGGATAGGACGAACATCTACCAATGAGCCTGGTAAGAACGCGCGTACTGAACCCACGTCTACAGTAAAACCACCTTTTACTTTGCTAGAAATGATACCTTTTACAATCTCATTGTTGTCATAGATTTTTTCAAGGACATTCCACGTTTCGACGCGTTTGGCTTTTTCGCGTGACAGTAGGGTGTGACCCATACCGTTATCAACCGCTTCAACCACGACATCAACGCTATCGCCAACTTCTACTTCAAGCTCGCCTTCGTCGCTTAAAAACTCTTCACGAGCAACGATGCCTTCAGATTTCAGACCAGTGTCTACTGTGATCCAATCGCTATCGATGGCCACAACGATACCTGTAATAACCGAGCCACGCTCGATATCCAGACCCTGATTTTCAATACTTGCTTCAAATAGTTCAGCAAATGATTCCATTATATCTACCTTTGTATAGCCGTAGCCTGTCCAGCGCAGTACGGATCAAATTTATGAAGATATAAAACTCGATACTGGTTTTATATCTTATATCTTCATATAAAAAAACGTTTGTTGGTAATAAGCACGTTAATTAGAAAGCTCACTAGCAACAACTGTCTTTGTCTTTATAGTTTTATCAGTATAGCGACATCTTTAGAGCAACTACCATTTAACCGGTAACTTGTTCTAACTACTATAATTTTACACTAAAAGCAGTAACCACAGGGATTTTTTTAGTCCTTATTGTGTTGTTCTTATTAGCTATTAACAACAAATGCCTTTTGCTTGACAGTGACTTTTTATTTGCTCATAGACTGTATCAGCATCTAATAGTGAGCTATCAATTAATAGTGCATCATCCGCAGGTTTTGATGGCGCTATCGTACGATTTTCATCACGATCATCGCGCGCTTTAATAGTCGCTAGAATCGCCTCAAAATCTGCAGTTTGGCCGGCATTTTTTAATTGGGTTACACGGCGCTGCGCCCGTGCTCTAGCACTAGCGGTCAAAAATATCTTAGCGTCAGCATTGGGAAATACCACTGTTCCCATATCGCGACCATCTGCAACCAATCCCGAACGAGTCGCCATATCCTGCTGTAATTGCAGCAAGGTTTGGCGTACTTGTGGAAACACTGCCACTTGTGAGGCATAGCCGCCAACAGTCTCATTACGTACTTGCTCGCCTATAGCCACATCATTAACGACAATATCAACGCGGCCTGATTCTTCGTTAGGCTCAAAAGCAATCTGTAAACCTTGGGTCAGCTGAAGTAACGCGGCCTCATCAATAGACTGCTTGGCATCAGCAGTAAGCAAGCCTGCCTCAAACGCCTTTAGTCCAACAATACGATATAGCGCACCTGAGTCTAATAACTGATAACCTAACGTCTGGGCCAAACGCCATGCTGCCGTGCCTTTGCCAGCGCCACTAGGCCCATCGATACAAATAACCGGGTAACGCAATGGCTGCGCTTGGCTATCAGTATCGTTCAATTCGGACGGCGACGTAGAGGCGGTCATATTAGTTGCTTATATTTAAATGGCTATATTTAATTGCTTATACATTAATATTTATTAGGCAGCGTATTTTTACATAGCCAAATAGGGCGGCATTATAGCAAATAATCTATGCTATCACTAGCGCTGTGGTTAATATCTTATTTATTAGTGAATATTAAACACATCCTAAATAAATTATAAAAGACTCTCTTTATTTCCCTTAGCCACTTGCCGACGTTGCCTAAAAAAAGCCTTCAGCATCTGACTACTGTGCTCAGCACACAAGCCTTGTTCAGTTTTAATCTGGTGATTATAAAATGGCTCTGCAGGCAGATTCATTTGACTACCAACCATACCTGCCCGAGGCTCACTTGCGGCATATACTAGCCTATCGACTCGCCCATGAATCAACGCACCAACACACATAGTACACGGCTCTAAGGTAACATATAGCGTGGTCTGTAGCGGTAAGCGGTAGTTATTTGAGCGCAGGCAGGCGTCTCTTAAAGCTATAATCTCGGCATGGGCAGTCACGTCATTACGACCGATTGGCTCATTAAAGCCACTACCGATGACCATCTCGTCATGTACTAATACCGCCCCTACCGGTACCTCGCCGCATTCTGCACCTTGCCTTGCCAATGTTAACGCATGTCTCATCCACTGAACATCTTGGACGGACCAGAACTTGCTGATCGTTAGCTGCTGACTTATCATCTGATGAGGCTGTAAATTCATAGTTATACCAATCCCAATAATTAAAGTTGTGCCCAAGTTCGAGTAGTCAAGGAGCGAACCCTCTCTGGCTGCTCAAGCAACTTATTCCAAGCACAGCAAGCCGCATCAACAATAGACTCATAGCTCTC
>NZ_CAJHBI010000061.1 GCF_904846605.1 Psychrobacter sp. 72-O-c
AGTATAATTCGGTTAGGTTATCCATGTAAGAAGTCCTTTTTGCTGTCGTTTGTCTTGGTAAACTTACTTTAGCGTATTAGGACTTCTTTTTTTATCTTTTTCTTCGCTTATCCCGAACTGAGGTTACTTAGTATTTTCAGCCTCTGAATTCTCGTATAAAAATAACATTATAAAAAGAACACCATAAAAATGACGCCAAGTTTTGACACTTAGCGTCATTTTTTATGCAATTTTCCCAGAATACTCTATCTACATATCAAAAATCTTACCGCGGTTCATAATATTATTAGGGTCAAAAACTTTTTTAATGTCTTTGAGATAATCAATCTCAGTCGCGCTGCGGCTGTAATGTAGATAGGGCTTCTTGGTCATGCCAACACCATGTTCGGCAGAGACTGAGCCACCATATTTTTGTACGGTTTCAAACACGTATTTATTTACGACCTGACATTCAGTAAAGAAGTCATCTTTACTCATATTCTCAGGTTTTAGAATATTTAAATGCAAATTGCCATCACCGATATGACCGAACCAACAGACCTCAAAGTCAGGGTAATTACTACTGACGATATGATCAATCTCATCGATAAAGTCAGGGACATGGCTGATTAGTACCGACACATCGTTCTTATAAGGGGTGAATACTGAGATGGTTTCCGAAATATATTCGCGTAGCTTCCATAGCTCTGCAGCTTGAGCCATGCTTTGGCTCATAACGCCATCGATCACCCAGCCTTGTTCCATACAGTGTTCAAATATCGCCATTGCCTTGTCCATAATCGGCTCATACGGCGTTTCAAACTCAAGTAGGGTATAAAACTTGGTGCGCGATTCGAATGGTTCTTGTACTTGTCCATGCGCCATTAGCTTATCAATAGCCACACTGTCAAAGAACTCAAAAGCAGTTAGGTCAATTTGCGCTTGAAAGGCAGACAGCACGTTCATGACATCGGTGAACTCGTCCATTCCCAGTACCATCACCGTCAAGGCTTGCGGCGGACGTTCAAGTTTAATTTGTGCATGGGTGACTAAACCTAATGTACCTTCACTACCAATAAACAGCTGACGCAAATCATAACCGGTAGCATTTTTGACCATGCCGCGGTTGAGGTGCAAGATATCACCTTTACCGGTAACAACGGTCAGCCCCATAATCCATTGGCGGGTCATGCCGTAACGAATAACTTTAATACCGCCCGCATTGGTACCGATATTGCCGCCCATTTGGCTCGAGCCTGCTGAGGCAAAATCGACCGGATAGTATAAGTCTTTGGACTCAGCGAACTGTTGAAGTTGCTGGGTGACCACACCCGCTTCAATCTCTACCAGCCTATCAGCGAGATAAAACTTCCCTATGTGGTTCATTTTATCCATGCTGACTACAATCTCGCCATTTGCTGCGACTGCGCCAGCAGACAGACCCGTCCGTCCGCCACTTGGGGTAAGTACCACATTGTGCTCATTTGCTAGTAGGACAATGGCTTGCACTTGCTCAGTGGTTTTTGGGAAGACAATAGCAGCAGGGGCAGGGGCAAAATGTTTGGTCCAGTCTTTGCCCCAGTGTTCTAAGCTTTCGGTATCCGTTTTGATTTGAGTGGCATCAAATTGTTGTTGATGAACTAGGCTATCAAGAATGGCTTGAACGGCGGCGGTATGAATGTTGGTATTAGCGACAGGTGTGTCTGATGCGGTCATGGCTTCTGGTCCGGTCGTGGTTTTTGGTACGATCATAACAGTCTCGATTTTTAATTTGAAACGATATATAGAGATGGCTTATAGATAACGGAGTTATTGTTTTCGTAAAGAGCTAATAAACAAATACTAAGTAAATAAATAGTAAAACATACTGAAGGGCCGCTATTCTTTGTAGCTGATTTTGAACATTGATATTCACAACTGGAATTTATAACGGATATTTATAATGGCCATTTTTATTATAAAGTAGTTTAACGTGAATATTATCACACCGCTAGCATATATCTGGCAGCGGACGATCGGCAAGCGGGTTATCATAGTATAAAATAGTAACTATTTATTTAGGCTGGTGCTCTAACAACGGCGCTTAATTTTGTGTAAGATAATCGGATAGTTTTCGCTCCATGTTCAATTTCACTCATAGCAAACTATTTATTAAATAGTTATAGGGCAGGTTTCAATGGCATTATCATTACAAAAAGATAAAATCCGGTTTTTATTGCTTGAGGGTTTACACGAAAACGCCCTAAAAATATTGCAAGATGCGGGCTATAAAAACATCGAAAACCTCAGTCATGCGCTAGATCAAGATGAGCTAATCGAAAAGATTAAAGACGCTCACTTTATCGGTATTCGCTCGCGTACCCAGCTGACCCGTGAAGTACTCGAACACGCGGACAAGCTTATTGGTATTGGCTGCTTTTGTATCGGCACCAATCAAGTTGACCTTGATGCCGCTCGTGAGTTCGGTATTCCGGTCTTCAATGCCCCGTTTTCGAATACCCGTTCGGTCGCTGAGCTGGTACTGGCCGAAGCCATCATGCTATATCGTGGTATTCCTGAAAAGAATGCTACTGTCCATCGCGGTGGCTGGGGTAAGTCTGCCAAAAACGCTCATGAAGTGCGCGGTAAGACTATCGGTATCGTCGGTTATGGTTCTATTGGCTCACAGTTATCAGTGTTGGCTGAAAGCTTCGGTATGAAAGTAATCTATCATGATGTAGTGACCAAGCTACCCTTGGGTAACGCCCATCAAGTCGGTAGCTTAAATGAGCTATTGTCGCAAGCAGATATCGTCACCTTGCATGTTCCTGATGTGGCAAGTACTCGTTACATGATGAAAGCGGAGCAGTTTGCGCAAATGAAAGAAGGCAGCTACTTTATTAACGCCGCACGCGGTACGTGCGTTGAGATTGATGATCTAGCAGCTGTGCTTGAGTCTGGTAAAGTCTTAGGCGCTGCGATTGATGTGTTCCCTAAAGAGCCAAAATCTGCGGATCAAGAGTTTGAATCACCGCTGCGTAAATTTGATAATGTTATTTTGACTCCGCATATCGGTGGCTCAACCCAAGAAGCACAGGCTAATATCGGATTTGAAGTAGCAGAAAAATTCGTCAGATATTCTGATCAAGGCGATACTATCACTGCGGTGAACTTCCCAGAGGTTTCTATTCCGTTTAAAGAAGGTACCCATCGTCTGTTACATATTCACAAAAACGTACCGGGCGTATTGTCACAGGTTAACCGTCTGTTCGCTGAGGCGCATATCAATATCCTAGCGCAAAGTTTGATGACTGAAGGTGATGTGGGTTACTTGATGATGGACGTTGATTATCACGACTCCGACGCTGCTCTCGATCAGCTCAAAGATGTCGAAGAGACCATTCGCTTACGTATTTTGTTCTAAAACTGGGCTCTATAAATTAGCTGCCATAAGTTGACTACAGTCAATTGTTGTTTTATTTAATATTAGCTGAAAAATAAGTGATAGCAGATGATCTTTAGGATTGTCTGCTATTTTTTTATTTTAGTAATGTTCACGTTAGGACCGTTACATGTGAGATACTTTTTACGATATAAGTTAACATTTTTTTTACTGACGTCTATTTTTGATAATGTATACTTCACAGTTGAAGAACATTAGGGCCTGTTGAACATTCATAATTTAAGCCAGATATAAGCGCAAGCTAGCGCCACTGTATTCTCATAACTTTGCTTAAGTTTATCGTATCTGGTGGCTACTGCTCTGAACCGTTTTAAGTGTGC
>NZ_CAJHBI010000062.1 GCF_904846605.1 Psychrobacter sp. 72-O-c
ACGGTACTGAAATGGTTATGCCTGGTGATAACGTTGAGATGGGCGTAGAGCTTATCCACCCAATCGCTATGGACAAAGGTCTTCGCTTCGCTATTCGTGAAGGCGGCCGTACAGTAGGCGCTGGTGTTGTTGCTACTGTTAAGGACTAATACTTAGTTACTGATTGCAGTACTTAAGTGTTTGACTAAAAAGCCGTTCTCTTTATTGAGGGCGGCTTTTTTTATGAGTTAAAATTAATGAATAAGTAAGGTTTATTTATATTAAAATAATAGAGTCGATTTAAAATCGTAAGTCATACTGAGTGTGAATTAAGCACGATAAAGCTGAATAAAGAGAAAAATGATGCTCATTATAGAAGCACTAACTACGGAATTAGCTGTACGTACGACAACCATTCAAGCGGTCGCTGCTATTGAAGCTGTCATTCAGCCACATGATGTGTGGACTTATCAGGCACTTACTGACTTACTTGCACAAAATAGTATGAAGTTAATGACCGCTACCCATTCGATCAATGACGATATTTTAGGATATTGTCTGTATCAAGTGGTCTTTGAGCAAGCAGAGATATTGCGAATCGGTACCCACCCTAAGTATCAACGGCAGGGTATTGCCTCACAATTATTTGTTACGTTAAATGAAGAATTGCAAGCTTGCGAAGTTGATAGTCTATTATTAGAAGTACGCGCGGACAATGCGCCAGCGATTGCATTGTATGAACAGCAGGAATTTACGATTATCCATCGCCGCAAAGGCTATTACCAATTGCCACATCAGCCAGCTATTGATGCATTAATTATGCAGCGCGAATTTTAACCACCGTTACGTCATAAAAGATTGTTATACAGAGTTGGTCTCATCCAGAAGCTGCTCCATTAATCGTTCATCCCACTCACCTTTAGAAAGAATGTTAGTATTATCTGATTTCATGTCTTCTAATACTGCACGGCGAGCATTAAGTTCGTTAATGACGTTGATAAGATTCACTTGTTGGCGTTTCGTTTGAGCGAGCTTTTCAGAAATAATACTTATTTGTTTATCGATATCTAGAGTGCCATCGTAATAGTCATTGAGGCAGTTTTTAACTTCATTGAGATTAAAGCCAATAGCTTGTGCACTTTTGATCAGCTCAATGCGCTCGATACACTCTGGGTGAAATTCGGTATATAAACGGGATCCTGCTTGGCGTTTGCGAGATTTTAGTAGTCCTAATTGATCATAATGACGAACGGTATCTTTGGTGGTATTGGCCTGTGTGGCTAGTGTTCCAATGAGCAAGAATGAATTATCAGGTGCCATAGCATAACCTTGTGATCATAAAGAACAAGTTAATATTCAATAAAAAATTGAGAATTAAAACGATAAATTAGAGCAATGATTGCTCATTTTAAGACTCGTTTTTTTGTATTTGCCATGGCGCTGGGGATTCTAGCATAGCAACTGCCAATGCTTGATGAGAGTCAGGTTGCCATGTTACTGAGCGACTGCCAATCAAGGTATCTAATTGGATGAGGAAATCAGCGCGTGGTAAGGTTTCCGCACCTAAGCTCATCAAATGCTCATTCGGCAGCTGACAGTCTACCAGTGCCACATTACTCTGTGCACATAAGCGCATCAGCCCCCAAAATGCCAGTTTTGAGGCGTTTGATGCACGGTGAAACATGGATTCACCAAAATAGATGCCACCTATTTTTAGCCCGTATAGACCGCCAATCAGCTGTTGCTGGTCATCCCAAACCTCAATGCTATGAGCAAAGCCGTGAGCATGTAGCTCGGTATAAGCGTCGATCATCTCATCGTGAATCCAAGTGTGCTCGCCTTCAGCCAACCCATCACTACGCGGTAAACTACAGGCGTGTATAACCTCATCAAACGCTTGATTGACCGTTAATTGCCAACGCTCACGCTTTGCTTGGCGACGTAGAGACTTGCTCGGCTGATAGTCAGTCGGCACCATCACGCAGCGCGGCTCAGGGCACCACCAAGCGATAGGTTCATCTTCATTGAACCAGGGGAATAGCCCTTGAGCGTAGGCAGAAATTAAGGTTTCAGGAGCTAGGTCACCGCCTACCGCCACCACGCCGACACCATCAGGGTCGACGTTAGCAGGGTTTGGGAAATCATAACGCCCAAGACTTTTTAAGGTCTCAGGCGTTATATACGCGGCTTCAAGAGGACGCGTAACAGAGTCACTAATAGCCGTTCGCGCCGCTGTGTTATGAGCGGCTTGATCAGAATGGCTCACTTAAGCCTCTGTGTCAGCAGTCAAGGTAGAAGCGTAAGTATGGTCTTGAGCATGGGTTTCACCTATGGCATCTAGATACTTTTCGGCATCAAGTGCAGCCATACAGCCGGTTCCCGCTGAGGTAATGGCTTGACGATAAACATGGTCTGCCACGTCACCAGCAGCAAATACGCCTTCAATACTAGTCTGGGTTGCATTGCCATTAAGTCCGCTATTAACAATAATATAGCCATCTTTCATATCTAATTGACCGTCAAATAGGTCAGTATTGGGCTTGTGACCAATCGCAACGAACATACCAAAGACGTCTAACTTCTTGGTGCTGCCATCGACAGTAGACTTAATCACCACGCCATTGACGCCCATATCATCGCCGACCACTTCTTCAACACTGTGATTCCATTCGATTTTAACGTTGCCGTTTTTGGCTTTTTCGAACAGTTTATCTTGCAGGATTTTCTCAGAGCGTAAGCTATCGCGGCGATGGACTAAAGTCACTTCGGCAGCAATGTTAGACAGATACAAAGCTTCTTCGACTGCGGTATTACCACCGCCGATGACCGCGACTTTTTGGTCTTTGTAAAAGAAACCGTCACAAGTAGCACAAGCTGAAACGCCCAAGCCTTTAAATTTTGTTTCTGACTCTAACCCTAGATACTGGGCAGAGGCGCCCGTTGAGATAATTAGGGCATCGCAAGTGTAGCTGCCGTTGTTGCCCTCTAATTTAAAAGGACGTTCGCTAAGATCAACGGTGTTAACGTGGTCATAGACCAATTCAGTACCAAAGCGTTCGGCATGGGCTTTCATACGATCCATCAGTGCAGGACCGGTTAAGTCATAAGCATCGCCCGGCCAGTTATCGACTTCGGTAGTTGTGGTGAGCTGTCCGCCCACTTCCAAACCGGTGACCATAACAGGCTTTAAGTTAGCACGAGCAGCATAGACCGCTGCCGAATAGCCAGCAGGGCCTGAGCCTAAAATAATAAGTTTTTCGTGACGAGGAGTAGGGTTAGCAGTTGTCATGGACGTTCCTTACTAAAGGTGAAAATTGAAAAATGTGAGAGTTGAAAAGTTAAATAACAAATATAATAAAAAATAATCATTAAAAATTAGCACTAATGTAGTTTTTCTAATTGCTGTGTGATACTAACATAAGGGCATTCAGCAAAAAGCGCAAGTTTGCTAAAATAAACATGGATATCACTACAATCAAAGCATGTTTACCTTGAAATATTGTTGATGGAAAATCGTAAGAGACTCCAAAAATATCAAACAAAGGTTTTAGAAATTTTCTTTTAGTTGCGGTGTTTGTTTGCTAAATTACTTATTGGTCTGTTTTCTTACGCGCTTTCTTACATTTAGGACTTACGCAACCTTCAGCCTAGGCGAGCGTAACTGCTCGCAAAGGTAGTTATCAAGTAAGCCATGTTTTAATCGATACACCGTTTGCCTTGTTTGTCTGGCGAGTCTGGTTAAGCATATCCA
>NZ_CAJHBI010000063.1 GCF_904846605.1 Psychrobacter sp. 72-O-c
ATGCCTCCATTTCTTGAGACTTCGGCGATGGATAGGTTCAAGGGTGGTTGTAGTTTGTTTAGTATCGCCTGTTTACGTTCTTCACTATAGCGTGGCATGATGAGTCCTTGATGCCCCCATTTGGATTAATCTTTTAGGGGTGACAACTATCCTGCCATAGGGGGAAATGTTTACTTTATAGGTTAGCTTATAATTCTTTAGATACTGATTACCTGATTACCTGATTACCTGATTAATGTGGTGGTATGAATATTGAATTTATAAATTAATATCAATAGTGATTCGATTTTAATAGTAGTAAGAAAGCTGCTAGCTCTATATTTTACATAGGTTAGCAGATTTTTCTGTACTTAGCATTTTACTTAGCTGACATCGTTAGTATTGGGGTTTGACTATAGTGTTAGCGTTAAGAGCAAATGAGAAAGGTATAAGACTGTTCTATTGCTTATAAAAATAACTATTTATCAATTAATTCATTAGCTACTGAGACTTTAAAAGCCAAAAATAACTTTGAATTTGTAACTTTTGATGACAATGTAACCTGCTTTATCGACTATTTACCTTCAAAGTAGCTAACTGCTAATAAATTAATACAAGGAAATACACGATGTATCGCAACAATTACGTAATATTACATAAGTCAGTAAGGAATTAAAATTTATATTCACACTATAAATTATTCTATAATTATAACGATTGATCAAACCCTATATACGATAATTGATTCATCCAATAAAAAAACGTCTAATTGTCAGATCCGAATCATGGATCTGACAATTAGACGTTTTTTTTGCTTATAAAATAATAAAAAACACTTCAAGTTGGTCAGCTAGACCTAATAAAAATTACACAAACTTACATTGTAAAATAGAATTTTTTTAGTATTTTATCAGCATAAAAAGGGTGTTTTTGAGACTTTTATTAGTGGTGACATGTTTTACAGCCTATGCTAAAGTCGGCTTTGTGTTTTGGCTAACAGCTTGATTTTCAATAGCTTCATAAGACTTTCACAAGGCTGCCAGCGACACTAATTGCTCTTTAGATAATGAATTTGTAGCACAAGTATTGATCACTACGATGTATATATACTTAAGTTATTGAAATTTAATTAACTGCTCTGTTATTGATGACAGAACATTATGTATTAACCCTAGGTAGTAAATTTATGAAACAGGCTTTATTGATTTTTTCAGTACTGGGCATGGGCATAGCACAAACGAGTGGTGCTGCCGTAACGACTTCTCAAACAAATACTATTACTAATATCTCTGCTGCCTCTAGCTCTACTAGGAGTATTACTCCAGCTTCGAGCTACGGTTCTACCAGAAATACTTATAGCACCAATAATGGTGCGTCTGTCTCAAATAATGACGAAATCAGTCAAGCAATTAGCAATCTAAGTGCGCAGGCTCAGCAAAAAGAGAATCAGCTTTCATCGCTGAACAGCCGGTTATATACTGAAAAACAACAACAAAAAGCTAATACGGTTCCCGACAGTAATTCAGCACCCGCTATGGCTGCTGCTCGCGCCTCACGAGTTGCTCTATCTGGCAGCTCTGGATATTGTGCCCGTTATGTACGTAAAGCGTTACAATCTGCAGGTTACGACTTTACACCGAACCCTTCAGCCTATCAGTATGCTACTCGTGGCACACTTGATAAAGCAGGTTTCAGCAAAATCAGCAATGATATGCCGACCCAAGTAGGTGACGTTATCGTCTATGATCGCTCATCAAAGCGTCCGCATGGCCATATCCAAATATTTGATGGTAAAGACTGGATTTCTGACTTCCGTCAGAACAGTATTAGCCCATACAGTGGTGTCTATGCTTATACGACATGGCGCGATTCAAAATATGTTGATGATGCATCGGACCGTGGCATCTACCTTGCTATGGCTGATAAATAAGGCCTGATAAGTCAACCTAATATAGTTATTATTTTCCTCCAGCTCAGCAGTGACCTTCATATCATTGCTGGGTTTGACCCCTGCCGTCAAATCCGTACAAACAAACTTGGGAGATTTTAATCAAGCAGCCTGACGGTAAAAGTCAAACCACATCTGTCTTGGTGTTTTATAGCCCAAGCCCTTTTGAATTCTAGTCTGGTTATAATCCAGCTCAATATACTTAATGATATCGCTGATAGCTTCAATTCTTGTTTGATAAACTTGGTGATACACTAGCTCGTTCTTCAATACGCCCCAGAAACTCTCTATTGGTGCGTTGTCGAAGCAGTTACCTTTGCCGCTCATTGAGCCCTTAAACTTATGCTTTTTGATGATCTTGTGATAATCATGACTACAGTACTGACTGCCTCTGTCAGAGTGGACGGTCAAGTTCCTGCTTGGTCTTTTGTTCTTAATAGCCATATTCAATGCACGGCAAACTAAATCAGCCGTCATACGCTTATTAATGGCATAGCCGACAAACTCTTTAGTATAAAGATCTTTAACCCCTGCTAAGTACAGCCAGCCCTCGCGCGTCCATATGTAGGTGATATCACTAACCCTGAGAAGCACTGCTTCGCAAGATTAGGACGATTGGCATCGAACTTCTGATTGAGCAATTTTGGATAGGTAAGCTTATTGTGATTTGAGTTGGTGGTAATTTTAAAGCGCTTGTGGCGACGACAAGCAATGCCGTGTTCTTCTTTAAGGCTTCTGACCATAGCGCTGTTTGGTCTCATCATGAGCCACTCTGACCAGTAATTCACTTTGATTACGATGTATTTGCTGCTCACTGAGACCGCGGCTCACCCAGTCATAGTAGCTTGATGGCTTAACGTCCAGTACACGACACATCCGAGTAATACTAAATACTTGCTGGTTGGCTTCAATAAAGGCGTACTTTACGAGCTGTGCTTCGCGAAGTACGCTGTGGCCTTTTTTAATATCTCTCGTTCCTCTTCAGCTATTTTTAATTGCCGTTTGAGTTGCTTGATTTCTTCAAGAGCTGCCATAAGTTCAGGATCATATTGTTATGTGCTGACAAGCTTACCTTGATTGGTTTTGTTCTGCCAATTGGATAACGTTTGCATCGCTATTCCCAACTGCCGAGCAGTTTGACCCCTGCTGTCAATCCCGTACACATAAACTTGGGAGATTATAATTACGCAGCGTGACGATAAAAGTCAAACCACATCTGTCTTGGCGATTTATAGCCCAAGCCCTTTTGAATTCTAGTCTGGTTGTAGTACGGCTCGATGGTT
>NZ_CAJHBI010000064.1 GCF_904846605.1 Psychrobacter sp. 72-O-c
CAAGACTATACGTTAGCGCACGATGAGGTGTTCATTGAGACGCTACGTAAGCGCGGTGTCAGTCAGCATATTATAGATGAGGCTATTGTGGTCACGCATAATAATAGTATTACCCATCCATTATCTGAGCTGCAAAATAACGATTAGCGCTGAAGATATTTTCTCGCTGTCATTAACAGCATCACTGATATGAGATATTACTCATAAAAGAAGCACTGATAAAAAAATACGTGAGGGTTAAGCTTACTTACTAGTACTTAACCCTGACATATTTGTCATCTCCAATCCCTTTCCTTACTTCTTATTCTGATTATTACTTTATTTTCGGATACTAATGTTTTCTTTGAACTGGCCTCACCTCTAAAACCTCCCTTTTTTTCAGTCACACCTTATAAAATTTTAGCTCATGTCTTGCAAAATTTAACACAATATTTAGCAATGATTAAGCGCACTAGTCCCATAAAAACGGTATATTAAAGTTAATGCTCTGCTTACAGGCTTAGCCACAGCGTATACCTCACGTGGCTTGTTTATGACCTTGTCAAATACAATAAAAAAATTTTGATCTAGGCGTGTTGAGCATCTACAAACAGTCTATATTTGAGTCATGGTCGAGTATCAAACATACCCTAGTCATAAAAACTTATAATAAAAGACTGGCCGTGAGAGTTTACAAGGAGAGAGATAATGATAGCTTGTTTAAAAGAGTGTCTTGGCATGGTAGCTGGTGATAATCATACGCTCATACATCGATGTGCGACATCATTCCACTCAGTATCAGGCCACCCGCCTCAGCGCACAGGTAATGTTCTGTTACTACTGCTAGCGCTTGGCACAGTGCCGGTTATCACTGGCTGCTCAATGCCGCAAACTGATCCCAGTCAGCAAACTATTCCCACCGACTCCAACCAATGGCAAAAAGAGCTGGGTGGTACTTTTGAGCAATTACCTGAAAGTGATAGGGAGCTCCTTAGCCGCTATATGCTACGGATGAAGCTCAGTGAAGCTTATCAATCAGGGGCAATGCCGCGTACAACTATTAAGCAAGCCTTAGTGCAGCAGCGTGAATATGAACGCTTGCATCCTAACAATCCAACGGGTAAAAAAAGCCCCATCGTCGCCAGCAAACAAACCGGTGTTATCACTGCCCAGACTTATCCTATCGCCCTACTGCCAGTCAAAACTAGCGATAGCGATAGCCTAAACCAAGTTAAGCTACAGTTCATGCTGTCCAATCATGGCTCAGTACCCATTAAGAGCTTTAAGGGGTCGCTACTGATGAAAGATGCCAAGCTAACTCAAGGCAAAGGCTTTAATGTACCGCTGACGCAGTTTACACCACCTATTACGCCTGAACAGTCAGGTAAAATAGTGATTGAGACTAGTATCGAAGACATCAACGTCATGCGCGCTATTAGAAACACTCAAGACGTAACGGTTGAAATTAATGACGCCACCCTTACGCTCATTGATGGAAAAAAAATCGAGTTTAAAGATAGGCTTGCGAGATGACAGTAATGTCAACATTTAATCTTGAAGTGAAAAAAAAGCCATAAAAAAAGCCCCAGTCATTAATTGATTGGGGCTTTTTTTATTTTCTAATTTGGAGGAGACGGAGAGATTCGAAACCTCTGTATATGCCAACGCCCGCAGTCATCAAAGCGTCAATGACCCACTATTCAACGGTTACAGATAATACACTAACTAATATTTACGTTATATATCAGC
>NZ_CAJHBI010000065.1 GCF_904846605.1 Psychrobacter sp. 72-O-c
TGACCCCTGCTGTCAATCCCGTACACATAAACTTGGGAGATTATAATTACGCAGCGTGACGATAAAAGTCAAACCACATCTGTCTTGGCGATTTATAGCCCAAGCCCTTTTGAATTCTAGTCTGGTTGTAGTACAGCTCGATATATCCAATGATATCGCTAATGGCATCGAACCTTGTTCTATAGTCTTGGTGATACACCAACTCATTCTTCAATATGCCCCAGAAACTCTCTATCGGCGCATTGTCAAAGCAGTTACCTTTAGCGCTCATTGAGCCTATAAACTGATGCTGCTTGATAATCTTGTGATAGGCATGACTACAGTACTGACTGCCTCTGTCAGAGTGCACAATCAGCCCTTGGCTGGGTCTCTTATTTTTAATTGCCATATTCAATGCTTTACAGACTAAATCAGCGGTCATGCGCTTATTGATGGCATAGCCGACCAGCTCCTTGGTATAAAGATCTTTAACCCCTGCTAGATACAGCCAGCCCTCGGTAGTCCAGATATAGGTGATGTCGCTGACCCAAGACTCATTAGGACGCTTAGCGTCAAACTTCTGATCCAGCACGTTTGGATAGACCAGCTTGTTGTGATTGGAGTCGGTAGTAATTTTAAAGCGTTTATGACGACGGCACTTTATGTCATGTTCCTCTTTAATACTCCTGACCATGTATGGGCTGATATGATGACCTTGCTCGCTTAGGTGCGCTTGCAAACGCTCAACACCATAACGCTGCTTAGTCTCAGTATGAGCGGCGCGTACCAGTAGCTCACACTGGTTGCGACGTATCTGCTGGTCACTGAGACCGCGGCTCATCCAGTCGTAGTAGCTTGATGGCTTGACGCTTAATACACGGCACATAGTGGTAATGCTAAAGAGGGGCTGGTTGTCTTGAATAAACGCGTACTTCACGAGCTGTGCTTTGCAAAGTACGCGGTCGCCTTTTTTAGTATCTCACGCTCCTCCTCGGCCACTTTCAGCTGGCGCTTTAGACGTTTCACCTCTTCAAGAGCACTCATAAGATCAGGATCATATTGCTCAGTGCCCATAAGCTTGCCCTGATTGGCTTTATTCTGCCAGTTTGATAAGGTTTGCATCGCTATGCCAAGTTGCTTTGCAGTGGCTGAAACATTACCGTTGTTATCCGCTATCTTCTTAACGGCTTCTGCTTTAAATTCTGTGCTATAAGTTCTGATTTTCTTGGTCATGGTAAACTCCTCATTGAGTCGTTAGTTTACCAAGTTTACCTCTACGGTTTCTTCAGCATAGCTCA
>NZ_CAJHBI010000066.1 GCF_904846605.1 Psychrobacter sp. 72-O-c
TATCTTCTTAACGGCTTCTGCTTTAAATTCTGTGCTATAAGTTCTGATTTTCTTGGTCATGGTAAACTCCTCATTGAGTCGTTAGTTTACCAAGTTTACCTCTACGGTTTCTTCAGCATAGCTCAGTTGCACTCAAGTTGCCGTTATTATCTGCTATTTTTTTGACAGCCTCTACTTTGAATTCAGTACTATAGCTCTGCATTTTCTTGGTCATGGTAAACTCCTTGGCGAGTCGTTAGTTTACCAAAAATATCTCTACGGTTTCTTCAGCATAGCTCACTTTTCAATTATCTAAGTACTTTTTTTAGCCACACCAAAAAACCATCGTTAGTCGTTGATACATTTATAGTAGGCGTAAATAAGTTAATTCACAAGCATTGAGATGAAGCAGCTGCCCGGGATCGACAAGCCAGCCTACTTTGTAGGCATCCATTGCCAACTGCCCCATGTCTACCTAAACAAACATACCTGATTGCGTACGCCCTAGATAAACTGACTTAAGCTATCAAAGCCATAGGCATCAAC
This sequence comes from Psychrobacter sp. 72-O-c, assembly GCF_904846605.1. Lineage (GTDB taxonomy): Bacteria > Pseudomonadota > Gammaproteobacteria > Pseudomonadales > Moraxellaceae > Psychrobacter. Next base: position 526 of record NZ_CAJHBI010000066.1, read on the forward strand.
TCAAAAACTGAACCTAATCTAATCTAACTTAGATTGTTTACAGTCGTTTATTCCTGTCCAAAACTCTAGTTATTTCTGGTGACTATAATGCTAGAGAAATTTTATTCTTATAGGCTGGCTCGTAATATCTTAGATAGTGATTACTTTGCGAATGGGATGATACAAGTATTAATTTTGTAGATAGACGTCGGTAGCGACTTAATTTTGATAGTAGTAAAAAGGTTACTAGCACTATGTTGTATACAGTGTTAGCAACCTTTTTTTATTTGGTATTTTACTTAGGGGATGTTGTCTATATTGGGATTTGATGCCAAGCGCTACCAGTATGACAAAAGCGATCCAAGCAGCCTCTTCAGCAAACCAACCCAACATGGTAGAGCCAAGCTCGTAACCGATCAGCGGCATTAAACCCTGAGCAACCTCGAAATATACACCAACGAGTCATGCAATTTTTATAAACTGAGGCTTGGCATCATTTCTATGGGTCGAGCCAAGACCAATTGATGCTGCAAATGCATCGGCTGCTAATGCTAATGCTAATAATAGTATCTCTAACATAGGGGCTGTATAGAATTCAAATCAGCGGCAGCCAAATAAAGACACAAGCGAGAATTATGGCAGCCTCATAGCTGGCTTTAAGTTTATCATAGCGTGTGGCAATGCCTCTGAAGTGTTTTAACCTAG
>NZ_CAJHBI010000067.1 GCF_904846605.1 Psychrobacter sp. 72-O-c
GCTAGACGCTCAAGCCCGAGCGCGAGAATGTTTTTTGCCGCATTAACGTCGCGTTGATGAGTGACACCGCACTCGCAAAGCCATTCTCTTATTCTCAAATCTGTCCTACCTTTCGGACTGTTTTGGCGTGAGCCGCAGCACGAACAGGTTTGGGTGGTGTAGCTTTCATTCACTTCTAAGTATTGGCAACCTGCGTTCTCGCATTTGTAAGTCAGTTGCCGTTTTACTTCAAACCAACTTGCGTCATAGACGGATTTGGCTAGTTTGGTTGAGGTGAATGATTTTGATTGAAGCTTACCAACGATGATTACGTTATTATCTTTGACGAGTTTACTGGTAAAAGCATGGATCAGGTGTTGGCGGGTGTTTTTGATCTTGGCATGAATGGCCTTGACCCTCTTTTTATTCTTAGCGCGTTGAGCGATGCCTAGTTTTGATGCGTATTTATGGGTTAATTTGGTTACTAAGGTATCACCGTCGCTTGTCGTCGCTGAATCCTTGCATCCTAAGTCGATGCCAGTTTCACCATAACCACACTCAATATTTGAATGCTCTTTAACCGTCACACACGCATACCAAAGACCACGACTGTCTTGTACTAATTCACAAGTATTGATGGTGTAGAGGGCTAAATTGTAGCTATCCCACACATCAATAGTCAGATTTCTACCTTTGGCAAGACTGAATTGAATAGTGGATTTAAGGCTTTTCTTACCCGCCTTCTTGACACCTAAATACTTGATGGCCGATTTTTTGAAAGGAATCCAGCCTAAGCTTTTACGCTTGGCTTTAGGGTTGTTAGTGCGCCAATTCAGTTTTGCTTTCTTAAATTGCTTGCGGCTTTTGGCATGGGTTTCAGTGATCGCTTGAAGGGTTTGGCTGTGCAGATTTAGAAATTCACCGCTGCCTTTGGTATAAGCTGCTATATCGTATGCTGAAAAGAAATGCCCGGTGCGTTGCAAGTGCTTAAAACTCAAATCATTCACATAGTTCCACACAAAATTCACCGCGCCAGACAGCTTATTTAACTGATTGGCGTGCTTATCTTTGATACGTAGCTTGAGTGTTTTCATAGTTTAAACTA
>NZ_CAJHBI010000068.1 GCF_904846605.1 Psychrobacter sp. 72-O-c
ATTCATATTTCCCCAACTTCTTTAAAGCCAGCCACATTTTTGAGGGTTGGTTTGTAGGGAAACCAACAATAAGCTATCAGTCCTGACAACAGATTGGTGATAAACCCAGTCACACTGCGATGGCGAGAGTGCTCAATTTGGCACAGATTTTTCAACTCATCAAACACCGTCTCAACCAAAGAGCGGTGGTTGAGTAAAGTCTTATCAACAGGATCAAGCACTTGCTCCTTCATATTCTTGCGTAGCTTGGTGATGAGGGTTGTATCGCTGTTTTGCGATAACCAGTCATTTAAGGCTTTACTGATATAGCCTCTATCACCAAACAGCTTGCCAAATAGGGGCTTGGTCATCTCTTTGACAGGCGCTCTATCATCAGTATTACCAGCGGTCACTTTGACTGCTAATAGTTCACCCTTATGATTAATAATAGCGTGAAGCTTAAACCCGTAGAACCAACCCATGCTGCTTTTGCCTCTTTGTGCCATACCATGAAAGACCTTGTGACGATAGATACGCTTATTATGGCAAACCGCTATCTTGGTTGAGTCAATGTAGCTGATACCGGTACAGTCGCCCATCATACTTTGCAAGTAGGCACATAAAGGCATAATGCTGCGAGGGATCAGTTCAATGAAACGGGAATAGCTTGGCAGGTTTGGAAACGCTCCCTTCATCATGCCAAGCATATGATGGTAGTAAAAGGCTTTAAACTGTCGATAGCGTAATTGATGAAACAGTATCAAGACGGTCATAATCTCTGCTACACTTATCTGGCATGGTCTTAACCGACGCCGTCCATTAGCGATGAGGTTTGCTTCAAACTCCGGTTTGAATTGCTGATAAAAGTCGTCAATGTCGCAGTATAATTCGGTTAGGTTATCCATGTAAGAAGTCCTTTTTGCTGTCGTTTGTCTTGGTAAACTTACTTTAGCGTATTAGGACTTCTTTTTTTATCTTTTTCTTCGCTTATCCCGAACTGAGGTTA
>NZ_CAJHBI010000069.1 GCF_904846605.1 Psychrobacter sp. 72-O-c
TATAGTAGGTTCTCTATAAATAAGATACAATCGTTTTAAAATAAGCAAAGTGGCAGAAGAATACATGACCTATTCAGCAGACTTTCGAGCGCAAGTGATTAAAAGTATCAAACAAAAGGACATGAGCATCCGCCAAGCTTGTACTTTCTATAACATTAGCAAAACTACCTTACAGCGCTGGCTCAATAACTCAAGTATCAAACAAACTCGGGATAAACCACCAAGCAAAATACACGATGACCTATTATTAAAAGACATTGAACAATATCCAGACGATTATCTGTATGAACGAGCACAACGTTTCAATTGTAGTAAGACGGGTATTTATACGGCTTTAAAACGTTTAGGTATCAGCCAAAAAAAAGACCTTGGAACATCCAAAAGCGTGTCCGACAAAAAGAGCAGTGTATCAGAATAAGCTTGATAGCTTTACGCAGCAAGGCTATCCCATTGTTTATATGGATGAAAGTGGCTTTGAGGCTGAAACTATCAGACCCTATGGTTATGCACCTATTGGAACTCCTTGTATCGACAGTTACAATTGGCAAGGTAAAAAACGAACCAATGTCATCGGTGCTTTGTATGAAAAGGTGCTATTTGCGCTTGATTACTTTGAGAAAAATATTAATGGTGACATATTCTATAATTGGTGCAAGTACACACTAATCCCAAGTCTTAAGACCAAATGCGTGATTGTAATGGATAACGCAAGTTTCCATAAACGAGTACAAAAGCTGCTTAATAGACATGGCCATCGGCTATTATTTCTACCGCCCTATAGCCCCGATCTAAATCCTATCGAGAAGAAGTGGGCACAAGCTAAATTTCTACGCCAAGGCTGGATGGAGAATAATCTGCCTAAACTGTTTCATGATATGGGCTGTATTTTTTTTATTGTGAACTGACTATA
>NZ_CAJHBI010000070.1 GCF_904846605.1 Psychrobacter sp. 72-O-c
TAGGGTCTGTTGAACATTGGTGAAATAACAGCAATAAATTAGTGGCAAAAAAAATAGCGAAGCAGTAACCTTTGAGTTCTCACACAACAAAGATACCGTTCGCTATGCCTCGCACTATGCTCAAAGATGAACATTGGACAAGACTAAGACCTATACTACTAGAACTTAACATCTATGACAAAGGAAATCTTAGACGTACCGTTGAAGGGGTACTTTATCGTATGCGTGTTGGCTGTCCTTGGCGTGATTTGCCCGCTTACTTTGGCAAGCCTAATACGGTCTACAAAGCTTATCAGCGTTGGTTTCGCAGCAATAAGTTAATTCAACTTTTTGCTTTATTAATCAAAGATTCAGACCTTGAATGGGTGTTTATAGATGGGACTCATATCAAAGCGCATCAACACAGTAGTGGTGGTAATGAAGCGGATCAGGCCATCAGTAAAAGTGTGGCAGGTCGTGCTACCAAGATTCACTTAGCAGTCGATGCTCATGGTAACCCGATTAGCTTTATATTATCAGATGGCACCACTCACGATGTTAAAGTCGCGCCAGATTTAGTTGATAAGATAGATTTAAGCAATACCGATATTTTATGTGCCGATAAAGGCTACGACTCTGACACGCTAAGAGAACACATTAAGCAAGCAGGGAGTTTCGATAATATTCCTAGAAAGAAGAATACAAAATCTGATAACCATCATATGGACTGGGACTTGTATAAAATACGCCATTTAGTTGAAAATGCGTTTGCACACTTAAAACGGTTCAGAGCAGTAGCCACCAGATACGATAAACTTAAGCAAAGTTATGAGAATACAGTGGCGCTAGCTTGCGCTTATATCTGGCTTAAATTATGAATGTTCAACAGGCCCTAAT
>NZ_CAJHBI010000071.1 GCF_904846605.1 Psychrobacter sp. 72-O-c
TAGGGGCTGTATAGAATTCAAATCAGCGGCAGCCAAATAAAGACACAAGCGAGAATTATGGCAGCCTCATAGCTGGCTTTAAGTTTATCATAGCGTGTGGCAATGCCTCTGAAGTGTTTTAACCTAGCAAAGGCGTTTTCTACCAAGTGGCGACAGCGATATAAGTACCAATCTAGCGTCTCGTTATTGCTTTTTGAATTTGACTTAACCGGTATTACTGATTCAGCACAGCCCTCAAAGATACAATCCCTTATGTCGCTACTGTCATAGCCTCTATCTGCTACAACCGCCTTAGTTTCTTTTTTGATGGTACTTTTAATTAAAGCGTTAGCCATTTTAGAATCATGTACCTGTCCTCCTGTCAGCTCAACACGGACAGGATTACCGCAAGCATCAACCATTAAATGCAGCTTACTACTATTACCAGCAACACTTTTACCGATGGCTTCATCATGACAACTAGCAGCGCCTGCACTATGTTGATGCGCTTTTACCACGCTACCATCTATAAATAACCATTCGCTATCATAGTCTGCTGTTACTATTGACATCAGTTGCCGCCATTTACCCGTTTTACGCCAATAGCGGTATTGATGATATACGGTAGACCATTTGCCAAAGCAAGATGGTAAGTCGCGCCAAGGACAGCCAACACGTATGCGGTATAACATCGCTTCAACGGTTAATCTTAGATTGGGCTTGTTATATATGTTGATTTGTCGCAATATATCAGACAGCTTTTGCCATTGTTCATCAGTGAGCATGGTACGAGCCATAAGTGACGCCTTTTCTCTTTGTTGTGGTAAACAAGAGTGTAAGGCGTTGCTTATTTTTTTCAACTATTCCACAATTCTATACAGCCCCTA
>NZ_CAJHBI010000072.1 GCF_904846605.1 Psychrobacter sp. 72-O-c
CATGGCAAAGGCCAAGTTTGAACGCAACAAGCCACACGTCAACGTCGGTACTATTGGACACGTTGACCATGGTAAAACCACCCTTACTGCTGCTATCGCAACAGTAGCCGCTAAAACCTCAGGTGGCGAAGCCAAAGACTACGCGTCTATTGACTCAGCCCCTGAAGAAAAAGCACGTGGCATCACCATCAACACCAGTCACGTAGAATATGACACCGAAGCCCGTCATTATGCTCACGTTGATTGCCCAGGTCACGCCGATTATGTTAAAAACATGATCACTGGTGCCGCGCAAATGGACGGCGCAATCTTAGTCGTATCAGCGACTGACGGCCCAATGCCACAAACCCGTGAGCACATCCTGCTATCCCGTCAGGTTGGCGTACCGTACATCGTCGTATTCATGAACAAATGCGACATGGTAGACGACGAAGAATTGCTTGAGCTAGTAGAAATGGAAGTTCGCGAACTTCTTAGTGACTACGACTTCCCAGGTGATGACACCCCAATCGTTAAAGGATCAGCCACCGAAGCCCTAAAAGGCAGCGAAGGTCCCTACGGCGAACCTGCTATTGTTGAACTACTAAACATCCTTGATACCTACATCCCAGAGCCTGAGCGTGACATCGACAAAGCATTCTTAATGCCAATCGAAGACGTCTTCTCAATCTCAGGTCGTGGTACCGTAGTAACAGGCCGTGTTGAATCAGGCATTGTTAAAATCGGTGACGAGATTGAAATCGTCGGCATCAAAAACACTCAAAAGACCACTTGTACTGGTGTAGAGATGTTCCGTAAACTGCTTGACGAAGGTCGTGCAGGCGAAAACTGTGGCGTTCTATTACGTGGTAC
>NZ_CAJHBI010000073.1 GCF_904846605.1 Psychrobacter sp. 72-O-c
GGCTTTCAAAGCCTTGTGTTGGCCAATTAGGGCGATACTTACAGGTTTTAAACAGCGACTCTGCAAACGGATTATCGTTACTCACCCTCGGTCTGCTATATGAAGTGAGTACCCCTAACTCATACGCCTTCATACGCATGGTCTGTGCTTTCATGGGTGCGCCATTGTCTGAATGCAGTACCACGCCTGTATGCAGACACTGCTCACTGATTAACGTACGCTGTAGCAGTTCGGCTGCCAGTACACCTGACTCGTGATCATGCACTTCCCAACCGACAATCTTACGGCTATAGACATCCTCTATCATGTACAGATAATAAAACTGCCCGCGAACAGGGCTTGGCAAATAAGTGATGTCCCAGCAGAACACTTGGCAGGGGCCTGTCGCTGTGAAGGTCTTTGGTGCCTTTGATACTCGAGGGGCAATACTGCGACCTCGATGATTGAGTTGTTGGTGTTGCTTGAGTACCCGGTAAAAAGTGGACTCTGAACCATAATACAACCCCTCATCAAGCAGTGTCGGTACAATCTGGGTGGGCGGCAAGCTTGCAAAGCGTGGCAGGTTACACACGGCAATGATCGCGGCTTGCTCAGACGCGCTTAGCTTGTTCTTCGGTACTGGGCGTATGGCATCTAATCGCTTGTCCCAGCTCACCTGACCCGCGCGGTACCAGCGCCGATAAGTGCGTATGCTGATACCCACCTCAATACAGGCAAGATTAAGTCTAGCACCTGACTGATTCGCGTCTTGTATCCACGCTAGATATTGTTTGCGCTCTGGCAGCAAGGTCAGTCGTCCTCGTGCTCCTCCCAAAACG
>NZ_CAJHBI010000074.1 GCF_904846605.1 Psychrobacter sp. 72-O-c
GGTGGTGTATCAAAAAGTATGCTGAGTAAATAAAGGAGGGGTGCCAGCCAAAGCAAAGATGCTATATTTGAGGTTATGAAGACACAAATAGAGATTAATTGCCCCGACTGCCACAGTCCTAGTCTTTCGATCAACGGTATAAAAAGCTATGGTAAGCAAAACTACCAATGCAAAGACTGTAAACGTCAATTCATTGGCGACCACGCCATTACCTATCAGGGTTGCCACTCTAAAATAGAGCATAAGATACGACTGATGATAGTACGAGGCTGTAGTGTTAGAGACATTGCCACTATCACCTCTGTCAGCATTGGCAAGATACTAAGCACCATAGGCTCATCGATCTATAAGACCTCACCAAAGCAGCATTACTACTCGCGTTTAGAAGTTGATGAGTTCTGGACATACGTACGTTGCAAGAAGCAGAAGGTATGGTTAATCTACGCCTATGACCGTGATACTGGTGAGATTGTTGCCCATGTTTGGGGTAAACGTGATTTAGCCACGGCCAGAAAGCTTCGAGCTCGTCTTAAGAAACTTAAGGTGAGCTATGGTTCAATCAGCATGGACAACTGGGATAGCTTTAAAACTGCCTTCAAGGCAGACCCTAAGCAGATTGGTAAAAGATATACTGTTGGCATAGAAGGTAATAATTGCCGTTTAAGACACCGATTGAGGCGAGCAGTTAGAAAGACTTGTGCTTTTTCTAAGAAACTCGACAATCACTTTAAAACGTTCAATATGCTGTTCTTTTATATCAATTATGGTTATGTCTAATGCCAGCATACTTTTTGAAACACCACC
>NZ_CAJHBI010000075.1 GCF_904846605.1 Psychrobacter sp. 72-O-c
GGTGGTGTATCAGAAAGTATGCTGAGGAATTAAAGGAGGGGTGACAGCCGAAGCAAGATGATATATTTGAGGTTATGAAGACACAAATAGATATCAGCTGCCCCGACTGTCACAGTTCCAGTCTAAAGAAAAACGGCATAAAAAGCTATGGCAAGCAGAACTACCAGTGTAAGGGCTGTCAGCGTCAATTCATTGGCGACCATGCCTTAACCTACCAAGGCTGTCATTCTAGAATAGAAGATAGAATACGACTGATGACTGCTCGAGGCTGCGGAATCAGAGACATCGCTGTTATTACCTCGGTTAGTATTGGCAAAGTACTGAGCACCTTAGGCTCATCCGTGTATAAAATTACTCCTAAGAAGCGTTACTATGAACGCTTAGAGGTTGATGAGTTTTGGACTTACGTGGGTCGAAAAAAGCGTAAAGTCTGGCTTATTTATGCTTATGACCGTGACACCAGTGAGATTGTGGCTTATGTTTGGGGCAAACGTGATTTAGCCACGGCAAGAAGGCTGCGTTCTCGCCTCAAGCACCTCAAAGTAAGCTATGGCTCTGTTAGCATGGATAACTGGGACAGTTTCTTAACCGCCTTTAAATCAGATAATAAACGGGTTGGCAAACAACACACCGTAGGCATAGAAGGTAATAATTGTCGCCTTAGACATCGACTACGTCGAGCCGTTAGAAGAACCTGTTGTTTCTCTAAAAAGCTTGATAATCACTTTAAAGTCTTTGATTTGGTGTTCTTTTATATCAATTATGGCTATGTCTGATGCCAGCATACTTTCTGATACACCACCAAATAAAACTCAAAATATTTGCCATAAAAAACCACC
>NZ_CAJHBI010000076.1 GCF_904846605.1 Psychrobacter sp. 72-O-c
TTTCAACTCAATCAATAGGAATTAAATATGTGGTTATCTAAATCAATCGTAGCAACTGCTGTCGCATTAGTCGTCTCAACCTCTGCTATGGCACATTCTCCAGAAATGCATGCGCAGAAAGATCAGATGAACTGTGAAAAGATGGAAAAACATATGAATATGATGGGAAAAATGGATCATAGCAAGATGGATATGAATGATCCTGCCATGAAATCAATGATGGCTAACATGGGTAAAATGAAACAAATGTACCAAAAACATTGCGTTACCAGTGACAGTGAGTCTAAATAATTCTAGTCACGCTCGCTAGGTAACGGGTCAGGTTCAACTACAATTCTCGTTCAACCTGACCTTATTGAATAATAGCCTGATTTTGACAGCAATAAATTGTAGGACGAACATATGAAATTTTTATTGGGTGCGCTTTTTGCCGTACTTGTGGCAGTCGTTGGGGTTTTTGCAGTTGTCAGCAGTGGTCTGGTGAATGTAGGAGCAGACCAAGAGCATAGCCCAATGATGTATAGCTTTTTGGAGACAGCACGTAATAACTCTATAGAAAATGCCAGTCAAGATATTGTGGTTCCAGATCTAAAACAAGTGGATATGATTAGCTCTGGGGGCGCGGACTACAAAGATATGTGTGCAGGCTGTCATCTGGCACCTGATGTAGAAAAAACAGATCTGAGCGAGTATCTATATCCAAAGCCGCCTAATTTTACCAAGGCCGAAGTTGTTGCTCGTTATGATACTAAAGCAGGCGCACAACAGAATTTTTGGGCGATTAAACACGGCATCATGGCATCGGGAATGCCTGCATGGGGCGCGGCAT
>NZ_CAJHBI010000077.1 GCF_904846605.1 Psychrobacter sp. 72-O-c
TTTAGACTGGAACTGTGACAGTCGGGGCAGCTGATATCTATTTGTGTCTTCATAACCTCAAATATATCATCTTGCTTCGGCTGTCACCCCTCCTTTAATTCCTCAGCATACTTTCTGATACACCACCAAATAAAGATGTAGTGAACTATTGATAAGATAATACTCAAAGACCAGTAGCGCATAACAGGACTAATCACGACAGGATCAATTATGACTTGGGTAATGACCAGTAAAAAGCAGTTCTACTTGCATGACGATGAGAGTCTGCTAGATGGGCTACTGCGGACGGGTCATGAGGTCAACTATCAATGCCGTGAGGGCTATTGTGGCAGCTGCCGTATACGCCGCATTGCAAGCTCACACCCAGTTGATTATCCATTTCAGCCACTGGCCATGATTGAAGACGATGAGATATTATCATGCTGTTGCCGTGTGCAAGGCGTTATTTATATCAATCACGAATCTATCAAAGACTAATACCAAACCCATAATATATAGTATAATTCAGCTATGACTATACCAACATATACCCTAAAAGATCATGACTTTGGCAAACTCTCGAAGACCGAGAGTAACCCCAGAGCTCGCCAACGTCTCCT
>NZ_CAJHBI010000078.1 GCF_904846605.1 Psychrobacter sp. 72-O-c
TGTGGTAATAAGAGCTGTACTACCCAGCTATGAAAGATACCACTGTCAATACTGCTGTCATATAAACCAACAGCAAAGAGCTGATTGTTATGTATCGCGCCTATGGCATTGGTCTGATTTTTTAGTTGCCAGTTATAGATACCAAAGCAGTGATGTCCTTTTTGAGCATAGCCGTAGGGCCTGTGGTCATGAGACTTAAAACCGCTTTCATCAAGATAGATGATAGGACGGTTTTGCTCTTCAAACTGAGCTAATGAATCGTTGAACTGTTGCCGTTTTTCCTCATCAGCTTTCGGGTGTTTGAGTGTCTTTTTTTTGAGTGATGTTGATACGCTTGAGCGCTTTACCTATGCCTCTTGCTGTGCAATTAAAACGCTGTGCTCTCTCATATTGATAAGCATCTGGATAGGTGGCAACGTCCTGTCTTAATGCCTCATCATCAATCTTGGTGGGTTTTCGATAGTAAGGCTTCTTTGGAACACCCTTTTTCCAGTCTTGGACTGTTTTGGTGCTAATATTAAAGTCTTGGGCAACGCGGCGTACCGTTTGCCCTGCTGCAATCTTGCTTAATACGAGTTGTCGAAAATCATTTGAGTA
>NZ_CAJHBI010000079.1 GCF_904846605.1 Psychrobacter sp. 72-O-c
TTAGGACTTACGCAGAAACTAACAGATATTGCTAATCTAGAGAATAACGTAGTAGCATAAAGTCATGAAAAAGCCCAGAGTAACCCGACTAGATTATTGCCAATATCTAATGGTGAGTCAAATAAACTACACCATTACTAACTATGCGGACCATCATCCTGAGAATATCAGTCATGACCGTATTAACCGCTATCTTAGAGATGACAAGCTAAGACCACGTCTAGTATGGGAGCAAGTCAAACAAGACCTTATCGCCCACCCTGATGGTTACCTACTCTTTGATGACACCGTATTAGACAAAGACCACAGTCATAAGATAGAACTGGTTAATCGCCAGTATAGTGGTAACGCCAAGCGATTGATTAAAGGCATTGGTCTTGTAAACTGCATCTATGTTAATCCTCATACCGGACAGTATTGGGTTATTGATTACCGTATTTATAACAAAGCTTGCGATGGTAAGAGCAAGCTTGACCATTTAAAAGACATGCTACAGCACAGTATCGAGTACAAGCAGCTAGCATTTAAAACCGTGCTTATGGATAGCTGGTATGCTACCAAAGACATCATGCTCACTAT
>NZ_CAJHBI010000080.1 GCF_904846605.1 Psychrobacter sp. 72-O-c
GTGCGCCATACGCTGGAAGATTGAGCAGTTTCATAGAGAGATTAAACAGTTAACAGGCATAGAGTCTAATCAGTGTCGCAAAGCACGTATTCAACGCAATCATATTTGTTGTTCTATATTGGTTTGGATCTGTTTAACCCGTATTGCTAAGCAAACAAAGAAAACGGTATATCAATTAAAACATGGCTTACTTGATAACTACCTCTGCGAGCAGCTGCGCTCGCCTGGGTTGTTGGTTGCGTAAGTCCTAAAAGCTAAAACCTAGCAGCTATCTAATCTAAAAAGATCCATCCTAATATAGGGTGGTTTTTTTAACTTCGATTTAATGAATACTATAAAAATACTTTCAAAACCCCTTGACGCCCAATCAGAACTGCGTATAATACGCCCCTATCGGAACGGCAGCGGGCATTAAATTAAAGCTCGTTGGATTGAAAACTTAGTTAGTAACTTATCAACAAATCAATGATTTATTAATAAGAAACGAAATTAAGAAAAAGATTTAAACAGTTCTTGA
>NZ_CAJHBI010000081.1 GCF_904846605.1 Psychrobacter sp. 72-O-c
TCAAGAACTGTTTAAATCTTTTTCTTAATTTCGTTTCTTATTAATAAATCATTGATTTGTTGATAAGTTACTAACTAAGTTTTCAATCCAACGAGCTTTAATTTAATGCCCGCTGCCGTTCCGATAGAGGCGTATTATACGCAGTTCTGATTGGGCGTCAAGGGGTTTTGAAAGTTAATCTTATAATTAACTCGGCTGCTTGTTGAACACTGCTCAAAAGTCAGGCTTTTGGCTTAAAACTACGTACTTCACTAATTAGTCTTACCTCAGTAGCGATAGAACAGTAGCTACTACAGCTGTTAGCTATTAAGCATATTTAACTCTGGTTATCATCATAACAAATCATAGTCTGTACAATGGCGTCACTAAATTACATTCAATTTGCGCTGCGGACCACTAACTGCGCTACCGCTTCGCCTTGCATCACTAAAAAGGTCTCTCAGACCTTTTCTTAACGTGTCTCACCCGAGCACTGGTTGTTCCTTGCTCATAAATAGGATTTACTGCATAGGT